>NZ_CAJTXD010000003.1 GCF_910580175.1 uncultured Alistipes sp.
TGCGTGGACTACCAGGGTATCTAATCCTGTTTGCTCCCCACGCTTTCGTGCCTCAACGTCAGATATAGCTTGGTAAGCTGCCTTCGCAATCGGTGTTCTGTATGATCTCTAAGCATTTCACCGCTACACCATACATTCCGCCTACCGCAACTGATCTCTAGCCGAACAGTATCAGAGGCAATTCCGGAGTTGAGCCCCGGGATTTCACCTCTAACTTATCCAACCGCCTACGCACCCTTTAAACCCAATAAATCCGGATAACGCTTGAATCCTCCGTATTACCGCGGCTGCTGGCACGGAGTTAGCCGATCCTTATTCGTACGATACTTTCAGACAGATACACGTATCTGCGTTTACCCTCGTACAAAAGCAGTTTACAACTCATAGAGCCGTCTTCCTGCACGCGGCATGGCTGGTTCAGACTTGCGTCCATTGACCAATATTCCTCACTGCTGCCTCCCGTAGGAGTTTGGTCCGTGTCTCAGTACCAATGTGGGGGGTTAACCTCTCAGTCCCCCTATGTATCGTAGTCTTGGTAAGCCGTTACCTTACCAACTAACTAATACAACGCATGCCCATCCATTACCACCGGAGTTTTCAACCAAAGGAGATGCCTCCTCTGATGTTATGGGGTATTAGTACCGATTTCTCAGTGTTATCCCCCTGTAATGGGTAGGTTGCATACGCGTTACGCACCCGTCCGCCGGTCGCCGACGCAGATTGCAAGCAATCTACTCGCTGCCCCTCGACTTGCATGTGTTAAGCCTGCCGCTAGCGTTCATCCTGAGCCAGGATCAAACTCTCCATTGTATAAAATAATGTATTGTTAGAGTCCTGACTACTTCTATTCCCTTAAAGGAAATTGACAGATAAATACTACATTCTTTCTCTCAAAAATAACCAGTAATTCAAAGAACCTGTTGAAAAAATCCGCATTTTGCAATGCGAAAGGACTGCAAAGATAAGTCATCTTTTTCAATCCTGCAAATATTTTTTCAAGAACGTTGCATTTTTTCCGAAATTCCACTGTTCGACCAAGGACTTCAAGCTCCTTTACGTCTACTCTCGATCTTTGCAAGAACCGTGTTTTCTCAAATGCGGATGCAAAGGTAGCGACATTTTTTGAATCTGCAAATATTTCCGCATCTTTTTTACACAAAAATGCAAAAAACCGCAACAAAAGAAGCCTACATATTATATAATAGGCTACCTCGCGCGGTGCCGTTCCACAGCGAACCGGTGCGACTACAAACTAACAATCAAGCACATCGGCCCGCACCCGCCCGGCTGCCGGCTCTTTAAGCCGGTGAAGCCCCAAATAAATTTGGCATTGCGCAATCCTTGCGCTATCTTTGCATCCGGACAAGCGCAGACCCGGAGCAACTCCGTCCGCTGCATGTCCGATTCACACGCATACCAATGAACATCAAGAAAGTCTCTTTGCTCATCGTGCTGCTGCTCGCAGCCGATCAGGCGCTCAAAATATGGGTAAAGACCCATCTGCAAATCAACGAAGCGATCATCGTCTTCCCCGACTGGTTCCAGATACGTTTCATCGAAAACAGCGGGGCGGCGTTCGGCATGCGCATCGCTTCGGCCGGTGCGTTCGATTGGGGTAAGTTGTTGCTGGGATTCTTCCGCATAGGACTGGCCGCCGCACTCGCCTGGCTGATCGGTCATCTGCTCCACAGCCGCAAAGATACGCCCAAAGGGGTTATCGTCGGGCTGGCCTTGATCTTCGCCGGCGCCGTGGGCAACATCCTCGACAGCGCATTCTATGGATTGCTTTTCTCGGAATCGACGCCTTATGAAGCAGCGCACTTCGGAGGCCATTATGCCGGCTTCATGATGGGCAAGGTGGTCGACATGTTCTACTTCCCGCTGTTCCAATGGAACAACGTGCCGCGTCTCCTGCGGTTCCTGGTCGACAGCAACAACTATTTCTTCGGCGCGATCTTCAATCTGGCCGACGCCTACATCTCTGTTGCCGTCGTCTATCTGCTTCTGTTTCAATATAGATTTCTCAACAAGTAGCAGTTCCTCCAAACAGCTGCGACAGCGACGAATCCGCTCGAAAACATTGCAATCCAGTCATCACAAGGCATTTTTTATCCGCATTTTTTGGAGTTTCAAAAAAAAGCCCTATCTTTGCACTCCGTAAATCCTACCATGCCCAGGTGGCGGAATAGGTAGACGCGCACGTTTCAGGTGCGTGTGCCGCAAGGCGTGCAGGTTCGATTCCTGTCCTGGGCACTGACCCCCGTTGAACGAATGTTCAACGGGGGTTTTGCTTTTGCTGCCGATCGTCGACTTCCCGACCCTGGCCTCGGGCCAACGACCCTGCCCATACTATTTCAGCACAGCTCACAGCCGAATCCCGCTACTTCCGACAGCAACCCGCAGACCAAATCATCTTGTATGGATTCCCACTATAAGGAGAGCACTACGGCCTTGTCGTTCTTCAACGGCCCCAATCCCTTCCTATTCCCGTACTTATTGCACTGCGAACTGCCGGAATTCGATTTCCGACACATCGATAGGCGGATAACACACCCCTATTCTTTTATATGGCAGCCGTGCAAGCCGCCAACAACTATTAAAAACCACATCCGACAGAAATCATAGTATAAAAAACGTATGGCGCCCTTACGGGCGCCATACGACTTTTACAGGGGGCACGGCGAGCCGTGCTCCGAAACTACATTTTCTTGCCGACGTTGGTCTTCTTGGCAACCTTGGGAGCAGCCGTCTTGGCGGCAGCAGCCTTGGGAGCCTTCGGAGCAGCGGCCTTCTTCGGTGCAGCAGCTTTTTTGGGCGCGGCCTTAGCGGTCTCGGCACCGTCGACAACGGTAGCCTCCTCTACAGCATCCGTCGTCTTCTTGGCGCGCGAACGACGCGTCTTGGGCTTCGCCTCGGCAGCAGCCGCAGGTGCGATACCCAGCGTGTAGGCATCGTTGAAGTCCACGAACTCGATGATGCACATGTCGGCACCGTCGCCCAACCGGAAGCCGGTCTTCAGAATGCGGGTGTAACCGCCAGGACGCTCGGCAATCTTCGGAGCGATCGTGCGGAACAGCTCCGTCACGGCCTCCTTCTGCTTGAGGTACGAGAAAACAACACGGCGCGAGTGGGTCGTGTCCTCTTTCGACTTGGTAACCAGCGGCTCGACGAACATGCGCACAGCCTTGGCTTTGGCAACGGTGGTCTCGATGCGCTTATGCAGGATAAGCGACGACGCCATGTTCGAGAGCATCGCTTTGCGGTGTCCCGCCTGACGGCCGAGGTGGTTGAAATTCTTATTGTGTCTCATAAGTTAATCTTTGTCAAGTTTGTAGATAGATACATCCATACCGAACTTCAGGTTCAAGGAAGCCAGCAACTCGTCGAGTTCCGTCAACGACTTCTTGCCGAAGTTCCGGAACTTCAGCAGGTCGTTGCGGTTGAGCTTTACCAGATCGCCCACCGTATCCACGTCGGCAGCTTTCAGACAGTTCAGGGCGCGAACGCTCAAGTCCTGGTCGGAGAGCTTGGTCTTCAACAGCTGACGCATGTGGAGCACGTCTTCATCGAACTCCTCGGCACCGTTGTTATCCTCCATGTTTACGGTAATTTTCTCGTCGGAGAAAAGCATGAAATGCTGAATGAGAATCTTGGCGGCCTCCTTCAAAGCCTCCTTGGGGTGGATCGATCCGTCGGTCGTAATCTCCAGATTCAACTTTTCGTAGTCGGTCTTCTGCTCGACGCGGTAGTTCTCGATGGCGTACTTCACGTTTTTGATGGGCGTGAAGATCGAGTCGATCGGCAGGGTGCCGATTTCGGCCTCGGCAGGCGCGTTCTCCTCGGCGGGCACGTAACCGCGGCCCTTGCCGATCGTCAGCGTCATCTGCATCTTCGTACCGGGAGCCAGGTGGCAAATTACCAGATCGGGATTCAGCACCTTGAAGAACGAAAGATAATTCGAAATGTATCCGGCAGTCAGCTCCGTCACACCCGCAACGTTAATGGAGACCTTCTCGGCATCCTGATTGTCGACTGTGCGGATAAAACGAACCTGCTTGAGCTTGAGGATGATATTGAGCATATCTTCCATCACTCCGGGGATAGCGGCAAACTCGTGATCGACACCGGCCACCTTGACAGTCGTGATCGCATAGCCCTCCAGCGAGGAGAGCAGAATACGACGCAAAGCATTACCGACAGTCATCCCGAATCCAGGCTCCAGCGGTCGGAATTCGAACTTTCCGAACGACGAAGTGGATTCGAGCATAATAACCTTCTCAGGTTTCTGGAATGCTAATATTGCCATAACAATGAAAGTGAATTTTTGATTACTACTTCGAGTACAACTCGACGATGAGCTGTTCCTTGATGTTCTCCGGAATCTCCTCGCGTTCGGGCTTCTGGAGGAACTTGCCGCTCATCGAAGCGTTGTCCCACGCCAGCCATGCGTAACGGCTGCGGGCCGCACCGGCCAACGAAGCGGCGATCACTTCCAGGCTCTTCGACTTCTCACGAACCGACACCACGTCGCCGGCGCGCAACGAATAGGAAGGAATGTTTACCACATTGCCGTTTACGCAGATGTGACGGTGCGAAACAAGCTGACGGGCCGCAGCGCGCGTCGGGGCGATGCCCAAACGGTACACCACGTTGTCCAGGCGGCATTCGAGCAGCTTCAGCAAGTTTTCGCCCGTGATACCGCCCATGCGGGCAGCCTGTTCGTAGGTGCGCGAGAACTGCTTCTCCAGCAAACCGTACGTATACTTAGCCTTCTGCTTCTCGCTGAGCTGCGTGCCGTACTCCGACACCTTCTTGCGCTTGCGTGCCAGACCGTGCTGTCCGGGAGGGAAGTTGCGCTTTTCGAGCACCTTGTCCGCCCCGTAAATGGCTTCGCCGAATTTTCTGGCGATCTTCGATTTTGGTCCTATGTATTTTCCCATGGTCTTTTACGAATTAAATAACTGTAAGATTTTACCCTGTCCTCGTCGCACGAACTACACACGACGGCGGTTGGGAGCGCGGCAGCCGTTGTGCGGCAGCGGTGTGACGTCGATGATCTCCATCACTTCGATGCCGGCGCCGTGGATCGTACGCACGGCCGACTCGCGGCCGGCACCCGGTCCCTTGACGTAGACCTTGACCTTGCGCAGACCCATGTCGTAAGCGACCTTGGCGCAATCGGCGGCCGAAGTCTGAGCGGCATAGGGAGTATTCTTCTTCGAACCACGGAAACCCATCTTGCCGGCCGAAGACCAGCTGATCACATCGCCGTTCTCGTTGGTGATCGTGATGATTACGTTGTTGAAAGTCGAATGTACATAGGCATTGCCCATGGCACCCACCTTGACAACCTTTTTCTTGACTGTTCCAGTTTTCTTTGCCATAATTCTCTAAAGATTACTTTGTTGCCTTTTTCTTGTTAGCGACGGTCTTCTTGCGGCCCTTGCGGGTGCGGGCGTTGTTCTTGGTCGACTGTCCGCGAACGGGAAGACCCAGGCGATGACGGATGCCGCGGTAGCAACCGATGTCCATCAGGCGCTTGATGTTGAGCTGCACGGCCGAACGGCATTCGCCCTCGACCTTGATGCCCATTTCGGCGATCGTCGAACGGATGGCGCCCACCTGGTCGTCCGTCCAGTCCTGAACCTTGACGTCGTAGCTGATACCAGCTCCGTCGAGAATCTTGCGAGCCGTCGAACGACCGACACCATAAATATAGGTCAGGCCGATCTCGCCTCTCTTGTTTTTGGGTAAATCTACACCAACTATACGTGCCATAAAAATTCTTTTTCTTTTGATGCGATCATAGACCCTGCATAGGGTCGGCGGCAGGCGGATCGGAAGATCCGGGTCGTGCAACGCCGAACTGCCGGCACGATGATCGTCTTACTTTAACTTACATGTGAAATACTACCCCTGGCGCATCTTGAACTTGGGATTCTTCTTGCAAATGACGTAAAGTTTGCCCTTACGCTTCACAATCTTGCAATCCTCGCTGCGCTTCTTGATGGATGCTTTTACTTTCATAGTCTTAAAGCGATCTAATTTTTGTACCTGAAAGATATACGTCCTTTCGAAAGATCATAGGGCGTCATCTCCACTTTTACTTTATCCCCGGGAAGAATCTTGATGTAGTGCATGCGCATCTTTCCGGAGATGTGGGCCGTCAAGACGTGGCCGTTGTCCAATTCGACGCGGAACATCGCGTTCGACAAGGCCTCGATGATCGTGCCGTCGCGTTCGATAGCAGCTTGTTTTGCCATTGAGTCTTAGTTGTTTAGTACCTGTTCGATGATGCTGAAATCCGTCAGCACATCGGGGCCGTTCTTCCGCACGGCCACTGCGAATTCGTAGTGTGCCGCAGGTTTGCGGTCCCGGGTGCGTACCGTCCAGCCGTCGCGCTCGAAAACCACCGCTTTGTTCCCCATGTTGATCATGGGTTCGATACAGATTACCATGCCCTCCTTCAAGAGCGGCCCGCGGCCTCGTGCGCCGAAATTGGGAACCCCGGGGTCTTCGTGCATCCTGCGACCCAAACCGTGTCCCTCCAGTTCGCGCACCACGCCGTAGCCCGAATGCTCAGCGTGCTCTTGTACGGCTGCCGACACGTCGCCTACGCGGTTGCCGGCTTTCGCCTGGGCTGTACCTTTATAAAGAGCCTCTTTGGTAACGTCCATCAGCCGCCGTACTTCCTCGGCGACCTCTCCCACGGCGAACGTATACGCCGAATCACCAACAAACCCCTTCATAAACGTACCGCAATCGACCGAAACGATGTCGCCCTCCTTGAGGACGCAATCGGCGGACGGGATACCGTGAACTACCTGTTCGTTAACCGAAACGCACAACGAAGCGGGAAATCCCTGATATCCGAGGAAAGCGGGAACTGCTCCGTGCGCGCGGATGAACTCCTCGGCGATGCGGTCCAACTCCAGGGTCGTGACGCCCGGACGAATGTGGCGCCCCACTTCGGCCAGCGTCTGCGACACCAGGATGTTGTTCTCGCGGAGCAACTCGATTTCCTCGTCTGTCTTCAGATAGATCATTCTTCGCTAAGAATCTCTTCGGAAAACTACTAATGACGCCCCTGGATGCGGCCGGTCTTCATCAGACCGTCGTAATGGCGCATCAAGAGGTAGCTCTCTATCTGCTTGAGAGTGTCGAGCACCACGCCGACCATGATCAGCAGCGACGTACCTCCGTAGAAGTAGGCGAACGCCTGCTGGATGCCCAGGAACCGCATGGCCAGAGCGGGCAGGATCGCCACGATGGCCAGGAAGAACGAGCCGGGAAGCGTGATGCGCGTCATGATGGTGTCGATGTAGTTCACGGTCTGCTTGCCCGGTTTCACTCCCGGGATGAAGCCGCCGTTGCGTTTCATGTCATCGGCCATCATTTGAGGGTTGATGATAATCGCCGTGTAGAAGTAGGTGAAAGCGATTACCAGCACTGCGAGCGTGAAGTTGTACCAGAAACCGGTCATCGAGCTGAAAGCAGCCGCGAAAGCCGTTCCCGAGAACAACGCCGGAATAAACATCAATGCCTGCGCGAAGATGATGGGCATCACATTCGCAGCATTCATCTTCAGAGGGATGTACTGACGTACGCCTCCGTACTGTTTGTTGCCGACGATCCGCTTCGCATACTGCACAGGCACCTTGCGGACGGCCTGCACCAGAGCGATCGTTGCCATGAAGACCAGGAACAGAAGCACCAGTTCGAGGATCAGCATGATGGCGCTGCCCGAGGCGGTCTGGAAGCGCGCGTTGACCTCGGCCAACAGGGCGTGCGGCAGACGGGCCACGATACCGATCATGATGATGAGCGAAATGCCGTTTCCGATACCTTTGTCAGTGATCTTCTCGCCCAGCCACATGATGAACATGGTGCCGGCGATAAGAATCGTCGTCGCATAGGCAACGAAAAGGAACGTATTGCCGTAGACGAACGCGGTGGGTTCCTGATGATAGAGGTTGGCGATGTATGCCGGCCCCTGGATCAACAGCACGCCGATAGTCAGGAAGCGCGTCCACTGATTCATCTTGCGGCGGCCGCTCTCACCCTCCTTCTGCATCTTCTGGAAATACGGAATCATCATGCCCATGAGCTGGATGATGATCGAGGCGGTGATATACGGCATGACTCCGAGCGCCAAGATCGCGGCGTTGCCGAACGCGCCGCCGGAGAAGATGTTCAACAGACCCAGAAGTCCGTTGCCCTCCAGCTGGCTGGCATACGCCGACCCTTCGCCCAAGGCGTTGGGATTGATGCCCGGAATCACGACGAAACTGCCCAAGCGGTAGACCAGCAGCAGCCCGATCGTGTACAGGACACGTTTGCGCAGCTCCTCGATCTTGTAGATGTTCTTGAGCGTTTCAACCAATTTCTTGTTGGTCGCCAAAAGGGCGATGAGCACCAAAAAGACGATACCAACAACGAGATACTGATTCATAATTGTGGGATTCTAAGATTCCTTACAGTTTTTCGACGCTGCCCCCGGCGGCCGCGATGGCCTCCTGGGCGCTCTTCGAGAAAGCGTGGGCCTTGACTGTCAGCGCCTTGGTCAGCTGACCGTTGCCCAGGATCTTCACCTTGTCGTTCGACGAGATGAAACCTGCGCCTACGAGCGTCTCGACCGTGATCTCCGAGAGCGACTTCTTGCCGGCCAGCTCTTCGAGCGTCGAAAGGTTGATCGCCTTGAATTCCACACGCTTCAAGTTAGTGAAGCCGAACTTCGGAAGACGACGCTGCAAGGGCATCTGACCGCCCTCGAATCCCAGCTTGCGCGAGTAGCCCGAACGCGACTGCGCGCCCTTGTTACCACGGGTCGAATAACCGCCGTGGCCCGAACCTGCACCGCGGCCGATTCGCTTGTCGTGGTGCGTAGAACCCTTTGCGGGTTTCAGATTATTGAGTTCCATAAGTTTGATTTCGATTTGTGCGTTAACTTTCGATCGCCTATTCTGCGGCCTGTGCAGGCTCCGCGGGTGTCGCGGCGGCTTTCTTCGCCTTGGGCGCAGCCTTGGCGGCCACGGTCTCCACCTTCACCAGGTGCTTCACGCGCTCCAGCATGCCCTTGATGATCGCCGAATCCTCGTGCTCGACGCTGGCGTTAATCTTCCTGAGACCCAGCGCGTCGAGGTTCTTGCACTGACGCGACGTCGCGCCGATGCGGCTCTTGATTTGAGTGATTTTCAACTTTGCCATTTGTCCGAAAAGAATTAACCGTTAAACACCTTGTCCATCGAGATGCCGCGCAGACGGGCCACGCTGTAAGCGTCGCGCAGTTCGCACAAAGCGCCGATGGTGGCCTTTACCAAGTTGTGGGGGTTCGACGAACCCTTGCTCTTGGCCAGCACGTTCTTGATACCCAGCGACTCCAGCACGGCACGCATGGCGCCGCCGGCGATGATACCCGTACCGGGAGCGGCCGGGCGGATCATGACGAGCGAACCGCCGTAGCGATACTCCTGCTTGTGGGGAATCGTACCCTTGATGACGGGAATCTTTACCAAGTTCTTCTTGGCATCCTCCACGCCCTTGGCAATGGCGGCCTGCACTTCCGAAGCCTTGCCCAAGCCGTAGCCTACGACGCCGTCCTCATTGCCCACGACCACGATGGCCGAGAAGCTGAACGTACGACCGCCCTTGGTTACCTTGGTAACGCGCTGAATGCTGACGAGCCGATCCTTCAACTCCAGGTCGCTCGTGCGTACTTTCTTTATGTTGGTATTCGACATGATGTTTAGAATTTAAGACCGCCTTCGCGTGCTGCTTCGGCCAGCTGTTTAACTCTTCCGTGATAAAGGTAGCCGTTGCGGTCGAACGCTACGGTCGTGATGCCTTTGGCTGCGGCGCGCTCGGCGGCCAGCTTGCCCACCAGGGCGGCCACTTCGCACTTGGTCTTGCCGGCAACGGCCGAGACCACCTCCTTGTCCAGCGACGAAGCCGTCGCCAAGGTTACGCCTGCAAGGTCATCAATAAACTGCACGTAGATCTGCTTGTTGCTACGGAATACAGTCATGCGAGGCTGTTCGGGCGTACCGCTCACAATCTTGCGGATACGCATCTTGATCCTCTCTCTTCTTTCTATCTTGTTCAGTGACATAACTTCAGACTATTTACTATTTAGCACCTGCCGATTTACCCGCCTTGCGACGCAGCTGTTCGCCTACGAACTTGATACCCTTGCCCTTGTACGGCTCCGGCTTGCGCAGCGAGCGCAACTTGGCGGCAACCTGCCCCACGAGCTGCTTGTCGATCGACTTGAGCGTCACGATGGGGTTGCCCTTCTTCTCCGTAACGGCCGTGGCGGTCACTTCCTTGGGCAGCATGAAATGGGTGTCATGCGAGTAGCCGAGGCTCATTTCGAGCACTTGGCCCTTCACTTCGGCCTTGAAGCCGACACCGACCAACTCCTGCTGGATTTCGTAGCCTTTCGATACGCCGATCACCATGTTGTTGATCAACGCACGATACAGACCGTGCAGCGAGCGATGGCGCGGCTGGTTGGTCGGACGGGATACGAGCACGGCGGGAATCTCCTTCTCCGTGTGGGGATCCTTGTGCGTGCCGACCTCGACCTTGATGTCCGAGTCCACTTTCTGGCTCAGCGTCCCGAGCGGTCCTTTCACGCTTACCGTATTGTCGGCCGCAACCTCCACGGTCACGCCGGCGGGCAAGTTTACAGGTAATTTACCGATTCTTGACATTGTGTTTGTTGTTTAGTGATTTCCGATTAGTAGATGTAGCACAGCACCTCGCCGCCCACGTTCTCCTGACGGGCCTTGGCGTCGGTCATGATGCCTTTCGAGGTCGAGACGATCGCGATGCCCAGACCGTTCAGCACGCGGGGCATGTCGGCTACCGAAGCGTAGCGGCGCAGGCCCGGACGGCTGATGCGCTTGAGGTTCTTGATGGCGTTCGTCTTCGTCGCGGCATCCCACTTCAGAGCGATCTTGATGTTGGGATGACCCTTCTCGTCGGTGTTGAACTTGTAAGCAAGGATGTAACCCTGCTCGTAGAGGATCTTCGTGATTTCCTGCTTAATTTTGGAACCAGGAGCTTCAACCACCTTGTGGTTGGCTTTCACTGCATTTCTAATTCTGGTCAGAAAGTCCGCAATAGGATCAGTCATAACGAATAGAAGTTAAAATTAAAGTTGTTAGTTAATGTTTTTTATCGTTTCCGGAGATCGGCAGCGCTTTCGCATCCGGAAGCCGCTTCCTGTCTCCGTTGTCGATCTTTTTGTTCGTCTCGCATTCGTCTTGCGGGTGCCGCGTCTTTTCCGCCCCCCCCCGTTTCGACTCATCGCCTTGACTCTTCGTTCGCTCGGCTCGGAGGCTCTGCAACCGTATCTTTTCGGCCGCACCGCACCTGCACACGCAAGGCGCGTTTCGGGCACAAGCGTGCAAATATACGAATTATTTCCCGAACCACCAAGTTATCGGCTTGTTTTTAGCCGTTTACATGGCATTTCAGAAAAACGAACAATGTTAGCACATGAATGTCGCTAACATACGTTCGTACAAATTTCCGCCGACAAAACTGCTGTCCAGCTGTCCGGTTGCCGTCCGGAAGCACGCCGATCTTGCGATCGGACATCTTCGCAGAACAAAGCCCGATGCCTTTTTCCGCTCGACGCTCCCTCCGGTTTCCTCGCCGCCCTGCGCCCCGTCGGCATCGCTGCTGTCGACCGCATCGCAGTTCATCGCACCGCCCCGTACCTCGCCGGCATCGGCTGCGGCCGCGGAAAATCCGTAACCAATGCCGATCGTCCGAAGAGTTCCGCAGTCAGGAAGTTACCGCTTGCGACGGCACTTTCCCTGACTTCGCAACTTCTCCGTACGGATTCGACACCCGTATCGGCCGCTGCTCCTTCGCCCGACGGAAAAAGGCTGTTTTCCTCCTCCCTCGTCCACAGGCTGTGCACCTTCCGGACACAACGACCCTATGTTTCGCGGAATCCGGGAGAGACCGTGTTCCGGCCTGCCCCGCTCCACGTCGTTCCCTGGGCTTTACAGCCCGAAGAACGTTTGTTACCAGCTTGCCTTGGTCACACCCGGGATCAGACCCTTGGAGGCCATCTCGCGGAACTGGATACGGCTGATGCCGAACAGGCGGATGTAACCCTTGGGACGACCCGTGATCTTGCAGCGGTTATGCTGGCGGATGGGATTCGAGTTGCGGGGCAACTTCGACAGAGCGATCCAAGCCTCCTCGTGATCGATCTCGCCGCTTTTCAGCTTGGCTGCGATCTCCTCGCGTTTATGAGCATAGCGGTTGGCGAGCTTCTGGCGCTTTACCTCGCGCGCTTTCATCGATTCTTTTGCCATGGCTTAGTTCTTTTTAGCGTTTTTGAAAGGCAGGCCGAATTCGCGAAGCAGGGCGTAAGCCTCCTCGTCGGTCTTGGCCGTGGTTACGAAAGTGATCTCCATGCCGAAAATCTTCGTGATCTTGTCGATGTCGATTTCCGGGAAGATGATCTGCTCGGTAATGCCGAGGGTATAGTTGCCCTGACCGTCGAACTTTTCGTTGATGCCCTTGAAGTCGCGGATACGCGGCAGCGCCACAGCGATCAGACGCTCCAGGAATTCGTACATCTTGGCATCGCGCAGCGTCACGCGCACGCCGATGGGCATGCCCTTGCGCAGCTTGAAGTTGGAGATGTCCTTGCGCGAACGCGTCTGCACAGCCTTCTGGCCCGTGATCTGCGTCAGCTCGGCCTCGGCGACGTCGATGAGCTTCTTGTCGGCGACGGCCTGGCCCATGCCCTGGTTGATGACGATCTTGGTAAGTTTCGGGCACTGCATGATGCTGGAGTAGCCGAACTCCTTCATAAGGGCAGGCATGATCTGCTCCTTATACTGTGTCTTGAGTGTAGGTACGTATGCCATTATTTGATCTCCTCCCCTGACTTTTTAGCGTAACGAACTAATTTACCTTTGTCATCGAGTTTGCGGCCTACACGCGTAGGCTTGCCGCTCTTGGGGTCGATGACCTGCAAGTTGGAGATATGGATCGGAGCCTCCTGCTCGACGATACCTCCCTGGGGATTCTTAGCATTGGGCTTGGTAGCCTTTTTGCACAGGTTCACGCCCTCGACGATGGCACGCTGCTTCTCGACGTCGACCTTCAGGACTTTGCCCTGCTGACCCTTGCTGTCGCCGGCGTTCACGTAAACCGTATCCCCTTTCTTAATATGTAATTTGACTGACATATCCGAAATCGTTTTTATGATTACAATACTTCGGGTGCGAGGGAGATAATCTTCATATACTGGTCGCGCAGCTCACGAGCCACGGGGCCGAATATACGAGTACCGCGCATTTCACCCTGGTTGTTAAGCAGCACCACGGCGTTGTCGTCGAAACGAATGTACGAACCGTTGGCACGGCGGATCTCCTTGGTCGTGCGAACGACGACCGCCTTCGAAACGGCGCCTTTCTTCACATCGCCCGAGGGAGAAGCGCTCTTCACGGCAACCACGATCTTGTCGCCGATCGAAGCGTAGCGACGCTTCGTGCCGCCGAGCACGCGGATGCAGAGCACCTCCTTCGCACCGCTGTTGTCAGCTACTACGAGTCTACTTTCCTGCTGTATCATAATTACTTGGCTCTTTCAATGATTTGTACTAATCTCCAACGCTTCGTCTTGCTCAACGGGCGGGTTTCCATGATACGCACGGTATCGCCTTCCTTGCAGGTCTCGTCGAGCGACTCGGCGACGAACTTCGTCGTCTTGTTGACGAACTTGCCATAGATCGGATGCTTTACCTTGCGTGCTACGGCAACCACAATGGTTTTCTCCATCTTGTTGCTGACAACCACTCCGATACGCTCTTTTCTAAGATTTCTTTCCATGGTCATTCCTTATTTGGCGTTTTTTTGACGCAGAATGGTCAGCATGCGAGCTATGTCTCTGCGGTTCTTCTTAATGATCGACGGGTTCTCGACGGGGGACACCGCGTGCTGCACCTTCAGCTTCGCGAGCTGCGCCTTTTCGGTCTCGATGCGCTCTTGCAGGTCTTTGATCGAAATATCCTTGATTTCTGCACTTTTCATCTTCTGTTCCCTTAAATGGTGGTTTCGACGTAGTCGCGTCGTACAATGAACTTAGTGGTGATGGGCAGTTTCTGCGCACCCAGGCGGAGCGCTTCCTGCGCCACGGCCAGGGGCACTCCCTCGGCCTCGAAGAGGATGCGGCCCGGCGTTACGGGCGCTACGAAACCTTCGGGGTTACCCTTACCTTTACCCATACGCACCTCGGCGGGCTTCTTCGTGATGGGTTTATCGGGGAAGATGCGGATCCAGAGCTGGCCTTCACGCTTCATGTAACGGGTAATGGCCTGACGTGCGGCCTCGATCTGACGACCCGTGATCCAGGTCGATTCGAGCGCCTTGATTGCGAACGATCCGTATGCAAGCTGGTTGCCTCTCTGAGCCAAACCCTTCATACGGCCTTTCTGCATTCTTCTAAACTTGGTCTTTTTCGGCTGTAACATTGTTTGTCTTGCTTTAAAAGGTCCTACTTACTACTGATTGTTGTTGCGACGCTCGCCGCCACGACGGCCTCCGCGGCGTTCCCCGCCACGGCGATCGCCTCGACGGTCGCCTCCGCGACGCTCGCCGCGGTCGCCCGAAGCGGCCTGGGCCGAAGCGCCTGCGATCTCGAAGATGTCGCGCTTGCCGTATACCGTACCCTGGCAGATCCACACCTTGACACCCAGGATACCTACTTTCGTGAGGGCCTCGGTCAGGCAGTAGTCGATGTCGGCACGGAACGTATGCAGCGGAATGCGGCCTTCCTTCACGGTCTCGGTGCGGGCCATTTCGGCGCCGCCCACACGGCCGGCGACCTGAATCTTGATGCCCTCGGCACCCATGCGCATGGTCGAAGCCACGGCGGTCTTCACGGCACGGCGGAACGACACGCGGCCCTCCAGCTGACGGGCGATGTTCTGACCCACGATCACGGCATCGACCTCGGGGCGCTTGACCTCGAAGATGTTGATCTGAATCTCCTTGCCGGTAAGCTTCTTCAGCTCCTCCTTGAGCTTGTCGACCTCCTGGCCGCCCTTGCCGATGATGATGCCCGGACGTGCCGTCGAGATGGTTACCGTAACCAACTTCAGCGTGCGCTCGATGATGATCTTCGAGATGCTCGCCTTGGCCAGACGGACGTTCAGATACTTGCGGATCTTGGCGTCCTCGACCAGCTTGTCGGAGAAGTCCTTGCCCCCGAACCAGTTGGAATCCCAACCGCGGATGATACCAAGACGATTTGCTATCGGATTAACTTTCTGTCCCATCTGATTACTTGTTTTCTACGGTTACCATTTTGTCCACTACGATCGTCACATGGTTCGAGCGCTTGCGAATACGGTGCGCACGACCCTGGGGCGCCGGCTGAATGCGCTTCAGCATGCGGCCGCAGTCGACGAACACCTCCTTGACGCAGAGCTGCACGTCTTCCAGACGCTCGCCCTCGTTCTTGGCCTCCCAGTTGGCGATGGCCGACTTGAGGAGTTTCTCCATGCGGATCGAGGCTTCCTTCTTCGAATAACGGAGGATGCCCAACGCCTTGTTGATCTCCACGCCGCGGATGATGTCGGCCACCAGGCGCATCTTACGGGGAGAGGTGGGGCAATCGCGCATGATGGCGATCGCCTTCTGCTTTTTCTCGGCCTTCAGTTTCTCGGCTCTTATTGCTTTTCTTGCACCCATTTTCTACCTATTTTTTCTTGTTACCGGCGTGACCGCGGAAGTTACGCGTGGGCGCAAACTCACCGAGTTTGTGGCCTACCATGTTCTCAGTTACGTATACCGGAATGAACTTGTTTCCGTTGTGCACGGCGACGGTCTGCCCCACGAAGTCGGGCGAGATCATGCTGGCACGCGACCACGTCTTGACCACGGCTTTCTTGTTGCCCTCGGTCAGTGCGACGATTTTCGCTTCGAGTTTGGGATCGATGAACGGCCCCTTCTTTAATGAACGACTCATTATGTACTCTTATTTAATTATTTTTTCTTCTTGGAAATAATAAATTTCGAGGTCGTCTTCTTCGGGTTGCGAGTCTTGTAACCCTTAGCCAACAGACCCTTGCGCGAACGGGGGTGACCACCCGAGGCGCGACCTTCGCCACCACCCATCGGGTGATCCACGGGGTTCATCACGACACCGCGGTTGTGAGGACGACGGCCGAGCCAGCGTTCACGACCTGCCTTGCCGGAGCTTTCGAGGTTGTGGTCGATGTTCGACACCACACCCACCGTCGCACGGCAAGTCACGAGTACCATACGAGTCTCACCCGAAGGCAGCTTGATGATGGCGAATTTGCCCTCGCGAGCCAACAGCTGAGCATACGAGCCTGCGGAGCGCGCCATGGCGGCACCCTGGCCCGGGTAGAGTTCGATATTGTGGATCACCGTACCGAGGGGAATCTCGCTCAAGAAGAGCGTATTGCCCACTTCGGGAGCGACGCCGGCGCCGCTCATCACGGTCTGCCCCACCTGAAGACCGTTGGGAGCGATGATGTAGCTCTTCACTCCATCGGCATACACCAGAAGTGCAATGCGTGCAGTACGATTGGGGTCGTACTCGATCGATTTCACAGTGGCAGCGATGCCGTCCTTCGAGCGCTTGAAGTCGACGTTGCGGTACATCTGCTTGTGACCGCCGCCGATATAGCGCACCGTCATCTTACCCACATTGTTGCGACCGCCCGTGCTCTTCTTGGGGCTGAGCAGCGACTTCTCCGGCGTCGACTTGGTAATCTCGTCGAACGTGCCGATAATCTTATGTCTCGTACCTGCGGTAACAGGCTTAAATTTTCTTACTGCCATCTTCGTTAGATATTACTGTAAAAATCGATCTTGTCTCCGTCTTTCAAGGTAACGATCGCTTTCTTGAAGTTGTTGGCGCGACCCTCCAGAAGACCGGCCTTGGTGTAGCGGCTCTTCTGCTTACCCATATAATTGACGGTGTTCACATCCGTCACGACGACGTTGTACATCTGCTCTACGGCATTGCGAATTTGCAGCTTGTTAGCCCGCACGTCAACGATAAAACCGTAGCGATTCAACTTTTCGCCCTGAATCGTCATTTTCTCGGTCAGAACCGGCTTAATAATAATTTCCATTGTCACTTGCGTTTTTTAAGCTAACATCGTATTGAGTACGTTCTCGGCGCCCTCCACCAGTACGACGGCCGAGGCGTTCATCACGTCGTAGGTGCAGACGTTCTGAGCCAACACGGGCTGTACGTAGGGAATGTTGCGGCACGAGAGCTGCAAATTGGCGTTGCCCTCGGGCAGAACCAGCAGCACTTTCTTATCCGACACCTTCAACGCTTCGGCGATGGCCACCATCGTCTTGGTTTTCGGAGCCTCCAGCTTCACAGCCTCCAGAGCGATGATCGCATTGGCCTGGGCCTTGTAGGTCAGCGCGCTGCGGCGAGCCAGCTGCTTGAGCTTCTTGTTGAGCTTGAAGCGGTAATCGCGGGGCACGGGGCCGAAGATGCGGCCGCCGCCCGGGAAGAGGGGCGACTTGATGCTGCCCGCACGGGCGCCGCCCGTACCTTTCTGGCGCTTGAGCTTGCGGGTCGAGCCGGCAACCTCGTTGCGCTGCTTCGACTTGTGCGTACCCTGACGCTGATCGGCCAGATACTGCTTCACGTCGAGATAAATAGCGTGGTCATTAGCCTCCACGCCGAAAACGGCGTCCGAAAGGGTTACCTTACGACCCGTTTCCTTTCCTTGTGTGTTCAAAACAGCTAATTCCATGACTACTTCTCAATTGTTAAATAAGCACCTTTGGCACCCGGAATCGAACCCTTCACGAGGATGAGGTTGCTCTCGGGTATAACTTTCAATACACGCAGGTTCAGAACCTTGACCTGCTCGCCGCCCATCTGGCCGGGCAGACGTTTGCCCTTAAAGACGCGCGAAGGATAGGACGATGCGCCGAGCGAACCGGGCTTGCGCTGACGGTTGTGCTGGCCGTGGGTCTGACCGCCGACGCCGCCGAAGCCGTGACGCTTCACGACGCCCTGGAAACCCTTGCCTTTCGAGATCCCGGTCACGTCCACCCAGTCCTCCTCCGAGAAGAGGTCTACGGTAAGCGTGTCGCCGAGATTCACTTCGGGCATGCCCTTGAACTCCGCCAGCTTGCGCTTGGGCGTCGTGCCTGCCTTCTTGAAGTGACCTAACAAACTGCTGCTGGTGTGCTTTTCACTTTTCTCGTCATAGGCAATCTGCACCGCTTCGTAGGAGTCCTTCTCCACGGTTTTGATTTGCGTAACAACACAGGGACCAGCCTCGATGACAGTGCATGGTATGTTCTTACCCTCGGCACTGTAAACGGAAGTCATTCCGATTTTCTTTCCAATAAGTCCTGACATTTGTTGTCAATTGTTTGTTATAAAAAATAAAGTGATGTTTCTTTTTCATTGCGCTCCTCCGACCTCGGACAGCAGGCGTTCGACGCCTGCTGCCTTTCGGTCATCGGATTTCCGCATCAAGTCCGTTCCGACTTCCGACCGGTCGTCAGACCTTGATCTCTACCTCCACGCCCGAGGGCAACTCCAGTTTCATCAGCGCGTCGATGGTCTTGGGCGTCGACGAGTAGATGTCCAGAATACGCTTGAAAGTGCAGAGCTGGAACTGCTCGCGGGCTTTCTTATTGACGAAAGTCGAGCGGTTGACCGTAAAAATCTGCTTGTGCGTGGGGAGGGGCACCGGGCCGCTCACGACGGCACCCGTGCTCTTCACGGTCTTCACGATCTTCTCGGCCGACTTGTCGACCAGATTGTGATCGAATGACTTTAACTTGATTCTAATTTTCTGGCTCATATCTTTGCTTATTCTATATCCTTACGTTTACCGCTCGACTTCTCGATGATCTCCTTGGCCAGGTTGGCAGGAACCTCCTCGAAGTGCGAGAATTCCATGGAAGACGTGGCGCGGCCCGACGAAATCGTACGCAGCACGGTCACGTAGCCGAACATCTCCGACAGGGGAACCTTGGCCTTGACCACGCGGGCAGTGCCTTTCGACTCCATGCCGGTAATCTGACCGCGACGCTTGTTCAGGTCGCCGATGATGTCGCCCATGTTCTCCTCGGGGGTCACGACCTCGACGTTCATGATCGGCTCCATGATTACCGAACCGGCCTTGGGAGCGGCGGCGCGATAACCGTTGCGGGCAGCGATTTCGAACGACAGCTGGTCGGAGTCGACCGGGTGGAACGAACCGTCCTTGAGGGTTACTTTCATCGAGTCCATCTGGTAACCGGCAAGAGCACCGTTGGCCATCGCCGATTCGAAACCCTTCTGAACCGAGGGAATGAATTCCTTGGGGATGTTGCCGCCCTTTACCTCGTCGACGAACGTAAGACCCATCTTGCCTTCCTCGGCGGGGCCGATCTCGAAGATGATATCGGCGAACTTACCGCGGCCGCCGGTCTGCTTCTTGAAGACCTCGCGGTGCTGTACGGTGGTGGTAAGAGCCTCCTTGTAGTTTACCTGGGGAGCACCCTGGTTGATCTCCACGCCGAATTCGCGGCGCAGACGGTCGACGATGATATCGAGGTGCAGCTCGCCCATACCGCTGATGACGGTCTGACCCGAATCTTCGTCGGTGTGCACCGTGAAAGTGGGGTCTTCCTCGGCCAGTTTCGCCAGGGCGATGCCCAGCTTGTCGAGGTCTTTCTGCGTCTTGGGTTCAACGGCCAGACCGATTACCGGCTCGGGGAAAGTCATCTGCTCCAGCACGATGGGTGCGTTCTCGGCGCAAAGCGTGTCGCCCGTGCGGATCTCCTTGAAACCTACGGCTGCGCAGATGTCGCCGGCACCGACGGTCTCCAGCGGGTTCTGCTTGTTGGCGTGCATCTGGTAGATGCGGCTGATGCGCTCGCGCTTGCCGCTGCGTGCGTTGAGCACGTAGGAACCGGCATCGAGCTTGCCCGAGTAAACGCGGACAAAAGCCAGACGCCCCACGAACGGGTCGGTAGCGATCTTGAACGCAAGACCGCAGAACGGATCGTTCTCATCGGAATTGCGCACCTCCTCCTGATCCGTCTTGGGATTGATGCCCGTCACAGCGGGTACATCCAGCGGCGAGGGCAGGAATGCGATCACATAGTCCAGGAGCTTCTGCACACCCTTGTTGTGGAACGACGAACCGCAGAGCATCGGCACGATCTGCATCGAGATCGTAGCCTTGCGGATCGCCACGAGCAACTCTTCAGGAGTGATCGAATCGGGATCCTCGAAGAACTTCTCCATCAGGGCGTCGTCCGTAGCGGCAACCTCCTCGATGAGCTTGGCGCGCCACTCGGCGGCCTCGGCCTTCATCGACTCGGGAATCTCCTTCAACTCGAAGTTGTCGCGGACGGTCTTGTCGTCGAAGTAGTAGATCGCATTATTATATATAAGGTCTACCAAACCCTCGAACTTATCCTCGGCACCGATAGGCAGCACGACGGGCAGCGCCGTAGCGCCGAAGTGCTCCTTGATCTGCGCGCAGACCGAAAGGAAATCAGCGCCCGTGCGGTCCATCTTGTTGACGTAACCGATGCGGGGAACGTTGTACTTGTCGGCCTGACGCCATACGGTCTCCGACTGGGGCTCGACGCCGCCCACGGCGCAGAACGTAGCGATAGCGCCGTCCAGCACACGCAGCGAACGCTCCACCTCGACGGTAAAGTCCACGTGGCCCGGGGTGTCGATCAGGTTGATCTGATACCGCTTGTCCTTGTACTGCCAGAATGCAGTCGTGGCGGCCGAGGTAATCGTGATGCCGCGCTCCTGCTCCTGGACCATCCAGTCCATGGTAGCGCCGCCCTCGTGCACCTCGCCGATCTTGTGGGTCTTGCCCGTGTAGAAAAGGATACGCTCCGATGTCGTAGTCTTACCGGCATCGATGTGGGCCATGATACCGATATTACGGGTGTAATGTAAGTCTCTGATTGCCATCTTCGGGTCTCCTTTTTAGAATCTGAAATGTGCGAACGCCTTGTTGGCTTCTGCCATGCGGTGCATCTCCTCCTTGCGTTTGAAGGCGGCGCCCTGCTGGTTGTAGGCGTCCACTATCTCGGCGGAAAGCTTGTCTGCCATCGTCTTGCCGGCGCGCTTGCGGGAAAAGAGGACAAGGTTTTTCATGGAAATAGAAATCTTGCGCTCCGGACGAACCTCCATGGGAACCTGGAACGTCGCACCACCGATACGCTTCGATTTCACTTCGACTTGGGGCGTGATGTTCTCCAGAGCCTGTTTCCAGATTTCCAACGGAGATTTATCAGCATCCTTCATCTTCTTGCCTACGATATCCAACGCATCGTAAAAAATGGTGTAGGCAATACTCTTCTTACCATCCAGCATGAGGTTGTTCACGAAACGGGTCACAGCCACGTCTCCGAACTTCGGATCCGGAAGTAGAATTCGCTTTTTTGGCTTAGCTTTTCTCATTGCTATTAAAAATGTTGAATTTCATCGGTCGTCTCCCGGCGCGGCATCTTCCGCAAGGGGAGACGGGTTGAAGTTTGTTTTCGCTGTCGATTATTTGCTTGCGGGTTTGGGTCGTTTGGCACCGTACTTCGAGCGACGCTGACGACGGCCGTCCACGCCTGCCGAGTCGAGCGCACCGCGCACAAGATGGTAACGAACACCGGGGAGGTCTTTCACACGACCGCCGCGGACGAGCACGATCGAGTGCTCCTGCAAGTTGTGGCCCTCGCCGGGAATGTAGGCGTTGACCTCCTTGCCGTTGGTCAGACGCACACGCGCCACCTTACGCATCGCCGAGTTAGGCTTCTTCGGGGTCGTAGTGTACACACGCGTACACACGCCACGACGCTGGGGACACGCGGCCAGCGCAGGAGACTTCGATTTGTCCTCCAGCGACAAACGGCCGTTTCTCACTAACTGTTGAATAGTTGGCATTTCTTAAATTGTCCTTTTAAATGGTTAAAAATTCTATCTCCATTGTCCAAAATGGACTGCAAAGGTACTCATTTTTTTTGAAATACCATATATACCGCCATCTTTTTGGCACGATTTCCAACGATTTTACAGATTTTCCAATACTTTATATTTATAGAATACAAAATATAATAACCAAAAACTATATTAAACATCTTATATTATTGAATACCAATTATTTCTATTTTATTTTGTTTTTCAATGGTTTTTTTGCTACTTTCGGTCGGTTCAAATTCTTCAACAGCATGAAAAACACACGCATGGCCCTCTTTTCTTTCGGGCTTCCGTTCCTTTTCTACGCCTTCTTTCCATTCAGCGGAACAACCGCATCCGACCGGCCCCGCTACCTCGACAGCACCGACTTCGCGGCCGACCCTGCGGCCCACGTCTTCGACGGCAAAATCCACGTCTACTGCACCCGCGACTGGGCTTCGCCCGTTAGCGACCGCACCGACGGCAACCACTACGACATGCGCGAGTACACCCACTTCGCCATCGACTCCCTCGGCAACGTCGCACGACACGACGCCATCCTCACGCTGGAGCAGGTGCCGTGGGCTTCCAAACAGTTGTGGGCCTGCGACATCGCCCGCCGCGACAGCCGTTATTACCTCTACTTTCCCGCCAAGGATCGCCAGGGCCTCTTCCGTATCGGCGTCGCCATCGGCCAGCACCCCGAGGGGCCTTTCGTTCCCGACCCTGCACCCATCGAAGGCACTTACAGCATCGACCCCGCCATCTTCGATGACAACGGCACGTTCTACATCTGCTTCGGCGGTCTCCAAGGCGGTCAGCTGCAACGTTACGCCGACAACCGGCTGCTGGAACAAGAGCACATGCCCGCCCCCGGCCAGCAGGCGCTTGCACCACGCATCGCCCGGCTCTCCGACGACATGCGGTCGCTGGCCGAGCCGCCCCGGCCGATCTCGATCCTCGACGCCGACGGCAACCCCTTGAAGTCCGACGATCCGCACCGTTTCTTCGAAGCCGCATGGCTCCACAAACACAACGACACCTACTACTTTACCTACTCCACCGGCAGCACCCACCTGATCTGCTACGCCACCGGCGACAGCCCCTACGGGCCGTTTACCTGCCGGGGCGTCGTACTCACGCCCGTCGTCGGCTGGACGACCCACCAGTCCGTCTGCGAATACAACGGCAAATGGTATCTTTTCTTCCACGATTGCGTTCCCTCGGGCGGCATATCCTCCCTGCGGTCGGCCAAATATTGCGAACTCATCCACGAACCCGACGGCTCGATCCGCACCATAGAAGGGAAGCCGGGCGAAGAGCGGGAAACGGCAAAATAAACGAAGCTCCGAAGCCTGCCCTGCCTTGAAAAGAGCATTTCCGGCGGCACGCCTTTTCCGTTCCGATCCGACGAGAATATCAAATTTTCATCTTCATTTTTAAATTCTTATTTCGTTTTTCCGTATCTTCGCAGGAAAATAGCAAGCTAAATAGAATATAGATATGGAATACGATTTCAGACAGATCGAAGCCAAATGGCAGCAGCGCTGGAAAGAGCGCGGCACCTACCGTGTGACCGCCGATCCGACCCGTCCCAAATTCTACGTCCTGGACATGTTCCCCTATCCCTCGGGCGCGGGGCTGCACGTGGGCCATCCGCTGGGCTACATCGCTTCCGACATCTACTCGCGCTACAAGCGGCTCAAGGGCTTCAACGTCCTGCATCCGATGGGTTACGACGCCTTCGGACTGCCCGCCGAGCAGTATGCTATCCAGACGGGGCAGCACCCGGCCGTGACCACCGAGCGCAACATCGCCCGCTACCGCGAGCAGCTGGACAAGATCGGTTTTTCGTTCGACTGGGAGCGCGAGGTGCGCACGTGCGATCCCGCCTACTACAAATGGACGCAGTGGGCGTTCCTCGAAATGTACGGACACTACTATTGCAACGACACGCAGCAGGCACGGCCCATCGCCGAACTCGTCGAGGCTTTCTCCAAGTGCGGCAACGAGGGGCTGAACGCCGCCTGCACCTCCGAAATACGCTTTACGGCCGGCGAATGGAACGCCATGAGCGAAGCCGAAAAGGAACAGGTGCTCCAGAACTACCGCCTCGCCTACCGCGCCGACACGATGGTCAACTGGTGTCCGCAGCTGGGCACCGTGCTGGCCAACGACGAGGTGCGCGACGGCTTGTCGGTGCGCGGCGGCTTCCCCGTCGAGCAGAAGCGCATGAAACAGTGGCTGCTGCGCGTCACGGCCTACGCCCAGCGCATGCTCGACGGACTCGACAAGCTCGCCTGGAGCGATTCGCTCAAGGAGATCCAGCGCAACTGGATCGGCCGCTCGGTCGGCGCGCAGGTCTTCTTCGACATCGAGGGTTCCGACCGCAAGCTCGAAATCTTTACCACGCGCCCCGACACCATCTTCGGCGTCACGTTCATGGTCATCGCCCCCGAGCACGAGTGGGTCGGCGAGCTCACCGCACCCGGGAACCGCGCCGCCGTCGAGGAGTACATCGCCCAGGCCAAGAAGCGCTCCGAGCGCGAGCGCATCGCCGAGACCAGACGCGTCAGCGGCGTGGCCACAGGTTCGTTCGCCATCAATCCCTTTACCGGCAGGGCCATCCCGATCTACATCTCCGACTACGTGCTCGCCGGCTACGGCACGGGCGCCATCATGGCCGTTCCGGCCCACGACTCGCGCGACTACGCCTTCGCCCGCCGCTTCGGGCTGGAGATCGTCCCCGTAGTCGAGGGCGGCGACCTCGAAAAGGAATCCTACGACGCCAAGCAAGGGCGCATGATCAACTCCGATTTCCTCAACGGCAAGGATGTCAAGGAGGCTATCCCTCTGATGTTCGACGAGGTCGAGCGCCGCGGTCTGGGCAAACGCCTGGTCAACTACCGCCTGCGCGACGCCATCTTCTCGCGCCAGCGCTATTGGGGCGAGCCGTTCCCCGTCTACTACAAGGACGACGTGGCCTACCCCCTCTCCGCCGACAAGCTGCCGCTGGAGCTGCCGCCCATCGAGAACTTCGGCCCCACGGCCGAAGGCGAGCCGCCGCTGGCTCGCGCGGAGGGCTGGCACACGCCCGAAAGCTACCCCTACGAGTTGTCGACCATGCCCGGCTTCGCCGGTTCGTCGGCCTACTACCTGCGTTATATGGATCCGCACAATGCCCAGGCGCTGGTAGGCAAGGAGGCCAACGACTATTGGCGTTCGGTCGACCTCTACGTCGGCGGCATCGAGCACGCCACGGGCCACCTGATGTATTCGCGTTTCTGGAACATGTTCCTCTACGACTTGGGGTGCGTGTGCGAGGAGGAGCCGTTCAAGAAGCTCGTCAACCAGGGCATGATCCAGGGCCGCTCCAACTTCGTCTATCGCGTCGTCGGCACCAACCAATTCGTGTCGCTCGGACTCAAAGACCGATACGAGACGCAGGAGATCCATGTCGACGTCAACATCGTCAAGAACGACATCCTCGATACCGAGGCGTTCCGCCGCTGGATGCCCGAATTCAACAACGCCGAATTCATCCTCGAAGAGGGCAAGTATGTCTGCGGATGGGCTGTCGAGAAGATGTCCAAATCGATGTACAACGTCGTCAACCCCGACTACATCGTCGACAACTACGGCGCCGACACGCTGCGCATGTACGAGATGTTCCTCGGCCCGTTGGAGCAGTCCAAGCCGTGGGACACCAACGGCATCGACGGCGTGCACAAGTTCCTGCGGCGCTTCTGGCGCCTGTTCTTCGACCGCGACGGCAAACTCCTCTTGACGGACGAAGCCGCCGCCGACAAGGAGTTGCGCACGCTGCACAAGACCATCAAAAAGGTCTCGGACGATATCGAGAATTTCTCGTTCAACACTTCGGTCGCCGCATTCATGATCTGTCTCAACGAGTTGGGCGAATGCTCCAAGCGCGCCGTCCTCGAACCGCTTACCGTGTTGCTCGCACCCTTCGCGCCGCACCTCGCCGAGGAGTTGTGGGAGGTGCTGGGCCACGAGGGTTCGGTGTGCGACGCAGCCTATCCGGTATACGACGAAAAATATTTGACCCTCAGCGCTTTCGAGTACCCCGTTTCGATCAACGGCAAGCTCCGCTTCAAGAAAGAGTATCCCGTCGCCGCATCGCCCGCCGATATCCAGGCCGACGTCGTGACGTTGCCCGAAGCGCAAAAATGGCTCGAAGGCAAAGCTCCGAAAAAGATCATCGTCGTCCCGGGCAAGATCATCAATATCGTAATTTAAACCACGAGCATCCGATGAAACGGTTCGTCGCCTTTCTACTCGCAACGGCATGTGGCGGAGCATCCGCGGCCAACGCCCAAGAGAGCACCCAGGTCTTTTCTTTGAAAATCTGGGACAATTCGACGGCGCCCCACTCCAACGGCATCGCCACGCCCGAAACCGCCCCGGCACCCGGCCGCATCGGCAACACCTCCGAGGCGGAACTCTTCGTTTACCCCGCCGCTCCGGCAGAAAACACCGGTCTGGCCGTCGTGATCTGCCCCGGCGGCGGATATACGCGGCTGGCCATGGAGCATGAAGGCCACGCCGTCGCCGAGTGGCTGGCCGCCAACGGCATCACGGCTGCCGTACTCAAATACCGCATGCCTGCGGGCCACCCCGAAGTGCCGCTGGAAGATGCCGAACAGGCGCTCCGCATCATGAAAGGAGCGGTTCCGGGAGCCGGACGATACGCCGCCGAACGGGTCGGCATCGCCGGCTTTTCGGCCGGCGGCCACCTTGCCGCCATGACGTCGAATCTGGCGAAGACCAAACCGGCATTCGCCCTCCTTTTCTACCCCGTCATCACGGCCCGCAAAGGATCGGCGCATGAGGGGTCGTTCGACAATTTGCTGGGTCAGGGCCGCAATGCCGAGAGCGAGGCACGCTATTCGCTGGAAAACCGCGTGACGTCCTCGACGCCGCCTACGCTCCTGCTGCTCTCCGACGACGACCGCGCCGTGCCGCCGGTCAACAGCACGCTTTATTACCATGCGCTCAAACAGCACGGCATCGAGGCCTCCATGCACATCTACCCCGTCGGCGGCCACGGCTGGGGCATGCGCGACAGTTTCGAGTACAGCCCCTGCTGGCAGGCTGCGGCGCTCGACTGGCTGAAACGGTTCGAAAAATAAATAGCGAATCTTTCATCCATTTACTCGCGGCGCCGCTCTGTTTCGCCAAGACAGGATAATACCAACGATTAAAAACATACACCTATGTTTTCCGCAAAAACCTATGCTTCGCGCCGTGCCGAACTGCGCACCAAAATCGGCAGCGGATTGATTCTTCTGCCAGGCAACATGCCGGCACCGAACAATTACCCCAACAACACCTACTATTTCCGCCAGGATTCGACGTTCCTCTATTACTTCGGGTTGAACATCCCGTCGCTGGTCGGGCTGATCGACGCCGATTCGGGCCAGGAGATGTTGTTCGGCGACGACTTCACTGTCGAAGACATCATCTGGACAGGGCCGCAGCCCACCCTCCGCGAGCTGGGCACCCAAGTCGGCATCGCCGCGACGTTCCCTCTGGCCGCCTTGCAGGAGCGCCTGCGCCAAGCCGTCGCCCAGGGACGCCGCATCCACTACCTGCCCCCCTACCGCGGCGAAACGAAACTCCAGCTCTCCGAGTTGCTGGGCATCGCGCCCGCGCTGCTCCACGACTACAAGTCGGTCGACCTGATGTTCGCCGTCGCCGAGATGCGCGAGACCAAGAGCGCCGAGGAGATCGAAGAGATGCAGCGCGCGTTCCGCATCGGTTACGACATGCACACGCTCGCCATGAAGATGTGCCGTCCGGGCGTCGTCGAGCGCGAAATCGCCGGCGCCATCGAGGGCGTCGCCAAGTCGTGCGGCTCAGGCGTTTCGTTCCCCTCGATCGTCTCGCAGCACGGCGAAACGCTCCACAACCTCTGCGCCGACGGCGTGCTGGAGGAGGGGCGCCTGCTGTTGTGCGACGCCGGCGGCGAAACCGTCGGCAACTACTGCTCCGACCACACGCGCACCTACCCCGTGAGCGGCAAATTCACTGCGAAGCAGCGCGAAATCTACGAAATCGTCCTTGCGGCCCACGACCGCGTGGCCGCCATCGTCAAACCCGGCATGATGTATACCGACGTCCACAACGCCGCCTGTCTCGAACTCGCCGAGGGTTTGATCGGCGCGGGTCTCATACACGGCTCGGCGGCCGACGCCGTAGCCGCCGGCGCCATGACGCTCTTCATGCCCCACGGCCTGGGTCACGGCTTGGGTATGGATGTCCACGACTGCGAGGCCATGGGCGAACGATCGTTCGACTTCTCGTCGATCGCCGAGCGTGCCGCCGCCTCGGGCACCTGCATCTACCGTGCGGCCTGGCGGCTGCGCCCCGGCACGGTAATGACCGACGAGCCGGGCATCTACTTCATCCCGGCGCTCATCGACAAGTGCCGCGCCGAAGGCCTCTACCGCGGCATCGTCGACTACGACGCGCTCGACGCCTACCGCGATTTCGGCGGCATCCGCATCGAAGACGACCTGCTGCTGACCGACGACGGCTGCCGCATGCTGGGCGACCGCAAGATACCCGTCACGGTCGACGAGCTGGAAGCCGTCGTAGGAAAATAAGCCGGCAACATATTTCGGTCGATACCCCGAAGATGCCCCAAAGACACCTCGGAGACATCCCGAAGATGCCTCGAAGCCGGCCGCACTCCGCCCGATCGCCAACCCCGAATCGATCTGCCGACCGTCTCCGAATCGATCTGCCGGCCGTCTTTTCAAAAGCCCCTTCGTAATTTTCACCCTTTTAAAAATCGCCTCGTTCCTCGGAGCGATTTTTTTGTTTATGTCAAAATTTTTGTATATTTATAGTCAGCAAACCGAAAAACCTTAAAACTCTCGTCATATGAAAAACTATTCAGCCAAAGAGATCAAGAACATCGTGCTGATCGGCGCCCCCGGCACAGGCAAGACCACCCTGGCCGAGGCGATGGCTTTCGAAGGCAAGGTCATCGACCGCCGGGGCAGCATCGAGACCAACAACACCCTCTCGGACAACACCGACATCGAACACGAATACAAACGTTCGATCTACTCGACGATCCTCTTCACGGAATTCATGGAGCGCAAGCTCAACATCATCGACTGCCCGGGTTCGGACGACTTCTGCGGCAGCCTCTTCTCTGCCTTCAAGGTCGGCGACGTAGGCGTGTTCCTCTACAGCGCCGTCAACGGCTGGGAGGTGGGCAGCGAAATCCAGGCCCGTTACGCCCGCCTGCTGAAAAAGCCCGTCATCGGCGTCATCAATCAGCTCGACCACGACAAGGCCAATTTCGAGACCGCTTTCGAGTCGATCCGCGCCGCTTCGCGCGTGAAACCCGTCCTCGTGCAGTATCCCGTCAACCAGGGCGCCGGTTTCGATGCGTTCATCGACGTGTTGATGATGAAGATGTACCGTTTCAAGGACAACGACGGCCACCGCGAGGAGCTGGAGATTCCGGCCGAGGAGCTGGAAAAGGCCAAGGCTCTCAACAAAGAGCTGGTCGAAATGGCCGCTGAACACGACGAAGCGTTGATGGAGCTTTATTTCGACAAGGGCACCCTCACGCAGGACGACATCCGCCAGGGACTGAAGATCGGCGTTTCGCGCCGCGAAGTGATGCCGATCTTCTGCACCAGCGGCAAGCGCGACATCGGCACCAAGCGTCTGATGGAGTTCATCATCAACGTGGCTCCCGGTCCGCTTAAAGCCCCCGCCTTCCTCACGACCGAGGGCGAGGAACTCCCTGCCGACGCCGAGGCCCCGACCGCAGCGTTCGTCTTCAAAAGCCAGATCGAACAGCACATCGGCGAAATCACTTACTTCCGCGTGATCCGCGGTAAGATCACAGAGGGCACCGAGCTGGTCAACACCCGCACGGGCAACAAGGAGAAGCTCTCGCAGCTCTTCGCCGTGGCGGGCAAGAACCGCATCAAGGTAACCGAGCTTTCGGCCGGCGACATCGGCTGCACCGTCAAGCTCAAGGGCACGCGCACCAACGACACCCTCGCCGCGCCGGGCACTCCGGTGGCCGTGGAACCCATCGTCTTCCCCGAGCCGCGCTACCGCGCCGCCCTCAAGTGCAAAGATCAGGGCGACGAGGAGAAGCTGGGCAAGATACTCAACGACGCCAAGTTCGAAGACCCCACCATCCTGGTCGACTATTCCAAGGAGCTGAAGCAGACCATCATCCAGGGTCAGGGCGAACACCATCTCAACATCTTGCGCTCGCGCATCCTCGCCGAGAACAAGCTCGACTACGAATACGCCGCACCGAAGATTCCCTACCGCGAAACCATTACCAAGGTCGCGCAGGCCGACTACCGCCACAAGAAGCAGTCGGGCGGCGCCGGTCAGTTCGGCGAGGTGCACATGATCATCGAACCCTATTACGACGGCATGCCCGAGCCTAAGAACTACAAGGTGCCGGGCAAAGGCGACATGGTAGTCAACGTCAAGACCAAGGAAGAGTACGACCTACCGTGGGGCGGCAAGCTGCAATTCTATTCGGCCATCGTGGGCGGCGCCATCGACGCGCGCTTCATGCCGGCGATCCTGAAAGGCATCATGGAGAAGATGGACGAGGGCCCGCTGACGGGTTCCTACGCCCGCGACATCCGCGTAGTGATCTACGACGGCAAGATGCACCCGGTGGATTCGAACGAAATTTCGTTCAAGCTCGCGGCCCGCAACGCTTTCAAGGAGGCGTTCCGCAACGCAGGCCCCAAGATCATGGAGCCGATCTACAACGTCGAGGTGCTCGTACCGAGCGACTACATGGGCGCCGTGATGAGCGACCTCCAGAACCGCCGCGCCATGATCCTGGGCATGGAGTCGGACAAGGGCTTCGACCGGCTCAACGCCACGGTGCCGCTGGCCGAACTCTACCGCTACTCGACCACCCTTTCCTCGCTCACGTCAGGTTCGGCGACCTACACCATGAAGTTCGCCAGCTACGAGCAAGTGCCCGCCGATGTGCAGGAAAAACTGCTCAAGGCCTACACCGACACCGACGAGGAATAAAAAACGGAGCCAAAGAAGCAGCACCTCCCTGAACTTCAGCACCTCCGGCCCGCCCGGGAACAAAAACCGGATCGAGTGCTTATCCGTTCATTCCGCCTTCGCCGAAAACATGCTCGGCGAAGGCGGTTTTGCGTTTCGGATGATCGTCGGACAACACACGCCTTGTCTATATTTTTCAGAATTCGAACTATTCAGAACGTAATTTTAGACAAATCGAGCTATCCATAGCATTTTTTTTACTTTTGCTCCCTTACGATTCGATAGCGCACGCATGTTTCTACCCGATTGATCGTAAGTATTTTACGTTATTTTGCAACCGATCGTTACCTTGTTAAAAAAACCTTGCAAAAGACTGAATCGGTTAAGCCTTTTTTGCTATCTTTGTCCTGACAGCTTTCTTATCCATACTCAAACCATCGATTTATGAAAAACCGTTACCTCCCCTTTCTGAGCGTCTGCATCGGACTGCTCGCAGGCACCGTCTCCTGCAAGGACGACAAGACAGATGAAGCGACCGCACCGGCCATCGAAATCACTTCGCAGCCGATCGCCGCATCCGCCGAAGGCGGCGCACTGCAAATCGCCTATCGCATCGTACCTTCCGCGAAGGGGGAGGGAATTGTCACAGCCTCTGCCGATGCCGCCTGGCTGCATGACTTCGACTGCTCGGCCGAAGGCATCGTGGCTTTCACGGCCGACCCCAACATGGGTGCCGAACGCAGCGCCGACGTCACGATTTCGAAATCCGGAACGATTTCGGCCTCGCTGACCGTCACGCAGGCGGCTTTCGTTCCCGATAACAAGAATTTCACCATCTCGACCTCCGATCTGACTTCTTCGGGCGTCACGTTCCGCATCCAGTACGAAGGTTCCGACGAGGACGCCTATTTTACCTGGAACCTCATGTCGAGCGACGATTTCAAAGCCCACTACACCTCCTCCGAGGAGTTGATCGCCGCCGAGTTACAAGACCTCGTACAGGACCAGCTTCCCGATTACCAAGCCTACGTCGATCCCAACGGCACGCTCATCAACATCCTCTCGCGCATTTACGACACCCGCCGCATCAACGTGCTCAAGCCGCAGACCGAATACACGCTCTACGTCTTCGGCGTCAGCCCCGCAGGCAAAGCCACCACCGGTGTCGAGACCTATACGTTCACTACGCCGGCGTTCCAAGTCGCCGACCCCTGCAATTTCAAGATCGAATTTACCGACATCAAGCAGGTGGAGTTCTCCATTTCGATCACGCCCGACAACAACGACACCCGCTATTACATAGGCTTTACCGACGCCGCGGTGCTCAAGGAGTCGACTCCCGAGCAAATCGCCACAGAATTCATCCAGCGGGCCGAAAGTTACGACATCGACTGGAGCGCCCACGACGCCCTGCGTACGGGGCCTTGCAAGCTCCACACGTTCGACGACCTGGGTTTCGGCGACCTGGAGGCCAACTCCGACTATGCCGTGATCGTCTTCGGCGTCAGCGCCCTGGGCGAACGCACCACCGAAGTATCGTATGAGATCGCTCACACGCTTCCAGTCGAAATTACCGACATGACGTTCGATGTCCAAGTCATCGAGACTTCGATCAACGGCGTCAAGATCCAGGTCACGCCCTCCTATTCGGACAAGACCTACATGGCCGGCTGCATCCGCAAGACCGAATACGACAAATTCGGCGGCAACGACACCCAGTTCATGGAGTACGTCGTGGCCAACGGCAACGTCGTGCTGCTCGAAGGGCAGCAGCTGATCGACCGCACCAATGCCCTGCTGGCCGACACCGAATACATCTTCTTCGCGTTCGGCTATGCCGGCGGCATTACCACGCCCGTCCCCACGATCTTCCCCTTCTCCACGGGTGCCTACGAAGCCACCGGCCAGGCTACGGTCGAGATTCTCAGCATCGCGGTTACCGGCCCCGATCCCGATTCGAGCAACTACGCCCTGCTCCGCGCCGAAGTCCAGGTCAACGACAAAGCAGTGCACTGGTACGTCTCCCACTTCAACAGCATCGACGGTGTGCCCTACAACGCTTTCAGCGATGAATATCTGACCGACACCGAAATCATCACGGCGCTTACCTCTTCGGGTTCCAGCATCGAAGTGACCAAAGACGCGCTGCAAGCCGACGGCTACGGCAGGTTCGACTCCGAGCGCACGTTCTACGCCATCGCGGTCGACGCCGACGGCAACTACGGGCCGCTGGTACGCAAGAGCATCGTCCCCACGCGCGACATGCTGCCGTAGCGCTCCGCCCTTTCTTTATTGCATGTTCCGGACAGCCCTGCGTTTTGCAGGGCTGTCCGGAAGCTTTTTTACGAACCTCATCGAAGCAGAACAAACCGATCTTTTTCGAGGTTCAAGACAGCAATCCGTCTTTTATTTTCTTTCATTTTCAGAAACATATCCTTTCCTTCGTTTTTCTCCGTGTATTAAATTATCGTTAACAATAGGCGTCGCTTATCTGCGGTCGAAAAAATTGGAGTACATTTGTTCAGTTATTGCACTCTACCCCAACATGAGCGAAATCTACACCGTCATTGTCGGCATCTTAGCGATCCTCGCCATTTCCGGTCTTTTCGTGGGCGTTACCAACGACGCCGTGAACTTCCTCAACTCGGCCCTCGGTTCCAAGGCTGCGTCGATGCGCACCATCCTGCTGGTCGCTTCGGCGGGCATCCTCTTGGGCGTCATCACGTCGAGCGGCATGATGGAGGTCGCCCGCAGCGGCATGTTCAACCCCGAACTCTTCACATTCCACGAAGTGATGATGCTCTACCTGGGCGTCATGTTCGCCAACGTCATCCTGCTGGGCCTCTACAACTCTTGGGGCCTGCCCACTTCGACCACCGTGTCGTTGATCTTCTGTCTGTTGGGTTCGGCCGTCGCCGTCTCGGTCTACAAGATTACGAGCGACCCCGCCCTCGGCGTCGGCACGCTGGGCGATTACATCAATTCCTCGCGTGCCATGGGCGTCGTGTCGGCCATCCTCCTTTCCGTGGTCATCGCCTTTTCGTGCGGTTCGTTCATCATGTACGTCTCGCGCGTCATCTTTTCGTTCCGCTATACCGTCGTCTTCCGGCGTTTCGGATCGCTCTGGTGCGGCGTTTCGCTCACGGCTATCGTCTACTTCGCCGTCTTCAAGGGCCTCAAGACTCTGCTGGCCGGCAACGCCTTCATCCAACTGATCAACAACCACCTGCTGGCAGCCTTGGGTATCTGCTGGGTAATCTGTTCACTGCTGCTGTTCTTCATCCAGCGGTTCAAGATCAACATCCTGCGCATCACGATCCTCTCGGGCGTTTTCGCACTGGCACTGGCTTTCGCCGGCAACGACCTGGTAAACTTCATCGGCGTGCCCGTCGCCGGTTTCGATGCCTATTCCTTCGCCCGGGCCACAGGCGACACGCAGATGCTCATGGCGCCGCTGGCCAATAACGTGCCCGCCAACATGACGATCCTGCTGATTGCCGGCGGCATCATGATCGTAGCCTTGTGGGCGTCCAAGGAGGCCGTGCTGCGCGTTACCAAAACCGAGCTGTCACTCTCGGCGCAGGGCGACGACGGACAGGAACGCTACGACTCGTCGATCTTCTCGCGTACGCTCGTGCGCATCGCTTTGAGCATCAACAACGGCATCGAGCGCATCGTGCCGGCCAAGATTCGCGCAGCCGTAGGCAAACGGTTCGAATACGAGGACGTCGAACACAGCGGCGCCCCCTACGACATGATCCGCGCCACGGTCAACCTGACCACCTCGGCCCTGTTGATTTCCTTGGCCACGTCGCTCAAGCTGCCGTTATCGACCACCTACGTCTGTTTCATGGTCGCCATGGGTTCGTCGCTCGCCGACCGCGCCTGGGGCCGCGAAAGCGCCGTCTACCGCATTTCGGGCGTGATGACCGTCATCGCCGGGTGGTTCGTCACAGCATTGGGAGGCTTCCTGATCTCGTTCATCGTCGGTCTGGTGCTGATCTACGGCGGCATAGCTACGTTCGTGGTCGTCACAGTGCTGTGCGCCTGGTTTCTCTATCGCAGCCAGTTCGCCAAGAAAAACAAGACCGCCGATGCGGAGATCAAGGCCGAGACCAACGAGGACATCATCGCTTCGCTGCGCGACGACGTATGTTGCACCATGGAGAACGCCACGAAGATCTACGACCGCACCCTGATCGCCGTGCTCAAAGAGAACCACAAAGTGCTGCGCGACATGGTCAAGGAGGCCAACGACCTGTTCTACCAGTCGCGCGACCGCAAATACACGTTGCTGCCGACTCTCAAACGGCTCCAGAGCGGCGACGTCAACACGGCGCACTACTACGTGCAGGTCGTGGACTACCTCAACGAGATGACCAAGGCCCTGGTACACATTACCCGCCCGGCATTCGAGCACATCGACAACAGCCACGAGGGACTCTCCGTCGAGCAGACGCGCGATCTGATGGCGATCAACGACGACGTGGAAGCCATCTACCGCCACATCAATCTGATGCTGCGCGACGGCGACTTCTCGGACATCGAAATGGTGCTGGGCCTGCGCGACCAGCTCTTCGAATCGATCGCCGACGCCATCAAGTCGGAGCTGACACGCATCAACGAGGCCAAGTCAAACACCAAAGCTTCGATGCTCTATCTGACAATCCTTACCGAGACCAAGAACATGGTGCTTCAATCGCGCAACTTGCTCAAATCGCAGCAATACTTCCTCAAGCACCGTACCGAGAAGAAGTGGATCAAATAAACAGGCCCTGCCCAAACCGACCGGCACCGCCTAAACAAACCAAGCACCCCGCAAAGGGTGCTTGGTTCATATAATAAATATTCCTTTCCGACAATCAGCCGGATTTGCCGGCCCGACCCTCCTTGGATATTCGACATTCGAACTTACGAACATCCCTTGCCAGACTTTCCGGATTTCCAGAGTTCCCGAATCGTCAGATTTCCTGGATTTCTGTTCCTCTGTTTTTCCGGTCGGTTAAACGGCACCCCCGGTTCCCGCCGGCCGTCGGGCAGACGTTATTTTTCCGACGTCGGGTGTTCGATGCCTTCGCACGTGGCTCGCTCCTCCATACGCTTGATGCGCGCATCCAGATCGGGGTGCGTCGAGAAGAGCTGGTTGATCTTGCTGTTCTTTTGCACGCCGGCTTCTTCTTGCATCGCTTTCAGCCTGCGGAACGAGCAGGCCATCGCCCACGGATTCTTCCCGGCTTGCTTGAGGAACTCATAGCCGTAGTCGTCGGCATCGCGTTCCTGCTTCTGCGAGTAGGTCGCCCTGGTCAGCGCCTCGCCCAGGTCGCCCAGCTGCGATTCGGAGAGTTGCGCCGCCTTGCCGCCGGTCGACGACACGCCGTCGCGGAGCGCCGAGGCCAGCAGAGCCGTACGGAATCCTTTCTTCGAGTCGCGGTGGGCGATGTGCCCCACTTCATGGCCGATCACGCCCAGCAGTTCCTCGTCGTTCATGATGTCCATGAGCGACGAAAAGACGCGGATGCTCCCGTCGGCACATGCGAACGCATTGACATCGATTACATTATAGACCTTGAAGTTCAGCGCGATACCGTCGGCATCGGCCAGTCCTTCGGTCAGCTTGTTCAGCCGCACGGTGTAGGGATCGTCCTCGCCGCAGACCGGATTGTTGGCATCCATCCAGTCGATATATTCCTTCACATAGGCAGCCATCTGTTGGTCGGTCAGCGTGACGGCCTGCGTCGCCTTGGCGGCCCCGCCGATCGCCTTCTTCAGGTTGAACTGCGCCGAAGCAGGCATGGAAACCATCATAAACGACAACACGATCGCGAATTTCGCACACAAATTTTTCATAACATTTCTAAAAATTTAACACTCCATCCGATGCTCTGCATCGAACTCCATTTTTTCACTGTTATTCTTGTTTGGCCCGCACCAATTCTTTGAAACAATGGCGGCAGATGGGTTCGTAGGTGTCCTGCGCCCCCAACATGACCTGTTTCTCGTCGCTGGTCAGCCGGTGCGAATGGTGGGCCAGGTTGCCGCAGCGCACGCAGATCGCATGCACCTTGGTAACATATTCGGCCGTAGCCATCAACGCCGGCATGGGGCCGAACGGCTTGCCCATGTAGTCCATATCCAGTCCGGCCACGATTACCCGCACGCCGCTGTCGGCCAATTTCCGGCACACCTCGACGATGCTGTCGTCGAAGAACTGCGCCTCGTCGATCCCCACGACGTCGACCTCGGCCGACATCAGCAGGATGTTCTGCGGCGAGTCGACAGGCGTCGAACGAATGGCGTTGGCGTCGTGCGAGACCACTTCTTCCTCCGAGTAGCGCACATCGATGCGGGGCTTGAAGATCTCGACCCGCAGATGGGCGAACTGCGCCCGCTTGAGACGTCGGATCAGCTCCTCGGTCTTGCCCGAAAACATCGAACCGCATACCACCTCGATCCAACCCTTGCGATTGGCGTTTTCCAAAAACATACTTCGAATTCCATTATATCGGAAACGGCACACGAACGCAGCCGCTCCCTCTGCTGTTTTCCTTTACTCTTCCTATTCCTCTATCCGCGTGATCTTCGCACCCAGAGCGTTCAGCCGCTTATCGATCTCCTTATAGCCGCGGTCGATCTGGTCGATGTTCTGGATCGTCGAGACCCCCTCGGCCGACATGGCGGCGATCAGCAGCGCCACGCCCGCACGGATGTCGGGCGAAGTCATGCGCGTAGCCCGCAGGCGGATGCGGTGGTCGTGGCCGATGACCGTCGCACGGTGGGGATCGCACAGAATGATCTGCGCCCCCATGTCTATCAGCTTGTCCACGAAGAACAGACGGCTCTCGAACATCTTCTGGTGGATCAGCACCGCCCCCTTGGCCTGGGTGGCCACCACCAGGAAGATCGACAGCAGGTCGGGCGTCAGTCCCGGCCACGGCGCATCGGCGATGGTCATGATCGAACCGTCGAGGAACGTGTCGATGCTGTAATGATCCTGCTGCGGAATATAAATGTCGTCGCCGCGCTGCTCGAAGCGGATGCCCATGCGGGCGAACTGCGCCGGTATGATGCCCAGGTTTTCGTAGGACACGTTCTTGATCGTCAGCTCGGAACGGTTCATGGCTGCCATGCCGATGAAGCTGCCCACCTCGATCATGTCGGGCAACAGCGTGTGCTCCGTGCCGCCCAACGTCCCGACGCCCTCGATAGTAAGCAGATTCGAGGCGATGCCCGAAATCTTCGCACCCATGCGGTTGAGCATCTTGCACAACTGCTGAAGGTAGGGTTCGCACGCCGCATTGTAGATCGTCGTCGTGCCCTTGGCCATCACGGCTGCCATCACAATGTTAGCCGTACCCGTTACCGACGCCTCGTCCAGCAGCATGTAAGTGCCTTTCAGTTCCTTGCCCTCGACCATGAAGAACTCGTCGGCGATGTCGAAATCGAACTTGGCGCCCAGCTTCTGGAAGCCCAGGAAGTGGGTGTCCAGCCTGCGCCGGCCGATCTTGTCGCCGCCCGGCTTGGGAATATAGCCCACGCCGAAGCGCGCCAGCATGGGGCCGATGAGCATTACCGAACCGCGCAGCCGCGTGCAGCGCTGCCGGTAGTCGTCGCTCTTGAGGTAGTCGAAATCGATGTCGCGGGCGCAGAACGCATAGGCGTCGTCTGCCAGCCGCTCGACTTCGACTCCCATGCAGCGCAGCAACTCGATGAGCTGCATGACGTCGAGAATCTGGGGAATGTTGCGCACCGTTACCCGCTCGGGGGTCAGCAAGGTTGCGCAGATGATCTGCAAGGCCTCGTTCTTAGCACCCTGGGGCACGATGCTCCCGTTCAGACGATGCCCGCCCTCTACTTTGAAAACTGCCATGATCGTTTGTGGTTTGAAAGCGCCGGCCCTCGGCGGACGCCCATACAAAGATACGAAAAAGCCGGATACAAAACCAAACTTGTTTGGATTTTGTTGAGACGGAGTATCTCCGGCGCAGCCAAAGGTAGAAACAATCGCCCTTTTTCCCGAGCCTTTTCAAAATATTTTCGTAAAAAATTTTTGCGGTTCGCTTTTTTGTTGTACTTTTGCAATCCGTAAAAATGTAGCGAAACAACAAAAAACAGAGATAGCTATGGCAATGAAGAGAACTTACCAGCCCTCGCGCCGGAAGAGAATCAACAAGCACGGCTTCCGTGCCCGTATGGCTACGGCGAACGGTCGCAAGGTGTTGGCGGCACGTCGTGCCAAGGGTCGCAAGAAGCTGACCGTCTCGGACGAATCGACGTTCAAGTACGCATAGATTCCGTCTCGAACGCAGACAGATCGAAGCCGGCCGTAGGGCCGGCTTTTTTCGTCGGCACGGTCGGCGGACGGAGCAAAGTCGCGCCGCATCGGAACAATAACGGATGCAAACAATGCGAAACGAAACGACAAAAGAAGATCGGTTGTCTACCGGGCGGCTGATTCTGCGGCCTTGGTGCTGCGACGATGCCGAAGCTCTCTACGTCCTGGCCTGCGACGAGCGGGTCGGGCCGGCAGCCGGATGGCCGCCCCACCGGTCAGCGGAGGAGAGCGCCGAGATCATTCGCACCGTCTTCAGCACACCGGAAACCTATGCCGTGGTGTTGCGCGAGACCGACAGCATCGTCGGCTGCATCGGGTTGATCGCGGCCGATGCAAGCAACATCGCTATTGCAGCCGATGAAGCCGAGGTCGGCTATTGGCTCGGCGTGCCTTATTGGGGCCGCGGACTGATGACCGAGGCCTTGCGGGCCTTGATGCGGCGGGCTTTTGAAACATTGGACTATTCCGCTTTGTGGTGCGGCTGGTTCGACGGCAACATCCGATCGCAGCGCGTGCAGGAAAAATGCGGATTCCGTTACCTCCGCACAGAACACGACCAATTTTGGCCTCTTACGGGCGTCGTCGCAACCGAGCACATCAGCCGCCTCTCGCGCGAGGAATGGGCCGCCTCCGTTGAAGTCAACGATCCTTGAACAAGTCCAGTTCGCCGCGCTCCGCTTTTCCGTACATCGCCGCCAGCTCGGCTATGACCGGCGACACCACCTCCAGCGTATCCGTCACAGCGGTTTTGCCGCCCTGCCCCTGAATGCGGTAAAGCATCGTCGCATAGAGCGCCCGGAAACACAATTCCGTGTCGTTCATGCCCGGATTGCCCAGCACCCCGCGCAGACGCGGCAGTTCAGGTTCCAGTTTCGCGAACGTTCGGCGATAGTGTTCGCCCACAGGCAGTTTCAACAATTGCAGATGCAAGTCATGCAAATCCTGAATCAAATGCAGCGTGTGCTCCAGATGCCCCTTCTCTTCCTTGCCCTCCTGGCGCAGCAGACCCGCAATGTCAAGATACCACATCAAGAATGCCGGTTTCTGCTCCTCGGTCAACTCCGTACGCGGCGCCACAAGTTGCGAATAGACCGCCTCGGGACTGAATTGCAGCGCCCGCAACAAATCTTCGACCTGCCACAAATAGAGAATGTATTCGGCGATATTCTCGCACCGTTTGGCTTGTGCTATATCCATCGGTAATATTTAGTTTCGTCTTATCGCGACGCCCGCAGCGCCTCGATGAATCCGGGCCACAAGACCCACAGATTCTCCGTCCGCAGCCATAGTTCACGAGCCTGGGCCGCCACCGTGGGCCGTTCGCTTTCAATATCGCACAAATAGGCTGCATCGGCCGGGTGCTCCTGTGCCGTGAACTCGGCAAAAAACGGGGTAAAACGATTTTTAAAACGTTTTAACTCCCCCTCTGGCAGCTTCCCGTCGCGTTTATATGCCGACCAGAGCAACAGCAGCTCGCGCGAAGCGCTCTTGTCCGGCACATCGTTGATTACCTCGTCGAACAGCTCGTCTTCGTCCATGGCCAGATAGTCGAACGCCAAAAGCTCGCTCCCCTCCAGATGATCCTCGGGATCGAGATCGAGCAACATCTCCAGCATGGCAGCCGACATCTCGAAATCGTCGATCAGGAAGTGGTCGATCGCCGAAGCATGGATCAGCTCGAGCGCCGCCCGCGAGTTGCGGTGGTTCCATTCCAGATTGACCGGCTCATCGTCGGGAATCAATCCGGCCAGCCGCTGAAAAGCCTGGAAGCGACTTTCGCATGCCCCGGCCACATCACCGGCGAGTTGCAGCTCACGGCTGTGCGCCAATATCTTGGCGAAATCATAGGTTCCCTGACCGACCACCTCGAAAGTCTGCTCGGGCGTAGGATTAAGAAAGGCTTTTTGCATCGCGCCGCATTTTAAAAATCATCGCAACAACCACCGCAAGCGTTACCGCACCGGCCAGAAGATAGGCCGCCATGCGGTTCTGCATGCCGAAAAACTGTTCCGAAACAAAGAGAAACGACGAACATACGTACGTCATGAACACCGCCGGCACCAACGCAACCCAACGGTTCGCGCGCCGGGCCGCCAGCCATACTACGACGGCCCACAGCACGATGGCTGCCAGCGTTTGATTCGTCCAGGCAAAATAACGCCATATCACATCGAAGTCGATCCGCGTGATGCCGAATCCGACAACGAAAAGCGGCAGGCACACCCACAACCGTTTGGTCTTACTGCGCTGCTCGATGCGAAACATGTCGGCCACGATCAGACGAGCCGAGCGGAACGCCGTGTCGCCCGAAGTGATCGGCGCCGCGACGACGCCCAACAACGCCAGGACGCCGCCCGCGACACCCAGCATTCCGCGCGACACCGCATCCACGGCCCATGCGGCACTGCCCTGATGCTGCCCCAATGCAGCCGACAACTCCCCGGCACCGCCGAAGAAAGCCATCGCAGCAGCAGCCCAGATCAACGCGATGACCGACTCCGAAATCATGGCTCCGAAAAACACCGAACGGCATTCGCGCTCGTTGTCCACGCATCGGGCCATCAACGGCGACTGCGTGGCATGGAACCCGGAAACGGCACCGCACGCGATGGTAATGAAAAGCGTCGGCATGATCGGCAACGCATGGGTATCGGGCTGGAAATTCTGCAACGCGACAAGCTCCGGAATCCGCCAGCCACCGAAAAGCAACGCCCCCAGCAACCCTAACGCCATGACGACCAACGCCAAACCGAAAACCGGATAAATCCGTCCGATGATCTTGTCGACGGGCAACATCGTAGCCACGAAATAATAAGCCAAAATAATCCATACCCACACGGAAACCGGCACTGCGGAGATCATGTTGGCCAACAGCTGCGCCGGACTCAACAAAAAAACGCCACCGACCAGCACCATCAACAACACCGAAAATACCCGCAGGAAATGTCGCATGCCGTTGCCCAGATAACGCCCGATAACCTCGGGAAGACTCAACCCGTCGTTGCGCACGGCCATCATCCCCGAGAGATAATCATGCACCGCACCCACGAAAATGCCGCCGAGCGTGATCCACACGAAAGCCACAGGCCCGAAGCAAGCCCCCAGCACAGCGCCGAAAATCGGCCCCGTACCGGCGATATTGAGCAACTGGATCAAGAAAATCCGCCACCGCGGCAGCGCCACATAATCCACCCCGTCGCAAAGCCGCCGGCAAGGCGTTTCAGCCCGGGAGTCGGCGCCGGCCAGCCGCTCCATGAAACGCCCATAAGTGAAATAGGCCGTTACCAAGAGCGCCAGGCATAGCAGAAATGTAATCATCCGAGATAGTTTTAGCGCGAATATAGCAACAAAAGAGATATTTTTCGCAAAATTGTTGCGAGAAAAAATATTTTTTCGGATATTTGCACTCCGAATGGAAACCCCGTGTTTCCCCAAGCCGAAATAGCTCAGCGGTAGAGCACTTCACTCGTAATGAAGGGGTCCCGAGTTCAAATCTCGGTTTCGGCTCGAAAATGCGAAAGCGCCGCAGGCGCAGGAACGAATGAAAAACCGCTTCAAGGTTACTTGAAAGCGGTTTTTTTCATTTCGGGCCGTATATCGCGTAGCGATTTTCGCATTTTTGACAGCGCCCCTGCGGCAAGCAGAAGAGATAAAACGAGCGCAGCGAAGTTAAATCTCGGTTTCGGCTCTGAAAATCAAGCGATTGCGTTTTTGACGCAGTCGCTTTTTTTGTGCTCGGATGGCTAAAAAGTGCGAAAAAGGGGGTTCGGACGGGCAATGTTACACATAATGTTACACATAAAATTTAAGCGCCCCGCACGGTTTGCCTAACGCGCAAACAAATGAAAATCAAAGCAATCTGCCGACACGAAATCGTCTACAAAAACGGCAAGTCCCCGCTGGCAATCCGCTTTACGCATCAACGCACCCACAAAACCGTTTCGCTCGACATTTCGGTAGAGCCGCATTATTGGGACAAAGAGACTGAAACGATAGCGGCAAACTGCCCCGAACGTGCAGCCTTGCAAAGTCAGATAGACAACACGCTGGCGAGCTATCGCAAGAAGATTCAAAGGCTGGAAGCGCTGGATATTCCCGTAACATTCGACACGCTTTTCGAGACCGACAAAAGCCGCCGGCACCAAGAGACAAAAGTATGCAGACGCAACGGTTTGCGAACATTCCGGCTTCAAAAATTCTGCAACAAAACGGACGGCACCACATACCGCAAAATGCAGAAACCTTCAAAAAGAGGATTCTAAAATTACAACTCACTCGATCTTAAATATATATCCTCTTCGACCTCTCTTTAAACAAGAGATGTCTCATGTTGTTGAATTTTTTGATATTTTACATAACTTTGCATCTGTCAAAATACCCTCTTGGTAGGACAAAACGCACGTTGTTGGATAAATTAGCAACTAAGATATAAATGAAACATATAATCTTATTGTTGGCTATCGCTGTGTTCGGCTTTACGCAAAGGGTTCAAGCACAGCATGCTGCAATAAAGACCAATCTGCTTTCCGATGCTTTCATGAATATCAGCTTCGGAGTAGAAGCCGGTCTCGCCCCCAGATGGACGCTCAACCTCTCGGGCGAATTCAACGGCTGGACGCTTTCGCACGGCCGGCGATGGAAGCACGAGGTTGTGCAGCCCGAGGCGCGTTATTGGTTCTGCGACCGGTTCGCCGGTCACTTTCTTGGCATACATCTTCATGGAGGTCTGTATAACATGGGCGGATTCGACGGACGGCTCCATTTCTTGGGAACGGACGCCCGCAAACTGAAAGAAACCCGCTACCAGGGTTGGTTCGTCGGCGCGGGAGTAGCCTACGGCTACGCATGGATACTCAACCGACATTGGAACCTCGAAGCCGAAATAGGCTTCGGATACTCCTATACCCGCTACGATCGGTTCCGATGCGTCGGATGCGGGAAAAAGGTGGAAGTCGACAAACCGCATCATTACGTAGGCCCGACCAAAGCGGCAGTCAATCTGGTTTATCTGTTTTGAAACGCATGAGAATGAAACCCGCAATATTCATATTGGCCACCCTGCTGGGGGGGGGAACGTTGTCGGAAAGTTCGGCCCAGGATACGAAAAACATCGTTCCCGACATATCGGTCGAGCGCTTCAAAATGGATCGCAGCGGCAGGTATCTGGCCGTGCGGATGGATGTGGACTGGTCGGAACTCCATGTGAACAGCAACCGCGCCGTGCTGCTCACACCGCGGTTCATAAACGGATCGGATTCGCTCGACCTGCCCTCGATCGGTATCTACGGACGCAGGCGCTACTACTATTATATGCGCAACGGCAGAGGCAACATCTCCGGAGAAAACGAAATCAGCCGCCGGGCCTCGCAAAAAACGAAAACCGTAAGCTACCATAATCCGATACCCTACGAAGAATGGATGAACGGAGCTGAACTGCGCTTCCATCGCAGCGACTGGGGATGCTGCCGCGCCATAGTGGCCGAATACGACGGGCTGCTGGGACAGCACTCCGAAGCGTTCTTTCCCGAGTTGATCTACGTCCGGCCCGAAGCCGAGACGATGAAAAGCCGTTCGCTGTCGGGATCGGCATTCATCGACTTCCCGGTCGACGAAACCATCATCTATCCTGGATACCGCCAAAACATGGCGGAGCTGATCAAGATCCAGAGCACCATCGACTCCGTACGCAACGACGAGGATATCTCGATCGTCTCGGTGTGGCTCAAAGGATACGCCTCGCCCGAAAGCCCCTATTGGCACAACAGACAACTGGCCATCGGACGTACGCAAGCGCTCAAGAAACACATCCGTCTGCTGTTCCATTTTACCGACAAGCAGATCATCACCGAGTACGAACCGGAAGACTGGGAGGGCCTGCGGCGCTACGTGGCGCAGTCCAGCCTGGCTCATCGCAAGGAAATACTCAAGATGATCGACAACAATCTTGAACCGGATGCCAAAGAAGCGAAAATAAAATACACCTATCCGGAAGAATACCGTTTTCTGCTGCAACATTGTTATCCGGCCTTGCGCCATACGGACTATCGCATAGATTACAACATCCGCAGCTACAACGACCCCGAGGAGATCAAACGCATCATGGCGGAACGTCCGGAAAAGTTGAGCCTGAACGAATTCTACCTGCTGGCACGGGAATACGAACCCGGAACGCAAGAATTTACCGACGTATTCGAAGCGGCGGTACGCATGTTTCCCGACGACGAGACCGCCAACCTCAACGCAGCCAACGCAGCCATGCGCCACGGCGACCTGAGCACGGCCGAAAACTACCTGACCAAGGCAGGAAGTTCTGCGGAAGCCGTCTATGCCCGAGGTGCGCTCGCCATACGGTCGAAGGATTACAGGACAGCGGTGCGCTGCATGAGGATGGCCCACGAAATGGGACTCCGGGCCGCAGAAATCATTCTTGCTGAATTACGGGGAAGAGGATACACGGAATGATGAAACGGATTGTTTTACTACTGTTCGGAACAATGGTTTTCAACTCGTGTTCCGAAGATGGAATGTCGGCAGGGAATGTTCCGGGAGACAACGAAAAGCCCCGCTTCCTGGCTGTCGGCATTACAAACCCGTCCATAACGAGTGCGAGGGAAACCCTCTTGTCGGACGACTACGAAACAGGATCGGGCAACGAGGACAAGATCAATTCGCTGAGATTCTATTTCTTCGACCACAACGGCGATCCGGCCCGCATAGGCATAACCGGCAGAAAGAACTATGCGGATTGCACGAAAATTACGTCGGAACCGGAAAGTACCCAGCCCAATGCAGAGAAACGGATGCAGGCGCTCGTTGCAATCAATGCCCAGGACGAACAGATCGCCGGCATCGGCTCTCTGGTGGCCATAGCCAACCATGAAACGGCGGCACTCGGAACGGACGCGCTGTCCCTCGGCGAACTCTGTGCAAGAATAGGCGAATACGATGCCGCCGGGAAAGGGAACGCCGAGAACGCCAAAACGCGGCTCTTTCCGATGACCAGTTCATCCTACGCAGGAACGGACCGGCAGATTTGCACAACAACGATAACGCCCGAACACTTCTGCGAAACGGAAGCCGATGCGATGAAGAACCCCGTGACCATCTACATAGAACGCGTGGTTGCAAAAACACGGCTGAAAACCGCATGGAATGCCGAAAACACCACCGTGACAGAGGGTGTGGCATACAACGGCAGAACCTACACGGCCGTCAAACTGAAAGATGCCAAGGGCAGCGCCATCAAAGTAGGCGGGAAGCAGGTGCATGCTATTTTCATCGGCTGGAACATTACCGGCAAGGCTGACAGATCGTATCTGTTCAAGAAAGTCAACACCGCGACGGCCTGGCAACTGGGCTGGGTATGGAATCATCCTGCTCAATTCCGCTCCTATTGGGCGACGAACCCTGCCGACGTGGCGCTCAAACATATCGCCTATAATGAGATCGACACCGAATTCGGGGAAAACAACGCAGCATACTGTCTGGAGAATGCGGCGGACGATTTCGACAACGGCACCAAGAAATCCTACGATCCCGACCAGGAGATCAGCAACCGCACGCAGGCAATCATCGCCGCAGTATTGATAACGATCGACGCAACCAACAATGCCATCCCGGTCGACCTGGCAAGATGGCTCGGAACCGACTACACGGAAGAAGGGGCAAAGGCCACCATGCTGCACCTGGAGGCGAGCCAAATCTTCACGAAAGAAGAAGGTGCAGCCGCGAAGTTCGTTCCGATCAAACCGGAACACGTGGAATGGGTTACCGGCACCGAAGCCGGAACGGCGGATGACAAATCGGAAAACAGCGCAAGATACCTCAGCTACCTGCAACTGACGGACGAAGCCCGCAGTCTGCAATTCTATTCGGACACCACGGACGATGCCGCCATGACGCCGGAAGCCGTCGACGAGATACTCAAGAACCTGCCCGGCGCCAAAATATGGAAAAACGGGATGACATACTACTACATAGAGTTGAAACACCTGGGTTCGGACGAACGGAAAGGGCTGTTCGGCGTGGTGCGCAACCACCTCTATGATGTCAACATCAATTCGGTGGTGGGCCTGGGCACTCCGGTCTACGATCCCGACGAAAAGATCGTCCCGCAAAAACCGGACAACGACGAAACCTACATCGCCGCAAAGGTCGATGTCCTTTCGTGGAGAGTGGCGAACAACGACTTCGACTTCGAGTGGTAACGACCCGAACGCCGGATACGCATGGCCCCGCGGCACATAAGTTATGAACCGATTATACGAGATGCAATGAATATACTGCGCGGTATCAAATACCTTGGAACAGCGGCCGTCGCACTATTTGCGACTTTGTCCTGCAACGACCTGATCTACGAACACGAAGGGGATTGCGACGTACGCTACCGACTGAAGTTCCGTTACGACATGAACCTGAAGTTCGCCGACGCGTTTGCCCACGAGGTAAAGTCGATCAGATTGTATGCCTTCGACACGGCAGGAGAGCTGGTGTGGCAGGCGTCCGAACAGGGCGAAGCCCTCGCCGCCCAAGATTACGCCATGGAACTGGCCCTTGCCCCCGGAAACTATCGTCTGGTGGCATGGTGCGGACTGGGCGACGAAGAATCTTTCAGCCTGCCCGATGCAGCGGCGGCATGCACTCCCGAGGACTTGCACTGCCGGCTGAACTGCCTGGACGGAGCACCGGCCGAGACCCCGGACGGCCAGGCAGCGCCGGCCTGCTCCGACCAGGATCTGCGCCCGCTTTTCCACGGCATGATGGAGGTGGAACTGCCGGAGGGCGTCGACGGGGAAGAACACACCTACGAAATGATCCTTACCAAGGATACGAACGTGTTCCGCGTAGTGTTGCAACATCTTTCGGGCGAAGATATCGTTGCCGAAGATTTCGAATTCTGCATAGAAGACTGCAACGGATGGCTGGCCTGCGACAACTCGCTGCTGCAAGACGCCCAGGTCGAATACCGCCCGTGGGCGGTTTACTCGGGAGAGGCAGGCGTGGGTGCCGGACGCGCTATAACCACCGTAAAGGTCGTGGTAGCGGAACTGACCGTAAACCGGCTCTTCGTAAGGGACTGGACAAAATACCGACGCCCTGCCCTGACGATACGCACCGCTGCGGACGGAGAACTCGTCGCCTCTGTTCCGATCATCGATTACGCCCTGCTGGTAAAGGGCGAACACTACAAACAGATGGACGACCAAGAATATCTCGACCGGGCGGACGAATACAACATGACATTCTTCCTCGATGCGAACAATCGCTGGACAAGCACCATGATACAGATACTCTCCTGGCGGGTGGTGGTCAACAATTCGAATCTGAACGCACAAACGGTTTTTTGAGAGACACGATGAAACGTTTTTCGCACCATATCATCAAGCTGGCATCGGCATGCTGCCTGATCGCGGCAGCCCCGGCTTGCAGCACCCGGGAGGCCGGTCTCGCAGACGAACCGCAGCGGGACGAAGGCAGGGTGCGGCTCGGACTGACCGCCGAAATTCTCGGCGAGGCGCGCAGCGGCGAGGCGGCCGGGCTGCCGGACAACGAAAAAATGCACACCCTGCGTATCGTCATCCTGCATCCGGACGGTACGGTGGAGCACAACCAGTTCATCGACTTCGGTCACGGCATGTTCTCGGAATATACCCAGGTCATGGAGGTGCAGAAAAACGAGAAAAAGACTATCTACCTGATCGCCAACGAAACCAGCATCTCTACTGATCTGCATGCGGCGCTCGGAACCTACACGGCCGGCAAGAATGATTTCAAGAATGCGGTCGACGATCTGGTCTTCACGCCCGACTACACCCAGCCGCTTCCCATGAGTTCCAAGTACGAAGTCGAAATCCGGGAAGAAGCCCAGAAAGAATGCCGATTTTACCTGGTTCATGCCGCTGCGAAATTTACTTTCCGCTTCATCAACAAACGCGAAGGCGCCGTGGCGGTAAACAGCGTGGCCGTGGCGGAGATCGCCGAAAAAAGCTACCTGCTGCCCCGCAAGATCGCACCGACGATGAAATTTCAAGAAACGGAAGGAGGCGCAGTCGAAGAATTGTATTGGATCGAGTGGCTGAAGAAAGTATCGGACGAAGCCCAACAAAATCCGGACGACAAGGAACTGGCGGACAAGAGAGGATGGATCCAAGACTACGACATCCCCCCGACGACGCACCGGACTGCGGTCATGGAGGCACCCCAGGAATTCCGGGTCGCAGGGCTTACCTACGACATGGGGGTGCCCAAACCGGGCCTTGCCACGTATCCGGCATTCTATCTTCCAGAAAGCAAAGACCTGAAAGACTCCTCGAACCCGTATGGAGAACAAGAATATACCCTGACGCTGCATGTGACCGATGCCAACAACGCAAAGAAGACGTTCAGCCGCCCTTTCGACAACCTGAAAGCCCTTTTCCGCAACACCCACGTCGCGGTGGACATTACCTTTCTTGAAAAAGGGATTCAGGTGGACGTGACGCCTTACAGCGAAGTTGTCCTCGAACCCGAATTCGGATTGTAAACGCTAAAAAGCAAACCTCGATGAAACGTCGGATACCATCTATTTTTCTTTGTGCGGCAATTCTTGCCGCAACGAGCTGCCGCAACGATTTCATGACGGACGACACCGCCTTCGGGAAAGGCAAGGCCACAATATCCGCCGCTGCGGATTTCGAGCCTATGTCGGCGGGACTTGCGCAGACGAGAACCGCGGGCGACGCGATCAAAGATATCGGCAGTCTGCATGTGCTGCTGTACGACTACGACAGCGAAAGCCTGGTAAAAAGCTGGGAAATAACCGAATATCAACTCAACGACATCGACCGGAGCGACGCAGACGCAGAAAACGGGCAAGCGGCGGAAGCATCGACCAAACGGGCCTCTTTCGATTTGGCCGACATAGACTTCGGCAAATACCGGATGTATGCGGTAGCGAACATTCCCGATCTGCTGGAAGCCCATGCCGAAGCGATAAAAACCGTAGACCGGCTCAAGAGTCTGCCGCTCACATGGGATGCCCAGGAGATCAGTAAAAACGGTCAGATGATCGGGTATTTCACAAAAAACGCCTCAACACAACCCGAAGACCAACCGCTCGTGATCGACGAAAAGGAGACCCGTCTGCATGCCTGGCTGCGCCGGGCGGCTTCCAAGTTGACGATCGCCTACGATGGCAGCGCGCTGAAAGAGGGCGTTTTCATATACATCAAATCGGCACAGATCAAGGACATACCCTCGCAATGCTATTTGGGAAAAGATAACAATGTCGGAGGCGAAGGGTATGCGCTGGCCTATCCTGCACAAGGGCCGGACATGCCCGACGGAGAGAAAATCCTATATTACGAAGGGGAAGAACCCCAAGTCTTCGACTCCGACTACACCGGCCCCCGCATCACGGTCGGAACCCCCGAATACGGCTCCCACGGCGAAAAAGACGCCGCCTTGTTCTTTTATGAAAACATGCAGGGAACGGGCCGGGACAAACGGCAGGATGCAGACGGAAACGGCATGGCGGACGCACCGGGACTGCCGGGAGACGCGACATACCGGCTCAAAGACGACAAGCCTTACGGCACATACGTAGAGGTCGAAGCCTACTATGTCTCCATCAATCCGGAAGAACAAGGCAGCGGCCGGATCGTCTATCGCTTCATGCTGGGGCAAGATACAGAAAAAGACTACAACGCCAAGCGCAACTGCCACTACAAACTGACGCTGAAATTCAAGAACTTCGCCAACGATGCGGACTGGCACATCGAATACCGGAAACCCAAACCGGGAGTGACGACGCCCGAACCCTATTATATTTCCTATCTGTACAACCACGCTTTGATGTACCCCATCAAGATCAACACCGGCGGAAGGAAAATCGAATACATAAAGGCCGAAATTACCGACAACCGCTGGGCGCCCCACAATGCCTATCAGGAAATGTACTACCACCAGATGGACATCCCGAACGAAAACCAATGGAACGGTTTCCTCTCGCTGCACGAAACGACCAAGACATATATCGAGGGCAACAAGCCCTACACCCGTTTGTCGAACAAGGCATACTATGAAACGCCGCCCAGGCGGGGCGAACGCGAATACCGGGATTTCTCGGAGGGAGAACACACGACCGAGGGCGACGTAAGCACCGACATTTACCGTGTGGAGAAGCACCCGACGGAAGAAGATACATACACGGTATACATCCCCATGTACACGCGGGCCAAGCAGCTGATCAAAGGAACCGGCTACACGGGCAACAACCCCTACGTGGCATACCAGCGGAAAGCGAACGTGAAGATCACGACCAAGCTGGAAGGACTGGAACCGCCGTTCGAAAACCATGCGACCATCTACCAGGTGCGCCGCATCGTGAATCCCAAGGGAATCTACCGCAGCTCGCACAACAACAAGTCGTTCCATGTCGTGCTGAAGCGGCTGCCGCAAGAAAATGCGGAATACTTCGAGACCTTCCAATCAGAAGGTCCCTGGAAAGCCTACCTGGCCAAAAAACACAACGGCGACGGCATCGAACTTTCCGGAACTCCCGGGAAATCGGAATACCTCAACGACACCATATACGGCAAAACGGGAACGGAAATCGATTTTACCGTAGACTTTTCCCCCGGAGGCCCAGGAAACCACTATGCCATTATCCGGGTCGAATATCACAACTATACTTGCCACCACATGATATTCGTAAGGCAAGGCAACGAACCCGACAATCTGATCGATGGCGGTGCGGCATGGTATGCCGAGAACATGGTAACAAGAACCGAACGCGCAAACACCCCGCTGGAAGAAGGCTCGCTGTTCAAACTGGGCAACTGGAACGATCCGATCGACGCCCTGAACAACAAAAACTCGAAATCCGTCTGGACCCATGTCGTACCCTCCGATTTCAAGCTGCTGCCGGAAGACGGCTTTACCATCGTCGGGAAAAACGAAAAAAAGAAATGGAACGAGATAACCACGAACGTCAACCCAGACACTCCGCAAATCCCGGTTCCGTTCGAAGACCCCGGCACCGACATGCGGGTCGCCGGATGGGAAGACTATGAAGCCCTGTACTATAACGAACATATAGAACAAGGCTACGGCATTCTGTACGGAGACGGCGCGACAGCGACCGCCGATCACATAAACGACGCATACGGCTACGACTACACCCAAGAAAAATCCGGCCACGGAATGCGCGGCTGCTTCGTATACAACAAAAACACCGGCAAGAACCTGTTCTTCCCGATAGGCGCCTCGGGCTACGGCCACAGAAGACACGCGGAAGGCGGCATCCTGAGGTACGCTTCGGGGCAGACCGACTATTTTGCCACGCACCCCATTCCGGTCAATCCCCAAGACGGCATCTACACCTATCCCAACGGTGTGGCGGACGCTCCGCTGTTCCACGACATCTACATGCGGCCGGGCGCCGTGTATTGGTACCGGACGCAAGGAGGCACAATCCCCTATGGCCCGTATGTCGGCTGGGACATCAACTATTTTACGTTCGACTTCTTCCCCATAGGCAGCTACTCCCTGGAAAGCCGCCAGGACGCATGCTTTATACGCTGCGTCAAGAAATGACGACGGAACGGAGACACCTTATTTCTCCTCGCACCCGGAACTATGGATATTTCGCCGACGCCCTTGCCATAAAAATGAGAAGCCGCGGTTCCGCCATCGACCAGAAAGTCGGAACCCGTAATGAACGTTCCGCGGTCGCTCATCAACAATTCGGCGGCATTGGCGACCTCGTCGCCGTCCCGGGACGACCGGCAGGATAAGCGGCGAACATGTGCTTGTAGAAATCGCCGCGCGGCCCGTTGAACTCGTCCAAAGCGAGGGGCGTGACGATGATACCAATCGAGTTCGAGCAGTCGCTCGGACGGCGCAATAGCAAGCATCGCATCTTCTTCCAGCATGAGGGCCGGCAATCCGATGGCCCGACTGGCTGGAAATAGTCACTCCTGCCCCACCGGCTCCGATCATTGCCCCCACTACTTCTTCGAACAACACCGCCGTACCTTAAAGATCGACTTTCAATATTGTTTCGACAGGGATTTGGCCAAGAGAAACTGCCGCATTGACAAGCAGAAAATGACAGAGAAAGCGAGATATGTGCAATATGGGTGGCTACAAAGTTTGAAAGCACAAAGAGTAGAGTATTGAGAATAAAATAATGCAACCCAATCCGGCTAAATCGCGATCAATTTTCAGACCGTCGAAAACAGGTCCCGAATAAGGAGTGTGAAACTTGCTTTCTATTACCTCAATCTGTATTACCCCAAAAACAAAAAAAACCTTACATATCATTGATACATAAGGTTTTTACTTCTTGTTACCTTCTTTTTCAAAGGCACTTTGAACGGGAAACGGGACTGCGGCAACGATCGAATGCAGATTTAGGCTAACAAACTGACCGTTTGTGATATATGCACATTTATGCCGTATTCTGCAAACGGTCGGTTGAGCACTTCAAAGCATCGAAAAGCAGGAGTTCGGTTAACAAATCGTTAACGGCGATTCGGCAGCCGAAGAATCGGTCAGAGGACTCGATTTATTTCTGCAATGTATTCTTATTCACTGTTTTGCGTAACTCTTCGTATTGATTCTGAACTCATAACCGGTTAACTTTGCAATCTGTAAAACTGTTATGAGAAGAAACACATTCAAAATCTTGTTCTATGTGAACAAACAGCGCATGAAAGAGGGGCGTATTCCCGTTTACGCTCGTCTGACGGTGAACGGCCAAAGCACGTTCGTCAACTGCCGCGTAACCCTGCCGCTCGCCTTGTGGGATTCCAAAGCCAACAAGGCTGCCGGCAAAAGCCACGAGGCGCAGACGGTCAACCGTAAGTTGGAGCATATCCGCACTCAAATCGAGCGGCATTACCAGCGCATCTCCGACCGCGACGCCTACGTTACGGCCGAACGCGTAAAGCTGGCTTACCTCGGCATGGGCGAAGAGTATGAAACATTGCTGGAAGCGTTCGACAAGTTCAATCGCGACTTCAAACAGCATGTCGGCATAGACCGTGCTCAATCCACCTATCGCAAATACGACAACGTCCGCAAGCGGCTGGCGGAGTTTCTCGCCAACAAACTCCGTCGCAGGGATATTCCGTTGAAAGAGCTGACCGAGACATTCATTACCGATTATGACCTCTATCTGCGCGGAGAGAAAGGCTTGACGCCCTCATGCGTCTGCATCTATACCAAGCCGTTGAAGATGATCGTCACGAAAGCCCACAACGCGGGCATGATCGCCCGCAATCCGTTCGTGAACTACCACCCGAAGAAGACGACCAAAGAGCGCGGCTATCTGATCGAATCCGAGTTGCAGGCGTTGATGAACCACGAGTTCGCATTCGAGGGCTACGGCAAGGTGCGCGACCTATTTGTCTTCTCGTGCTTCACAGGCATGGCCCATGCCGACGTCAAGGGACTGACGCAGGAGATGATCCAACGCTCGTTCGACGGCGATCTGTGGATCGTCAAGAATCGGCAGAAGACCGCCACGCCGTTCAAAATCAAGCTGTGCGGCATTACCAAGCGCATCATCGCCCGTTACAAACGTGAGGTCGCGGGGACAAACCTCGTACTGCCCGTGCCCGACATCGCCTACTGCAACCGCGTATTGAAAAAGATCGCTGCGGAGGTCGGCATCGACAAGCCGATAACTTATTACCAAAGGCGCCATACGTTCGCAACGACTAACGCGCTGGCGCAGGGCATCCGCATCGAGGTGGTTAGTCGGATGCTGGGGCACACGAACATCAAGACGACCCAGATATATGCCAAAGTAACGGACGATATGCTGGCCAAAGGGTTCGATGAGATGGCCGACATCTATTCCGCAAAATACAGCCTCGCACGATGAAAAGAGAAATCGCAGTGGAGGGGGTTCACAGCTGCCGCCCCTTGTGCGCCCTATGGGATTTGGGAGGATCCCTCCAGGCGCACAAGGGCGGCGCGCTTGCGAGGTGTCGGGTCTCTTTCATCGGCCGCACCTGCTGACGGATACGACGGGGCACCGTCGCGGATCACTCGGCCGCTCCGCGCCCGCGCCTTTTTACAAAAGGCATAGCTTATTAGGGAATTTTCCGAGCCGCATGTCTTCGACACGCTGAAAATTCCCCAATAAGGCAAAGGTGCTTCGCCCCTCTGTACTCCCCGAACCCGCCAACACCTAAAACCACATGACTATGGGCTATGTCGTATTCCATATGCAGAAGAGCCGCGGAACCGACAGCGGAACCTCCGCCCACATCGAACGCAAAGTCAAACCGTCGAACGCCGACGAAGAACGCACGCACCTGAACCGTCGACTGGTCGAATATCCCGACGGAATACAAACTCGCACGCAGGCGATCCAGCACCGTTTGGAGACCGCAGGACTGACCCGCAAGGTCGGCAAGAACCAAGTGCGGGCGATACGCATCATGCTTTCGGGCAGTCCCGACGATATGCAGCGCATCGTGCGCGGAGGTCGGTTGGACGAATGGTGTGCCGACAACATGAAATACCTTGCCGCGACGTTCGGCAAGGAGAACATCGTTTCGGCCGACCTGCATCTGGATGAAACGTCGCCGCATATCCATGCGACACTTGTTCCGATCGTAACGACCGAACGGAAGCGCAGGAAGCAGGAGGAGCGGGCAACCAAACGCTACCGCATGAAATCTGCCACCCGTCCTCGGTTGTGCGCCGACGAGGTCATGTCGCGCGTTAAACTGAAAGGGTATCAAGACACCTATGCCGCAGCGATGGCCAAATACGGACTGCGACGCGGTATCGAAGGCTCCGAAGCTCGGCATGTCGGCACACAGCAGTTTTACCGAGAAGTGAAGGCAATGACCGATACGCTGAAAGCCGACGTAACGGAATTGCAGAAACAGAAAGAGACAACACAGGAGGAATTGAACCGTGCGAAAAAGGAAGTGCACACCGAACGGCTGAAAGGGGCTACCACCGCAGCCGCCACCAACATTGCCGAAAGTGTCGGTGCGATATTCGGCAGCAACAGAGTCAAGACGCTGGAAAGGGAGAATATCGTCCTGCATCGGGAGGTAGTCACGCATGAAGAGACCATCGAAGCCCTACAAGCCAAAATACTGACCATGCAAGCAGAACACAGCCGAGAATTGACGGCAATACAAGCACAACATACCACCGAGACAACGAACCTGACGAAGCGACACGAAAAGGAAGTATCGCTACTGAAAGCGGCTCTCTCGAAAGCCATGAAGTGGTTCCTTTATTTCCGCGAGATGATCCGAATGGAAAGCGTTTGCTTGATAGCCGGTTTCGACGACGAACAAACCTCTACACTTATCAAGGGCAAACCGCTTAAATATAGCGGCAAGCTATACTCCGAAGAACACAACTGCAAATTCTGGGTCGAACGAGTAACGGCGCAAATAACGCCCGATCCGACCAACAAACGAAAGCTGCAACTAAACATCAACGAAATACCGTTTGGAACGTGGTGCAGAGAAAAGTTCGAGAAACTAGAGATACCTTTTGCCAACCCATGCAGAGGCAACAAAAATATGAAGGGCCAAAACTTTGAACCTATTTTGCCCCTAATATGATAGTGGATTATCGTGGCTTTTTATACTTTTTTGCTATAAATCTAATCTCTACAATAGAAACGATGCTCATAATAGATTCAATAAAAAATCTTGAAAGTTATTCTCTGCACAGGCGTTATTGTACATTATATATTCGCTAAAAAATGTTTAATTTTATCATTGATGATTGAAGACCTAATGTCATCGTATTTTACACCTAGTTCCATGGCCATCTTTTCGAGATCAATGAAATATAACATTTCTTTAGAGTATAAAATTCCTTTTTCAATTAGCGCATCCAATACTTTTTTCCCAATATTACTATTCCCGATTCTATTATCAATCTTATCCTTATATCTAGCTAAATCCCCTTTACTATGTGAGCGGAACATTAGAAGTAAACGACGCATTTTCTGATATTTGTCTTGGATATCAGTCGGAATACTGTCCTCAAGTGCATGTGCACTATATTGCACAAAAGGGTAAGAGAGTTGGTTTTTACAAATTAATTGAAACTGTTTTCCATCCATACGTCCCTTATTTGTTAAAATTGGGAGCGTCCCGTTGTTACCACATTTTACACAAAAATTATTACATTCAAGAACGACGCTTTCATCATGCACTCCAGCATTTAATAATATTTCCGATGCTGTACACTCAATTGTATTGCATTTGATATATGCAGGAGGAGTACAATCGACTTTATCAGCTGAAATACCAACCGTCACAGGCAAGTCAATCGTCATATTATTGATTTCAGTCCCTACATAAAGGGTATCTGCACAATTCGTATATACGGAATAAGAATAATCATCGGTCGTAATTCCAGCTTTGAAAAACTCCAATTCACAAATAATATCCTTCGTACTTTTATCAACCTTCTGAACCGTTAATTCCATAGATGAGTAGTGCCCCTTTTTATCCAATGCTTTTAACGATTCAAATAAATAAGGGATAAACTCTTTGTCAATAGTCCTATTCTTATCTGCCAGTTCGTCGTAAATATAAAAGAGCATGTATGCATTTCTAAATGAACTTTTTAAATATTGGAATACATAATCCTTATATTTCGTTATTTTAATCAGCCTTGCAATTATATAACTCTCGAAAACTACATTCTGAATCTTCCCATTAGATAAAAATGGATGCTCATTCAACCATGACGATATTTGCTTATTATACTCGATATCAAAGTACGTATCATGGGTAACAGGAATATTCAGATTAATATTCAATTGTTTACACAATAATCTAATACACTGTTCTTCTATTGAATATGCATTTTTAAATGCCATGTCTTTAAACGAATCATCTCGATTATTTAAAAGTTGTGGCAAGAGGATCTCATTGATTTTATCCTCTTTATCTCGTTTAAGAATTTCTTCAATAATATCAATAACTAATTTTACATTTTGCCGATTGTTTGATTTTAAATCTTCCAATAATGCATGATAGTTATTGTTTCTATTCAGCAAGGTTGATATGGCAAGCAATACTGGAGCGTAACCAATGAATTGTAAATATTGTTTATGATTAATCTCTGACTGATTTTTGAAAAAACCTCCAATTGCGTCAACAATATAATCTCGAACAGCTTTATACTGTTCAACAAAGCGCTCTTTTGCTTCTGATTCAACATGTTTGTCAATAAATACTTTGGCTGAATCTATAGTAAAAGGCTCTATTTGCAAAAAGGCAACTTTAACCCCTTGTTCTTCAAAATATAGTGTTGCCAATTCTACTACATTCGTTCTCCCTAGCAAGACAAAAGGTGTTCCTTGAGCCGTTGCAGCAATCTTTACAATATTATCCAAGAAAGCATAGAAACCGTCAACAGTAGTCTTAATATACCCTTCGTCCAATGCGTCTATAATCATTGAAGCTTTCCCTGTTTGCAGCTTTTGTGAATAATCCGTAAAATCAGATAGCTCCATACTATTGAAAAGCAAACCTGTTAATGAATTGCTAGCTACTGGGTCGTGTTTGCTTAAGTCGAAAATAGGGATACCTAATTCATTTGACAGATTCTCTGTCAAACAGGTTTTTCCTGTAGCTCCAGCAGCAGAAATAAGCACAATAGTGGCATTCTCAAACGAAGTCCCCTCTATATCCTGCTGTGAAAATATAGGTTCTACATATTTAGGATTAAGAGTATCAATTATCTTTAATGAACTATTTTGAGCTATTGAATAGGTAAATTTATCTAGAATAAATGTATTGAGTTTGTTCTTCAATTTAAATAAACTAATAGTATTGTCTGCCATAACTATTGATTTGGAATTAGTGATCAAAAATAATAAAAATAACTATTACTTTTTATCAGTAAGAAATATTGATTATTATGCAGTTTATGATATTATACTCCAGAACCGATTGAAGAACGCGGTCAGCCGTTCGATGACAGCTTCGCGCTTCTTCGTGCGGTCGCCAGTGGGCGTAAAACGGGAGACGGGCGGTAGGACTTTGGTTATAGCCGTCCCCGTCGTTTGTACGAATCCGTCGCGGAAAGCATTGTCCATGAATTTGTATGCCTCGTCGTGATTCAAGTTTTCGTCGGCAATGATCCGGTCCAGCTCGGCACGACGCTGCTCCTCGACATAAGCGAGCCAATCCTCGTCCACATCGGAATCGGGTGTCAGGGATTCGATGAAACGCTCGATTAGCTCTTTCTTGTTGCGCAGATCAACGCTCGAATCAATCGCCTTGCGAATCAACACGATAATCTCTTTGTCCTGCAAGTGTTCTTGGTGGTATTTACGGATCAACGACAGGATATAGTCGATATTGATCTCCACCTGCTTGATAAGCTCCATTTCGAAGACAAGATCTTCGTTGATATGTTCCGCTTCGTGCTTCTGCGGTCGGAACTCGTTGTAAAGGTCGATATAGGCGCTGTGGTAATCCTGCACGTCTCGCTCGCTCAGAATTTCGCGTCCGGCGAAAGCGTCGAATGTCGATAGGATATTCCGCAACTTCAAAATCGCCCCGTAAAGCCATACGAAATTCTTTTTGTTCTGCTCTCCTACAATCTGTTCCCCGACGGGATATTTCGACTGCAACTCGGCAACTAATTCGGCATAACCGCGAATCTCTTTGTCGCTCTGCGTGTATCCGTTGTAATACTCGTCGAAGGTTTTGAGCAGCACGATGCCTGCCGCCTCCTTGTCTCCGAACAGGGCGAGACTTTCGTTCGTAGCCGTTTCGAGGTTGCGGAAACATACGATGTTGCCGAAGGTCTTTATCGAGTTCAGGATGCGGTTCGTGCGCGAATAGGCCTGCAACAGCCCGTGCATCCGCAGGTTCTTGTCGACCCACAGCGTGTTGAGCGTTGTTGCGTCGAAGCCCGTCAGGAACATATTGACGACGATGAGCAAATCCAGCTCCCTGTTCTTCATGCGGAGCGAGACGTCTTTGTAATAGTTCTGGAACTTGTCGCTCGACGTATCGTAGGAGGTCGAGAACATCGCATTGTAATCCTCGATGGCACTTTCGAGAAAATCGCGCGAACTTCGGTCCAGACCGCTCGTATCTTCGGGGTTTTCGTCGATAATGAAGTCGTCCGCATCTTCGTTCACACCGAAACTATATATAGTCGCCACTTTCAGACTCTGCGCGCTCGGCAATTCCGCCATCTGCCGTTTGAACTCGGCGTAATACATCTTCGCCGTTTCGATGGAGGAGACGGCGAAAATCGAATTGAAACCTGTCAGACGAGTCCGCTGTTTGACCTCTTTTACCTTATTACGACGACCAGCCGATGCTACCTCGCCGACATTGGTCACGGCATGGAACTCATACGATTTTGCGGAGCGTTTCGTCTTCTGGTTGAAATGTCGGAGAATGTAGGCGACGATATTGGCGATGCGCCGTTTGTGCGCCAAAGCCTCCTCGCGGGCTATGTCCCACACCATCGAGTTTTCAATCTCCTCTTTCTCTTTAATGGTGCGGATATATTCTATGCGGAACGGCAGCACGTTCTTGTCGTTGATGGCATCGACGATCGTGTAGGTGTGCAACTGTTCGCCGAAAGCCTGGGCGGTCGTCCGCAGGTCGGGCTTGCCGCCGCTTACGGCATTCTTAGCGAAAATGGGCGTACCCGTGAAGCCGAAAAGGAAATAGCGTTTGAATTTTCGGGTAATGGCCGTGTGCATATCCCCGAACTGCGAGCGGTGGCACTCGTCGAAGATGATGACGATTTTTTGCTGGAACACGGGGTGTTCCGCATGGTGCCCGATGAAGACCGAAAGTTTCTGAATCGTCGTGATGATGATCCTCGCCGCCGGATCCTCCAACTGACGTTTCAGAATCGCCGTGCTCGTATTGCTGTTGGCCGCCCCGCGCTCGAATTTGTCGTACTCGCGCATCGTCTGGTAGTCGAGGTCTTTGCGGTCGACCACGAACAGCACCTTGTCGATGTAGGGCAGTCGGCTCGCCAACTGCGCCGTCTTGAACGAGGTGAGCGTCTTGCCGCTGCCCGTCGTATGCCAGATGTATCCGCCGCCCTCGACCGTGCCGTACAGTTTGTAGTTGTCGGCGATATGGATCTTGCTCAAAATACGCTCCGTCGCCACGACCTGATAGGGGCGCATGACGAGCAGCAGCCGGTCGGAACTGAATACACAATATCGGGTCAGCAGATTGAGCAGCGTATGTTTGGCGAAGAACGTGCGGCCGAACCCCATCAGGTCGGTAATCGGCCGGTTGTTGGCATCGGCCCACCACGAGGTGAACTCGAAGCTGTTGCTCGTCTGTTTGCTCTTGGATTTGTTGCTGTTCAATGCCTCCTTGATGTGGCTTTGGCGTGTCGTATTGCTGTAATACTTGGTGTAGGTTCCGTTCGATATGACGAACAGCTGTACATATTCGAACAGCCCGCTGCCTGCCCAGAAACTCTCCCTCTGGTAACGGTCGATCTGGTTGAAAGCCTCCCGGATGTCGACGCCGCGGCGTTTCAGTTCGACATGCACCAACGGCAGACCGTTTACCAGTACGGTAACGTCGTAACGATTGGGACGTGCACCGTTGTCCACCTCGTATTGGTTGATGACCTGCAATGAGTTGTTGTGGATATTGCCTTTATCGAGCAGGTAGATATTCTTGACCGTTCCGTCGTCGCGCGTCAGCAGCTGCACATGATCCTCCTGAATGATTGCGGTCTTTTCGACGATTCCGCTGTTCTTGTTGGCGATACAACCCGTAAAGAACCGCGACCACTCCGCATCGGTAAAGGTATAACCGTTGAGTTTTTCCAACTGTCGGCGCAGGTTGGCGACCAACTCCGTCTCGGTGCGAAACGGCAAATAATCGTAGGCCTGCCCTTCCAACAGAGCGACAAACGCCCGTTCGAGTTCGGCTTCCGACTGATACTCTTTTTCCGTGCGGTACTCGGCTCGGTAATCACTGACGACCGTACTTTCGGGATTCTCAGCTACAAGGTTGTATCTCACCATTTTCTTTGCGCTTAAAGGTCAGTAGTTTGTCTCTGTAATACTCGTATTGCTGCCGTCGGGCAGCAATCTCGGCGGGCAGGCCCTCCGAAATATCGTTTACTAAAGTCTCGAACTTGTCCAGTATGGCGACGATGCGATGCTGCTCTTCCATTGGCGGGATAGGAATTACAATCTCTCCGAACCGCTTTTTCGATACATTGAAACGAGTAACGCCGCTTGCCGTCTTCGTTATCTGTTTTCGTATATTTTCACTACGAAATAAGAATTTCATAAAATCGGGCAATAACAATTTTTTGTCATACATCCGAAACCCGAAACAAAAACTATTAAGGTATAAATTTTCACACGGCTCGGTCATGACCGAAGACATTCCGCAATCGTCGGGTGTTTCTGACGAACCCGTAAATACGACATCGCCGTACTCTATTTTGTTTTGCTTCTCTCCGTTTGCAATTTTAACCGTATCATGTATATCGGTGTCTATCGCAATATTGGAATAGACATTCATATAAGTTACGAACTTGGCATTGCCATCCGTAAAATCACTCTTGCATTTACCCGTAAGTCCGCCGTAAAACACGCCTAAATCGCCTAATTTACACCATTTTATATCGTCAGGATACCCCCCCCGAATTTCTTGAAATTCAACAACTTATTGCGATAGTATTCATATTGTTTCCGCCGAGCCTCCAACTCAGCCTCCAACTCAGCCTCCAACTCGGTAAACTTATCGAGGATATTGACGATTTCATTCTGAATGGCAAGGGGCGGAACGGGCAGCAAAATCTTCGACATGGCTCGATCCGAAACTCTCATGACTTTTGTTCCTGTTACCAATGGCCTTTTCTGTTCTTGAAAGTATGCAGATGAGAAGAAATAAGCAAGATATTTGGGATTTTGGTAATGGCTAAAAATGTAGGCATCTCCGCTTATTGCTATTTCGTCCTCTCCAAGCCATGCAACAGCCTTACAAACATCCTCGACATTTTCACTTGTTGTAGCAATAACCAAATCTCCATATTTTGCTTTTTTCAATTTTCTCGCTAATTCAGGAGGCACATACGATCTTGTCGTATTTGTAAATAACTTATAATAAGTATAAATCTGACCATAGTGAATACATCCAACCCCCTCGTCTGTAAAATCTTTCTTTTGTAATCCATTCCCTCTTACAAAAGTACCGATTTCTCCCAACGGTTTATATTCCACCCCATTCGGGCACAACTCCCGAATCATTTCTTCGATACGGCTCATTGCTTGCCCCCTTTCTTCTTTGAGGTTTTGGCGGTCAGTGTCTTGATGGAATCCATATATGCCTGCTCCACCGGAGAAAGTGTTTTGACCTGATATTTCCGATATTCGGCAATCGCTTTTTCTTCGGCCTGCTTATGGGATATGCGACCTGCTCCGGACAATAATTTTTCGCCGGTCGAGGTCAGGATACTATCCAATTGTTTGATGTAATCGGACATATACATCGGTTTATGACGGATCGCCTGTATTTCGGCAAAATCGAAATACCCCGACACCAAATTGTTCAGCACTTTCAACTCTTCCTCGCTCAAATAGTTTTTGGCAACCGTGACATCCGTTTTGGCGGGTTGTTCGCCTGCGAAAGTCGTCAGCCCCATGAATGGTTTGTCCGCATCGGCACGTTCGTAGATAACTTCGGCAGCCGTATGTCCGTGCGCCGCATAGTGCAGTTTGTTCTGCACGATTTTGAAGAACTTGACGGACTGCTCTGCTTTCGGGTCGTAATCAACACTCGTAGCGTACAGATCCAGTACCTGACGATACATTATTTTCTCCGACGAGCGGATGTCACGAATGCGGTCGAGCAGTTCGCGCCAGTATCCTCCGCCGCCCATCTGCTTCAACCGCTCGTCATCCATCGTGAAGCCCTTGATCATATACTCTTTCAGTCGCTCGGTAGCCCAACGGCGGAAATTCGTGGCAATACGGGATTTTACTCTGTATCCCAGCGATATAATCATATCGAGATTATAAAACGGAATTTCACGCTCGACTTGTCGGATGCCCTCCGTGCGAACCTGTCGGAAATTCCGACAGGTTGAAATTTCGTTCAACTCTTGCTCTTCGTAGATATGTTTTATATGCTCTACTACATTCGTTCGCGAAGTCTGATACAGGTCAGCCATCTGTTGCTGTGTCAGCCACACGTTCTCATTCTCCAAACGGACCTCGATTTGGGTTATACCATCTTCCGTCTGGTAAATGACAATATCATTATTTTTATTCTCTTCCATAACGTATATTTATAAAGTAGCCACAATCGCGTCGATTGCCGTGCGCAATACATGCTGGCGGGCGACGATTTCGGCAATACGCTTGTTCAGTTCGTCGATGTCCACGACTTCGCGCGTATCGGGTTGTTCGACATACGACGATACCGAAATATTGTAGTCGTTCTCGGCAATCTTGCCGTTCTCCACCAGCCGGGCAAAATGCGCATCGTCCTTGCGGGCGACGAACGCATCAAGAATACGCGCGATGTTCGCGTCGGATAGTTTGTTCTTATTGCCTTCGTGGATAAATTTACCCGAAGCGTCGATAAAGAGCGTTGCATTGTCTTTCTTGCTCTTTTTCAATACGATGATGCAAGTGGCGATGCCGACACCGAAAAAGAGGTTGGCAGGGAGTTGGATAACGGTGTCGATATAGTTATTGTCGATCAGATATTTGCGGATTTTCTGCTCAGCTCCGCCACGATAGAGTACGCCGGGGAACTCGACGATAGCTGCCGTGCCGTTCGTCGCTAACCACGAGAGCATGTGCATCGTAAAGGCAAGATCAGCCTTGCTTTTCGGCGCAAGAATACCGGCAGGGGAAAAGCGAGGATCGTTGATTAGCAGCGGATTTTCATCGCCCGCCCATTTAATCGAATAGGGTGGATTGGAGACGATGCACTCGAACGGCTCGTCATCCCAATGTTTTGGTGCAAGCAGCGTATCGCCCAACGCGATATCGAACTTTTCGTAGTTGATATCGTGTAGAAACATGTTGATACGGCAGAGGTTGTAGGTGGTAATGTTGATTTCCTGCCCGTAAAATCCCTGACGTACATTCTCCTTACCTAATACTTTGGCAAATTTTAGCAAGAGCGAGCCGCTGCCGCAAGCCGGATCATAAACCTTGTTCACCTGCTTCTTGCCTACGAGCGTAATTCGGGCGAGCAGTTCGGATACCTCCTGCGGAGTGAAGAACTCGCCGCCTGACTTGCCTGCATTGCTGGCATACATCGTCATCAAGAACTCGTAGGCATCGCCGAATGTATCGATCTGGTTGTCCGCCAAATTGCCGAACCTCATATCGCCGATTTTGTCGATAATCTTTACCAGCGTCTCGTTGCGCTTCTGTACCGTCGCACCGAGTTTGTTGCTGTTCACGTCGATATCGGCGAACAGCCCCTTCATATCGTCCTCGCTCGCCGCACCTTTGGCCGAGTTCTCGATTGCATGAAAGATATTGCTTAATGTTTCGTTCAGATTGGGGTCTGCCGCCGCGTTTTTGCGCACGTTCCCGAACAACTGTGACGGGAGGATGTAAAATCCCCGCTCTTGCACGGTTACCTCCCGACCAAACTCGGCCTGCTCATCCGAGCATGCGGCATAATCGAAGTCCGCATTTCCCGCACGCCGCTCCTCTGCATTGATAAATGCGGTAATATTCTCGGAAATGAAGCGGTAAAACAACATTCCCAAAACGTAGTTTTTAAAGTCCCAGCCATCGACACTGCCGCGCAGGTCGTTGGCTATCTGCCAGATCGTGCGATGAAGTTCCGCACGTTCCTGTTCTCTTGCCATATATCGTTATCTGTTTATCAATTCTGTAATATCTACGTCCAATAGTTTTGCGATACGAATCACTGTATCCAATTGCGGCTGCGACGAGTTGGAACACCACTTCGATACAGTCGAAGGGTCCTTACCCAACTGCTCCGCCAGCCATTTGCCCGTTTTGTTCTTTTCCGCAAGAATGATTCTCAATCGGTTTATCTTTTTCATCACTATGCTCGAAACAGATTGTAAACAAAGATATTGAAAATAATTCAACCAGCACAATCTCTGCAAAGGAATCTTTCAATCATATAATTTTTTCAACTTTTATTTTTATGCGATATTTGCCAAATAATTGTTGATAAAACTATACTAAATAGTTGCAGAATATGTTTGCTATTATAGTCTAATATAACAAAAGGTGGTTATAGAAGTAGAAAAACATGATATGCTAATTAAATAAAAATACTTATCTTTGTATTGAGTTCTTTTTCAAGCTGAAGATTACCGCAAAGCAGTGCAGAAGATCGGTTAACAGATCGTTAACAGCGTAAATAGTTGCAGGCCTGCAATCCGCTGACTGACAAAAGAAAAGAGGATCGATTGCTCGATCCTCCTGTTTTTGAGCGGAAAACGAGACTCGAACTCGCGACCCCAACCTTGGCAAGGTTGTGCTCTACCAACTGAGCTATTTCCGCAAAACAAACCCTCAAAAGGAAAAACTCCTGCTTTGGGACTGCAAATATAAACCTAAAAATCAAAACATCAAAATTATTTGACGAAAAATAAGCGGATGAAAAATACCTACCCAGCAAAATCCAAGAGCCAAACGCTGGAAAACCAAGACGAGCAATAGAACTGCCAGCCAGATAAACAAGGATAAAAATACCACTGGAACAAGAGAAAAGGCCGGGCTAAAAACAGCCGGGCGGCATAAAATCGAAAAAACAGAAGAACCCTTTCCGAAAATCCCCACAAGGAAGTAGCAGCAATCGGCGAGGAAGCGTAGGTCGAAAAAAAGCCTGGCAAGCGATAGCGTTATCGAAAAACCCACATGCGGGCTTCCTCCAGCTCGAAGTTCTTCACGGGAGAATCGCCTGCCGGCAACCCCAACGGCAACTGTGCGACCAAACGCCATACTTCGGGCAGCCGCCAGCGCATCCTACATATATACACCCGACTTCTTCTACACCAAAAAAGATTGCCAACCCCTTTCGGGGCCGGCAATTCTATGAGGCGCAGGAATCGACAGACCTTGAAACCCGCGACCGGGATCGGAAATAAAATCAACGTACTTTGAAACCCTCGTCGGCACGCTGCGGAATAGGCAGCTGGGCATAATAACCGCTCTGGAGTTTCTCGCGCACAGCCTTGAAAGCGTCGATCGTGACTTTCACATCCTCCAGCGTATGCGCCGCCGTCGGGATGACTCGCAGAATCAACTCGCCCTTCGGAATTACCGGATAGATGACCATCGAGCAGAAGATTCCGTAGTTCTCGCGCAGGTCGACCACCAGGTTCGTCGCCTCGGGGACACCGCCCTTGAGGAATACGGGCGTTACCGGCGAATTGGTCACACCGATATCGAAACCGTTCTCCTTGAGGCTGTTCTGCAACACGCGGACGATCTCCCACAACTTCTGCTGATATTCGGGATGTTCGCGGATAAGCTCCAGACGCTTGAGTGCACCGATTACCATCGGCATCGGGAGCGACTTGGCGTAGAGCTGCGAACGCATGTTGTAACGGAAAAGGTTGATCAGCCAGCGCGGGCCGCTCACGAACGCACCGATGCCGGCCATCGACTTGGCGAACGTGTTGAAGAGCACGTCCACACCGTCGGCCACCCCGAAATGCGATGCCGTACCGCGGCCGCCCTCGCCCATCGTGCCGAAGCCGTGGGCATCGTCGACCAACAGCCGGAACTGGAAGTCCTTCTTCAAAGCTACGATCTCATCCAACTTACCCAGGTCGCCCTTCATGCCGAAAACGCCCTCGGTAATGACCAGCACGCCGCCGTTCTGCTCCTCAGCCAACTCCGTGGCATGCTGCAATTGCAGGCGCAGCGACTCCATGTCGTTGTGGCCGAAGACAAAACGCTTGCCCTTGTGCATGCGCAGACCGTCGATGATGCAGGCATGCGCCTCGGCGTCGTAGACCACCACGTCGCGCGGCGTGAGCAGGCAGTCGATGATCGAGATCATGCCCTGGTAGCCGAAGTTGAGCAGGAAAGCATCTTCCTTGCCCACGAATTCGGCCAGTTCGCGCTCCAGCTGTTCGTGGTAAACCGTCTGTCCGCTCATCATACGTGCACCCATCGGAGCCGCCATGCCGAACTTCGCAGCACCCTCAGCATCGGCCTTGCGCACCTCCGGCAGGTTGGCCAGACCCAGATAGTTGTTCAAGCTCCAGTTGAGCACTTTCTTGCCCCGGAACACCATGTGAGGCCCGATCTCGCCCTCCAGCTTGGGAAAAGCATAGTAGCCGTGCGCATAGCCCATGTACTGACCGATAGGTCCGCCTGCATTCTTTTCAAGGCGTGCAAAAATATCAACCATATTTGATTCGCAATTTAAAATTTAGTGGCTTTTTCTGCGCCGAATCCGCCTGTCGGCACCGCAAAAATATAAATAAAATAAATTTGTCGACCAAAGGTAGCCGTTTTTTATTGTGTGCGGATACGCATTTATACCTATTTTGACCTTTCCGACGTATCGCTGGCCACCAAAATCCGCTCCGCAACGAAGCGGCCAGGCATTTCATCGGCAGGGAATTCGATTTTTGAATTTTTAATTGTTATTTTCGCATCATGACAGCGCTTTTCCACGACATCATCTTCGGGCCGGTGCGTTCGCGGCGGCTGGGTCTCTCGCTGGGCGTCAATCTGTTGCCCACCGAATCGAAACTCTGTTCGTTCGACTGCATCTACTGCGAATGCGGCTGGAACGCCGAGCACCCCGGCCTGCGGCAGTTCAACGCCCGCGACGACGTGCGCAAGCAGCTCGAAGCCACGCTGCGGCGCATGGTGGCCGACGCCACGCCGCCCGACGTCATCACATTCGCAGGCAACGGCGAGCCGACCCTCCATCCCGAGTTCGAAGCCGTCATCGGCGATACGATCGCCCTGCGCGACGCCTTGTGTCCTGCGGCCAAAGTCTCCGTGCTGTCGAACGCCACGCAGATCCACCGCGACGACGTACGGCGCGCACTCCTGCGCGTGGACAACAACATCTTGAAGCTCGACTCGGCTTTCGACGAAACGGTGCGCAGAATGAACAACCCGCAGAGCGCGGAATACTCCGTCCATCGGATCGTCGAACAGATGAAGCGTTTCGAGGGACGGATGATCCTGCAAACCATGTTTCTGCGAGGCACCTGCAACGGCATGCCGGTCGACAATACCACCGAGGAGGAGATCGCCGCCTGGTTGCGGATCGTCGCAGCGATCCGGCCTCGGCAGGTCATGGTCTACTCCCTCGACCGCGACACACCCTGCAAGACGCTCGAAAAAGTCCCGCGCGAAGAATTGCAGGCCATAGCGACACGGGTCGAAGCCCTGGGAATCCCTTGTTCAGCAGTATAGAAACAGACGACGAAGAACAAGAAACGGCGTTTCCCGCCTGGAATCATTCTGCCCCCTTGTTCTGTAAGATCGTTTGCAGAATGCTCTCCTCGTCATAGTCGCACAACGCTTGAAGTTGTGCCGGCGTGCCGTGTTCGATCCATTCGTCGCCCACACCCAGCGAGCAGACCTCCGGACGGAATCCGTGCCGGTTGAACCAAGCAGCAATCGTCTCGCCCACGCCGCCGCGCAGCGACCCGTCCTCAATAGTTACCACCCGGCCGAAGTGCGCGCCCACCTCAACCAGAATCTCTTCGTCGAGCGGTTTGGCGAAACGCAGATCGTAGTGCGCCACGCTCACCCCCTCGGCCGCAGCCCGTTCGGCAGCGCGCGCCGCGGCATGCCCCACCGTACCCACCGTCAGCAGGGCCACGTCGGCGCCCTCGCGCAGCATGCGCCCCTTGCCCGCCGGCAGCACCTCGAAAGGTTCGCCGTGCCAGGATACCCCCGCTCCGTTGCCGCGCGGATAGCGGATCATATAGGGCGCTCCGGCCTGCAAGGCCGAGAACATCATGTTGCGCAGTTCTCGTTCGTCCATCGGCACCGCGATCGTCAGCCCCGGCACCGTCCCGAAAGCTGCCATGTCGAAGAGTCCGTGATGCGTCACGCCGTCCTCGCCGACCAGCCCCGCGCGATCGAGACACAGCACCACGGGCAGCCCCTGGATCGCCACATCGTGGATCACGTTGTCGTAAGCCCGCTGCATGAACGACGAGTAGATGTTGCAGAAAGGCACCATCCCCGCCGCGGCCAGCCCGGCCGAGAACGTCACGGCATGTCCCTCGGCGATGCCCACATCGAAACACCGCTCGGGCATGGCCGACATCAAAATGTTCATCGAACATCCCGACGGCATGGCCGGCGTCACGCCCACCACGCGAGCGTCCAGACGCGCCAGATCGAGCAGCGTCTCGCCGAACACATCCTGATAGCGCGCCGCGACACCCTGCGCCACGATCCGTTCGCCCGTATCAGGATTGAAGCGCCCCGGAGCATGCCACACCGGCTTGTCGTGCTCGGCCGGCAGATAGCCCTTGCCCTTGACGGTCATCACGTGCAGCAGTTTCGGCCCCGGAATATCGCGCAATGCACGCAGCGTGCGCACCAGCTCCGGCAGGCTGTGGCCGTCGACCGGCCCGAAATAGCGGAAATTGAGGCTCTCGAACAGATTGCTGTTGTTCAACACACCGAGCTTCACGGCATTGCCCGCCTTCTGGCACAGCCGCAGCAGCCGGGGCGTGTGCGAAAGGAGGTTCCAAAGCTGTTGCTTGAAACGGTTATAGTGGTGCGAGGTGGAAATCTTAAGCAGATAGTTCTTCAAGGCGCCCGTCGCCTGGTCGATCGCCATGTTGTTGTCGTTCAGGATTACCAGCAGGTCGGTCATCTTGCTGGCGCCGGCGTTGTTCATCCCCTCGAACGCCAGACCGCCGGTCATCGAACCGTCGCCGATCACGGCCACCACCTTATGCTTCTCGCCCCGCAGCTCGGCCGCCTTGGCCATGCCGAACGCCGCCGAGATCGAGACCGAGGCATGACCGCCCCCGAAAGCGTCGTACCGGCTCTCGGCCATGCGCGGAAAGCCGCTGATGCCGCCCAGCTTGCGTTTGGTGCGGAATGCCTCGCGGCGGCCCGTGATGATCTTGTGGGCATAGGTCTGGTGGCCTACGTCCCACACGATGCGGTCATCGGGCGTGTCGAAGACATAGTGCAGCGCCGCCGCCAACTCTACGGCACCCAGACTCGACGCCAGGTGTCCCGGGTTGACCGAGCACTCCTCGATGATATAGCGGCGCAGTTCGTCGCAATAGATGCGCAACTCGTCCGGCGAGAGGTTTTTCAGCTCCCGCGGCGAATCCACCCGCTCCAACCATTCGTAGGGTTTCTGTGTCATAATCTGAAAACATAACCGAAAACGGCTTGCCATGCGTCAGCGGCACGCTCCCGTTTCGGGGCACAAAGATAGCGCAAGCCAGGAGCAATGCAAACCGATCCGCACATTGCCGGAGCGCAGCCTATCTTTTGCAAAGGTATAAAATAAATGCGTGGCATGTACCGCGCCACCCCTCATATTTCCCCGCTTTCCATGAACCGCGGCGCGTGCGGATGTCCGTTTTTTGCGCTTTCCGGTTATTTTCGTACCTTTACGAGCACCTTTTTCGGCTTTAGGATTTTGAATACGATCGACTTCATCGTTTGCCTGACCCTCGTGCTGGCCGTCTGGAACGGATGGCGCCAGGGGTTCGTCGTGCAGATATGCTCCTTGGCCGCAGTCGCGGTCGGGCTGTGGCTCGCTTCGCGCTACGGCACTGCGGCAGGCGCATGGCTGCGGCTCGACGATTCGGTGCAGGCGGCAGGCGGCTTCGTCGCCGTGTTGCTGGCCGCCATACTGGCGACCGCGATCGCGGGGCGTTTGTTACGGAGGCTTTTCCGCTTCGCCGGCTTCGGACTGCTCGACGTCGCGTTGGGCATTGCGGTCTGCGCTATAAAATACTTGCTGCTTTTGAGCGTGCTTTTCGCCGCACTCGACAAACTCGACGCCGGTCACAAGCTGGTCGACGAACGCACGCTCGCCGCCTCGAAGTGCTACGAACCCCTGCTGCGGCTCTCGGAAGCGCTCTTCCCCATGCTGGAACGGGCCGCCGAGCACCTCCCGCAAATGCAGAACGACGGACTCCAAAACGCATGACCGCTATGGAACGCATCTTTTCGGGCGTAGTAACCCGCGCCACGGGCAGCTGGTATGAAGTATCGACCGACGGCGGAACGATCCGCTGCCGCATCCGGGGGCGCCTGCGTCTGAAGGGCGTGCGGTCGACCAGTCCGGTGGTCGTCGGCGACCGCGTGACATGCGAGCGCGACGAGAACGGCGACCACGCCATCGTCGCAGTGGAACCGCGCCGCAACTACGTGATCCGCCGCGCCTCGAACCTCTCGAAAGAGTCCCACATCATCGCCGCCAACATCGACCAGGCGCTCCTGATGGTAACGCTCCGCCAGCCCGAGACGGCCCCGGAGTTCGTCGACCGCTTCCTGGTCACGTGCGAAGCCTATAAGGTTCCGGCGGTCATCGTCCTTTCGAAAGCCGACGTGCAGGAGCCGGAGGCGCTGGCTGCGTTCCGCGCCGTCTACGAAGCGATCGGCTACCGCGTGCTGACCGTCTCGCCCCGCACGGGCGAAGGAGTGGACGAAGTGGAACGGCTGCTCGCCGGAAAGACCACGCTCATCTCGGGCAACTCGGGGGTCGGGAAGTCGACCCTCGTGCGGGCGATCGACCCGACGCTCGACATCCGCACGGGCGAAATCTCGGAGAGCCACGGCAAAGGCCGCCACACGACCACCTTCTCGACCATGTATGCCCTGGCGGGCGGCGGGCAAGTGATCGACACGCCGGGCATCAAGGGTTTCGGGTTGATCGACATCGACGACGGCGAGCTGTGGCACTACTTCCCCGAAATGATGCGTATCGGCCGCGACTGCCGTTTCTACAACTGCACCCATACCCACGAACCGGGCTGCGCCGTGACGCAAGCCGTCATGCAGGGCGAAATATCGCCCATGCGCTACGAAAGCTATCTGAAAATGCTCGACGACGATGACAAATACCGCAAATAACCCGACCGCATGGTATGAAGAACGGATCGCGTATCTGGCCGAATTCATGACGCCCGAACGCGAAGCGCTGTTCCGCCGCACCGTGGCGCAGCGCACACACTACATGACCCTGCTGGCCGAAAACACGTTCCACCCCCAAAACGCCGCGGCGTTGATCCGCCATTGCGAGGCGTTCGGGTTGCAGCGGATGCACACGGTCGAGACGTTCTGCGAGTTCCGCCCCGCGGCGGCCGTCGTGCGCGGCACCGACCGCTGGGTCGACGTCTGCCGCCATGCGTCGACAGCCGAAGCGCTCCGCGCGCTCAAGGCCGGGGGCTACCGCATCGTAGCGACCACGCCCCACCGCGAAGACACCACGCCCGAGACGTTCGACGTCGCCCGCGGGCCTTTCGCACTGGTCTTCGGCACCGAACATGCCGGCATCTCCGACGAGGTGCGCGAGGCAGCCGACGAATTCCTGCGCATTCCGATGTGCGGCATGGTCGAGAGTCTCAACGTCTCGGCTTCGGCCGCCATCCTCATCTACATGCTCTCGCAGCGCGTGCGGGAGCAGGTCGCCGGCTGGCCCATGACCCCGCAGGAGCAGACCGAGACGCTCTACCGGTGGATGTACCGCAGCGTGAACGACGCTCCGCAGATTCTCAACCGGCGGTTCGGAGACGAGTTGCAGGATGCAGGTTCGGAAGCGCCGGCTTCCTTGGGGTAATCGTAAGGTGCAAGGTTGCAGACCTTGCGCCCGGCAACGCCCCGCACTTTCAACGCAGCCCCCGCAGCCGGCCCGGGCGAATGCAGCAGAACCGTCCGGTTCCGTAAAACGAAACTTTTCACTTCTCATAAAATGAATATACTCCGCAAACAGTTTCTTGCCCACGTCGCCCAGACTTCGCCGTCGCCCATGCTGGTGGAGGTCGAACGGGCCGAGGGGGTTTTCTTCTACACCCCCGAGGGAAAGCGCTACTACGACCTGGTGGCCGGCGTGTCGGTAAGCAACGTCGGACATGCCAATCCCGACGTGGTGCGGGCCGTGCAGGAACAGGCCGCACGCTACATGCACGTGATGGTCTACGGCGAGCTGGTCGAGACGCCGCAGGTGGCCTACGCCTCGAAGCTGGCCTCGCTGCTGCCCGGCGGTCTCGAAAGCGTCTACTTCGTCAACTCGGGCGCCGAGGCGGTCGAGGGGGCGCTCAAGTTGGCCAAACGCTTCACGGGCCGCACGGAGATGGTCGCCATGCGCCGGGCCTACCACGGTTCGACGCACGGGGCCATGAGCATGATGGGAGCGCCCGAGGGCGAAGAATGGAAAAATGCGTTCCGGCCTCTGCTGCCCGACGTGCAAGCCATCGAATTCAACGATTTCGAAGCCCTGCAACGCATCACGCCGCGCACGGCCTGCGTGCTGGCCGAACCCGTGCAGGGCGAAGCGGGCGTACGACCGCCGCAGCCGGGTTACCTCGAAGCGCTGCGCCGGCGTTGCGACGAGGTGGGGGCACTGCTGATTTTCGACGAAATACAAACAGGCATGGGCCGCACGGGCGAGCTGTTCGCCATGCAGAAATACGGCGTCGCACCCGACATCGTGTGTCTGGCCAAGGCGCTGGGCGGAGGCATGCCGCTGGGCGCGTTCGTTTCTCGCCACGAAATCATGGATACGTTGCAGACCGATCCGGTGCTGGGCCACATTACCACTTTCGGCGGACATCCGGTCTGCTGCGCGGCCGGACTGGCAGCGCTGAACCACTTGTTGGAAAACCGGATCATTGAGGAGACCGAACGCAAGGGCGCCCTGTACGAAGAGCTGCTGCACGACCACCCGGCCGTGCGGGAAATCCGCCGTGCGGGATTGCTGCTGGCCGTCGAACTGGGGGCTTCAGCACCGCTGTACCGCATCATGGAGCTTTTCAAGGAAGCGGGCATCATGAGCGACTGGTTCCTCTACTGCGACACAGCATTCCGCATCTCGCCGCCGCTGACGATTACCGAAGAAGAAATCCGCGACAGCGCCGCGATCATCAAGAAGTGTCTGGACGAATTGAAATAGAAAAACATCGCAACCCTTGTTTTTGGCGGGCGGGCCGAAGCCACCCCGACGGAGCCCCGCAAGCATCCGGCTTTCGCCGGGCATGTCCCGCAGGCTTCTGCCCGAAGCCCGGCAACCCGTCATGTTGAGCGAAGCGACACATCCGTGCACTCGGAATGGCAATCGAGTGTCAAAGCAGCCATCTCATCATCGGGGCGGCTCGCACCGGAGGTGCGACCCCCGCTGCCGCCCCGAAGTTTTTTGTAAACAGAGTCGAGTCTGTATCTCCGCTCCGTCTGCTCCGGTTGGGGTCGGACAATCGTCTCCCGACCCGTTGGTATATTCTGCTGCAAATAGTATCCGTATACCGGCGCCTTATTCTTCCGCGAACCGTTTCAGTGCTTCGATTTCGTCGGGCCAGCGGCTTTCGTCGGGTGTTTCGAGAATCAGCGGAACGCCCTCGAAACGGCTGTCGCGCGCGATGTAGCGGAAACACTCCCAGCCGATCGCCCCGTCGCCCAGGGGCGCATGGCGGTCGATGCGGCTGCCCAACGGCTTCATGGCATCGTTCAGGTGCATGCCGCGCAAATATTTCAGCCCGACGACCCGATCCAGTTCGTCGAACGTCGCGTCGCAAGCCGCCGCAGTACACAGATCATATCCGGCCGCAAACGCATGGCAAGTATCTATACAAATGCCCACGCGCGACTTGTCCTTTACCCTCTCGATGATATAAGCTAACTGCTCGAAGCGAAACCCCAGATTGGAACCTTGGCCCGCCGTGTTTTCGATCACGGCCGTGACCCCCTGCGTGCATTCGAGCGCCAGATCGATCGACGCGGCGATGCGGTCGAGACTTTCGACCTCGGAAATCCGGTTCAGATGGCTGCCCGGATGGAAATTGAGCCTGTCGAGACCCAGCGCCTCGCAACGCTGCATCTCATCGCAGAAAGCCTGGCGCGACTTCTCCAGCCCCTCCTCCTCGGGGTGTCCCAAGTTGATGAGGTACGAATCGTGGGGCAGAATCTGCGCAGGCGCATAACCATACGTCGTGCAAGCCTGACGAAACGCCTCGACTTCCGCTGCCGTGAGCGGCTTGGCCGTCCACTGACGCTGGTTCTTGGTAAAGAGGGCGAATCCGACGGCCCCTATGGCGTACGCATGGGCCGGAGCGTTGGCCACGCCGCCCGAGGCACTCACATGCGCTCCGAAATACTTCATAAATAATGATTTTTGATGTTTTAACTTCAGACAAAGTTAATTATTCTGTAAATAATTTCATAAATTTGCCGAACCAAACGTCCGAAGATTCGTTTTTTTATTTTTGACATGAAATCTTTCTATTTGATTGCAGCGTTCGTGCCGGCGCTTGCCGCCTCGCTTCCGGCCTCGGCCCAATTCTCGATCGACGAGGTAAACGCCCGACAAGAGAACATAACGTTCAAGGACAATGTGAAAACCACACCGGTCGACGCCGAATATTTCAGTCGTGCGCGCTACCGGGCCGAACGCGCCGCTGTCCGCAAGGAGCGCAACATGCTGGAATTCGGCGGCGGCCTGCAAGGCGCGCTGACCTCCTACAACGACCCCTGGATCAAGGTGTCGGGCGGTGATAACTCGATCGCACTGACAGCCAATCTGTTCCTCAACCACACGTTTACCAAAAACCTCTTTTCGATCGAGACCAAGGTCATCGCCAAATTCGGCTACAACCGCATGAAGGTGGAAACCCAGCGGCTCGATGCCGACGGCAACGGCATGGTGGACGAAAACGGCAACAAAATCATGGATCAGTCCGGCATATGGTTCAAAAACCAGGACGAATTCGACATTTCGGTGGCTCCGTCGTTCAAGATGTCGAAAAACTGGTCTTACGGAGCCATCTTCAAGTTCCGCAGCCAGTTCGCCAACGGCTATATTTCGCGTACGCAGCAGGAGGATTTCGAACGCAAAAGCGCTTTCATGGCTCCGGGTTACCTCGACATCTCGCTGGGTATTACCTACAAATGCCCCAAACCGAAATTCCCGATCGTAGTAAACATTTCGCCCATAGCCTTGAGCGCCGTCTTCGTGGAAAGCGCACAGATCCGCGAAAACAAATGGGACAAGAAAGAGGGATGGCAGACCTACGGTCTCTCGGGGCCGGACAAAACCTCGAAATATGAAGGCGGTTCTTCGGTACAGATCGACTTCGACCGCACTTTCGACCGCAGGGGCATCCTGCGCTACCGCACCTCTATCTTCTCGTTCTACGGTTGGATTACCGACATCGGGCAGCGGAACAAAATATCGAAATACTCCGACTACCTGCATGCGCTCGAAGCCTGGAACGACAAGGACAACCCCTCCGTAGGTCACGGCCCGGGAGACAAGCCCAACCTGCCGATCCACCCGACCGTACGCTGGACGAACACCATCAATATCAAAGCGACCAAATACCTCTCCACGACGTTGAACTTCGAGCTTTACTATAACCGGGCCCAGAACGTCGACGTGCAGACCAAAACACTGTTGAGCGTAGGTCTCGCCTATACTTTCAAGAACAAGTGATGTACCGCAATACGAAACGCACCGTTCTTTTCCCGCTGCTGCTGGCCGCAGGCATCGCAGCGGGCATGCTGGCCGGTCTCTACATGGGGCGCAACAGCACGGCGTCGCAACTGCGCAGCATGTTGCTGCAAGCCACTTTCTCGTCGAACAAGCTCACGCAGACCCTCTCCCTTATCGAGAACCGCTACGTGGATCCGATTTCGATCGACTCGCTCTCCGAGCATGCGATTCCGCTTCTGATCAAGGAACTCGACCCCCACTCGATCTATGTTCCTGCTTCGGAGATGGCGGCAATGAACGAATCGCTCGAAGGCGAATTCGACGGCATCGGTGTGGTCTTCAACATGGCTACCGACACGGTAATCGTACTCAACGTCATTCCGCATGGGCCGAGCGACAAAGCCGGCATCAAGGCCGGCGACCGGATCATCGAGATCGACGATTCGCTGGTCGCCGGGCGCAAGATTCCGCAGCACCAGATCGTCAAACGGCTGCGCGGGCCGCGCGGCACGACCGTGCGTCTGGGGCTGGAGCGGCACGGCATCCCCGAACCGGTGCGGGTCGAAGTCGTGCGCGGCGCGATTCCGATCAAGAGCATCGAGGCGGCATTCCGCATCAGCGGCACGACAGGTTACATCAAGCTGGGCCAGTTCGCCCGCACCACCTCCGCCGAGTTCCGCCAAGCGCTGGCTGCCCTGCGGGCTGAGGGCGTAGACCGCCTGATCTTCGACCTGCGGGGCAACGCAGGAGGATTTCTCGACCAAGCGATCGCCGTAGCCAACGAATTCCTGCATGCCGACCAACTGATCGTCTACACCGAAGATCGCAACCACGAACAACTGCGCGAATATGCCGACGGCACGGGCACGGCGCAAGACATGGATGTAGCGGTGCTCATCGACGAAGCGAGCGCCTCGTCGAGCGAAATCCTGGCCGGCGCCTTGCAGGACAACGACCGCGGCACGATCATCGGCCGCCGCTCGTTCGGCAAGGGACTCGTCCAACAGCAGATTCCCTATCCCGACGGCTCGGCTCTGCGGCTGACCACGGCACGCTACTACACGCCCACGGGCCGCTCGATCCAAAAACCCTACACCAACGGCGACGGTGTCGGCTACGAAAAGGATCTGTGGGAGCGTTACAACAACAACGAGTTCTTCTCGGCCGACAGCATCCGTTTCGCCGACTCGCTGCGCTTCACAACCCCGGGCGGCAAGACCGTCTACGGCGGAGGAGGCATCATGCCCGACATCTTCGTTCCAGTCGACACGACCGACGTAACGAAATATTTCATCGAGGTGGCCGGCCGCAACATTCTTTACCGCTACACGATCGAATACGCCGACCGGCACCGCGAAGCGCTGAACGCCGTGAAGAACGTGGAAGAACTGAAAAACTTGCTCGACAGCGACAAGCGACTGGTAGACAACTTCGTGGCCTATGCCGCACGGCAGGGCGTAGCGCCGCGGCCCGCCGACATCGTCCGCTCGCGCCGCCTGATCGAAGCCCAGCTCAAAGCCTACATCGGCCGCAATACGCAACTGGAAGACAACGGTTTCTATGCCAACATCTACCCCATGGACAATGCGATCATGCGTGCCCTCGAAACCCTAAATGCAACCCGAAAAGATGATTAAAAAATTGCTCGGAATGCTCTTTGCCGCCGCGACCATCGCAACGATCGTCCTGACGATCCTGGGACGCGGCAACTACCGCTCGATGATTTGGGACGACGAACCCGGCGTCCACCACATCATCCGGGCGGTCATACCCAACATTTCGGCCGGCAAAGACTCGACCCCCGAAGCCGCACCGGCGACGTCGGCCGGCAACGCGGCACATACAAACCCGACGGCCGCATCGAACAAGCCCGCCCTTTCCGCAACGGACACTTCTGCTTCTTCGTCCGCATCGGCGGGAAAATCGCAAAACGCCATCCCCGACGACGACCGCCTGAACCGCCGCCCGAAGAAAAACGCCAACGGCGAATACGAAGACTACCTGGACATGCCCGACTCGATCGAATGTCCCGATCCGCTGGAAGAACTCAACAAGTAAGAAACGCTTCGTAGAGGTCGGACGGCCTGCGGTACAAATGCTTCCCTGCATAGTGCTTCGCGACAAAATCGTCGCAACGGGAATCCCCGTATCTTCGGCAAGTTCGCGGCGAGAACCCCGCCATTCTATATTTTAGTATACCACCGTTAGAAAACGGCATCTCGAATCCAAGCGTCGTAGTTGGCCGCCAGGGGCGTATTCTGTTTCCGCTCCCACCCCAAACCCCTCATTTGGGAGGGCTTCGGTCGGAATGCGAAAAGGATTCGAATTTTCACATCGTTGTGGTACTCAAGTTCCATAAATATTGAAACACACTCCCCGGACAATCCGGAGAGTGTGTTTCATATCGACAGGGACAACCGCTAATAATACTTGATTTCTTTGCCTTCGATCGCCGATAGGATGTTATTCGCGGCGGACGAAGCGCCGATGCGGAACAGATCCGTCGTCAGCCACTCCTTGCCGAGCATCTCCTCGACGATGGTATAGTAAAGCGCAGCATCCTGGGCCGTGCGGACACCGCCGGCAGCCTTGAAACCCACCTTACGGCCGGTCTTGGCATGGTAGTCGCGAATCGCCTCGCACATGATGACCGCCGCTTCCGGTGTGGCTGCCACATCGATCTTGCCGGTCGAAGTCTTGATGAAATCGGCGCCTGCGAACATCGACAGCAGCGAAGCCTTGCGGATCAGCTCGGGCGTCTTCAAGGCTCCCGACTCGATGATGACTTTCAGCACCACATCGTTATCCATTTCCGAACGGATCACTTCCACTTCGTTGGCAGCCTCGTCATACTCGCCCGTCAGCATACGCCCTACGTTCAGCACGATGTCCACCTCGTCGGCACCGTTCTCGATCGCCATAGCCACTTCCAAGGCCTTGACCTCCAAGAAAGTCTGCGCCGCGGGAAAACCGCCTGCCACAGACGTGATGCGCATCGGCGTACCGTCGACAGCCAGACCGACGGTCTCGACGAACGACGGATAGATGCAGATCGACGCCACATTGGGAATGTGAGGGTATTTCTGATAAAATTCTGCGGCCTTGCGGGCGAATTCGGTTACAGACGTAACGGAATCGTTGCAGGACAGCGTGGTCAGGTCGATGGCCGAGTAGCAGAACTTGTAAACCTCGGCATTGTGGTTGCGCTCGGCAACTTTCCGCATGCGGGCAACGTATTCGTCCACTTGAGCGGCACTCCAGGCCGGCGCATATTCGTTCAGATGGTTTGCGTATTCCATAGGTTCATCGGTATTTTGTACAAAAATAGGAAAAAATAATTTATATCCTCAACCTGCAACTGCAAAATTATCGAACGGGCATATCGGCATCCGGCTTCGCCGCACCCGAGCGAACGGATTCCACGCATACGCTCCAAACTATACGAACTCCTCGCATGCACGCATTCTACGGATCCCAGGAACCCACAACACTCCTTTCCCTGCAAAAAAGAAGCCCGAATCATTCGACCCGGGCCTCTTTTTGAATACGACAGCGAATTACTTGCGCAAAGCCTTCAAGTTCACATCCTTGGCAGCTTTCTCGGCCAGAGCGGGGTTCTTCGAAACAGCGCTCTTGAGCTGGGCATCGGCCGTGTTCAGATCGCCTTCCTTGGCAGCGATCACGGCACGCAGATAGTCGGCATCGGCCGAATTGTCCTTGGCGATGGCTTTCTTAGCGGCAGCCAAGTCGTTGTTCATAACCGAAGCAACAGCGGCGTTGTAACCCTCCAGCGTGTTGGCAGCGGCCTTGTAATCGCCCTGAGCGGCAGCCATGGCAGCCTTAGCCTCGGCGTCGGCCGACTGAGCGTACTTCTTGGCCTCGGCAGTGTTGCCGTTAGCCAAGTTGGCCAGCAAGAGGTTCTTGTTCAGCTCCTTCGACGAATCCAGCTTGGCAGCCTTGTCGAACGACTTCAGCGCCTCGGCTTTCTGACCGGCCTTGGTCTGGGCTACACCCAGGTTGTTGTAAACGCGTGCGTCGTTGTACTTCTTGGCGGCAACCGTCAGGATGGCAACCTGCTCGTTGGCACCGTTGGCCAGCGTCTCGGCAGCGTAGAGGTACTCCTCGACGGTCAGCTCGTCCCCGTTGCGGTAAGCAGCCATGATCTCGGCGTCGGTCTTACCCTGGATATCGGTGCTGTTGACGATCTGCGAACGGCGCAGCTCGGGGAGGATGTCGCTCTTCAGCTCGTTGAATACCGACGACATGTTCTTGATTTCAGCCTCGCGCTGTGCAGGCGAGTTGTAGAGGCTCAACACCTGGAGAATCAGGTTCTTGTCCTTGATATCCGACTTCTCGACCAGCTCCTTGAAACCTTCCCAGTCTTCGCCGTAAGCGGCAGCGTCGATATCGAGACCCGAATCCTTCAAGAGCTTGGCGACAACCTTCTTGCCGGACTCGCTGCGAGCCTTCGAGAGCTTGTCGTTGAACTTCTCGGGGCCATCGGGCGAAGCGTAACCCTTCACAGCGATATTCTGCGTAGCACGGTCGTTCTCCAAGTTCTTGTCCACATTGTTCTTGAAGTCGCCCAGGTCGGCCTTGCGCTCGTTCTTCTTGGTAACCACCGACGAGTTGATCGCATAGAGCAGATCGGTCTTGTCGACCACGGTCGTTACTTTCTTGTAGTTGTTGGCCATGGGAGCCATCAGATCGCCGTACTTCAGATCTTTCTGGAGCGTATTGAGACCGTAAGCTACCGTCAGACCGAACTCCTTGGCCAAAGCAGCTTTGGCAGCCGCGTCGTTGCCGGCCAGAATCTCGGCCTGCTCCTTGGTAGGAATGGCGCCGTCGTTGAGATTCACGAGCGTGAACTCCTTGCACTTGCCGCCCGGGCACTTGATCTCGGCACGCAGCTGCAAAGCGCACTGATCCATGCGCGGATCGTAGGGGAACTCGACATGCTGCGTATACGAACCGCCGTTGTTGGAAACGACAGCATAGTTCTCATCGACTTTCGAACCCTGATAGAACTTCGCGGCACCGGCAACCTCGCCGCCCTCGAACACGATCACGGGCGTAACTTTGATGACAGCCTTCTGGTTGAAATAATCGGCGGGGAACGTAACGGTAATATCAGCCGCAACGGTGCCGTTGTTCAGAGTCAGGACCTCAGGCGTGACGGTCAGATTCACATCCTCGCGGTTCTGCGCCATCTTCTTGAAGCAATTGCAGCTCGAAAGCGCCAGCGAGGCAGCTACGAGCACGACGCTCAATTTCATCAATTTTTTCATAATACTTACGAAATTTAATTTAATGTGTTTATTTTTCTGTTTCGTTTTGCTTGGCAGTCGCACGAGCGCCGAATCGCCGCCATGCGTTCCATCCAGAAACGCGCACGGGAAACGCCAACAGCGCAAATATATAAAATAATCGTCTATCGTGCAATATCCCAGCCGGTTTTTGTAAAAAATCCATCCGGCGCACGACTGCGCCCCGATCGACTATTCGTCTTTCGGGCCGCCGTGCTCGTGCCGGTCGCGGTGTTCGCCGCGCTCGGGGCGGGGACGACGCTCGCGCTCCACGTAACCTTCGGGCTTGGGCAGCAGCACCTTGCGCGAAAGTTTCAGCTTGCCGGTCTTGGCATCGACACCGATCAACTTGACATCGATTTCATCGCCCTCTTTCAGACCGGTCTCGTCCATGGTGGCGAAACGCTTGTAGTCGATCTCCGAAATGTGGAGCAGGGCGTCCTTGCCGGGCATGATCTCGACGAAGGCGCCGAATGCTACGATCGAACGGATCTTGCCATGGTAGGTCTCGCCCACCTCGGGCACGGCGACGATCGCCTTGATGCGGGCCAAAGCTCCGTCGAGGGCAGCCTTGTCAACGCCGAAGATGTCGACGTAGCCCTTGTTGTCGTCCTCGGTAATGGTAATGGTCGTACCCGTAGTCTTCTGAATATCCTGAATTACCTTGCCGCCCGGGCCGATCACGGCACCGATCATATCCTGCGGAATGGTAATCTGAACGATGCGCGGGACGAACGGACGGTAGTCGGCGCGCGGCTCGGCGATGCACTCGGTAAGTTTGCCGAGGATGTGCATGCGGCCCTGGCGAGCCTGCTCCAGAGCGGCGGCGAGCACCTCGTAGGAGAGACCGTCGACCTTGATATCCATCTGCGTAGCGGTAATACCGTCGCGGGTACCCGTTACCTTGAAGTCCATGTCGCCCAGGTGGTCTTCATCGCCCAGGATGTCCGACAGCACGGCCCACTTGCCCGTGGCCGAATCGGAGATCAGACCCATGGCGATACCCGACACGGGCTTCTTGAGCTTCACGCCGGCATCCATCAGCGCCAGCGTACCGGCGCAAACCGTGGCCATCGACGAGGAGCCGTTCGATTCGAGGATATCCGACACCACGCGCACAGCATAGGGGTTCTCCTCGCCCAGCGGAATCATGGGCTTCAGCGCGCGCCATGCGAGGTGGCCGTGGCCGATCTCGCGGCGGCTCAGACCGCGTGCGGCCTTGGCTTCGCCGGTGGAGAAGGGCGGGAAGTTATAGTGGAGCACGAACTGCTCGGTGCCCTGCACGAGCACCTCGTCCTTGACTTTCTCATCAAGTTTCGTACCCAGCGTGACGGTCGTCAGCGACTGCGTTTCGCCGCGTGTGAAGATCGCCGAACCGTGAGCGGCGGGCAGGTAGCCCACTTCACACCAGATGGGGCGGATTTCGTCCGTGCGACGGCCGTCGAGGCGCTTGCCCTCGTCGAGGATCATGTTGCGCATGGCCTTCTTCTGCACGTCGTCGTGGAAATATTTGTGAATCAGCGGAGCCTTCTCTACCAGCTCCTCCTCGGTATAGCGCGAGGCGAACTCGGCCTCCAAGGCGTCGAACATCTCGCTGCGCTCGTGCTTCATCGTGCCGCTCGTAGCGATGGCGTAGGCCTTGTCGTAGAGTTCGCGGATGATGGTCTGGCGCAGCTCCTCGTCGTTGACCTCGTGGCAATAGGTGCGTTTCACGTCCTTGCCCAACTCTTTCGAAAGCTCGATCTGCACGGCGCAGTGCTTCTTGATCTCCTCGTGGGCGAACTTGATGGCACCGAGCATTACCTCCTCGGACACCTCCTTCATCTCGCCCTCGACCATCAGGATGTTATCGATCGTACCGCCGACCATGATGTCGAGATCGCACTCGGCCATCTCCGAAAAACCAGGGTTGATGGCGTATTGACCGTTCTTACGGACGACGCGCACCTCCGAAATGGGGCCGCCGAACGGAATGTCCGACACGGCCAGCGCGGCCGAAGCAGCCAGACCGGCCAGCGCATCGGGCTGGATGTCCTTGTCGGCCGAAATGAGGTTCACCGTAACGTAAACCTCGGCGTGGTAATCCGAGGGGAACAGCGGACGCAGCGCGCGGTCGATCAGACGTGCCGTGAGCACCTCCGCATCGTTGGCCTTGCCCTCGCGTTTCATGAAGCCGCCCGGGTAACGGCCGCAGGAGGCGTATTTCTCTTTATACTCGACCTGCAAAGGCATGAAGTCGGTGTCGGGTTTGGCGTCTTTGGCCGCAACGACGGTACCGAGCAGCATGGTGTTGCCCATTTTGACAACGACCGAACCGTCGGCCTGCTTGGCCAGCTTGCCCGTTTCGATCTCGATCTCGCGGCCGTCGGCCAGCGTGATGATCTTGCGGACTGCATTGTACAGTTTCTTTTCTTCCATAAAAATTTTAACCTATGATGTAATTTTGAATGCTTCGAACGAATTCGCAATTCCGGCTTTCCTCCCCGCCGCCCGTCCCCGGCAGCAAGCTGCCCGATCGCCGGCTCCTGCCGGACTTCGAACCCGCCGGTTCCGGTCTCATCCTCCCGAATCGGCTGCCGAAGAAATCGGATCGGGGCCGGCTCCCCGCGGCGAGGTGCCGAAGCGACATCGTCCTTTCCGGGAGTGGAAAGCCGCGGTTTTCGCCCCTCCTCGGGCGATGCCCCGGGCCGCGAATTATGAATTTTCCTGATTTTTCTACGAAAATGAAGGCAACCCCTCTGCGGGAATTGCCCTCATTTCTTCCTCAACGAACTACTTGCGGAGATTGAGCGTCTTAACGATGGCGCGGTAGCGCTCGATGTCGACCTCCTTGAGGTACTCCAACAACTGACGGCGCTTACCTACCAGACGCAGCAGCGCGCGCTGGGTGCCGAAGTCGTGCTTGTTGCTCTTGAGGTGGTTCGTAAGGTGGCTGATACGGTACGAAAACAGCGCGATCTGGCTCTCGGGAGAACCCGTATCGGTGTTAGACTTGCCGTACTGGCCGAAAAGCTCCTGCTTTTTCTCTGCTGTTAAATAAGCCATTGTGTGTTGATTTATTTAAGTTCCACTCTACGACGCATCCCCCTTACCGTGAATAACGCCAGAGCGTTCTGCAAAGGTACGAATAAATTCATAATTCAAGATTCGCAACGCACAATTATTTTCACTTCCAGAAGAAAAAAAACCACATTTCGGGAAAAATATCGGATTCGCCGCTGCCTTCCCCCGGACTCCCTGCGGCCTCTCGGAGCGCGAATAAACCCGGCTCCGAACCATGCAAACGGCCCCACCGCAGGCCGAAGCGGCAAAATCGACGAATAATTTACTATCTTTGCACGGAATAGTACGATCTTATGCTGAACACATTCGCCAAGTGGATGTCGGTCATGCTGGCCGCAACATGCGCAGGATGCGCTTCCCGCCCCGCCTACACGGTGGTCGAAGGAACAATGCTGGGAACGACGCTGCGTGCGGTGGCCGACGTACGGGATGTCGGCAAACAACAACTCTACGCCGCGATCATGGAACTGGATCGCGAAGCCAAAGCCTCGATGTCGATTTTCGACGAAGAGTCGCTGTTGAGCCGCCTCAACCGCAACGAGACCGACAGCATAGACCGCCACATAGCCTATTGTCTGGCCTTGGCCGATAGCATCGGCGCCTTGAGCGACGGACGCTACGACGTGACTGTCAAACCGCTGGTGGAAGCATGGGGGTTTGCCGGCAAGGCCCGCACCGCCGAGCCTAACATCGACTCGCTGCTGCAATTCGTCGGCCGCGAAAAGGTGGCGATCCGCGACGGCCGCCTGATAAAGAGCGATCCGCGTGTACAACTCGACTTCAACTCGATAGCCAAAGGCTATACGGTCGATCTGCTGGCCCGGCTGGTCGAAAGTCTCGGCGCCCGCAACTACCTGGTCGACATCGGCGGCGAGGTGCGCTGCCGGGGCCTCAACCCTCACGGCCAGGCATGGCGCATCGGTGTGGAGACGCCTTTCGACGGCAATATGTCCGACGGACAATACTTGCAGAAACGCATCGCCATGAGCGACGGCGGCCTGGCCACGTCGGGCAACTACCGCCGCTATTATCTCGACGGGCAGGGACGCAAGATGGCCCACACGATCGATCCGCGCACAGGACGCAGCACCCTTTCGCGGCTGCTCTCCGTCACGGTGGCGGCCGCCACGTGCGCTGAAGCCGATGCTCTGGGCACGATGTTCCTGGCGATGGGCGCCGACGACGCTCTGCAGGCCATCGAACGGATGCCGAACGTGAAAGTCTATTTCATTCTGGCCGGCAACAACGAAGAAGAGTACCAAGAATATATTTCGCCTGCAATGCAGGCGCTGATTATGGAGCAGCGATGAAAAAAGCCGTCTTTCTCTACAACGACCAATCCGGCAAGGGACGCATCCGGCGCAATGTGGAACGGATCTGCGACATCTTCCGTCAGGCCGAATATGACATCCGGCCCCTGCCCATAGACTTCGAGGCCAACCCTTTCGACGGCAACGAGGAGATCGACCTGATGGTCGTCGCGGGCGGAGACGGAACGATCAACTTCACGCTCAACGCCATGAAAAGCAAAGGGTTGGACATCCCGCTGGGTGTGATCCCCGCCGGCACGGCCAACGATTTCGCCGGAGCGCTCGGCATGTCGGGCAATCCGCTGGAAGCCGCCCGGCAGATCGCCTCGGGCACCATCGATCGGGTGGACTGCGGCTGCGTAAACGGGAAATATTTCGTCAACGTCCTTTCGTTCGGCATCTTTACCACCACCTCGCAGCACACCTCCAACACGAGCAAGCATCTGATCGGCAAGCTGGCCTACCTGATCGAGGGCGTCAAGGAATTCCGCTCCCTGCACGCCGTGCCGCTCGAAGTGGTGGCCGACGGCGAAGCGTTCGATCTCGACTCGCTGATCGTGCTGGTGTTCAACGGCGAGACGGCCGGAGGCTTCCGCCTGGCGCGCCGCGCCTCGATCAAGGACGGGTTGTTCGACTGCCTGATGCTTGAAAAGAAAAACGTCATCCGCTCGACAGAAGCCATGATCCGTTATCTTCTGGGCGGCAACCCCAAGATCGTACGCCAGCTCAAGGCGCAGCGGATCGACATCCGCTCGACGCTCAACGAACCGACGGACGTCGACGGACAGAAAGGAGCCGAATTCCCGCTGCACATCGAATGCCTGCCGGGCGGGCTGCAAGTGATGTGCGAAAGGGAACAAACTGAAAGCCCCGAATGCAATCCCTGACACACAAACCATAAAAACCCGCTCCGACACTCCCGGAAAAACAGAAGTTCCACCGATTCACAATCACTCAAGATGACCCCGATCGGCAAACCCAAATCCGCATCCGAACGCGAGAACTTGCAGAAAGTCTCGATTCCACGCATCAAAAAAGAGATGCACGACGTATTCTATTTGTCCGACGACCTGGTCATTACCTCGCTCGACGCCCAGCACAACGCCACGACCGAGCATCCGGTAAGCATAGACGGATTCTCGGTCATCATCATGATGGCGGGCGAAGCCGTGGTGTCGATCGACATGAAAAACTATGCCGTGCGGCCCAATTCGATCGTCTTCTTCAATCCGGGCAGCATCATCCGCACGGTCAAATGCTCATCCAATGCAGCGGCGTTCGTGCTGGCATTCTCCAAATCGTTCGTCAACGAAATCCAGATCGACCTTTCGACCTCGCTGCCTGTCTACATGCGTTTCGGCAAAGCTCCCGTACTGCAAGTCTCGCAACAGGATGTGGCAGAAATACGCCAGCTTTTCCAACTGGTCAAGACCATGTTGCGCAGCGACAAGGAACGCTATCGCCACGAAATCATCCGCTCGCTGTTTACCACCGCATTCTACCTGATTACCGAAATCAACCAGCGCGACGATCCCGGCGAACAAAAGCAGGGCCGCTGCGAAGTGCTTTTCAGCGAATTCATGAAACTGTTGGAGCAGTACAGCAAACGCGAGCGCAACGTGAGCTTCTATGCCAAGCAACTGAACATCACGCCGAAATACCTCTCCTCGGCCGTCAAGGAAGTGAGCGGGAAAACAGCGGCCCGCTGGATCGATGAATCGGTAATTCTCGAAGCCAAGGCTCTGCTGAAATACTCGGGCATGAGCATCCAGGAGATCGCCTACCATCTCAACTTCTCGACCCAATCGTTCTTCGGGAAATATTTCAAACAGCACACCGGCACCTCCCCGTCGCGCTACAAACGCCGCGGAGAGAGGTCTTAATATCGACGCTCATGTTCCGTCTCTTCCTTTTGCTTGCATGCGGTTCGGCGCTGGCGGCCTGCAACCCGCCCCGCCCCGAACGCCGGGCGACGCTCGAACACGAAATCCGCACGATCGTCGACTCCGTGCATGCGACGGTGGGCGTAGCTGCCGTTTTCGGCCCGGACGACACCCTGGCGATCCATCCGGATGCCGCCTTTCCGATGGCCAGCGTCTACAAGTTCCACCAGGCGCTCGCCGTGCTCGACTCGCTCGACCGCGCCGCGCTGTCGATCAACACGCTGGTGCCGGTGCTCCATTCCGACCTGCACCCCGACACCTGGTCGCCGCTGCGCAAGGCCCGACCCGAAGGGGGCTACGAGCTTCCGATGGCCGAGCTGCTGGCTTACAGCGTGGCGCTGAGCGACAACAACGTCTGCGACCTGCTTTTCCGGTTTCTCGGCAGCCCGAGGGCCGCAGACCGCTATGTGGTGCGGCTGGGACTCGACGACACGGTCATCGCCACCGACGAACAAGCCATGCACGCCTCTCCGGCCACCCAATATCTGAACCGAACGACGCCGCTCGACGCCGTACGGCTTCTGGAGCGGTTCCGCCGCGGCGAACTGCTCAGCGCCCAGCACACCGAGTTCCTCATGCACACCATGATGGCGACGGTTACCGGACCGGACAAGCTGAAAGGATTGCTGCCGCGCGGAGTGCAGGTGGCACACAAAACCGGAAACGGATTCCGCAATGAACACGGCATCATGGGCGCCGACAACGACATCGGGATCGTCTTCCTGCCCGACGGCCGGGCCTACTCGATCGCTATTTTCGTGACCGACTCACGGGAAAGCGACAGCCTCAATGCGACCATCATCGCCCGCATTTCCCGTTGCATCTACGATTATTTTTCAACTCCCGCCATATAGGACAAGACTCCCAACCAGCAAGACCGCCCGCCCCAGCCGGTAAAATACCCGGTACTCCCAGAAAAACACTCCTGACCCAATCCGGGAAAACAATCTCGGCCCTACCCGGGAAAATAGCCTCGAGACACTCCTCTCGGAACGACGGCCCCACCCCGGCCTTCCAGGAGGGACAACCCTTTCTCGAAGAAAAGACCCTTTCCCGGAGAAACAACCCTGCCGCCCTTATTCCAAAAAAACGGAAACACCCCGGAACTTTGAGTTCCGGGGTGTTTCCGTTCGGACAAAAAACGTTTCTTATTTCTTCATCCCGACATTCTTCTTTTCCAATGCCTTGTCGACTTCGATCATGAAATCCGAGAGGACGTTCATGTAATTGATGAACGCATCGTAAGCCGAATCGTAAGGATTGAAGTAGGAATGCACATCGCCGTCCGACAACCACTTGGTAGCCATGTAATAGAAGTGATCGGAGGTCTGGAGGAAGTTCCACACGTAGTCGAAATCGCGGTCGTGCAACTCGGCGATCTTCCCCTTGAGGGCATACAACTTGGAGAACGCCTCGTTCTGCAATTCATTACCGAGCCAAGCCGTGACGTCGCGTTCCTCGTCGGCCCACGACATGGTGTAGGGGCAATGGAGCACGGCGACAGGCTGGTACTTCGCGGCAGCCTCGCTCACAGTGGCAAATTCCAACCCGGTCTTCTTGTCCAACAAGGCGGCCGGCAGTGCGCGCATGAACTCGAAGATGCCCGTATCGGCCTTCTGATGCTCGCCGAAAGTCTCGTAATCCATGAAAAGGTTGATGACCTCGCCCGGCGTATCTTTCGAAGCGAGCCATTGCACGAACTTCCCGGCAGTCAACGGCCACTGATCCCATCCCCGATCGGAAAAGCGGAAAGCGATGTCGTCGGAGAGCTTATAGTTGCGCAGCAGCAACCGCATCCGCTGGTCGATGGCGTTGGCATAGACGAAGTTGGGCGACTTCCAACCCAACACATGCTTGGCGCCCTCGGCCAGCATGGTGTGGAATCCCATTTCGGACACCGCAGCGCCGATCTGGTCGGAGTAGATCAACTCGGTGTTGCGGAATGCCGTGGGGCGCTTGCCGAACTCCTTTTCGATAACCTCCATGTGGAGTTTTACCTGCTCCACGAAATCTTCCTTCGACGCCAACGACGCCAACGAGTGGGAGTAAGTCTCGGCCAAGAACTCGACGCAACCCGTAGCGGCCAGCTCCTTGAATGAAGTCAACACCTCGGGAGCGAACGCCCGGAACTGCTCGATGGCCGTGCCCGTGATGGAGAACGAGCAGCGGAACGCACCCTTGTTCTCCTTGATGAGTCTGAGCAGCAGAGCATTCATCGGCAAATAACATTGCCGCGCCACCTTCTGCATGATCGAACGGTTCGACAGATCGTCCAGATAGTTGTGATCCTTGCCCATGTTGAAGAAACGATATTTCTTCAGACGCCAGGGCTGGTGTACCTGAAAATATAGGCAGACAGTTTTCATGAGGGGCTTTTATTTTATTGATTCTTAGCTTCTTCGATTACCTCTTCGTAGACGGCCTTGATCTTGGCGGCCACATTGTTCCACTTCAGGTTGGTAACTTCCTCCAGCCCCTTGGAAGAGAACATGTCGGCCAAGGCAGGATACTTGATCAGACCGTACATGGCATCGGCCATGGCGTCGACATCCCAATAATCGACCTTGACCGCATAGTCCAGCACCTCGGCCACACCGCTCTGCTTGGAGATGATGACCGGCACGTTCGAACGCATGGCTTCGAGCGGCGAAATGCCGAACGGCTCGGAGACCGAAGGCATGACATAGACATCCGAAAGTTGGAACATCTTGTGCACGTCCTCGCCGCGCAGGAAGCCCGTGAAGTGGAACCGGTCGGCAATGCCGAGGCGGGCGACACGGCGGATGACATGGTTCATCATGTCGCCCGAACCGGCCATGACGAACCGCACGTTGGGCATGCGCTTGAGCACCTTAGCAGCCGCCTCGACAAAGTAATCGGGGCCTTTCTGGTAGGTAATGCGGCCCAGGAACGTAATGATCTTGTCCTCCACGCCCCGCTCGGGAGCCTCGCCGGAGTGCTCGGCGAAACGCACGGCGTTGTGCATCGTCACGACGCGCTCGGCCGGGATGCCGTAGCGGTTGATGACGATATTGCGCGTGAGGTTCGAGACGGCCATTACCCGATCGGCGGCCTGCATGCCGGCCCGCTCGATGGCATAGACCTGCGTATTGACGTTCTCGCCGCTGCGGTCGTACTCCGTGGCGTGCATGTGCACGACCAGCGGCTTGCCCGAAACGCGCTTGGCGGCTATACCGGCGAAGTAGGTCAGCCAGTCGTGGGCATGGATCACATCGAACTGCCCCTCCAGATCCTTGGCCACCTGCGCCGCAACGACCGCATAACGGGCGACCTCCTCCATGAGGTTGGCGCCGTACTTGCCCGAAAAAGTGTAGCGCTGCTTCCAGGCATCGGTCGTCGACCATGTTTTCTGACCCGTCTTGACGTACTGCTCGTGATACGAGGCATACTCTTCGGGCGAAATGTAAGGCACCATGTTGGAATCGATGCGGATGAACGACATGTTGGATAAAATATCGTCGGCGCCGCTGCCAGTCGTTCCATAAAGCGCTTCCACCTCGCTGGCGTTGAGTACATGGGTAAAACGCTGATCCTCATCGCCGTAGGCATGCGGAACAACGAACGTCACATCGACGCCGTTGCGAGCTAGGCCGCGGGTCATGCCGTAGCAGGCCGTACCCAGCCCTCCCGCAATATGAGGCGGAAACTCCCACCCGAACATCAAAACTCTCATAACAACAATTTCTTTATAACCAAAAACTTGCCTGACGCACTCCCGACGTTCCGCGTCGTGCCGAGGCTTCGGGGAGCCAATCGCGCTCCGATGTCGCAACCGCCGCTGTATTGCCGACCGTCAAACCATTATCTTTCCTTTTTCCACTCCCGGATCATGCGATAGATGTTGAGCACCGCACCGACGCTCCACGCCTGCGAGATGGCCCCGCGATGGGTATAGGGAGGGTCGGCATCGTAGAGGTCATTGATCGAACCGATGCCGTAGACCTGGATATCCTCCTCGAACGAAGCGAGCATCTCCTCGGCCTGCGGCAGGAAAGCGTCGCCGTCGATGTCGAACGAAGCCTGCACGAAGAATTGCAGCAGCCATGGCCATACCGAGCCGTTTTTGGCCGCGAAATCGCGCTCGGCGGGTGTTCCGCCGCACGTGCCCTTATAGAGCGGATTGCGCGGGGTAAGCGAGCGCAAGCCCTTGGGAGTCAACAGGTGCTGGCGGACGATGCGCAGGATGTCGATCTGCGTCTCGATGCCGATCATCTTGTAAGGCAGACCGCATGCGACGATCATGTTGGGCCGGATCGTGTCGTCGGCACCTTCGGCCCCCACATAATCCGCCAAATACCCTTGCGGCAGAACGAACAACTCGTTGAACGAAGCGGCCGTGCGTGAGGGAATCTCCTCCCACGCCTTGACGAACTCCGTATCGCCGTTTTCGGACGCGAGCCGCAGCGCGTAGCATACAGCGTTGTACCAAAGGGCGTTGACTTCGACCTGGTAGCCGTTGCGCGGCGTGACGGCATGACCGTCGACCACCGAATCCATCCACGTAAGCGGAAGCTCCTCGGAAGAAGCCCATACCAAACCATTATCGTTCATGACGACCCGGTCTGCGATGCCGCGGCGGTAACTTTCGAGCAACTCTTTCATGACGCCGCCGTAACGGCTCCAGATGCTCTTGCCATCCATCTTCTTTTCGAGCTGCTGAAGCGTCCAGAAGAACCACAGCGGCGCGTCGGCAGCTTCGGCGGCCGATGCCGAACCGGAGAACATCCCCTCGCGCATGCCCCGCACCTGGGTGTCGAGCGCATCGATGCAATCCTCCTTGTGATCCTGGGCCAGCGTCAGCCCGGGCAGGGCGATGAACATCTGCCGGGCCGAAAAACCGTGCCACGGGTAACCTGCGACCACTTCGGTGCGATCGCCGGGACGCCGGACGACGAACTGACGGGCCGAGTGCTCCAGGCAACTGATGAAGTCGATCTTGTGGGTGCGCCGGGCGATCGAAGCCTCGAACATCTCCTCGATGGTCTTGGTCGATCCCATTTCATCGAGCGAAGCGGAGAAAATGATGCTCTCGCCCTTCTTCAATCCGGTCTCGAAATAACCGGTCGTAAGCAGGTCTTCGTGCCCCTCGTAACCGCGGGCGATATCCTGCAAATACTCGAAGTTGTAGTACCAGTCGGGAGCCGGAACGAATTCCGTGCCGGGCTTGCTGGTCTGGAGATAGAGCCACGGGAACGACTCGTAGAGCCGGCATTTGACACCGTTGACCGCAGGATAGGAATGCCCGTTGGCCTTCATGTTGGCTTTGGTCAAGGCATGCTTGTCGCGGAACGCCAGGAACGGCCGCAAACGCAAACGGGTTTCGGAATGGGCATCGACAAGCGTATAACGGATCATCAGCTGCGTACGCTTATGAATCCACAGCATCTCCTTGCGGAGGATCACGCCGCCGACGCGGTAGGTAATGGTCGGCGTGGGCGTATACTGGAAATCGGTAATGTACTTGTGTCCGCGCGGCTCGTAGACCCCTTGGAAACGGTGCAGCGCCAGGTTGAAACTCTGGTCGTGCTGCACGATCGTCTCGTCGAGCGACGACAAGAGCAGATAGGTGCGGTCGCTGTCGTCGACGGGCGCCACGATCAAGCCATGATACCGGCGCGTGTTGCAACAAACGATGGTGGTGCTCATGTAACCGCCGATGCGGTCGGTGGCGAGCATCTCCCGCTGAAGCGAGTACTCCAGATTGCCCAGCTCGCTTTTGTCGAAAGTTAAGGCTGACATGCTGATGATGACGTTGTTTGGTGTTATGAAGATAATAAATTTTTCAGCAACTTATTCTGCGCTGCTAAAAAATTTATCTTCCTTTCAACTTTTTATCCTGTTTTTGGGCATCTCTGAACAACGCCGACGGACGGAACGCACCCTCCGCCGGCGTCGTTTTCACAAGGTTAAGCCCATTTGACCAGGGCGAAGTCCATGCGGTGGGGCAGATGCTCGTTGCGCGGGAAAACTCGCAGCGCCACATCGAACGTACCGGTAGCGTCGGGCGTATAGTCCAACGTGTAGGTCACGATCTTGCCCTCGACCTTCGAACACTCCAGCCCTACGGTACGGGCCACGTTGACCCCTTCGCCGCCGACGATCTGCCGTGCGATGACCATCTCCACACCCAGATCCTCCGGACGCAGGTTGGCGATGTCGAGCTTGACTTCGAAATGGTATTTCTCGCCCACATAGACGGCTTCGCGTTCGATCTTCACACGCTGCACGTCGACCACGCGCACCTGATCCCAGGCTGCGGAAACCTTGCGCTTCCAAGCCGCGATCTCGCGCGCCAGCTTATAACCGCCTTCGACGATCTGCTGCTTGCGCGCTGCGAGCTTGTTGTAGAAACGCTCCTCGTAGTCGGTAAGCATGCGGTTGGTTGTGAAGTTGGAGGCGATGTCGGCCACGCAGCGCTTGACCGAAGCCACCCACGCGTGGGGGATGCCGTCCTGTTCGCGCTGGTAGTAGAGCGGGGCGATCTGCTCCTCGATGGTGTTGTAGATCATCTCGGCGTCGAGCTCGTCCTGGTAGTGCTGGTCGGCGAAAGTGCGTTCCATGGGGAGCATCCAGCCAGCGCCCTCCTTGTAGCCCTCGACCCACCAGCCGTCGAGCACGGAGAACTGCATGACGCCGTTCATCACGCACTTTTCGCCCGACGTACCCGACGCCTCCAGCGGACGCGTGGGAGTGTTGAGCCATACGTCGACGCCCTGCACCATGCGGCGCGCCAGCTCCATGTCGTAGTTCTGCAAGAAAAGAATCTTGCCCACGAACTGCGGCATGGCCGACACCTCGACGATGCGCTTGATGAGGTCCTGGCCCGGCTTGTCGTTGGGATGGGCCTTGCCGGCGAAGATGAACTGCACGGGACGCTCCTTGTTGTTGACGATGGCAGCCAGACGGTCGAGGTTCGTGAAGAGCAGATAGGCGCGCTTGTAAGTGGCGAAACGGCGCGCGAAGCCGATGGTCAGCACGTCGGGCTTGATGCCCTCGATGATCTGGATCATCTGGCGCGGCGAGTCGAGACGCACCTGATTGGGGTCGCTGAAACGACGGCGGATGTGCTTGATGAGGCGGTTCTTCAAATTCATGCGCTCATTCCACAACTCCTCGTCGGGAATATTGTGCACCTTCTGCCATGCAGGAATATCATAGACGTGGCCTTCGAAGCCATCGCCAAAGTAACGGGCATAGAGACGTCGCAGCGACGTGGCGATCCAGGTCGGGAAGTGCACGCCGTTGGTCACGTAGCCGATGTGCAGCTCGTTCTTGAAGTAGCCGGGCCACATGTTGCCCAAGATGTCTTTCGACACCTCGCCGTGGAGCCACGACACGCCGTTGACCTCCTGCGAGAGGTTGCAGGCCAGAACGGACATCGAGAACTTCTCGTTGGGATCGTTGGGGTTGGTCTTGCCGAGGTTGATATACTGCTCCCATGTGATGCCCAGCACATCGGGATAATGCGACATGTACTGACGGATCATCTGCTCGGGGAAAGCGTCGTGACCGGCCGGCACGGGAGTATGCGTCGTGAAAAGCGACGATGAACGGATTACCTCCAGTGCTTCGGAGAACGAGAGTTTCTTGTGGTTGACCAACTCGCGGATGCGCTCGATGCCGATGAAGGCGGCATGTCCCTCGTTGCAGTGGAACACCTGGTGCTTGATTCCCAGCTTGCGCAGGGCGCGGATACCGCCGATGCCCAGCAGAATCTCCTGCTTGAGGCGGTTCTCCCAGTCGCCGCCGTAGAGGTAGTGGGTAATCTGACGATCTTCTTCGAGGTTGTCCTCGAAATCGGTGTCCAGAAGGAACAGATCGGTACGGCCCACCTGGCACTTCCAGACACGGGCGTGCAGCGTGCGGCCGGGGAAAGCGATCGTAATGGTCAGCCAGTTGCCCTCTTCGTCGCGCACGGGCGAGATAGGCAGCTTGTAGAAGTTCTGCGCCTCGTAGGTGGCCTCCTGCGCACCCTGGGCCGAGAGACGCTGGGTAAAGTAACCGTAGCGGTACAACAGACCCACGGCGGCCATCGGCACGTTCTTGTCCGAAGCCTCCTTGAGGTAGTCGCCGGCCAGGATGCCCAGGCCGCCCGAATAGATCTTGAGCGACGAGTGCAGACCATATTCCATCGAGAAGTAGGAAACCGTCGTGGTCTTGGGATCGGGCTTCTCGTTCATATAATCATGGAACTGGGCATGCACGGCATCGAGCTGGGCGAGGAACTCCGAGTCCTGTTCCAGCTGCCGGAGCCGCTCCAAGCTCAACTTGTCGAGGAACGCAATGGGATTGCGCTCGCACTCCATCCACAGCACGGGGTCGATATTCTCGAACAGGTCGCGGGCGCCGGGATTCCAGCACCACCACAGGTTGCGCGACAACTCCTCCAACGCATGCAGGCGCGAAGGCAGGGTCTTGTCGACCATCATGCGGTTCCAGTTGGGTTTCTCGACGAAAAGCTGCTGACGCACGAAGTTGATCTGCTCGTTGCGCGAGCCGCCGTCGTCGAGCACGGCGCGGTTGGTGCGGGTGATGGAACTTTCGAGCGCTTCGGCGTAGGCGTTCTCGTAGGCGGCGTAGAGATGCTCCCAGAGGGCCGATTTGGAGATTTCGAGGGCCGACCGGCGCGTCTTGGCCACCTCCTTGTCGTCGAGCTTGCAGAAGCGGAGCAGTGCATCGGCGATGCCGGCCACAACCTCGCTGTCGTTGTAGTCGTCACGGCGGATTACCTCCACACCGTCATGCTCGGGCTGTTTGTCGACCCAGAGGCCGAAGCCGGCCAGCGTGGTGGTAATCGTCGGCACGGAGAAAGCCACCGACTCCAGCGGCGTATAGCCCCACGGCTCGTAGTACGACGGGAAGACCGTCACATCCATGCCGACGAGCAACTCGTAATAGTCCTTGCCGAAGATGCCGTCGTTGCAGTTGAGGTAGGTCGGCACGAAGATTACCTTGACCTTCGAATCGGCGGTTGCGAGCACCGAGCCGTTCAGGGCATTGACGATCGGATCGCCGGCCTGGTTTTCAAGGTAGTGCGTCGAGAACTTGTATTGTCCGCCGTCGATAGGCTGCGACGGATCGGCCAGATGGGCCTGCAAGTCGCGGCGCGGCCCCCGGTTGCCGGCCGGCACAGTGATGTAGACCAACACCTCGCGGTCGAGACCCTCCGATGCGGCCAACGTCTTGAGCGACTCCAGGAAGACGTCGAGACCCTTGTTGCGGAACTCGTAGCGGCCGCTGGTGCCGACGATCAGCGGATCGGTCGAGAATCGGGTGCCCAGACAAGCCTCGGCGACCTCGATCATGGTCTTGCGGGCCTCGGCACGCTTGACCTCGTACTCGTCGCCCGTCCAGACGAAATCGTTCTCGAAACCGTTGGGCGTGATGCAGTCGGGTTCGCGGCTGAGCAAGTATTTGCACTCGTTGGCCGTGATGTCGCTCACGGTAAGGAACGCATCGTGGTAGGTCGCAGCCATCTTCTCGATCGAATGTTTGGCCATCACGTTGAACTGGCGGGCCAACTCGTCGGCGTTGAACTTCGTCAGGTCGTTGTAGAGCGGCAGGCGGTTGCCGGCGATGCAGCGGCCCATGACGGTGGCGTGCGTGGTAAAGAGCGTGGCCACGTAGGGGGCGTTGCGGCGCAGGTAGAGACCGCCGGCAGCCGTCATCCACTCGTGGAAGTGGGCGGCGACTTTCTCCGTGGCATTGCAGAACGTATCGACATAGGACGCGATTACCCGGCCGGCAGCATAACCGAACAACACCGGCTCGATATAATCCCACTGACCCGAAATCGAATCGACATGGTAGTCCTCCCAAAGTTTCTTCAGAATATCGTCCTTGCTGGAGAAAAGCGAAGTAAAGTCGATCAGAATGGCGATCGGCTCGCCCTTGATCTTCCAGCGGCCCACGCGAATGCGGATGCCCTCGCTGTAAACGCTCTGGCGCCAGCTCCGGAGCAGATTCATGTCCTCCTCGAATTCAGGGTTCACACCCTCGTGCGAAAGATCGGGGCCGATAAGCAGATAACGATCGCCGAACTTGCGGAGAGCGGTCTGCGCCTTGGTCGAAACGACGGTATGGATGCCGCCGACCTTGTTGCACACCTCCCAACTCACTTCGAACAGATAGTCAGGGGTCAGTTTTGAATTGTTCATAATTATCCAGAATTATAATTTACACAATATAAGGCAAAAAACCAGTCGCAAAATTAGCACATATATTTATATAAAGCAAAGAATCCGGCTTCCGGCCATCCCCTCCGACACCCTTCCGGAGCCATTGCAGGCCCCTGCCGGGGTGTAGTTCTTTAAAAAATTTAATAATAACTTAACACTGCGTCATGCCTCGAAAAGCGCTCCGATCACTGCATCGGAGAGCAGAAACCGCTCGGGCGGAACAGCGATCCGGGCGTCGGCGGCGATCAACGCCCCCGTTCGCACCATCCGGCCGGCCTCCTCCTCCAGTCTTTCGAGGCGCCGCACGCCGAAAAGTCTCCCGGCCTCGCCCAGGTCGATCCCCTCCGCCGTACGCAGACGCGTCATCACATACTCGTTGAAACGATCGCGGTCGGTAAGCGTCTCGCACCCGGGGGCTTCGCCGGCCAGATAACGGTCGACCGACGCCGCATTCCAATGCCGTTCGCGACCATTGTAGGAATGGGCGGCAGGGCCTATGCCAAGGTATTTCACGCCCTGCCAATAAGCGGCGTTGTGACGCGCCCGGCGCCCGGGCAGCGCATAGTTCGAGACCTCGTAATGTTCGTAACCGGCCGCCGTGAGCGTGCGGTGCACGATCATGAACTCCTCCTCGCTGATCCGCTCGTCGACGGGCGCGAACTTACCCTGGGCCGCCCGACGGCCGAACGCCGTATTGGGTTCGATGGTCAAATGATATGCCGAAACATGCTCTGCCTCCAGCTCCAACACTGCGTCCAGCGACCGCCTCAACGCATCGCCCCCGAAACCGGGAACGCCGAACATCACATCGACGGCGATGTTGTCGAATCCTGCCCTCCTGGCCGCCCGCACCGCCTCGACGGCCTGCGCGGCCGTATGGCGGCGGTTCATCAACCGCAGACATGCGTCGTCGAACGACTGCACGCCGATCGAAAGCCGATCGACACCCCAACGGCGCAGGGCGTCGAGATATTGTTGATCCAGGTCGTCGGGATTGGCTTCGAGGGTCGTCTCCTCGACGGCCGTACAGTCGAAAAGGCCGGCGGCATACTCCAGCAGCTCCCCGATCTGCTGCGGCGTACAGAGCGATGGCGTACCGCCGCCGAAATAACGGGTGCAGACAGGTTCGCCGCCCAGGTAGCCGCACTGCCGTTCGAGTTCGTCGTGCATGGCCGCCAATACGTCGTCCATGCGCCGCAAATCGGCGCTCTTATAGAAATCGCAATAGGCGCAGATCCGCTTGCAAAACGGGATATGAAAATAAAGTCCGGCCATATCTATCAAATATAACCATTTTTTTCAGAATCCGGCACACATGCACCCGCTTTTTTCTTTCAGCAACAAGATTCCGATCCATTCCCCCTATTCCACCCCATCCATCCCGATTTGCCCCGCCTGCAACACCCCCTCCGCCCTGCCTGCCGCACACCCTTGCTCTCCGCCCCGTTCGCCACCCCTGCAACACGCACCCGCTTCAGCCCGCCCTCCGCTCCTGCCGCACGTCTCCGTTCTCCGCCTCGTTCTCGGTCCCGATCCGCCCTCGAAATCCCGCTGCCGCAAAGGGAAAAACCGCTCTTCCGTACAACGGCATGACAATTGGAACGAACTATGAATGAAGCGTATAAGCGTCTACGAAAAAATAATAAAATTTTTTCTTAATTTTGTTGTTATTTTTTTCACAAGTATGAAACTTTTTCTACCTTTGCACCGACATAGAATATGTCCGCCCATGCAGAAATCTTGATTTTCAAGGCTGCGGAAACAGAACCGGAAACAACGCAGGCAACGCCGCGCGATCCGCAAGACAATAGCACCGGGAAAGCGGGCGGGTAATATAGGGAATGAGGTTTAATTCAAAAATAAGTTAGTTATGGACAAATTGGATTTGAAGAAGTACGGGATCTCGGACGTGAAAGAGATCGTCTACAATCCCTCTTACGACGAACTCTTCCGCGAAGAGACCAAGAAGGGCCTGAAAGGTTTCGAGAAGGGTCAGCTGACCGACATGGGCGCCGTGAACGTGATGACGGGCGTCTACACCGGCCGTTCGCCCAAGGACAAGTTCTTCGTCATGGACGAGACCACCAAAGACACGATCTGGTGGACTTCCGACGAGTACAAGAACGACAACAAGCCTGTGACCGAAGAAGCGTGGAAAGAGCTGAAGACGATCGCCGGCAAGGAGTTGTCGGGCAAGAAGCTCTACGTGGTCGACACGTTCTGCGGCGCCAACGAAAATACGCGTCTGAAGATCCGCTTCATCATGGAGGTGGCCTGGCAGGCGCACTTCGTCAAGAACATGTTCATCCGACCGACCGACGCCGAACTGGAGGAATACGGCGAACCTGACTTCGTGGTGCTCAACGCCTCGAAAGCCAAGGTAAAGAACTACAAGAAACTGGGTCTCAACTCCGAGACGGCCGTGGTCTTCAACCTGACGGAGAAGATGCAGGTCATCATCAACACCTGGTACGGCGGCGAAATGAAGAAGGGCATGTTCTCCTACATGAACTACTTGCTGCCTCTCAAGGGCATCGCCTCGATGCACTGCTCGGCCAACACCAACGAAAAGGGCGAGACGGCCGTATTCTTCGGTCTCTCGGGTACGGGCAAGACCACCCTTTCGACCGACCCGAAGCGTCAGCTTATCGGCGACGACGAGCACGGCTGGGACGACGACGGCGTATTCAACTTCGAGGGCGGCTGCTACGCCAAGGTCATCAACCTCTCGAAGGAGAACGAACCCGACATCTGGAACGCCATCCGCCGCAACGCCCTGCTGGAGAACGTGACGGTAAACAAGAAAGGCGAGATCGACTTCGCCGACAAATCCGTGACGGAGAACACGCGCGTGTCCTACCCGATTTTCCACATCAAGAACATCGTGAAACCCGTATCGAAGGCTCCCGCCGCCAAGAAGGTCATCTTCCTCTCGGCCGACGCTTTCGGCGTACTGCCTCCCGTGTCGATTCTGACCCCCGAACAGACGAAATACTACTTCCTCTCGGGCTTCACGGCCAAGCTGGCCGGCACCGAGCGCGGCATCACGGAGCCTACGCCGACTTTCTCGGCCTGCTTCGGCGCAGCGTTCCTCTCGCTCCACCCCACCAAGTACGGCGAAGAGCTGGTTAAGCGCATGCAGCAGTCGGGTGCCACGGCCTACCTCGTGAACACGGGCTGGAACGGCACGGGCAAGCGCATCTCGATCAAGGATACGCGCGGCATCATCGACGCCATACTCGACGGTTCGATCGACAAGGCGCCGACGAAGATGATCCCGACTTTCGATTTCAAGGTACCGACCGAGCTGCCGGGCGTAGACCCCAAGATTCTCGACCCGCGCGACACCTACGCCGATGCCAAGGAGTGGGAGACCAAGGCCGAAGACCTGGCCAACCGCTTTGTGAAAAACTTCGTGAAGTTCACGGGCAACGACGAGGGCAAGAGCCTGGTGGCTGCCGGCCCGAAAGTTAAATAGCCTCTACCCCTGCGGTAGCAACCGCATGCGACCAAGCAAAGGGTGCCCGAATGTTCGGGCACCCTTTTATATTGCACCCAAAAACGCAGAAAATAAAAACAGCTCTTCCGGTAGATGCTTGGACGCAGCGCACGGAGAGACCGTTTGCCCGGTTGGTTTCGCGCAGCGGGTTCACCTCGCCCGAACCGAATGCCAAGTGGCTCGCGTTGATGTTGCCCGCAGCATAAGACGAAGACGACCAGTAAGCACCCCACGTGCCGACGTTCGTCAAGTCTCCCGACGCGTTGTTGCGGTTGCCCGTGGCAGGAGCGAAAAGCAATCGCTGGAATGAATGGCCCGAAGAAGCCGACAGAGGCAGCCCCGGAACAGACTGGGATGGATAACTGGCAAAACCGTCGAACCCGGCTGAAACAAGCCTTTCGATGCCTTATATTGCCAGTGGATTGCTGAATCTACGTACCGCGCTGCCGGGAGCCTTGACCCCCGGCACTCCGGGTAGAAAGAGCTGTTTTTATAAACCCTCAAAAGAGAGACGGCGACATCCGCAAGTCCGGCTCTTATTTCTTCGGCTTGAAAATGCGATAGCCGATCGACACGCCGATTTTATTGGGATACCACTCCGACGAACCGTTGAACGGATCGGGATGCTTGGGTTGCACGGGACGATGGGGATACATGTCGATTTCGCCGTCCAGCGTGTAGCCGTTGTAGTGGCTGTCCATCCAGGCCCAGCCGAAGAACGCGTCGATCAGCCAACGTTCGCGAAACTGGTATTCATAGCCCACGCACAAGCCGACCATCATGCCGTAACCCTTGCTGTATCGGTCTTCCAGCTTGATTCGTCCTCCCTCCAGATAGGGTTTCGACATGTCGAAAGCCATCATTCCGAGGTTGGCGCCCAAATACAGCCCGCGGTTGTGCTGCTTGAAATAGCGCCGGTATTCTCCCATGAAGATGGCGAAAGTCATGTGCTTGCCTCGGATCGACTTCCAAGGCGATACGACAATATCGGTCTGCAATGTCGACTTGGGCGATATGGCGAACTCCACAGCCGGATTGACCACGCCGGCTAAGGCATATAATCCGTTAATCTTGACATAACCTTGGGCACCTGCATCGGCAAAGGCGGACAAAAACAGGAGCAGCAGTGCGGCGTATTTTTTCATGGCAGAGGCAGCAGTATGAAAATGAGCGGAATCTTTACATTCCGCCCGTCCCCGAAAGAAAGCCGGTAAATCTTATACCGTCATAATTTCTTTTTCCTTCTTGTTGAGCAGTTCGTCGAGCACTTTGGTAAACTTCTCCAGAAGTTTCTGCGACTGGGTTTCTCCGTCCTTGGACTCGTCCTCGGGCATACCCTCCTTCAGCGCTTTCTTGAACGCCTCGACCGCATCGCGGCGGGCATTGCGCAGACTGATGCGGGCCGTCTCGGCCTCGGAGCGCACCTGCTTGACCAGCTCCTTGCGGCGATCCTCGGTCAGCGGGGGAATCGACAGCCGGATCTGCTCGCCGTTATTCGAAGGAGTAAGACCGATATTCGAATCGACGATCGCCTTCTCGATGGTACGGATCATGTTCTTGTCCCACGGCTGGATCAGGATGGTCTTGGCATCGGGCACCGTGACGCTTGCCGCACCCGAAACCGGCACCTGCGAACCGAAATAGTCGACCATCACGCCGTTGAGCACGTTGGGCGTGGCTTTGCCGGCCCGAACGTTCAGCAGTTCCTCTTCGAGGTGGTCGATGGCTTTCTGCATGCGGGCCGAAGCATCGTTGAGAATGGTTTTGGTATCCATAGTTGTGTGATTGAATTGCAAACGAATCCTATTCCGCAGAAGTGTTTCCTGCTTCGAGCGCCGTCTCGACGGCCTGCAACAATGCGTCGAACTCCTCCGACTCGTAACCCACCGTCGCCAAGATTACCTTGCCGTCGCGGCCGATCAAGAAATTGCGCGGGATGAAATTCGAAGCGTACCGGTCGTAGGCTTTCCGCTGCGGATCGAGGCCCATGGGGAAAGCATACCCCGCCTTTTCGCGGAACGCGGCCACCTCCTCGCGGCTCTCGCCGCGCGAGACGGGCAGAAAGACGAAATCGCGCCCGGCGAAACGGTCGATCAAATCGGTCTGGACGCGGGCCAGTTCCTGCCGGCACGGCGGACACCACGTCGCCCAGAAATTGAGCAACACTACCTTACCCCGCAAGTCGGAGAGGGTCGTATGCCCTCCGTCGAACATCGCCACGGTAAAATCGGGCGCCGAATCGCCGGCCTTAACCAACGTGGCTGCCTCCGCCTCGTCCGCTGCACCCTTTTTTGCGCGCCCGTCGCAACCGGGCAACAACAGAAGTGCGACGAAGATCGCTGCGATCAATGCCAACAAAACCGCAAGCTGCTTATTGCTTTTTTTGGTAGCCATAAAATTGAAAAAACACAAATGATCCATTACCTATTCGTTCTGCATCTTTACCAGCGTGCCGATCGCCTCTCCGGCCAGCACCCGGCCCAGGTTGCCGGGGGTGTCCATGTCGAAAACGACGATCTCCAGACCGTTTTCGCGGCAGAGCGTGAAAGCCGTCAGATCCATGACCTTGAGCCGCCGGTCGAGCACCTCCTCGAACGTGATTTCGGGGAACTTCACTGCCGCGGGATCTTTCTCCGGATCGGCCGTATAAACACCGTCGACCCGCGTGCCCTTGAGCAGCACGTCGGCCTCGATTTCGATGCCGCGCAAGGCCGATGCCGAATCGGTCGTGAAATAGGGATTCGACGTCCCGCCGCCGATGATGACGACATAACCGGCCTCCAGATACTCGATGGCCCGCGCCTTGGAGAAATACTCGCCTATAGGCTCCATGCGGATCGAGGTAAGCACCTTGGCCCGCACGCCGTTATCCTCCAGGGCCGACTGCAAAGCCAGCGAATTGATGATCGTCGCCAGCATGCCCATCTGGTCGCCCTTCACGCGGTCGAAACCTCGCTTGGCACCGGTCATGCCACGGAAAATATTCCCCCCGCCGATGACGATGCCGATCTGCACGCCGGTGGCTGCGGCTGCCTTGATCTGCTCGGCATAAGACTGCAACACCTCGGGCGAAAGGCCGTAATTCTGTCCGCCCTGCAACGATTCGCCGCTCAACTTCAGAAGGATCCGATTGTATTTCATCTGTTGTAACCGTTTATTATGCGAAGATAGGTATTTTTTCTGAAAAACAGAAAGGCGCCAGGATTCCTTGAAGCGATCTTTGCAAAAAAGAGGTTGCCAACCCCAAAATACGACCTCCGTTTGGTTTTGCGCTTACCTTGCGCTATCTTTGCAGAAGAGAGGCTTCGCCTCAACAATGTTCAAATAAATTTGCATTGTGTTCGGCTTGCGCTATCTTTGCAGAAAACCGACCGTATCCGTACGCAACTCGGAAACATCCGATACCGGATTCGGCCCGCATTGCTAAACTATTCCGCTATGAAACGATATCTTGTCCTTTGCCTGCTGCTTGCCCTCTGGATGCCGTCCCGGGCGCGCCAAGTCTTTCCGCTGAACGAGGGCTGGCGATTCTTCTTCAAATCGGAGACCAGCAGCGACAATGCCCGCTATGTTACCCTGCCCCACTCCTGGAACACCGACCCGGCACGCGAGGGCGTGCTGCTCGAAACCACGGGCAACTACCGCAACAACATGTATGTGCCCGCCGAATGGGCGAACAAACGCATCTTCGTCCGTTTCTATGGTGCCCAGAGCGTCGCTGACCTCTTCGTCAACGGATGCCATGCCGGCAGCCACCGCGGCGGGGCCACGGCTTTCACGTTCGAAATCACGAACAAACTCCGCTTCGGCACCGACAACGCCCTGCTTATGGTTGTGAGCAACGCCTCGCGCAACGACGTGCTGCCCACCTCGACCGACATGAATCTCTACGGCGGCCTTTACCGCGAAGCCGAACTCATCGTTACCGCACAAACCGCCGTTTCGCCGCTCTACTTGGGCACAGACGGCGTGCTGGTGCATCAGCGCACTGCCAACGAAGAAAAGGCCGAAGGGGAAATCGAAGTCCATCTGACCTCGAAAAGCAGCAGCAATACGGCACCGCTGACCATAGACATCACGGCGCCCGACGGCCGCAAGGTAATGTCCAAGCGCATCCACGCCAAACTCGACGGCAAGCCGCTGCGGATCGCCTACTCGATCGCCTCGCCCATGCTGTGGAGTCCCCGCCATCCGGCGCTCTACACCATCACGGCAACCGTTTCGGACAACGGAAAGAGCGACCGGGTAACCGTCCGCACAGGGTTCCGCACCATCCAAGCCGCACAGACCGACGGACTGCTGCTCAATGGCACCGCCACCAAACTGCGCGGCGTAGTGCTCTACCACGACAACGCCATCTCGGGCGGCACGCTCCGGCCTTCCGACCACGACAACGACCTGCAAGAAATCCGGGATCTGGGGGCCAACGCACTGCGCTCGGCCGTGATGCCCCATCCGCAATACCTCTATGACCGCTGCGACGAACAAGGCATGCTGGCATGGATCGACGTGCCGCTGCACCGGGCGCCTTTCTTGAGCGATGCGGCCTACTTCGCCACACCGCAATTCGAACAGAACGGTATGGAGCAGCTGCGGGAAATCGTGGCCCAACACCTCAACCACCCCTCGGTAATCATGTGGGGCATCTTTTCGCGGCTCTGGACGCGGGGCGACGACGCCACGCCCTACATCCGCCGCCTGCACGAAGCGGCCCGCACGCTCGACTCCTCGCGTCCGACGGTAGCTGTGAGCGACCAGAACGGCAACATCAACTTCGTGACCGATCTGATCGTCTGGCGGCAGGACGTAGGCTGGAGCAGAGGCAAGACCGACGATCTGGCCCTATGGTACGAGCGGCTTCAGGAGAAGTGGTCGCACCTGCATTCGGCCATCGAATACGGCGGTGCGGGATTCGTCGGCCACGAAAGCTACACGGCGCAGCCCGACCCGAGCCACAACCGCATGCCCGAAGAACGTCAGACGCTCTTCCACGAAGAATACGCCCGCAGCCTGCAAAACGACTCGCTTTTCTGGGGAATCTGGATCGAGAACATGTTCGACTACGGCTCGGCGCGCCGCCCCTACGGCGTCAACGGCATGGGCCTGGCGACCCTCGACCGCCGCACCCGCAAGGATGCCTACCACCTCTACAAGGCGCTGTGGAACAAGACGACGCCCACGCTGCACATTACCGGCAAACGCCAATATCGCCGCAACATGCCGCAACAGTCGTTCCACCTCTACTCATCCGCAGGAACGCCCCTGCTGCTGGTCAACGGCGACACGGTGGCGCTCAACGAATACGCACCCTGCCAATATCGTTCGGACACCGTGGAGCTGCAAGGCCGCGTCCATGTGAAAGCGACCGCAGGCAAACTGCACGACAGCATGACTATTCAAGTCGGCAACGTTTCAAAAACAAAAGGCTTCCCGGCCCCTCCGCGAACAACAAGTCAACAAAAGACAAATTAGGCTGGAAAGACTGCCGGTCTGCGAAGACCTGGACATAAGGCTCGGCGACGACCGCCGGGCCTTTCGCATGTTTGGGCCGCAGATCGGCATCGCCCGGGCCGGCCTCGACATACTGCTGGCTGACCTCGGGCATCGGCACGCGCACCAACGTACAAAGCGTTTCGAGCAAACGCAAGTTGAAATCGACAAGAAACCTGAACCGCTCCTGGTAGAACGGCGCCAACGCATCGGCAAAATAATCGAAATAGGGCGACGCCTTGTAAGAGGCGACCAAGGCCCCCCAATGCTGGTGCTGCCAGCGCTTCGAATAGTCGAGCCGCACGTCACGCATCGGCTGGCGGGGCCGGTCGGCATGGGCGACATGGGCCGTGAGATCCATCACACCGTCAGCCGCCAGAATACGTGCGCGGTTGCGCTCCGAACGTTTGACGAAATGTTCGCCCAAATCGACCACGCACGACCTGTGGACAAGGCATGCGAAATAATCGACGGAGGGCAGATAACTGCACGGAAGAAGAATCTTGGCATCCATAATACGAAACGATCGCCGCGCTATCCGAGCGCAAATTTCGACTGCGGCGCGCGGCCGTCCGCATCCACCCATTTTCCGTCGGCCTTGATGACCTCGATCAATCGATCCAACGCCTCGTCCTGGGGGATGTTGCACGCCACGACCTCGCGGCCCCGATAAAGGGTAATGCGCCCCGGCCCGGCACCTACATAGCCGTAATCGGCATCGGCCATTTCGCCGGGGCCGTTGACGATGCACCCCATGACACCGATCTTCAGGTTCTTGAGATGCGACGTGCGGGCCTTGATGACGCCCAACGTGCGTTCGATGTCGTAGAGCGTCCGGCCGCACGAGGGGCAAGCGATATACTCGGTATGCGAAAACCGCACGCGCGCAGCCTGCAAAATCATCAACTCCACCTCGCGGACAACTGCCGGATCATGCCCCGGCGCATCGATCCAGATGCCGTCGGCCAGCCCGTCGAGCAGCAACAGGCCCAAATCGGCCGCAGCCTTTACCGCCACGGTCTCCAACGCCGGGTCATCATAGCGCCGCTTGACCACGACCGGCTCGTCAGGCTGCTCCAGATCGAGGATCGCAGCACGCAACTCGGCCGTGGGATTGCCCGAGAGAGCTTCGATCACGCGAAAACCCTCCATCGGCTCGTCGTGCACGATCGGCACGGCCACCCGGCTGCGCCGCCGGAATTCCGTGGGCGCGTAACGCTCGGGATGACGCACCTCGAACTCTCCGGGCCGCGCGGCGAAATGATCCGCCAACAACTGCGCCACGGGGATTTCGTTCTCAGGAGCCTCGGTCAACGAGACGCGGATCGTATCGCCGATGCCGTCGGCCAGCAAAGCTCCGATCCCGACGGCGCTTTTGATACGCCCCTCCAACCCGTTGCCGGCCTCGGTTACCCCGACATGGATCGGATAACGCATCCCCTCGGCCTCCATGGCCTCGACTAACAACCGATAGGCGGTTACCATCACGCGGGTATTGCTCGACTTCATCGACACGACGACCTGGTCGAACTCCATGCGCTGGCAAACGCGCAAAAACTCCATGGCCGACACGACCATGCCCTGCGGCGTATCGCCCCAACGGTCGAAAACGCGCTTGGCCAACGACCCGTGGTTGACGCCGATCCGCAAGGCGACGCCCCGGCGGCGGCACTGCTCGATGAGCGTCTCCAACTCGCCGTGATCGGTACGATAATTCCCAGGGTTGATCCTGACCTTGTCGACATACTGCGCCGCCACGGCCGCCGCTTCGGGCAGAAAATGGATATCGGCGACCAACACGGCTTCGATCCCCTCCTCGCGCACGCAGCGGGCTATATTTTGCAGATTTTCGGCCTCCCGACGCCCCTGCGCCGTCAACCGTACGATATGGCCGCCCGCCGCCACGATGCGGCGGATCTGGGCCACGCAAGCCTCGGTATCGTTGGTGTCGGCATTGGTCATCGACTGCACCGCCACAGGATTCCCTCCGCCGATCCGCACCCCGCACCCCGCAACACCGGCAACATCGGTTCGGGCCTCCGGCCGCCCCGCCGCGAGATTCGAACCTCCGATCCGAACTTCGCATGTCGCACGCCGGGAAAATTTCGTCAGATTCATATCATTCGATCTTTACTTTGCAAAAGTAACCGAAACTCCGCCCAATCCCAAATTTATTTCCCCCACCACTCCTTGCCAATCACATATAAACACAGCAAACAGTAATTACTATTTGCTGTGTTTATCAAGCAAGATTCTAAAATCAGTTAAGAACGAAATAACATTTACTTTTGTAATTCCGGTATACCGATTCGTATCAAATGATTAACTACAGGATCTATTATCGTGTACAATTTTGCACCGCCTTCTGTTTCTGGCAATTCCTTGATCAGATTATAATTTAATGCTATTTGAATGTATGAAATAGCCGTAGGCGTACTGACTTTATAAGCACTGACATAATCATTCGTTTTAATTTGCGGTTTTCCAATCTTTAACAAACGATTAATATTAGTAATAATATTTACCTTACCAGAAGTGCGTGTAGGATAGATTGCATACCAATCAAAGGATGAACAATAAATATTTTCCCCTTTTTGGATCGCTTCTATTTCGAAAGAATCTGAACTTTGATTGATTTCAGATTGACAATCATAAATATACGAAAGCAAGCGGAAAATATATCTTGGAGAGTGATTGGATAAATTAATTACCTCCTCTATAATTTCCTTGTCTTTAATTAAGGAATCTAATGTCACTTGTCCCTTGCTAAAATACTTTATTCTTTTTTCTATTATCGCCCTAATATCTTCATTCGACCAAGTAATATCATTCGGTTTTATCTTGTCGAAACGCACTCCTCTATCTGTCAACTCAGGTTTAATTGCATCCCAAATACTGAACACTATAGAGTATGAACTATTCATCAAGACTGTAGTATCCTTTAAAATATCTTCCAAAAATCCTGCAACTAAACTGATATTGTTATTCAGTCTTGTATATTCATCTATCTTATCAAAAAAGATAACAACATTAGCAAATCCGCTCGATTTTATTATTTCCACAAAATCCGACAAGATCAATTTATAGGATTTATAATTTAAACTCCCATCATACCGCCCCATAGATTCTATTGCAAACTCGGGCAAATAATTTTTATAAAATCGCTCTTTATCAATATCCGGCAAACCAAGCGATTTTTTGACAGCATCGGCTGCTATTTCCATACAACCAGATATTATAAAATTAATAGGTTTATTAAAAAATCTATTATAAATCTGCTTAAGAAAATTTTTTCGACGATATATGTTTGTTTTATCCTTTAACTCATTGTATTCCATCGAACTAAGTGTAATGAAGAACTCTTCGATGATAAAAGATAATTTTTCTTTTTGTATTTTATTTAACTTATGAAGTTGTTTGGGATTTCGACTAAGTTCTATGCAATAATATTTTATTAAACACTCTACAATAAGCCTAACTATTTCAGCCCCATTATTACTTATAGGTATATTATCAAAAGTATCAATAATTATTGAAAAAATACCTTCTGATTCTAACGTCGATTTTAATTGCGACAAAAGAGCTGTTTTACCAATACCCCTTGCGCCTAAAATAAAACGACTATGCCCATTAGCAATATCGGATTTTAATGAGCTGAAATATTTAGGATTAATATAGATATTACCAAGAAAATCTGATTCCTCCTCTGCGGAATAGGTGGAAAATGGATTCCGATTAAATCCTAAATGCTGGTAAAGTTCCATATTTAAGTTAGTAGTTTAATTTTGTCAAAAATAATGATTTTCAATCAAATCCCCAAAAAGCCCCTCTAAAAAACACCTACCCTCTTTATAGAAAATATTATTTTACCATTACCAAAGGTATTAAAGTATATAGACCAGCAAAAAAACTCTTGATTTACTGCAAACAGTAAATCAAGAGTTCGATGTCTGAAAAAAGATTTGTATGTCAATTCGTTATATTTTACCGAATTCCCGATAAACGAATTTTCATCGATTCAGTATTCCATAGTTGTTTACTTGATATTGAAAAACACAAGCCACTTTTTATACCTTTAAATATTCATCCGAATCAACAATTCTTCTGTTGTCAAGGCCATTCCACCAAGTTCGACCACTCTATTTTTGAATTTTTTATCATTGGTTATCAATGTTAAACTATTTTTAATGGCAGTTTCGCCAATCAGAGCATCATGAGCATTGTTCGAATTGCCAGCTTCCAGCTTTTGTATCAAACCGCTGCCATCATTGATCTTTGCACTACCGATTCTTGAGATACCGACACAAAAAGATTCTGTCGGAACTTTATGAGGCCTCAACTCTGTCATCGAATTGAACAACCGCGCCCGTTTTTCTGCGTCTGGGCACTCATTTATTTCGTCCACCTGCAAATGAGTAATATAAACTTCTAACCCATTTTGAATAAGCATGTTTATATCTATCTTTCCGGTAACAATATCATCAAAAACGTTCGAGTCGAAAACTACTTTCATAAGACAACCATTATTTTCCCACATACTCCACTTGGAGTTGACACTACAAAAATACACATAGGAAGGTAGAATTCAAAAGGATAACGATTTACGCAAGTCTTGACTTCATAATCTTTGCATACTTCCGCCCCCATTTTATCACAAAAAAGAAAGGCTTTTAAGCTGCTAATGCATTTACTTAAAAGCCTTTCTTCGAGGTCTGAAGCGGATTCGAACCGCTGTACAAGGTTTTGCAGACCTTTGCCTAGCCACTCGGCCATCAGACCAAAAACCTTCATGCGACCGGAAAAAAGGGATTCGGGCAATTGCGGGGGGGGGAGACGTTTCCACAGGGAAAACCCGCTCCTCAACCCCGCCTCGACAAGTTCCGTTGCACATCGGGTCTGCAAATATACGAACATTTCTGAAAATCGCAAAACTTCCGATGAATTTACTCGATTTCGAAACATATTTCAGTTTCCGCTTATTAAATCCGCATCTCCGATTGGCGAAGTCGCGCAGAAAATCATACCTTTGTATGTATAACTTTCAAAAAGCGCACGCATGACCATCGAAGACATCGCCTTGCAGATGACCCCAGGAATCGGAGTGAAAGGAGCGGTTCATCTGTTGGAATGGTTCGGGACGGCCGCGCGGATTTTCGAAGCAACGGAAGCAGAATTGATCGGCCATGCGGAACTGCGCCCCGAACCGGCCCGGCAGATCGTTCGGCACACGGGATTCTCCGCCGCAGAAAAAGAGCTGAAATACTGCCGCAAGCACAACATCGCAGCCATCGCTTCCACCGACCCCGACTATCCGGCCCTGTTGCGCGAAATCCCGGACTATCCCCACGTCATCTACGTGATGGGCGACCCAAAGATACTCGCAGCACGCACACTCTCGATCGTCGGCACCCGCGAGGCCACACCTTACGGCCAGACCATGTGCCACAAACTCGTCGAACGCCTGTCCGAACGGGTTCCCCGCCTTGTTGTCGTCAGCGGCCTGGCATTCGGCATCGACGCGGCCGCCCACCGCGCTGCTTTGGCCGCCCAGGTTCCCACCGTCGCCGTATTGCCATGCCCGTTGCCCGGAATCATGCCTACCCAACATTCAGCCCTTGCCCGCGATATGCTCGATCACGGCGGCGCCCTCGTTACCGAGCTGCACAGCCAGACCCGCCAGAACGGCACCGCCTACACCGCCCGCAACCGAATCATCGCCGCCTTGAGTGCCGGCACATGGGTCGTCGAGTCGCCCGAGAGCGGCGGATCGCTCCTTACGGCCCACTTCGCCGACGGGTACAACCGCACCGTCGTCGCCACGCCGGGCCGCGCCACCGACCGTTCGTCGTCCGGCACCAACCGCTTGATCCGCAACCGCAAAGCCCAGCTCGTGCTTTCGGCCGAAGACATCATCATAGAAATGGGTTGGGACCTGGAACCCGAACCGGCCGCTCTCCGTCCCAAGGCCGACACCCCGGCCCTTACCCCCGACGAAGCCGGGCTTCTGGGCTGCTTCCGCACGTCCGACCCGCTGTCGGTCGAGACGCTCCGGGAAATAACGGGACTCGACCCCGGCGAGCTGGCCGCGCTGCTGCTCGGACTGGAGCTGGCAGGCGCTCTGCGGCAGTTGCCCGGCAACCGATACATGAAATTATGACCCCGCAATGCGCCTTTCGGATTTTTTCCTAATTTTGTATTCGTGAATCCGCCGAAAATGTTTTTGATCGACACCCATTCCCACCTCTACGAACCCGAGTTCGACGCCGACCGCGAGGAGACGCTTGCCCGAGCCGTCGATGCCGGTGTCGGGAAACTCCTGCTCCCGGCCATCGACTCGCAGAGCCACGAGCGGTTGTTCGACCTCTGCCGGCGCCATCCCGACCGATGCTTCCCGATGATGGGGCTGCACCCCACGTCGGTCAACAACAATCCGCATTGGCGCGAGGAGTTGCACCTCGTCGAACGACTCCTCAAGAATCCGCCCGAGGGCGTCGCGCATTTTTGCGCCGTGGGCGAAATCGGACTGGATTTCTACTGGTCGTCCGACTTCCGCGACGAGCAGACCGAGGCCTTTCGCCGCCAGTGCCTTCTGGCCGTCGAACAGCATCTGCCCGTCGCCGTGCATACACGCAACGCCTGGCCCGAAATGATCGCCATTATCGAGGAGTTCCGCGGCAGCGGCCTGCGGGGCGTGTTCCACGCGTTCAGCGAAGATGCCGCGACCTACGAAAGGCTCAAATCCTGCGGCGATTTCCTTTTCGGCATCGGCGGAGTCGTCACGTTCAAAAAAAGCCGGCTGGCCGACACCGTGCGGGAAATGGATCTCGCCGATCTGGTGCTGGAAACCGACTCTCCCTACCTGACCCCGGCGCCCCATCGCGGCGAGCGCAACGAACCGGCCTACGTGGAGCACATCTGCGCCAAGATAGCGGAGTTGCAGGGCACGACACCCGCAATCGTTGCCGCGGCAACCTCCGCCAACGCCGAACGCATGTTCAATCCGAGCAAACGACAAACCAACGATGAATCCCGAAATGGACACCTCTAAATCCTCGATCCTCATCATCTACACCGGCGGCACGATCGGCATGAAGACCGATGCCGAAACCGGCGCCTTGGTGCCGTTCGACTTCAGCGCTATCTACGACGAGTTTCCCTCGCTCAAGCGGCTCAACATCGACATCGACGTGCGAACCATGTCGCCTGTGATCGATTCGTCCAATGTGACCCCGGACAACTGGATCGCCCTGGCGAAGCTCATCCGCGACAACTATGCCCGTTACGACGGCTTCGTCGTGCTGCACGGCACCGACACCATGTCCTATACGGCCTCGGCGTTGAGTTTCCTGTTCGAGAACCTCGCCAAACCCGTGGTCTTCACAGGGAGCCAGATTCCCATCGGCGTGCTGCGCACCGACGGCCGCGAAAACCTCATCACGGCGATCGAAATCGCCGGCACCAAGATCGGCGGACGTCCCGCAGTACCCGAGGTATCGCTCTACTTCCAGAACCGGCTGTTCCGCGCCAACCGCACCACCAAGCGTAGCGCCGAGGCGCTCAACGCGTTCCGCTCCTACAACTATCCGCCCCTGGCCGAGGTTGGCGTCAACATCGCCTATAACTTCCCGGCCATCCTGCACCCCGAAATTGCATCCGGAACCGTTTCCGACGCGAACGCCGAATTGCACATCGCCGAGCACCTGGCCGACGGCATAGTCGTCCTCAAACTCTTTCCGGGCCTCAACGAGGAAATCCTGCGCTCGATGCTTTCGGCGCCCGGCGTGCGAGCCGTCGTACTGGAGACTTTCGGCGCCGGCAACGCTCCCACGAGCGAATGGTTTATCCGCGCGCTGCACGACGCCATCCGACGCGGTACGATCGTGCTCAACATCACGCAGTGCGGCGGCGGCAAGGTGTCGATGGAACTTTACGAGACAGGCCTGCGTCTCCAAAAAGCCGGCGTGCTGTGCGGCCACGACATGACCACCGAAGCGGCCGTTACCAAACTGATGTACGTACTCGGACAGGAACTCCCCGAGGAAGCGACGCTCGCCTTGCTGCGCAAACCTCTGCGAGGAGAATTTACAATATAGGCCGTTGCATAAAACGATTTTTTTTTATATATTTCGCACTGCTAACATATTCTTTCCGCCCGCAAAAAAGCGGAGACGGAAGAATAGGTGCACGAGAAAGCATTGAAATACTGCTATTTAGCCGAATTCCGAACCCATCGTTCCGAATTCGGGTTTGCGTATGGAACCCCATGCCGGAAACCGGCTTCGGGCTGCAAATTCACAATGCAGACGGATGGAAACAAAGAAAAAACGATTGTTTTTATAATTTTTAGGACAAGAACAGAAAAGCACATAAGATCAACCAATCAAATCAATTATCAAACACCACTATGAAAAAACTTTTTTTGATTCTGTCGGTAGCCCTCTTCGCCATGGGCACCGTGAGCGCTTTCGCCCAGGAGCCGGAAGCCGCTGCTGCCGTTGAGGAGACGACCGCCGTTGCCGAAGCCACGGCAGCCGAAACCGCTGTCGCCGAGACCGAAATCGCAGGCGAGAGCATGCACCATGTGCTGATGCAGAAGTTCCTCGAAGGCGGTTGGGGCTGGATGCTTCCCGTGTTGCTCTGCTTGGTCATCGGTCTGGCCGTAGCCATCGAGCGCATCCTCTATCTGTCGCTCTCGACGATCAACTCGAAGAAACTCATCGACGCCGTGGAGAAGGCGCTCTACACCGGTGGCATCGACGCTGCCAAGGACGTATGCCGCGACACCCGCGGCCCGATCGCCTCGATCTACTACCAGGGTCTGGATCGCTATGAGCAGGGTCTGGACGCCGTAGAGAAGGCCGTCGTTTCCTACGGTTCGGTGCAGACCGGCCAGATGGAGTCGGGTCTTTCGTGGATCGGTCTGTTCATCGCCCTCGCGCCGATGCTGGGCTTCATGGGTACCGTCGTAGGTATGATCGGCGCGTTCGACGCCATCCAGGCTGCCGGCGACATCAGCCCGACGCTGGTTGCAGGCGGTATCAAGGTCGCTCTGTTGACGACCCTCATGGGTCTTATCGCTGCGGTTATTCTTCAGTTGTTCTACAACTATATCGTTTCGAAGATCGACTCGCTCGTGAACGATATGGAGGATTCGTCGATCACGCTGATGGACATCCTGACGGCTTACAACAAGAAATAATCACAGTTAACGATTAGTCACAAGCAATCATGAAAAAGATTCTTAACATATTGCTGGGCATTCTGATGGCTGTTACCGCGGTTCTTCTGATCTACGCGATAGCCTCGGGCGGCTCGGACGCTGCGATCGGTGCGAACCTGATCTGGGGATACTTCCTCTTCGTGTTCGCCATCGCCGCTGCGATCTTCTGCGCCATCTTCGGAATGATTCAGAACCCGGCAGGCATCAAGGGAACCATCATCTCCCTGGCGTTGATCCTGATCGTCGTGGGCGTGTCGTACTTCTATTCGGCCAGCCACACGGTCAACATCATCGACTTGCAGAACAACGGGTTCTTCGGCCACGGCGAAACCGTGATTACCGAAACGAGCATCCTGGTGACCTACGTCGCTTTCGTCGCCGCATTCGTGACGGCCATCGCGACGGAGATCTGGGGCGCATTCAAATAACGGAACGAACAAATGGCAACGGATAAAAGAAAAGTACAGGAAATCAACGCCGGTTCGATGGCCGACATCGCTTTCCTGCTGCTGATTTTCTTCCTGGTGGCCACTACCATGAACACCGACACGGGTCTGGCGCGCATGCTCCCGCCGATTCCTCCCGAAGATCAGAAACAGGAGGAAATCAAGGTCAAGGAGCGCAACCTTTTCCTGGTGCTCATCAACGGTAGCGGTCAGATCATGGCAGGACAACCCGGCAAGCAGGAGTTCATCGAATTGCGCGACCTGAAGGAGAAGACGAAGGAATTCGTCCTCAATCCGCTGGACGATGCCGATCTTCCGGAAAAAGAGGAGAAGGAATTCGATCTTCCCGATGGCAGCAAGTGGGTCTATCCCGTCAGCTCGGGCGTCGTTTCGCTGCAAACCACCCGCGATACGGGCTACCAGCCCTACATCATGGTGCAGAACGAGTTGACGCGTGCCTTCAACGAGATCCGCGACGAGTTGGCCGTACGCAAGTTCGGCGACAAGCTGGCGGCGCTCAACGAAGAACAGCGCAACGTAATTACCAAGGCTGTGCCTCTGAAGATTTCCGAGGCTGAGCCGCGTACCATTAAGAAGTAAGATTATGGCAGTAATGAAAAAGAAGGGCAACAAAAGTTTGCCCCCCATTTCGACAGCGTCGCTCCCCGACGTGATCTTCATGATCCTCTTCTTCTTCATGGTCTCTACGACCATGCGCGACCAAGAGTTGCTGGTACGCTACAAGCTGCCGGAAGCTACCGAGGTGCAGAAGCTCGAAAAGAAGTCGCTCGTGAGCTACATCCACATCGGACAGCCGTCGCTGGCCATGCAGGCCAAATTCGGCACGGCGCCGCGTATCCAGCTCAACGACTCCTACAAGACGACCAAAGATATCCTGGATTTCGTAGCTGCCGAGCGCGACAAACTCAGCGAAGCCGACCGTGCTTCGATGACCGTATGTCTGAAAGCCGACGGCTCGACCAAGATGGGTATCGTCACGGACGTGAAGCAGGAACTTCGCCGGGCCAATGCCTTGAAAATCTCCTATGCGGCATCCAAGTCGCTGGGATACTAAACGGGCATTCCCACTCTGATTCAAAGACAACGGGCCTTCATTGAAGACCCGTTGTTTTTTAATCCAAGATAAAAGCAACTCTCTTCTTATCCGGAATGGCCGGGATCAAGGTTCCGGCCAGTGTGGTATGCAGATTCAGCAATCCACTGGTAATATAAGGCGCAAAAAAGAAGTTGATACAAAAGTTCAGCACAGAAATTCGGTGCGGACGGTTCATTCGGTATCGACGATTCGGTGCAAGAACGTTTCATGCGCAAATAATTCAACGCTGAAACCTTAATGCAAAGATTCCGTGCAAAAACTTTTGCTTCTTGTTTTGCGGTGTTGCCAGTTGTCCATCCCAGTCTGTTCCGAAGTTACCTCAAAAATTCCTTCGGACCATTCATTCCAGCGATTGCTTCTTTTACCTGCCGCGGGCTGGCGCAACGAGACGTCGGGAGACTTGACGGGCGCCGGCACGCGCGGCCTCTACTGGGCATCTTCGTCCTATGCTGCCGGCAACATCAACGCGGCCTTTTTGGACTTCACGTCGGGCAACGTGAACCCGCTGAACAACGGGAACCGGGCCAGTGCCTTATCCGTGCGCTGCGTCCAAGCATCTGCAAGGAGTTGTTTTTATCTTTTTATACGAAAGGGAGTTCCAGTTGGTCGATTTCGTGGTTGAACGTCAGGCGATGATGCGGCGTCAGGCCATGTTCTCGAATCGCCAGACGGTGTTCTCGCGTCGGATAGCCCTTGTTCTTCCGCCAGCCGTATTCCGGATATTCCTCTGCCAGGCGGCACATGTATTCGTCCCGATGGGTCTTCGCAAGTACCGAGGCAGCTGCGATGTCCGCATACTTGCCGTCGCCTTTCACGACACACGCATAGGGAAGCGTCAGTTGCGTGCGAAAACGGTTGCCGTCGATTGCCAAAAAACCCGGTTGCGGCTCCAGACGCGCCGCGGCCAGCGACATGCCCTCGAACGATGCGTTCAGGATGTTGATTTCGTCGATTCGCGCCGGCGCCACGGCTTCCACGGCCCAGGCCACCGCTTCGCGTTCGATAACCTCCCGCAGCCGGTCGCGGTTGCGCGGGGTCATCTGCTTCGAGTCGTTGAGCAGCGGATCGTGAAAATCCGGCGGCAGCATCACAGCCGCCGCGAACACCGGGCCGGCCAGGCAGCCCCGTCCCGCCTCGTCGCACCCGGCTTCCGGAAATTCATATTGAAAACACAATTCCAACATCGCGCATATCGCATCCGCCGCCGACACTTCCCTGTTCGAAGCGGCAGGCGGCTCCCAGTCCGGCGCCAGCAACCGGCAGAGGCACATCCTGTACCCGGCAGCGGGGACCATACATGCGGAACGCCCGGATAGAGGAACCCGCCGCTCCACACATCGTTACTTTTCACAAAGTTACGAATAAACTACGGCCTTCCGGCTTTTTTTCGTTATTTTTGTCCTGCGAATAATTTGTACCATGAAATTCGACATCGCCCAACAGCCTTTCGTTCCGGCCTTTCTGACATTGGCCGTTCTGGTCGTCGTCGCCCTGCTCCGCAGCACTATTCCCGCTGCCGCGCTTCCGGTCGACGACGCGCTTCCGACATGGTTGCCCGCAGAAACACTCCTCAAGTTCCAAACCGCTTTTCCGCGTTGGGCCACAACTATCTGCGGATTGTCGTTGTTAATCACGGGCATCCGCACCGGTCACTTCGCCGTCCGTTACAATCTCTATTCCGTCAACACCTGCATCGCCATTCCGTTTTACGGCATCGTCGCCTGCGGCGCCATAGCCAGCACCGTCGATCTGACCGCTTGCCTCTGTTCGCTGCTGCTGGCTTTTTCGATCAGCAATTTTTGCCGGGCATTCACGCCCAATTATGCGTTCAACATCCTTTTCCGAGCCTCGCTCTACCTGGGTGCAGCAGTCATCCTCATTCCGCAGACCGCCCCGCTGTTATTGCTGTTGCCGCTGGCCGTCGTCCATTTCCACCGCACCGTACGCGAAACGATCGTCGCCCTGGCCGGCTTGTTGCTCGCACCATTAACGCTCTGTTACATCAACTGGGGAATGGGCGCCCCTTTCCACGCACCGCTGCTCGCCTTAGGCAAGCAACTGACCGGCAGCGGCCCGTTCTTCGCTCTCATCGACGAAATTCCGCTGCCGACCCGTTTTTTGCTCGGTGCGTTGCTTGTGTGTCTGTTGTTCGGATTCTACTTCCTCTTTTCGAGCCGTCTGGCCGTCAATTCCAAACCTCGGGTAATCTTGTATTATAATATGGAAGCCTTGCTGTTGTCAGCAGCGGTACTTTGCCTACCCGGGGCATCATTGCCATTATTCTCCCTGACGGCCGTCCCGGCGGCTGTACTGCTGCCCCTTTTCTTCGTCCGTGCCTACTCTTCAGCGGGTCGGGCGATCTACGCCATCCTCCTGGCGGGAGTTTTGCTCAACATACTTTTTAAATAATATATTTAGACCTAATCGTGATACGTTACGGCTGAATGTGCATTCCCACACCCCTATTTACTATTTTACATTTTATGAATTAAAGTTTAGATTGTATATTTGAGGATGAACAAGAGTGACGCAACCATTGTTCGCAGTAATTAAAAATTAACAATCTACACCATGAAGAATTCAATGAATTCGTCGGCTCAGCAACCGATGATCGTGAAGTATGTAGAAACGCTTCACACCGGTATCCAGTCACAATCTCTTTCCCGCTACGCCATCGGTTACATTTTGCGCGGTACGATGTACGTTTACGACGGAGACAAACGCCGCAAGTTCACTCGCGGCGACATCTTCTACCTCGGCATCGGACACCATTACATTGAACACTTCCCCGAAAACGGACAACCGTTCGAGCAGATTCTCGTCTACTACACCCCGTCGGATCTTCAGCGCATCCTGCTGCATCTGAACATTACCTACGGGCTGAATATCTCCAATTCGCATTCGTGCGAGAACTGCAACAACCGCATGCACGTGGTCATGCCTGCATGGAGTGCTGTCCGCAACTTTTTCTCCAACATCAACAGCTACCTGCGCGACGAAGATTTCCACCACGACGAAACGGCCGAGAACATCAAGATGACCGAACTCATCTACCTGATCGCCTCGCACGAAGACTGCTGCATCAAAAGCAAGCTGCTGAGCAACGTCGATGCCGCCAAGGAGAACTTCGAGCAGATCGTCTACGACCACATTTTCAAGGATATATCCATCGAGGAGCTGTCGCGGCTAACCAACCGTTCGCTCACATCGTTCAAGAAGGAGTTCCGGCGTCATTTCCAGATGCCGCCCCACAAGTGGTACATCCGCCAACGTCTCATGCACTCGCGGTTGCTGCTGATTTCGACTTCGAAGTCGGTTTCCGAAATCGGCAACGAATGCACGTTCCCCAACACGTCGCATTTCATCAAGTTGTTCAAGAAAGAGTACCAGATGACGCCCGCAACCTATCGCAACCGGCACCTCAACACGCTTTCCGTGCCACAGGAGACCGCACAAGAAAACGAAGCCATGCGGGAAGCCCTTTAATGAAAAACTTATGAATTGCGCTATAATTAAAAAATTTTAATTATAAATTATCGAAAAATATCGGATTTAAGCAAGAAAAACAGCTTCGAGATTTTGTTTTTCCTAAAAATCCGTTTATCTTTGTAATACAAAACGTGGGGTTCCCCCACACTCATTAACCTAACTAACCTAACCAGAGAATCCCGGAGCCGCTCGGCTCCGGGATTCTTCTTTGCACCCTACGCTCTCCTGCAACGCCGAGAAAACGACGCATCCCCTTTCAATCCCGATGCACGCTTTCACGTCCCGATACTCCCCCATCCCGTCGCAGACAGAAAGCCTCGCGACCGGTTTCCGATAAGGATCGTAATAATAATGCACGCCGAACCTCCAAAATGTCAATTATTTTTCGTAGATTTGCGTCAATTGGAAAATTAAGAACTTAAATGCCTCAGTTTTATGACAAGGTAGACGTACTGAAAAAACCCGGATGGCTCAAAATCCGCCTGCACCGCACGGCCGACTATGCCGAGGTGCGGCATCTCGTCGAAAAGCACCGGCTGCATACCATTTGCAGCAGCGGCCGTTGTCCCAACCAGGCCGAGTGCTGGAGCCGCAGAACCGCCACGTTCATGATTCTGGGCGAAGTATGTACCCGCGGCTGTCGTTTCTGCGCCACGCAGACCGGACGGCCCCTTGTTCCCGATGCCGACGAACCCCGCCGGGTCGCCGAGAGCGTCGCCTTGATGAAACTCAGGTACGCCGTCGTCACTTCCGTGACGCGCGACGACCTTGCCGACGGCGGAGCCGCCCACTGGGCCGCCACCGTGGAAGCGATCCGCGCGCAGAATCCCGACACGGCGATCGAGCTTCTTATTCCCGATTTCGACGCAAAGCCCGAACTGTTGGATCGGGTCGTCGCGTCCAGACCCGATGTCATCGGGCACAACATCGAGACCGTCGAACGACTGACCCCCGACGTGCGCTCCAGGGCAACTTATCGCACCAGCCTGGCGACGCTGCGTCATTTGAGCGATCGCGGCGCGACCGTCAAAAGCGGGTTGATGGTCGGCCTGGGCGAGACCGATGACGAAGTCCTGCAAACCCTCCGCGACCTGCGCGACGCAGGCGTAAGGATCGTGACGCTCGGCCAATACCTTCGGCCCACTTTGGAGCACTACCCCGTTGCGGCGTATGTAACTCCCGAGAAATTCGAATGGTACCGGGAGCAGGCGATGGAGATGGGATTCGATTATTGCGCCAGCGCACCCCTCGTACGGTCATCTTACATGGCCGAGGAGGCGCTCCGCAAAGCGAAAGGTTTGCAGCGATGATGAGAGTCCGCCGCCGCGACCTCGGAACGATGGATTATGCAAGCTGCTGGGAGTTGCAGCGGTCGCTTTTCGAGGAACTGCTCGCGGAGAAAAACCGGCGGCGCAGGGACGGCAAAGCCGGCAATGCAGCCAACAATATGGTCAGCAATGCGGCTGACGAGACAGCCAATGGGGTTGCCAATAATACGACCGGCTATGCAACCAACAATACGGTCGAGAACAGAATAAAAAGCGCTACGGATCACGGGAACGAGTGCCCGGAAGCGGACGCACAGAATAGGGCGGGTACAATTCTGCTGGTGGAGCATCCGCCGGTCTACACGCTCGGGAAAAGCGGCCATGCCGCCAACCTGCTGGTCGACGACACCGCGCTGAAGCGGCTCGGAGCCGAGTTCTTCCGCATCGACCGGGGCGGCGACATCACGTTCCACGGGCCGGGGCAGACGGTTTGCTACCCCATTCTCGACCTCGAAAAGCTCGGGATCGGCCTGCGGGAGTACATCGACTCGCTCGAAGAAGCAGTCATCCGCACGGTCGCGGAGTACGGAATCGCCGCAGGACGCATCGCAGGCGCTTCGGGCGTCTGGATCGGACCGGGAGTGGACAGGCCGGAAGCGAACGACCTCGGGTTGGCCGGGCCGGGGGCGATGCCGGCAACACGAGGAGGCGCACCTCGCAAGATATGCGCCATCGGGGTGCGTTCGTCGCGTTTCGTGACCATGCACGGTTTCGCACTGAACGTCTCCACCGATCTGGAATGGTTCTCGCATATCAACCCGTGCGGGTTCGTCGACCGGGGTGCGACCTCGATCGAGCGGGAGACTGGACGCAAGATCGCCATCGGCGAAGTGAACGATTCGCTCGTCGAAAATTTGGGTAAGATATTAAATGTTAAAATATATAAATAATAGTTCGTATGCCCATAGAAAAACGTTGGGTAGTGAAACCGCAGGGCGATCCGGAGGCGGTGGCGGCGCTGGCTGCCGCGCTGAAACTATCGCCCGTACTGGCTAATCTACTCGTTCAGAGAGGCATAGACACCGTAGAAAAGGCGGAGAAATTCTTCAAACCCAGCCTTGCCGACTTGCACGATCCGTTCTTGATGAAAGACATGGACAAGGCGGTCGAGCGGGTGGAGCGGGCCGTCGCGAACAATGAGAAGATCATGGTTTACGGCGACTACGACGTCGACGGCTGCACGGCCGTGGCGCTGGTCTACAAGTTTTTGCGCCAGATCGGGCATCAAAACCTGACTTTCTACATCCCCGACCGGTATACCGAAGGTTACGGCATCTCGGTCAAAGGCATCGACCTGGCGGCGCGCAAAGGCGTCGGTCTGATCATTGCCTTGGACTGCGGCATCAAAGCCACAGAAAAGGTCGTCTATGCGAAGCAGCAGGGCGTGGATTTCATCATCTGCGACCATCATCTCCCGGCCGAGGAGATTCCCCGCGCCGTGGCCGTTCTCGACCCCAAACGGGTCGATTGCTCCTACCCGTTCGACGAGTTGTCGGGCTGCGGCGTAGGGTTCAAGCTCGTGCAGGCCTATGCCCAGAAAAACGGCATTCCTTTCGAGCAGATCCTCGACCTGCTCGACCTGCTGGTCGTCAGCATCGCCTCCGACATCGTGCCGTTGGTCGACGAGAACCGCATCCTGGCCCATTTCGGCTTGAAGAACCTCAATCGCGAGCCGTCGAAAGGATTGTTGTCCATCATCAAGATTTGCGGTCTGGACAAGCATAACATTACCATCGACGACATCGTGTTCAAGATCGGCCCGCGCATCAACGCCGCAGGGCGCATGCGCATGGACGAGAGCGACGAGAACGCATCGCCCTCGGGCGGCCATGCCGCGGTAGAGCTGTTGATCGAGGGCAACGAAAGCGTCGCCCAGGAGTTCGGCAACGTCATCGACGCCTACAACCAGGATCGCAAGTCGATCGACCGCTCGGTAACCCAGGAAGCCCACAGCTACATCGAGAGCAATCCCGAGCTGAAGAGCCGCAAAAGCACGGTAATCTACAATCCCAAGTGGATGAAGGGCATCGTCGGCATCGTCGCTTCGCGGTTGATCGAGACCTACTACCGGCCGACCGTCGTGCTGACCATGAGCAACGGGTTCGTTACCGGATCGGCGCGCTCGGTGCCGGGCTTCGATCTCTACCAGGCCGTCGAGTCGTGTTCCGACCTGCTGGAAAACTTCGGCGGACACATGTACGCCGCAGGACTGACCATGAAGCCCGAGAACGTCGAGGAGTTCACGCGGCGGTTCAACGACTTCGTGGAACAGCACATCGATCCCCAGATGCTCGTGCCGCAGGTCGACATCGACAGCGAGCTGCTTTTCTCCGACATCACGCCCAAGTTCCGCGACAACCTCAACCGCTTCCAGCCTTTCGGGCCGGGCAATGCGGCACCGGTCTTCGCGACCTACGGCGTCAGCAACCACGGCGATGCCAAGCTGGTCGGCATGGAATGCGAGCATCTGCGCATGGATTTGATGCAGCGGCAGAAACCCAACACCAAGATTCAGTCGATCGCTTTCCAGCAGCCCACCCACTACGAATGGGTCAAGTCCGGCCGGCCGATCGACGTCTGCTACCAGATCGTCGAGAACCACTACCGGGGTTCCGTGACCACGCAGCTGCGTATCAAGGACATCAAGCCGGTGGTCAACCGATAGGGACATCATACCGCTGCTGCACAAAAACAGCCGGTCTCTTTTTACGAAGACCGGCTGTTTTGTTTCCATTGCATACCCGGACTCCCCGATCCGACCGAAAGGCCGATCAGCATGCCCCCGGACATAAAAAGCAGCCGTTATACTCTATTCCAACCTCCTTTCCAGCGGGACCCGAGTCTGAATAGAAATCCCATAAAAATGGCCGGAAACGTTGTTTCCGGCCATTTCATCGCGTCATTGTGTGTTTACCAGATTATCACGCGTTCTTCTTCAGGCATGAACATCGCACCGTCAGTGATGCCGAACGCATCGTAGAACGATTGGAGGTTGCGCAGCGTAGCGTTCACGCGCCATTTGCCGAGCGAATGCACATCGAGTTTCGTGAGACGTGCGATCTCCTCGTCGCGGATGTTCTGCGCCCACAGCGTGGCATAGCCCAAATAAAAGCGCTGAGCATCCGTAAAACCGTCGATCGGAGTCGGAGCGGACTTCCCCTCCAGCGAGTTGCGATAAGCTGTCCAGGCCACGCGCAAACCGCCTTGATCGGCAATATTCTCGCCCAGGGAGAGCGAACCGTTGGCGTAGATGGCCGGCTGACCCTCTTTGGCCGGCAGCACCTCGATCGCGTCGAACTGCTTGACGAGCACGTCAGTCTTGGCCTTGAATGCAGCGGCATCGGCTTCCGTCCACCAGTTGTTCATGTTGCCGTCCTTGTCGAAGTTGCGGCCCTGGTCATCGAATCCGTGGGTCATTTCATGACCGATTACCACGCCGATAGCACCGTAGTTGACCGCATCGTCGGCCGCAGGGTTGAAGAACGGCGGCTGGAGAATGGCGGCCGGGAAACAGATTTCGTTGGTCGTAGGATTGTAGTAGGCGTTGACCATCTGCGGCGGCATGTGCCATTCGGTTTTGTCCACCGGCTTGCCCAGCTTGGCCAGGTTGTCGGCCGTATACCATGCACTGGCGTTGACGATGTTCTCCCAGTAGCTCTTCGTCGGGTCGATGTCGAGCGTCGAATAGTCTTTCCACTTGTCGGGGTAGCCGATCTTCACGGTAAAGGTAGCCAGTTTCTCCTGGGCACGGGCCTTGGTCTCGTCCGACATCCAATCGAGGGCATCGATATGCTGCGAAAGGGCAGTCTGGAGGTTCTTTACCAGCTCCAGCATGCGGGCCTTGTCCTCCTCGGGGAAGTACTTGGCCACGTACATCTCACCCACAGCTTCGGAGAGCGTGCCGTTGGGCACCGACATGGCGCGCTTCCAACGAGGTTTCATCTCTTGCTGCCCGGCCATCGTACGACCGAAGAAGTCGAACGACGCAAGTTGGAAATCGTCGCTCAAATAATTGGCGGCCGAATCGATGTATTGTGCAGCCAGATAGTAGCGGATGTCGTCGAGCGGCGCCGTTTTCAGCAGTTCGTTGGCGTTGTCGAGCGACGAGAGGGTAGCGACGATGATCGTGTCGAAGTCGCCGACGCCGAGCGTCTTGTAATAGGTCGGCCAATCGATGGCATCGTAGCGCTTCTCGAAATCGGCTTTCGAGGTAGGATTGTATTGAGCCGGGATATTGCGCAACTCGACGTTCGACCACATCTTCTCGGCCAGTTTGGTCTCGATGTTCATGACTCCGGCCACTGCCTTTTCGATTTCAGCTTCAGGAATGCCGGCCAGGGCGAAAATTTTCGCCAGATAAGCCTTGTAGGCCGTGCGGAACTGCTCGTTCTCGGCATCCAGATAATAATCGCGGTTGCCCATCATCAGCCCCGACTGCGACGCATAGAGCGCGTTCATGGAACTGTTCATCAGATCGGCTTCGACACCGATCGAGAAGAACGGATTGGCCACGCTCGAATGGAGCGCAGCGATAGCTTCGGTCAACTGCGCCCGGTTGTCGATGGCCAGAATTTTTTCCACAGCGGCCTTGATCGGCGCAGCACCCTCGGCGTTGAGCCGTGCCGAATCGAGACCCATCTTATAGAGGTCGGAAATCTTCTGCTCGACTGACCCCGGTGCGGTTTTCCGGGCCGTCATGTCCGCGAAAAGCTCGTTGATGCGCTTCTCGTTGTTGTCGCGCAGCATGTCGAACGACCCGTAGCGCGAATACTCGGGTTTGAGCGGATTGAGCTTCTGCCAACCGCCCGTAGCGTATTGGTAGAAATCGGCATCGGGGGCCACCTCGGTGTCGAAGTTCGCCAGATCGATCGCCGGGGTCTTGGGGTTGTTCTGACAACTTGCCATACAAACCATAGCTACTAAAACAAGTACTTTTTTCATCTATTCGTAATTTGAAAGTTCGCAGAATTCGCAGCCGGATCTGCTCCGCCGGCGCTTCGTTCCGGCAGAGCGACCGGATCGGCCGGCATCGGCTTTTACACGAAAGGCCGCTCGCGGCGGCCTTTCGTCGTTAGTCGCGGATGGCCGCCACACCCGGCAGGTCTCCGAACTCGATGTATTCGAGCAGCGCACCGCCGCCCGTCGAGATGTAGGAGACCTGGTCGGCCAAGCCGAACTTGTTGACGCAGGCCACCGAGTCGCCGCCGCCGATGAGCGAGTAGGCGCCGTTCTTGGTCGCCTCGGCGATGGCCAGAGCCACTTCCTTGGAACCCGTAGCGAACTTGTCGATCTCGAAGACGCCCACGGGGCCGTTCCACAGGATCGTCTTGCAGCCGAGGATATGCTCGCGGAAGGCTTTCTTGCCCTGGTCGGCGATGTCGACACCCTCCCAGCCGTCGGGAATGTCGTTGGCCGGAGCGGTCTTGGTGTTGGCGTTCTGCGAGAAGTCGTCGGCGATGAGCGCATCGGGCGACATGACGAGTTTCACGCCCTTCTGCTTGGCCAGCTCCAGGATTTCGAGCGCCACGGGGAACATATCAGGCTCGCAGATCGATTTGCCGACCTTGCCGCCCTGCGCCGCGGCGAACGTATAGGTCATGCCTCCGCCGATGACGATCGAATCGCACTTCTCGATCAAGGCCTTGATGACGCCGATCTTCGACGAGACTTTCGAACCGCCGATGATGGCACAGAACGGACGTGCGGGCTTCTCCATTACGGACGCGATGGCTTTTACCTCCTTCTCCATCAGGTAACCGAACATCTTGTCGTTGGGGAAATATTTGGCGATCAGGTAGGTCGAGGCATGTTTGCGGTGCGCCGTGCCGAACGCGTCGTTGATGTAGCAGTCGCCCAGCGAAGCGAGCTTCTTGACGAACTCTTTCTGCGGCCCCTCTTTCAACGCTTTCTTGGCAGCGTCTTTCTCTTCCTTGGTTGCATCCTCGGCCAGGCCGCGGGGTTTGCCCTCCTCCTCGGCGTAGAAACGCAGGTTTTCGAGCAACATAACTTCGCCGGGCTTCAGATTCTTGGCCATTTCGGCAGCTTTGTCGCCCATGCAGTCGCCGGCGAACATTACCTTCACGCCGAGGTTCTTCTCGACGGCGGGCACGATCTGCTCCAGCGAATATTTGGGATCGGGATTCTTCTTGGGACGCCCCATATGCGACATGAGGATTACCGAGCCGCCCTCGGCCAGCACCTTCTTGATGGTCGGCACGGCCGCACGGATGCGGGTGTCGTCGGTTACTTGGCCCTTGTCGTCGAGGGGCACGTTGAAATCCACACGGACAAGCGCGCGCTTACCCTTGAAATCGTAATTGTCGATCGAAATCATAGTCGTTGATTTTTAGATATTTTCAATTAAATCCGATTTGCTGTTTGTTCCGCTGCAAATTTATAAAATATTTTCATAAATCTGTTATTCGGATAACAGAATAAAACGACCGATGTTTCAATATCTGTACCGGATCCACTTGCACAACTCTTTCAAGGTGGGTTTCTTGCCGTACATGAAGATGCCCACACGATAGATTTTTGCCGCGAGCCACACCATCCCCACGAACGAAGCGTAGAGCAGCGCCAGCGAGAGACCGATTTCCCACCATGCGATGTCGTAGGGGATTCGAGCCATCATTACCACGGGCGAGGTAAAAGGAACGATCGAAAACCAGAATGCCAGCTGCGAATCGGGGTCTTTGACAACGGCCAGCATGGCCATAAGTGCCAGAATAATAGGCAGCGTGATGGGCAATTGCAACTGCGAAGCGTCCTGCACATTGTCCACAGCCGAACCGACCGCCGCGAACATGGCCGAATAGAGCAGATAACCTCCGAAGACGAACAACAGCAGGCACACGAAAATCTTTACCACGTAACCCATGTCGGTCACGGCAGCCACGGCCTGCAACATCTCGGGATCGAGGTCGCCGGACGCTGCAACAGGCATCCCGGCCTGCACGGCTTCGGCTCCGGCCATTACCTCCTCGGGCATCAGATGGGGGAGCACCGCACCCCCGACACCGCAGATCAGCACGCCCCAGAGGAGCACCTGCACCACGGCGACCGACGCCACGCCGAGGATTTTACCCAGCATCAGATCGAACGGCCGCACCGACGAAACCATCACTTCCAACACGCGGCTGTTCTTCTCCTCGATGACCGACTGCATGACCATCGAACCGTAAATCAGCAGGAACATGTAGAGTAGGAACCCGAGCAGATAACCCAGCACCGTTGCCACGACCGACGACTGCGCCTGCGACTCCTCCTCCTGCGATTTATCGTTGCGGAAAACCTGCATCGACACCGAAGTCTTCACTTCGTCGAGAATCTGCGACAGATTCTCGATATGGTAGCTTTTGAGTTTTTCGGCCTCCAGAATCCGTTCGATCTGTCCCGTGATGTTGCTTTCGAGCGTGAGCGATGACGACGAATTGGCATAAAACCGCACGCTGCTCGGACGGGCAAGCACCTGGGCGCCGATGTGGAGCACCCCGAAGCGGTCGGTCAACTCGCGGCGCGCCTGTTCGACCGGCAGATCGACGGGTTCGAACACCAGTTCGTCGTCGCTCTCCAGGGCCGCAGCCACCAAACCGCTGTCGTCGATCACAGCGATCGTCTTCGTCTCGCCGCGCGAAAACTCCATAATCAACGCCGGCGCTACCATGAGGCCGATCATCAGCAGGGGCATCAACAACGTGGTAATGATGAACGTTTTTTTGCGGACGCGCTCGTTGAACTCGCGCCGTATGATAAGAAATACGTTGGACATGATCGTAGTATTTTATTCGTTATCCGATTCTTGTTTCGATCGGCCGGCCGGATGCGCAGGCTCCCGATCTTTCGAATTGTCGCATAGCACAATCCAGGCACGGGGGTCTCACAGCCCAAGCGCAGAGCCTCACAATGTGCCGTTGACCGCCCGAATGAAGATGTCGTTCATCGAAGGGATGATTTCGCGGAACGAGCGCAGTTCGACAGCCTCGTTGACAGCGGCGATGACGCGTCGCACTTCGCTCCCGTCGGCGACCTGCAAACGAAGCGTACGATAGGCCGATTCCTCGGCATCGGCATCGAGAATACGGCATTGCAGCCCTTCGACCGCATGCCTCAAGCTCTGTTCTTCGCCTCGGTAGGCTATTTCGAAGATGTTCGAGCCGTGGCGCCGGCGGATGTCGTCCACACGCCCCGAAAGGATGTTGTGCGACTTGTCGATCAACGTAATGTGGTCGCATATCTCCTCCACCGACGACATGTTGTGCGTCGAGAAGATTACCGTCGCGCCTTTGTCGCGCAGAGCCAGAATCTCCTCTTTCAGCAGATTGGCGTTGATGGGGTCGAATCCCGAGAAAGGTTCGTCGAAAATCAACAATTCGGGTTGATGCAGCACCGTGACGATAAACTGCACCTTCTGGGCCATGCCCTTGGAGAGTTCCTCCACTTTCTTGTCCCACCAACCCTCGATGCCGAACTTCTCGAACCATGCTTTCAACCGGACAAGAGCCTCGCGCCGTGAAAGCCCCTTGAGCCGTGCGAAGAAGAGCGCCTGTTCGCCGACCTTCATCTTCTTGTACAACCCCCGCTCCTCGGGCAGATAACCGATGCGCTGCACATCTTCAGGCCGGATTTCGCGGCCGCCGAAAAACACCCGGCCGCTGTCGGGCGCCGTGATGCGGTTGATGATGCGGATCAAGGTCGTCTTGCCGGCTCCGTTCGGCCCGAGCAATCCGTAGACCGACCCGCGGGGCACGGCCAACGACACGTCGTCCAACGCCTTATGCCCTGCATACTGCTTGGTAACGTGCTCTACTGCAAGTAAATCCATCGCTCTATGATTGTTTTTCTGAAAAAAAATCGACTTAACGTTCATCCCGACGATTCGGAAACCATAATAAAACCGAACACTCGGAAAAACAAGTCCTTTTCTTTCGATTCTTCGGGACAAATATAAAAACAAATTTCGAATATCAAAAAACTTTTATCGAAATTCGATAAATAGAGTTCTCGCAGCCAAGTCTCGATAAACCGGATAACGCAGAACAGCATGAAGTCAACCCAGCAACACCGATACTACGCTTACACTCAATGCCCCGGCGGCGTGCATCCAACCAACCCTTTCTATAACAAACCCCGGACGTATTTCATACACCCGGGGTGGGGGAGAGTCCGAAATATTTCCGCCCCACGAATACACAACTTCTCCAGACGCCGACTCAAGTTTTGCCGGAGCGATTGCCCGCCCGATCGCAAACAGACGAAAGGGACGGATGGGAATGCCAACCCGAGGTACTCGGACGAAACCATCCACGCGGAAATCCGGGCAGAAATATCCAGCGAAGGCGTCGAAAGGTTCGGAAACTTCGGATAGCCTCGGGGGATTCGGAAGCCTCGGACAATCTCGAACGACTTCGAAGAGTTCGAACGGCTCAAAGACCTCGGACGAGTTCGAACAACTTCGAACAACTTCGAACAACTTCGAAGAGTTCGAACGGCTCAAAGACCTCGGACGAGTTCGGACGGTTCGGACGGTTCGGACGGTTCGGACGGTTCGGACGAGTTCGAACAACTTCTGATAGGTCGTCCAATTTAGTTCGGGTTCGTCCGGGTTTTTACTCTTCGATAAAATCGACGTTTACCTGGCGCTGGAACGATTCCGCAAGCGAAATGGTCGTCTCGGTCGTCGCGATGCCGGGAATGCGCAGAATACCCTCGAAAAGCGTCTGCATCAAGTGTTCGTTGTCCACGCAGTAGAGCTTCACAAGAATGTTGCCCTGGCCCGTGACAAAATGGCACTCGACGATCTCCAGGATATCCTTCAGACACTCGACCGTCGGATTGAGCAGCTGCGGGTCTTTCAGTGTGATGCTGATGTAGGCGCAGACATCGAAGCCCATCATCTTGGGATCGACGATCAGCCGGCTGCCCAGAATCACGCCCTGGTCGTCCAATTTGCGGATGCGCTGGTGGATGGCCGCGCCCGAAATTCCGCATTCGCGTGCGATCTCCAAAAAGGGCATGCGGGCATTCTTGATCAGATATTTCAGAATCTTGCGATCGATCGCATCCAACGAAACTTTAGGCATGATGCTCTGTTATTTGATGATGTTCAATTCCTTACCGACTTTGACGAATGCCGCGATGCACCGGTCGAGCTGCTCTGCGGTATGGCCTGCCGACACCTGCACCCGGATGCGGGCCTGGCCCTTGGGTACGACAGGGTAGTAGAAGCCCGTCACGAAAACACCCTCTTCCTGCAGCCGCGCTGCAAAATCCTGCGACAGCTTGGCATCGTAGAGCATCACGGCACAGATGGCCGACTGCGTAGGCTTGATGTCGAATCCCGCGGCGATCATCTTCGTACGGAAGTACTCTACGTTGGCCGCCAGACGGTCGTGCAATTCGTTGCTCTCGGCCAGCATGCGGAACATTTCGATGCCGGCGCCGACCACGGCAGGAGGCAGCGAGTTCGAGAACAGATACGGACGCGACCGCTGACGCAGCATATCGATGATCTCCTTGCGGCCCGTCGTGAAACCGCCCACGGCACCGCCGAAAGCCTTGCCGAGCGTGCCGGTAATGATGTCCACCTGGCCGCGCAAGTTGTAAAGTTCCGTGATTCCGCGGCCCGTCTTGCCCAGGACGCCGGCCGAATGGCATTCGTCCACCATTACCAAAGCATCGTATTTATCTGCCAACTCGCAGATTCGGTCCAGCGGCGCCGCATTGCCGTCCATCGAGAAAACGCCGTCGGTGCAGATGATGCGGAAACGTTGCGCCTGAGCCTTCTTCAGACACTCCTCCAGTTCAGCCATGTCAGCGTTCGCATAACGATAGCGCACGGCCTTGCACAGACGCACGCCGTCGATGATCGACGCATGGTTGAGTGCATCCGAAATGATGGCGTCCTCCTCGCCGAAGAGGGGTTCGAAAACGCCGCCGTTGGCATCGAAACAAGCTGCATAAAGAATCGTATCCTCCGTTCCGAAATAATCCGACACGGCCTTCTCCAGCTCCTTGTGGATGTCCTGGCAGCCGCAGATGAAACGTACCGACGACATGCCGTAACCCCGGGCGTCCATCGCCTTTTTCGCCGCTTCGATCAGCCGCGCATTGTCTGAAAGGCCCAGATAGTTGTTGGCACAGAAGTTCAGCACCTTGCGGCCGGCCACTTCGATTTCGGCCCGCTGGGGCGACTCGATCACTCGTTCGTTCTTGTACAATCCGGCGGCTTTGATTTCTGCCAGTTCGTGCTGCAAATGCTCCTTGATCTTTCCGTACATAGCTCTATTTTTTGTTTGTCATCGTTCCTGCATCGAACATCTTTCTTGGCTCGAACCCTTTGCTTTCGGCGGCACGCTCATTTTTCCAGCGGCATGCCCATTTTTTCCGGCAGCGTACCCATTCTCCAGGCCGGCAGACGGCGCACCGAGAAACCGTCGCATGCAGTCGGGCAAAACGAACTCGGCACACCTCTTGCCGCACATAGTCGGGCAAACCCGCCCTGCACGCGGTCTCTTGCACTCGTACGGGAAATTCCGCACCTGCGCCCGGCGAATGCTGCGCAAAAGACTTGCTTAACGAACAAAGATACTATTATTTTTCCGAAAACGCATTCCGGGACTCGCTTTTTTCATGCCACTGAACGAATCGTCGGTTGCGGCATCTAAAATCCACAGGAGAGCCGGCCGCCGATCAAGAATAATTCATTACCTTTGCCCGAAATCCGGCACGAAACGGATGCAAACGGATCGCATCCGACAGAGGAATGCGACATTGCCGTATAATAAGTTTCCGATCGAATTTCCTTTCAATCGTTATGCTTCAATACGATATCATAGTCATCGGCGGCGGTCATGCCGGATGCGAGGCGGCCTGCGCTGCGGCCCGCCTCGGCTCGCGGACGCTGCTGCTTACGATGGACATGACGAAAATGGCCGCCATGTCCTGTAACCCAGCCATAGGAGGTGTTGCCAAAGGACAGATAGTCAGAGAAATCGACGCACTCGGAGGCCAGACCGGACGCATCGCCGACCTCACGGCCGTGCAGTTCCGCATGCTCAACCGCTCGAAAGGCGCCGCCATGTGGAGTCCCCGGGCGCAATGCGACAAAACACGGTTTTCCGAAGAGTGGCGCCATACGCTCGAAAACACGTGGAACCTCTACATCTGGCAGGATACCGCTACCGAACTGCTGTTCGACACCTCCGGCCCGCAGGCGCGCATCCGAGGCGTGCGCACCCGTATGGGGGTCGAATTCGCATGCCGGGCCGTCGTGCTGACCGCCGGGACGTTCCTCGACGGAATGATGCACTGCGGGGCTTCGCAGGCCGAAGGGGGTAGGGCAGGAGATGCCGCGTCACACGGCATCACACAGAGTCTCAAAGAATTAGGCTTCGAAATCGGGCGCATGAAGACCGGCACTCCGGCCCGACTGGACGCCCGTACGATCGACTTCGAGGCACTGGAGGTGCAGGAGGGCGACGAACATCCGGCCAAATTTTCCTTTTCGTCCGACACGCATCCCGTTGAGAACCAGCTTCCTTGTTTCATGGTCTACACCTCGCCCGAGGTGCATGCCATTCTGCGCAGCGGATTCAACCGTTCGCCGCTTTTCAACGGCACGATCCAGGGCATCGGGCCGCGCTACTGCCCCAGCATCGAGGACAAGCTCCGCACCTTTGCCGACAAGGAACAACATCAACTTTTCCTCGAACCCGAAGGTCGCAGCACCAACGAATATTACCTCAACGGCTTCTCGTCGTCGCTGCCCTGGGAAATCCAGCTGGAGGCGCTGCACAAAATCCGCGGTCTGGAAAACGCCCACATCTTCCGCCCCGGCTATGCTATTGAATATGATTACTTTCCGCCGACGCAGCTGCATCATTCGCTCGAAACGAAGCTGGTGTGCGGCCTCTACTTTGCCGGTCAAGTAAACGGCACGACCGGCTATGAGGAAGCCGCAGCCCAAGGTCTGATGGCCGGCATCAATGCGCATCGGGCACTGCAAGGGCTGGAGCCGATCGTACTGCAACGCGACGAAGCCTACATCGGCGTACTGATCGACGACCTGGTAACCAAAGGCGTCGACGAACCCTACCGCATGTTTACCTCGCGCGCAGAGTACCGCATCTTGCTGCGCCAAGACAACGCCGACTTGCGACTCACGCCAATCGGTCATAAAATAGGCCTGGTAACGCGCAAAAACCACGACGATTTCCTGCAAAAAAAATCGTTCGTAGAATCGCTTGTTTCATTCGCCCGCGAACAGAGCATCAAAGCAAGCGAAATCAACGACTATTTAAAATCGGTCGGTTCGGAGCCTTTGACTCAAGGACGGAAGCTCAACGACATCTTGATGCGCAACAATGTGACGATCGAATCGCTGCGCAAGGTTCTGCCGAATCTCGAAGCATTCCTGACGACGCAAAAGATTTCTTCCGACGCGATCGAAGAAGCTGAAATACAGATAAAGTACCGGGGATACATTGAACGCGAAAAATTCATCGCGAATAAATTGCATCGTTTGGAAAACATCGCCATCCCCAATGACTTCGACTATTCGCAATTGCAGGCCCTGACCATCGAAGCCCGTCAGAAACTGGGACGCATCCATCCTGCAACCATCGGCCAGGCATCGCGCATTCCGGGCGTCTCGCCTGCAGACATAAACGTATTGCTGGTAAAATTCGGAAGATAATAAAACACATAGGGCAATCCCAAACAACACTGCGCACATTTTCTGTGCACGACATCATTTTACACACCAACAAAAAAAGCAGCCCGTTCCACGTAGAACAAAGAAGCGCAAAACAAAGCCCCCGCCTTTTATCGACAGCCTTGTTTACTTATACAAAATTCGATCACAAAACCACCACACAATCCGCCCCATAAAGACCCGTCTATACATCCCCACAACAGCTTCATTACATACAGCACAAGCAGCTCGCCGGCAACAAAAAAAGCTCCGTCTCATCGAACATAAGACTCTTGTTTCGGTTTTACACAAGACACAGTTCACTCTTTTTTTTACAAAGTCGGCCTAAATCCAGACATCGCAAACCCCACAAACCCCAGTCGATCAACACCAACACAAGACGCCACACCTTGTTAAACACAAAAATTCGTTCCACGTGGAACAGCAGTTAGACTCCACGCACAAATTCAACACCCTACTATAAAAAATAAGAGAGACGGCTTAAAAGCCGTCTCTCTTACTAACCCTCCTCTTGTCAGCAAAAACACACCCGTTGTCTAAATCTCGCCATCTATCCAATCTTTAAAACTCGGGCACACTCTTCATCTGCAAAAACCCACAAGTTCCCAAGACGCATCGCCAAACAAAAGAGGGGAGTATAAAACAATTCCTACATTACAATCGTACACCAGCCGTATTTATCTTCGGCCCGGCCATACTGAATATCTTGCAGACGAGTATAAAGTTCAAGCGACACCTTTCCCACCTCGTCGCCATATTCATAAACATCGTTCGTCTGCAAATCGAAAATCTTACCGATAGGGGAGATCACAGCCGCTGTTCCGCACCCGCCGCACTCCTCGAACGTCGGAAGTTCTTCGACCGGAATGCGCCGATCTTCCACTTCCAACCCCATGTCGCAGGCCAATTGACGCAAACTTTTGTTAGTAATCGACGGCAGCACAGAAGGCGATTTCGGTGTAATATATTTTCCATCCTTGATTCCGAAGAAATTGCAGGCACCGCATTCTTCGATATATTTATGCTCCGCTGCATCTAAATAGATCACATTCGAATAGCCCATCTTGTGCGCTCGTTCACCGGAAAGCAGGCTCGCAGCATAGTTTCCGCCCACCTTCACATCGCCCGTTCCACGTGGAGCAGCGCGATCTTGATCGCGGTCGATCACGACCGGCATCGGCTTGATCCCGGTTTTGAAATATGCCCCGACAGGAGAACAATACACGATCAACAGCGCATCGTCCGAGGGTTTCACACCCAATCCGACTGAAGTGCCGAACATGACCGGGCGAAGATAAAGCGACGCTCCAGTACCATAAGGCGGAACGAAACGTTCATTGCGTTTTACCACTTCGACGCAGGCTTTCACGATCATGTCCACCGTCGGAACCGGCAGACACAATCGCTCGGCCGATGATTGCAACCGTTTGGCATTCTCCTCGACCCGGAAAAGCCGCACCTTGCCATCGACTCCCCGAAAGGCTTTCAGCCCTTCGAACAGTTCAATTCCATAATGCAGACAATAGGACGACATGTGTATCTTGATATATTCGTCGTCCGTCACTTCCATCTCGCCCCATTTGCCATCGGCAAAAGAGTAGCGAACATTGAAATCGGTCTTGCAATAGCCGAATCCCAAAGCATTCCAATCGATGTTTGCCATAATACTTACCTGTTTCTTGATTTTTCAGTCACCGAATAATTTGTATTTTTATCCGACAATCGCTCCGTTGACCGTCTTTTCATCCGGCCCCAGCAGGCGCAGTTTTCCGTCGGCATCTTCCGCCATCAGAATCATGCCCCTCGAAAGAGTACCTTTCAATTCGCGTGGTTGCAGATTTACCAGCACCAGCACCTGACGGCCGATCAACTCCTCGGGAGAGAAATGCTCGGCTATGCCCGAGACGATCTCGCGTTGGTCGATGCCCGTATCTACCGTCAATTTGAGCAGTTTTTTGGTTTTGGCCACCTTCTCCGCCGTCAAAATCGTCGACACACGGATATCCATCTTCTGAAAGTCATCGAAAGGTATTTCTTCCTTTTGATCCTCAACTTTTTGCGACGCCTCGGCCGCTTGATTGGCCTTTTTCGTCGCTTCCAGTTTGTCCAGTTGACGCTGGATCGCATCGTCTTCGATTTTCTCGAAAAGCAGTTCCGGTTCGCCGATCCGATGATCAACCGCCATCAGATCGACCGAGCCGAGCGAATCCCAGGCAAACTTCTCTACTGCGAGCATCTTCAGTATCTTCGTCGCTGAAAACGGCATGAAAGGTTCGATGGCGATCGCCAAGTTGGCCGTGATTTGCAAAGCTACGTTCAGAATGGTTTTTACCCGTTCCGGATCGGTTTTTATCACTTTCCAGGGTTCCGTGTCGGCCAGATATTTGTTGCCGATGCGGGCGATGTTCATGGCATCTTTCAGCGCTTCGCGGAAATGATAATGTTCGATATTGCTTTCGAGCGAACCCTTTACAGTCGCCATTTCAGCGATCGTTTCGCGATCATAGTCGTTCAATTCGCCGCACGCCGGAACAAGACCGTCGTAATATTTCTTGGTCAGTACCAGGGCACGGTTCACGAAGTTGCCCAGCACGGCCACCAGTTCGTTGTTGTTGCGAGCTTGGAAATCTTTCCACGTGAAGTCGTTGTCTTTGGTCTCGGGAGCATTGGCGCAAAGCACATAGCGCAATACATCTTCCTTGCCCGGGAATTCGTCCAAATATTCGTGCAGCCACACCGCCCAGTTGCGCGAAGTCGAAATCTTGTCGCCCTCAAGATTGAGAAACTCGTTGGACGGCACGTTTTCGGGCAAAATATACCCTCCATGTGCCTTGAGCATCGACGGGAAGACGATGCAGTGGAATACGATGTTGTCCTTGCCGATGAAATGCACCATCTTCGTGTCATCGGACTTCCAATACTTTTCCCAGTCGGGCGTAAAATCCTTTGTAGCAGATATATAGCCAATAGGAGCATCGAACCAGACATACAACACCTTGCCTTCGGCGCCCTCGACCGGAACCGGAATGCCCCAATCCAGATCGCGGCTCACGGCACGGGGCTGCAAACCGCCGTCCAACCAACTCTTGCATTGACCGTAGACATTGGATTTCCATTCCTTATGACCTTCCAGAATCCAGTTTCGTAGAAACGTTTCATATTGATCCAAAGGAAGATACCAGTGTTTCGTCTCGCGTTTCACAGGTACCGACCCAGACACAGCGCTGTGCGGGTCGATCAGTTCCTCGGGAGAGAGTGTGGAGCCGCACTTCTCGCACTGGTCGCCGTAGGCGCGGTCATTGCCGCACTTGGGGCAGGTGCCGACAATATAGCGATCGGCAAGGAAAGTCTTGGCCTCTTCGTCATAGTACTGCATCGAGGTCTTCTCGACAAACTTACCCTCATCATAGAGCTTGCGGAAGAAGTCCGAAGCCGTCGCGGCATGCGTCGGCGACGAGGTACGCGAATAAATATCGAACGACATGCCCAGCCGTTCGAACGAATCCTTAATGATGTTATGATAACGATCGACGATTTCCTGCGGCGTAACGCCCTCCTTGCGGGCCTTGATCGTGATCGGCACGCCATGTTCGTCCGATCCGCAGACCGAAACCACATCGCAGCCTCTCAACCGCAGATAACGCGTATAAATATCCGAAGGAATGTAAACTCCAGCCAGATGACCTATGTGTACGGGACCGTTGGCATAGGGAAGCGCCGAAGTCACCAAATAACGTTTGAATTGTTTAGACGCCATGTTCCAAAATATTGCTTTGCAGTCTCAAAAGTAGTGATTTTAATTAACAAAAAGAGGCATTCCGATCAATAAATTACAGCCCGTCCGCACAATTCGTCCGGAGCTTTCGATTTCCGAACCTTAAAGAAAGCCGATCCCATATCAAAAATAGCCGTTCAAGAAAAATAAAAACAGCTCTCTGCGCAGATGCTTGGACGCAGCGCACGGAGAGACCCGCAGCCCGATTACCGTTGTTCAGCGGGTTCACGTTGCCCGAATTGAAGTTCAGGAAACCTGCGTTGATATTACCTGCGGCGTAGGACGAAGACGACCAGTAGTAGCCGTTCGTGCTGACATTCGTCAAGGCTCCCGACGCGTCGTGGCGGTAGCCCGCGGCAGGTAAAAGAAGCAATCGCTGGAATGAATGGTCCGAAGGAATTTTTGAGGTAACTTCGGAACAGACTGGGATGGACAACTGGCAACACCGCAAAACAAGAAGCAAAAGTTTTTGCACGGAATCTTTGCATTAAGGTTTCAGCGTTGAATTATTTGCGCATGAAACGTTCTTGCACCGAATCGTCGATACCCGAAACCGGCGGTACCAACCTTTTGCATTTATCCTTTTTGCGCCTTATATTACCAGTGGATTGCTGAATCTACGTACCACACTGGCCGGAACCTTAATCCCGGCCACTCCGGGTTAAAAGAGAGCTGTTATTAAAAAACTTTTTTTCAGATCATTACGAACAACGACCAAAAATTACCCTTGCCGAAAATATTCCGGCAAGGGTAAAATCGAGTTTTCCGAACGACCGTACCATATCTTTCAGATCGTTTCCGTCGCGATCACTTGATCTGCAATTCATCGAGCAACCAGCCCGCACCCGCGAACTTGTCAACAATGAAAAGTACATAGCGCACATCCACGGCTATCGTGCGCTGCAACTCGGGTTCGAACGCCACATCGCCCGACATGGCCTCCCAGTTGCCGTCGAACGCCAGGCCGATCAATTCGCCGCGGGCATTCAGCACCGGCGAACCCGAATTGCCTCCCGTGATGTCGCAGTCGGCAAGGAAAGCAACAGGCAGCTCGCCATTCTTGTCGGCATAACGTCCGAAATCCCGGAGACGATAAAGCTCCTTGAGTTTTTCCGGTACCGTAAATTCAGCCGGATTCTTCGGGTCTTCTTTCTCCATCACACCCTTGAGGGTCGTATAGTGATTGTAGCGGATACCGTCCGCCGGATCATAGGGCAGCACACGGCCATAGGTCAGGCGAAGCGTAAAGTTGGCATCCGCAGCCCACGCCTTGTCGGGTTGCTGAATCATCAGACCGGCAACATACTTGCGGCGCCCCTCGGCGAGTTTTTTCTCCGCACCCTTGCACTCCGCAGCCAGCTTCTCATAAAGTTCGAGCACCGATTTGCCCAATGCCACAGCAGGATCGGCAGCCACTTTTTCAGACGAAAAATCATCGATCAACGCCATCAGACTCTCCTCCGAAGCAAAGATCGAATGATCGTAAACATAATCCGCATAGGCATCCGTATCGCCGCCGAATTCCTTGTCCACGATCTCCGTGTAGAACGACGGCAAGGTCTTCATGTTTTCACGGGCGATCCGCAACATGCGCTTGGCTACCTTACGGTCGGTCGGAGCATTGTAATCCCCATACCAGTCGGACATTACTTTCTTGGTTTTTTCGGGATTTTTGATCTCCGACGAACGCGCGAAAGTCATTGCCGGCGCCAACAGTTCGATGCCGCGCAAAAAAGCCTCGGAAAGATACTGAAGCACAGCAGCGGGTTCCTCCATCGCCTTGCAGGCCTCGCAGATCTTGGGCAGTGCATCGACATATCCCTCTTCGGGCAGCGAATTCCCCTCGGCCCAACGCTGAAAAGACTCCTCCTGCGCTTGCTTACGAGCTTTCACATTGAGTTTCTCGATGCCGCGCGACATGCCGATCGAATTCTTCCAATAATTCGACGATTGGGCATATTTCGACGCATATTGGATACGCACCTTGTCGCTGGCCAGCATGTCGTCCCACAGAATCGCCTGGCGCTCGCCGCGAATGAAAATCCGCTGCGGATTCGACACCCGCAACATGTTGTCGATTTCATAGGACGTGGCATAACGCTGCGTCGATCCCGGAAAACCCATAATCATGGCGAAATCGTTTTCCTCGACACCGCCAAGCGATACTTTCAAGAATTTTTCAGCCTTGTAAGGCTTATTTTCGGGCGAATAATCTGCCGGCTTATTGTCCGGCCCGGCGTAGACTCGAAAGATCGAGAAATCGCCCGTATGACGCGGCCACATCCAGTTGTCGGTATCGCCGCCGAACTTGCCGATCGACTGGGGCGGCGCACCGACCAGGCGCACATCGGTAAAACGTTCGATCACGAAAGCAAAATACTGGTTGCCCTCGAAGAAAGGCTTGACATCGATCTCCATACCGGGATATTCCCCCTGCAATTTTTCGGTCAGTGCTTTGATGTTCTCCCCCGTGATCTCCCGATACTCCTGCTGTCCGGCCACAGAGGGTACATTGCCAACGATTTCAGGCGTTACGTCCATGATCTTGCGGATAAAACGCACGCTCAGCCCCGGTGCCGGAAGTTCTTCAGCTTGCGACATGGCCCAGAAACCGTTTTTCAGATAGTCATGTTCGACCGACGAAAGAGCCTGGATCGCACCGAAACCGCAATGATGATTGGTAAACAGCAGTCCTTCGGGCGATACGATCTCACCTGTACAACCGCCGCCGAAGATAACAATGGCATCCTTGAGCGACGACTTGTTGACGCTGTAAATATCTTCGGCCGACAACTTGCAACCGCGCATTTTCATGTTCCGGATGTTCATTTTCTGCAAGTAGGGCAACATCCACATGCCCTCATCGGCCGCAGCCGAAAACGAGACCGACACGGCAGCGATCAACAACAAAAATTTCTTCATGGTTCCTATCATTTTATATTTATCATGTTCAAAATCGAACGTTCTGCCTGTTTACGGATTTTTTCGTCGATCACTATTTCCGGCGCTCCGTTCTCCAGACACGCAATAATATTTTCCAACGTTACCATCTTCATGTAACGACAATTGTTGCAGCCGCAACTCTCATCGTCGGGCGGCGCAGGGATAAACCGTTTTTCAGGATAGCGCCGCTGCATTTCAGCCAGGATGCCGGCTTCCGTCACCACAATGAATTCTTCAGCATCGCTCATTCCGCAATATTCAAGAATCGCCGCCGTAGAACCTACAAAATCAGCCGTCTCGACAATATATGCCCGGCATTCGGGATGGGCGACTACCGCCGCCCCAGGATGCTGTTTTTTGAGCGCCAACAATTTTTCAAGCGAAAATTCTTCATGTACATGGCAGGCACCGTCCCACAACACCATATTTTCACGGCCGGTCAGTTTGCGGACATAAGCCCCCAGATTGCGGTCGGGAGCGAAAATCAATGGTTGATCCTCCGGAATGGAACGTACGACCTGCAAGGCATTGGATGACGTGCAGCAGATATCCGTAAGCGCCTTGACTTCGACCGTCGTATTGACATAAGAAACGACTTTATGCCCCGGATACTTCGCCTTGAAGGCAGCGAACGCTTCCGCCCCGCACGATTCGGCCAGCGAGCAGCCCGCTTCCGGGCAAGGTATCAACACCTTCTTGTCTGGACATAGCACCTTGGCCGTTTCCGCCATGAAATGCACCCCTGCGAAAAGGATGACGTCGGCCTCGACCGAGCGGGCCTGGATCGATAAGGCCAGCGAATCGCCCAGAAAATCGGCCACAGCCTGCACCGCGGGGGTCGTATAGTAATGTGCCAGGATCACGGCATTCTTGTCGCGTTTGAGCGTTTCGATGCGTCGGATCAGCGAATCGGAGTTATCGACTTTCATTTTTATTATTTATTTCTTTTTTAAATTTAAATATAAAGAAAAAAGAAAATAAAGGGTGTTCACAATGTTCATAAATAATTTTCGAACTGATAAGTGAACAGTTCAACAACGAAAATATTCATTATATTATTTTATATACGAGTGAATATCAATAATTTGTTTGTTTTTTCCACAATTGTGCAAATTATATTTCAACATATTGACATTCTTGATTTTTTAACGGGACATCGATTTTCCGGGGGCATAATCTGACCGTAAAAAATAATAACTATTTTTGGAATCGGCGGAATTCTGTATATATGATTGCAGATCGGGAAAACTCAAAAATTCCATGATGAAGTTATTCGAATTTACCGACGCTTTTCAACGGGGTTTTCAACGTTTTTTCATCACGTTTTCAACGATGCGTTCTGCAATTTCACGGTAGTGTTGTTCTACCCGCGGGTCGATGGCTGTGGCCGGGCGCCCCTCCTCCGCGCCTTCCATAATCGATTGGACGATGGGGATTTCGCCCAATAGGCCGATTCCGTTTTCTTCGGCGAATCGGCGTGCTCCGCCTTTGCCGAAGAGGTAGTAGCGGTTTTCGGGCAGTTCTTCGGGGGTAAACCAGGCCATGTTCTCGATGATGCCTGCTATGGGGATGTTCACGTTCGGGTTGCGGAACATCTCCGCGCCGCGCACCACGTCGGCTACGGCCACTTGTTGGGGTGTCGAGACGATCGCCGCCGAGTCGATTTTCAGTTCGCCGATGATCGACAGATGGATGTCTCCCGTACCCGGCGGCAGGTCGAGCAGCAGGAAGTCCAGCGGCCCCCATTTCGTCTGGTGGATCATCTGCTTGAGGGCATTCACGGCCATTGCGCCGCGCCACAGCAGGGCATCGGTCGGTTTGATGAAGAAGCCGATCGACATCAGACGGATGTCCATCGATTCGGCCGGAACGATCAGATCGGTGCCGTCTTCCTGTACCGCATCGGGAACGTATCCCTCCACGCCGAACATCTTGGGTTGCGACGGGCCGTAGATGTCGGCGTCCAGAATGCCCACGCGGAAGCCCATGTTGCGCAGGGCGATCGCCAGATTGGCCGTCACGGTCGACTTGCCCACGCCGCCCTTGCCCGAAGCGATTGCGACAATATGGGCGATGGAGCCGGTCGTGGTTTTTTCCTTGGGTTCGGGACGCGGGGCTTGACCGCCTTCTTTCACGACCACCAGGATTTCCGATTGCGGAAAATGTTCCTTGAGCAGCGCTTCCACTTGGTTTTTGATCTTGACCGCAAACGGGTCGCGGGCCTTTGCAAAGCGCAGTACCACGGTTTTTTTCTCGTTCGTGGCGGCGAGGTGTTCGATCATTCCGCTCGTCACGATATCCGTGCCGGTTTCCGGATGGACGACCGTGCCGAGCAGCTGTTTGATTTGGGTTTCCATAAAAAGAGGTTGCAATATTGTTCAGTGCGCTTCCAGCCAGTTCCGGCCGATGCCGCAGTCGGCCAGCAGCCGGACTTTGAGCCGAGCCGCGTTTTCCATGCTTTCGGTCACGATCCGCGCTACGGTTTCCTGCTCCGAGCGCAGCGTGTCGACCACCAGTTCGTCGTGTACTTGCAGGATGACCTGCGAGCGGATGTTTTCGACCTTGAAACGGCGATGCACTTCGATCATGGCGATCTTCATGATGTCGGCCGCCGAGCCTTGGATCGGAGCGTTCACAGCATTGCGCTCGGCCAGACCGCGTGCCACGGCGTTGTGCGAGGCGATGTCGTTGAGGTAGCGGCGGCGGCCGAAAATCGTCGTAACGAAGCCTTCTTCCTTGGCTTTTTCGACCACATGATCCATGTATTCCTTTACTTTCGGATACGATGTAAAATAGCCTTCGATAATTTCTTTTGCTTCTTTGCGCGGGATTTCGAGCCGCTGGCTCAGTCCGAATGCCGAGATGCCGTAGATGATGCCGAAGTTGGCCGTTTTGGCCCGGCGGCGTTCTTCGTCCGTCACTTCCGGGAGCGGTTTGTTGAAAAGCCGTGCCGCCGTCGCCGCATGGATGTCTTCGCCGTGTTCGAATGCCGCGATCAATGATTCGTCGCCCGAAAGATGGGCCATCAGGCGTAGTTCCACCTGACTGTAGTCGGCCGACAGCAATACGTGGTCTTCGTCCGTAGGGATGAACGCCTTGCGGATGCGGCGCCCCATTTCCTCGCGCACCGGAATGTTCTGCAAGTTCGGATTGGCCGACGAGAGACGCCCCGTTGCCGTCACGGCTTGATTGAACGAGGTGTGGATGCGTCCTGTCGTCGGGTTGACCAGTTGGGGCAGTGCTTCGACGTAGGTCGACAGCAGTTTCTTCACTCCGCGGTATTCCAGGATCAAATCCACGATCCGGTATTTGTGGGCGAACGACTGGAGATATTCTTCGTCGGTGCAGAATTGTTTCGTTTTCGTCATCTTGGGCTTCTCGGCGATGCGCATCTTGCCGAAAAGCACTTCGCCCAGCTGACGCGCCGAGTTGATGTTGAGCGATGCTTCGCCCGCCTCTGTGCGGATTTCGTTCTCCAGCTCGGCCAGGCGGCGGCTCAATTCCACATCGTATTCCGCCAGCGCTGCGGTGTCGATCCTCACGCCCGCCATTTCGATGTCGGCCAGCACCTCGATCATCGGTTCTTCGATACGGAAATAGAGGTCGCACAGCCCCATCTGCTCCACCATCGGATAGAGTTTTTGTTTGAGTTGCAGCGTCACGTCCGCATCTTCGGCTGCATACTCCTTTACCCGTTCGACGTTTACCAAGTCCATGGTCAGCTGCTTCGAGCCTTTGCCGATGAGGGTTTCGATCTCGATGGGCCGGTACTCCAGATAGCGTTCGGCCAGGGCGTTCATGTTGTGGCGCGATTCGGGATCGAGCAGATAGTGGAGGATCATCGTGTCGTATTTCCGGCCGCGCACCGCGATGCCCAGACGGCGGAGCACCATGTAGTCGAATTTGATGTTCTGCCCGATTTTGGCGATCGCCTCGTTTTCGAAAAGCGGCTTTACGATCGCCGCCAGTTCGGCCGTGTTTTCTTCCCGAAACGGGACGTACCACGCCTCGTGGGGTTTCACGGCCAGCGACAATCCTACGATGCGGTCGTTGAAGATGTTGAATCCCGTAGTCTCCGTGTCGAAGCAGAATTCGGGATAGCGTTCTATTTCGGCTACCGCGTCGCGCAGCTGTCCGGGTGTCTCTACCAGCGTGTAGGTGTGCGGTGTGTCGAAGGCCGTACGGAAAGCCGTTGCGGCAGGAGCGATCGGTTCGGTCTCTGCTCCCGGCTCGGCGGCCGATGTCCCGTCCGCCGGAGTTTCTGCTGCCGGGGCCGCGGGCGGTGCGAATAAATCGCCTTGTCCCGCCAGGGCCGCTTTCTTCGCCGCGGCCGACTTGGCGCGGGCCATTTCGGCCAGTTGGCGCTGTGCCTCCTGGCGCGGAGCGTCGGAGATCGGTTCGGCCGGTGCCAGGTTGTTCAGGTCGTTCAGGAAAAGTTTGAAGTCGAGTTCGGCGAAAAGCGCACGCAGATCGTCGATATGGGGTTCGCAGACCGTGAGGTCTTCTTCGTTGAAGTCGATCGGCACATCCAGGCAGATCGTCGTCAGTTTTTTGGCCAGGCGAAGATTGTCGCTCCAGGCCGCGATCTTTTCGCCTTGCTTGCCCGGAATGCGGTCTGCGTTCTCCAGAATATTTTCCACGGTACCCCATTCCTGCACCAGCTTGCAGGCGATTTTCTCGCCGATGCCCGGCACCCCCGGAATGTTGTCCGAGGCGTCGCCCCACAGCGCCAGAATGTCGCGCACCAGCGTCGGGTCGTCGATGCCGTATTTCTCGCGGATCGCCGCCCGGTCGACGATTTCGATGCCGTCGGTGCCTTTTTGCTTGTATATCTTGCAGTTGTCGCGCACCAGCTGGCCATAGTCCTTGTCGGGCGTTACCATGTAGACGTCGTAGCCTGCGTCGGCGCCTTTCTGCGAGAGGGTGCCGATCACGTCGTCGGCTTCGTAGCCCGCGACTTCCAGAATAGGAATGCACATCGCCTCCAGCGCCCGTTTCACATAGGGCACCGAGAGGATGATGTCTTCGGGCGTTTCGCTACGGTTGGCTTTGTAGTCGGCAAAGATTTCGCGGCGGAAGCTCCCTCCCTTGGGATCGAATGCCACGCCCAGCAGATCGGGCCGTTCGCGTTTCTGGATGTCGCGCAGGAACTTCACGAATCCGAAGATTACCGAAGTGTTCATACCTGTGCGGTTGCGCATCGGGCGCCCCAGAAAGGCGTAGTAATACTTGAACAGCAGCGCATAGGCGTCGACCAGGAAGAGTTTTTTCATAGTGTTTGTGTTGCGTCGGGGACAGAAAGGGATGTGCTTTGCCGGTGTACGGTTTTCGCTCTATTGGTTCTCTTCGGCGAACCATTCCGCATAGGAGGTCGCCGTTTCGTGCAGGCGCAGCGAGTGGAGCGCTACGCCTTCGGGCAGCCGGGCCGCGATGCGCCGGGCGAAGTCGGCCAGCATGTTTTCGCACGTAGGTTGATAGTCGACTTCGACGATGTTGGAGAATTGCTGTGCCAGCATTTTGCGCAAGGCGGCGTTGCCGGGCGTTGCCCGCAGCACCAGGGCGTGGTCGAGCCGCGATACGATTTCTTGGTTCACAATCTGTTTCAATACGCCGAAATCCATTACCATACCGTATTTCGGGTCGTTTTCCGTTTCCGAGGGACGGCCCTTGACCGTCACGAACAGGCGGTAGGAGTGGCCGTGGATTTCGCGGCATGGCCCGTCGTATCCGTTGAGCGCGTGCGCCGCTTCGAACGAGAATTCTTTGGTCAGTCTGATCGTTGCCATATTTTCGCAAAGATAATGGATTTAAAACGAAACCAAGGAATCCGGCGGCAAAAAAAGCGGGACGTCTTCCGAAGAAACCGTCCCGCCGAGCGATACGTCCGCTCCGTTTATCGGAGGTCGACCTGATAGGGCCAGTACATGGCGATGCCTTGTTGGCTCAGTGCTTCGCACATCCGGCGATATTCTGTCGCCAGAGTCTCCGTTGCGGGGTCGCGGAGCGCCGCACGGATCCGAATATTGAGCGAGGCGAGGATCGCCGCCAGCCCCGTCGGTTCGTCGATCGCTTCGACAATGCGGTAGTCGTCGCTTATTGCTGCCTTCTCCGCCGCTATGGCTATGGCCGCATCGAGTCCGCCGTAGCTGTCGATCAGTCCGATGCCGAGCGCATCTTCTCCCGTCCACACCCGGCCTCCGGCGATCTCCAGCACCTGTTCGAGGGGCAGGTTGCGTCCCTCGGCCACATAGGTCGTGAAGGTTTCGTATACTTTGTCTACGCTGCGCATGATCGCTGCGCGTTCCAGCGGCGTGAGGGGAGCCATCGTGCCCATGCCGGCCGAGGCGTTGCTCTTCACGCCGTCGATCGTCACGCCCAGTTTGTTTTTCAGTGCGGCGATCGGGTCGATGTACATGCCGAATACGCCGATCGAGCCGGTCAGCGTCATCTTGTCGGCCACGATCACGTCGGCCGGACAGGAGATGTAATATCCGCCGCTGGCAGCATACGAACCCATCGATACCACCACCGGTTTTTCGGCTTTCAGCAGTTCCATTTCGCGCCAGACGACATCCGAGGCCAGTGCGCTGCCGCCCGGCGAGTTGACGCGCAGCACCACGGCCTTTACCTGGTCGTCTTCGCGCAGGTCGGCCAGTTTTTCGGCCAGCGAGTTGCCGCCCACCGAACCGTTCGACGAGCTGCCGTCCACGATGCCGCCGTCGGCATAGGCTACGGCCACCTGCGGAGCCTTGAACCGCAGGTCGGCCGGCACTTGCGAAGCGTATGCGCCCAGCGAGATATAGTTGTAGCGGCCGTCCGGATCGGCTTCGACGCCCAGCGACGCGAATACGTCGTCCATCTGGTCTTCATAGATCAGGGCGTCGACCAACCCCTTTTCCAGGGCCTCCTCCGGCAGCGTCGCTTCCAGCTTGTCGGCCATGCGGTTCAGCGTTTCGAACGACAGGCCCCGCGAGGCGGCTACATCGGAGGCCAGGGTCTTCCACAGCGAGTTGATGAGTTGCTGCATTTGTTGGCGGTTGGCATCCGACATCTTGTTGAGGATGTAGGGTTCCACCGCGCTTTTGTATTTGCAGGCCGTAGGGCGGAACACTTCGGCTTTCAGATCGAGTTTGTCCATCAGGCCTTTGTAGAACATCATGCGCATCGAGAGTCCCGACCACTCCATGCCGCCCTGGGGTTGCAGGTAGATGCTGTCGGCCGCCGAGGCCAGGTAGTACTGGCCTTGCGTGTAGCTTTCGTTGTAGGCCACTACGAATTTGCCGCTTTGCTTGAAATCCACGATCGCGGCGCGCAGTTCTTCCACGATCGCCGAGCCGGCGATGCCGCCTCCGCCGTTCGGACGCAGGTAGATGCCGGCGATCCGGTCGTCGTTTTTTGCCGCTTCGATGGCGCGCAGGGCCTCCATCAGCGAGAGTTGCGGAGTAGGGCGCATCGACAGCAGGTCGAAGTTGGCCGTCGGGTCGGTCGAAGGGGCGTCGGCGATCCGTTCCGCCAGGTCGATCTTCAGAATCGAGCCGGGGTGGATAGAAACGTTGTTTCCGCCTATCGATGCTGCCATGCCGGCGATCATGCCGATCAGAAAGAGCCAGAAAAAGAGCGAAAGGAACGAGCCTACCAGAAAGGCCAGTACACCCGCCAAAAAGGTTTTGAAGAAATTCATATATTCCGGTTGTTTAGTGTCTGTTCTTTGCAAAGATAATAAAAAAATTTATCGTTTTTCGATATGTTATCCGGTTTGTCGTTCGCGCAGCCGCTTTTTATCGAAGACCGTTTTCGAAACGATAGGTTTTTCCCGGTTCGGTTTCTATGTCATAGACATAGGTTCGTTCTGCACCGGCGACGTCTCGCAGCGCGGTCTGCGTCCGTTCGGAAAATTCGGGCCGGCGGATCGGTTGGGCGTTCAACAGCGGATTGGGGCATTCGGCCGTGCGGGCCGGTTGCAATGGCTTGGCGTTCTGTTCGAGGGGTACCGCCGAGCGGATACGTAGTGTGCCGCCGACCGTCGAGACGATTTTTACCCGCTGGAGCCGCCCTTCGGCCCACTCCAGGTCGTCGATGACGAATCCGCCGCGGCTTCGCAGGCCTGCGACCCGCCCTTGCGGCCAGGCGTCGGGCAGCGCCGGGAGCAGATGCACGGCTCCGTCGTGGCTTTGCACCAGCATTTCGGCGATGCCGGCCGTGCAGCCGAAGTTGCCGTCGATCTGAAAGGGCGGATGGGCATCGAACAGATTGGGGTAGGTGCCGCCGTTCCGACCCCGCGTGTCGGTGGTCGGGCGCAGTTGTTCGGTAATGAGCCGCCAGGCGCGGTTGCCGTCGTGCAGACGTGCCCAGAAGCATACTTTCCAGCCCATCGACCAGCCCGTCGAGTGGTCGCCGCGGCCCTCCAACGTGGTGCGTGCGGCCTGCATGAGCGCCGGGTGGGCATCGGTAATCTGACGGCCCGGATAGAGCCCCCACAGGTGAGAGGTGTGGCGATGGCGGTCGTTGGGGTCGTCCCAGTCTTCGAGCCATTCTTGCAGCTGGCCCCAGCGGCCCGTACGCATGGGGGCCAGGTTGGCGGCCGTCGTGCGCAGGCTGTCCACGAAGCGCGGGTCTTCGCCCAGCGCAGCGGCGGCATCCATCGTGTTGTGCAGCAGGTCGTGGATCATCTGGTTGTCCATCGTGGTGCCGGCCACCACCACGAAATTCCGTTTTCCGTTGACTTTCGGCGCATTTTCCGGCGAGTAGGAGGGGGCTGCCACCAGGCAGCCGTATTTCGGTTCGCGCACCAGGAAGTCGAGGTAGAAGCGGCAGGCATCGCGCATCAGCGGGTAGACCGCGGCCAGGTAGCCGCGGTCGCCCGAAAAGAGGTAGCGATCCCACAGATGTTGGCAGAACCACGCGTTGCACGTGGGCCAGATGCCATATTTCGGGCCGTCGACCGCACCCGTCGCGCACCAGATGTCGGTGTTGTGGTGGAGCGTCCAGCCCCGGCAGCCGTACATGGCGGCTGCGGCGCGTCCTTGTTCCGCCGTGCGCCGGATCAGATCGATGAACGGCTCGTGCATTTCCGGCAGGTTGGTCGACTCGGCCGGCCAGTAGTTCATCTCCACGTTGATGTCGGTCGTATATTTTCCGTCCCAGGGGGCGTGGCGCTTGTGGTTCCAGATGCCTTGCAGGTTGGCCGCCTGGCCGCCCGGCTGCGAACAGCATATGAGCAGGTAGCGCCCGAACTGGAAGTAGAGCGCTGCCAGTTGCGGGTCGGACGCAGCGGCGAATTCGTGCAGACGTACGTCGGTGGGCTTGTCGGCTTGGTCGTTGCGGCCCAGGTCGAGCGATACGCGGTCGAAATAGCACCGGTAAATCGCTTCGTGCTTGCGGAGCGCTTCTTTGTATTTGCTTTCCGCATGGGCCAGATAGGTTTCGGCTTTTCGTGCCGCGTCGCCCGACACGTTTTTGTAGTCGACGAAGTTCGTGCCGATCGAAATGCGGAGGATCGCCTGGTCGGCCCCGCACACCCGTATCGTGCTGTCGGAGAGCACGACGGTTTGGCCGCCTTCTTGTTCGATGCGGGCGATGGCCGTGAAGCGGACTTTGCCTTCGATCCCCTCGTGATCGTCGGCCTTGCCGTCGAGCCGCAGGTCATTGCCGTAGGCCGAACGCTCAATGTTGTGTTCGTAGGGCGTGTCGTAGCGGGCCGTGAAAGTTATGCTGTGTTTCTTCGAGGCGGTCAGCCGTACGATCAGCACCTGGTCGGCCAGCGAGACGAACGCCTCGCGGGTGTAGAGAATGCCGTTGGCTGTGAAGCGCGTCGTCGCCACCGCGCGGGCGATGTCCAGTTCCCGGCGGTAGTCGCCGTACCCTGCGATGTTTTCGAAATCGAGCCGCAGCGACCCCACCGTCTGGTAGGGCATGCCGTTGGCTCCCGAGGGCGAGCAGATCGCCGGGCCGCAGAGACGCTGCGCTTCGAGGTTGCGTCCTTCGAAAAGCAGCCGCCGGATCTCCGGCAGCGCCTCGCGGGCCGCCGGATTGGTGTTGTTGTAGGGCGAGCCGGCCCACACGGTTTCCTCGTTGAGTTGGAACTCTTCGTGCCGCGGGTCGCCGAAGACCATAGCTCCTATGCGGCCGTTGCCCAGGGGCAGCGCCTCCTCCCAGCAGGCCGCAGGTCGGACGTAATGCAGTTTCAGTTCGCCGTCCGCGGCCCCGGCGGCCCGAATTGCAGTCGTCCAGCCCAGCAGGATGAGCAGCAGTCCAAGGTTTTTCATGATCGATAATTTTGAATCGGTTTCTTCGGAGCCGAAGTCGGGTTCCTTTTTGCAAAGATAACGAACACGTTTGTATTTGATCCGGATGCCTTTCGTTTTTTGTTCATTCTTCGATTCGGCGATGATTTTCATCTGTTCGTTGGTTTACATTGGTTTTTATATTTATATTTGTAAAATATAATAGAAAATACCCTTTCTTGGATATGAAGCCTCAGCGCAAGATCGCCGTCGAGTTGCTCGAAATAGGAAACCGCAATGTCGGATTCGGCGAATTCACTTACCAGTTGGGTGCGCATCTCGCCGCCCGTGCCGCTGCCTTGCGCCAGGAGCATGGCATCGATTTTTATTTCATCGTGCCGCGGGGTTTCAAGGGGTGTTTCGGGCCGGATGTGAGTTATATCCAGACATTCCGTCCGATCCGCAAGTTGTTGCGTTTTTATCCTGAACGCATGGATCTGTTCCATGTCACGCATCAGTTTTCGCGCATCAAGTACATGTTTTTTGCGCGGCGCAATTTGTTGACTATCCACGACATCAACTTCTTCTATGAAAAGAGCGCCTGCAAGCTGCCCCGCTACGTTCGCGCTTTCCGCTTGCGGCTGGCCCATGCGGACGACTTGGTTTATATTTCGCAGTTCGCTCGTGCCGACGTGGGGAAGCATTTCGCTCCGAAACAGCCCGATCGGGTAATCTACAATGGTGTGGCCGACTTCTCCCGGAATGCCTCCGCCTCGGTCGATCTGTCGTCGTTCGGTCTGCCGGAGCATTTTCTGTTGCACATTTCGAGTTTGCAGCCCAAGAAGAACGTACATCTGCTTGTCGAGATGATGGCTTCGCTGCCCGAAGAAAATTTGGTCATCGTCGGCAACTGGCACTCCGGTTACGGCCGGCGGCTCCGCGAACGGATCGACCGCGAGGGGCTGAAGAATATCTTTCCGCTCGACCATGTGACCGATGCCGAGAAATTCGCCCTTTACGAGCGTTGCAAAGGATTCTGCTTCCCGTCGTTGTGCGAGGGTTTCGGCTTGCCGCCCGTCGAGGCCATGAAAGCCGGCAAACCGGTCTTTCTCTCCACGCTCACGTCGCTGCCCGAGGTGGGCGGCGATTGCGCCTGTTATTATTCCGAGTTGACGCCCGCAGCGATGGCTTCCGCGACCCGCCGGGGGCTGGACGACTTCGCCGCCGATCCGGTGCAGGCGTCCGAACGCATCCGGGGTTGGGCCGGCCGTTTCAATTGGGAGAAGTGTGCCGACGAATATATCGCCTGCTATTTGGATTTGCTGGACAAAAATAACGGATAAGGAAACCGAGCGCCCGATTTAAGAAGAAACACCCCTCGCTGCAAGAGCCATGCAGCGAGGGGTGTTTCTTTGTTTCGGATGTTTTTTCATTCGGTCGTTCTGCGGTATACTTCCATCAGGTCGGCCGTCAGTTTTTCCGGTTCGAAGCGCATCGCATAGGCGCGGCCCCGTTCGATCATGCGGCGGCGCAGCGCCTCGTCGGAGCGTATCTCCGCGATCTTGTCGGCCAGTGCCTGCGGATCATCCGGATCGACGTATGCCGCATCCGGCCCGCCCGCTTCTTCCAGACACGATCCCGTAGCGCCGATGGTCGGCACGCCGCAGCACGCCGCCTCGATCATCGGAATGCCGAAGCCCTCGAACCGCGACGGATAGACGAAGAGGTCGGCCATGCGGTAGAAGGCGGGCAGTTCGGCGAACTCCACCCGGTCGAAGATGTGCAGCCGCGGCGTCAGTCCGTTCTGTGCCGCATATCTTTCGACTTCAGTCGTGTAGGGTGTCCGTTTGCCGATGGCGACGATGTGGACGGGTTCCGCCGTCCGGGCTGCCGCCTGCACCAGCAGCAGCAAGTTTTTCCGTCGTTCGATGCTGCCGACATAGAGGATATAGCGTTCCGGAAGGTTGTATTTCTCGCGTACGGCACGTTGCGTCTCCTCCGCGACTTCGCGCTTGAAACTCTCGTCGCAGCCTTGATACACTACGTCGATCTTTTCGGGCGCGATGCCGAAGTATGCAACGATGTCGCGTTTGGTCGCCTCGCTGATGGCAATGATCCGGTCGGCTTGCTGACATGCTTTGCGGTATTTGTAGGTGTAGATCTTGCGGTCGATCCATTTGTAGTAGGAGGGGAAGCGCAGGAAGATCAGGTCGTGGATCGTCACGACCGAGCGGACGCCCGACTTGCGCAGTCCGAACGGCAGTTCTGCGGCCAGGCCGTGGAATAGCGAGACTTCGGCCGGCAGTTCGTGCCGGATATCGAACGTGCGCCACCAGGCTTTGCCGATTCCTTTGCGCTGCCGCTGCGGGTAGCGGAACTCGATCTGCGGCATTTGCGGCAGCCGGCGGCGCAGGTCGTCGCGCCCCGGGTCGGGCGAGTAGAGCAGGTAGCGGTTTGCAGGGGCGAAGCGGGCCAGTGCTTCGATCATCATGCGGCCGTAGTTGCCCAGACCTGTTGCGTTGTGCGTGATGCGTTTGGCATCGTAGGCGATCGTCATCGGTTCCATCTGTCGATATGGTTGCGGACGGCTTCGGCGATGCGTTCGCCGTCGAGTGCCGCCGAAATGATTCCTCCCGCATATCCGGCGCCTTCGCCCGTAGGGAAAAGGCCCGCCGTCGCGGGGTGCATGAGCGTCGTCGGGTCGCGCGGGATACGCACGGGCGACGAGGTGCGCGACTCGACTCCGGCCACGATGGCCTCGTTGGTCACGAAGCCCCGCATCCGACGTCCGAACGTCGCGATACCGGCCCGCAGATTCTCTGCGATGAACCGCGGCATCCATTCATCGAGCCGCGAGGGGACGAGTCCCGGGATGTAGGATGTCGTCGGAAGTGTGGCGCTGGCCCGGCCGGCCACGAAGTCGGCCACGCGCTGTGCCGGTGCGATCTGCCGGTCGCCGCCATATTTACGGGCTTGTTCTTCGAACTGCTGCTGGAACTTCAGCCCGGCCAGTTCGCCCCATTCGGTTCGCAGGTGCTCGAAGTCGGCGAGCCGCACCTCCGTCACGATGCCCGAATTGGCATAGGGCGACGTGCGGCCGCTGGGCGACATGCCGTTGACCACCGACTGGGATGCGTCGGTCATCGCCGGCACGATGAAGCCGCCCGGACACATGCAGAACGAGTAGACGCCGCGGCCGTTCTCCTGGCTCACGAGCGAATAGGCCGCGGCCGGAAGATAGTCGCCGCGTCGGTCGCAATGGTATTGGATCGAGTCGATCAATGCTTGGGGGTGTTCGATCCGCACGCCCATGGCGAAAGGTTTGGCTTCGATGTGCACGCCTCGGCGGTGTAGCAGCTCATAGATGTCGTGCGCCGAATGGCCCGTGGCCAGCACCACGGCGGCTCCGTCGATCGTTTCGTCGCCGCACTGCACGCCGCAGATGCGTCCGTTCTTGATCGTCAGGTCGGTAACGCGGCGCCCGAAGAGTACTGCGCCCCCGGAATCGACGATCGTGCGGCGGATGTTGCGGATGATGTCGGGCAACTTGTCGGTACCGATGTGAGGATGGGCTTCGTAGAGGATTTCGGGTGTAGCGCCGTGGAAGACAAGTGTTTGCAGCGCCTTGTTGTAGTCGCCGCGTTTTTTGCTGCGGGTAAAGAGCTTGCCGTCCGAAAAGGTGCCGGCGCCGCCTTCGCCGAAAGCGTAGTTCGAGTCGGGGTCGACGGCTCCGTTGCGGTTGATCTGCGCGATGTCGACCTTGCGGGCCGCGACGTCGCGGCCGCGCTCCACAAGGATGGGCCGCAGTCCGAGTTCGATGAGCCGCAGGGCGGCGAATAACCCGGCCGGGCCGGAACCCACGATCACGACCTCCGTGCGACCGGCTACCGAGGGGTAGTCGAAGTGCACGGGTGCCGGCTGCGGTTCGTTGTCGACATAGATTTCGAGCGTCAGATTGACTTTTGGGGCACCCCGTCGTGCATCGATCGATCGTTTGACGACCCGGGTCAGCGCGATGTCGCGCTCGGCTACGCCCATGCGCCGTGCCGCCTGCGGAACGTAGCGTTTCGCGTCGGCGGCTGCTTCGGGCGAGAGTACAAGAGTTATGCGTTGAGGCATGGGAAAGTTGTCGATTGGGTCGGGGTAAAAGTCGTTGACATGCTTCCGGATGTGCCTGCACCTTCAAGATGCGGCCCGACAAAGATACGAATAAGTTGAGTGCAATGCCAAATTTATTTGAGCATTGCCGAAACGAAATATCTTACAATGCTAAATATACGAAAAGCCGGGCGCAGAAGCAAACGAAATTTGATATCCGTTGCGACGGAGCATGGGGTAAAGGTGCATGTTGAAATCGGATGCCGCTGCAAACGTCGGTGGGGTTTTCGACGCTCCTTGGGATTTTGTGTGTTGTCCGGACGCATTTCCGGAGTCGTCGTTCTGTTTTTTTTCTTGTGTAAAATTTAATCGTTTAAGTAGTCAACTTGTTGCGTTGCAGCGCTTTTTCGGGCAGGGTAATGTTACCAAATTGTTAAATATATTTAAAATATTCATAAAATATTTGCACAATTCAAAATTCCGCCTTATCTTTGCCCTTGAAGTTTTAAGGTTCATTTAGGTTAGTAGTTTTAGGTTGGTTGAGGAAATCGGCAGGTTGTAACGGAAATCCGTTACTAAGACTTCGAGGGCGGTGCTCGTCCGAAGGGTCGAATACCTCCGATTGACCCTCATTTTCAACGGGGTGGTTCCCGTTGAAAAAAGGCTCAAAGTTGTGAAACTTAGGGCCTTTTTTTATTTTTCCGCAGGTCGTTTCTCTGTCAGAGTGCGGCCAGTTCCTCATGGCTTATCGCCACCTCGATGTCGCCGGTGGCGTAGCAGGCGATCTCGTAGGGGTTGTAGAGGAAGACGACGCCTTCGCGTGTGACCTTGAAGTTGTCCGTCACTGCAATGTATTCGGGAAAAAATCCGCGTGCGGAGAGTTCGTTGTCGTTCGTCGCCTCGTATTTTTCATAGAGTTTTTTCCGGATCAGCGCCGTGAGCGGTTCCATGCGTTCTTGGCCGAACAGTTCGGCGGCCGAGTATTCGTAGCCCGTCGTCAGTGAATAGGTGTGGTAGGCGGTCGTATACATGCCGTGGGCACCGCCCAGATAGCTGGAGCGGTAAATCGCATAGTTCAGCAGCGTGTCGACGACCGTGCCTTCGCTCTCCACCGACACCTCGCACTCCATGCGAGCTACGGAGGGGGCCGCCGTGGTAGGCAGGCGCAACTCCTCGTCGAGCTGCCGGAGCGATTCGGCCATCGCCTCTGCGGCCGTCCCGTCGAATTCTTCCAGTTCGAAGAAGTAGATTATGTTGCGTTCTTCGATCGTGCGCAGGGCATCCGATTTCGCCGTGTTGGCGATCGCCGCAAAGCGGTATTCTACCCGGCAGTCGTAGGTCGCATCGCCGATCAGCGTGTCGAGGGTCGAAAACTCGAAGTGCGGTTTCACAGGACGGTGGCAGGCCGTCAGCGTCAGAGCGGTCAGTGTTGTGAGGAAGATGCAGGTTTTTTTCATGGTGCGGACGTATTGTGGAGGCATCGTATGCTTCCAGCCTATATTTCGGAGTCGCGGGGACTTCGGTGTTTCCGTAGTTCCTCCCTGTCCGAAAACAAAGTATTCTCTTGTAAATATAGGCAAAAAGCGGGGAAAAAGAGCTGTCTGAAGAATTTTTTTGCAGTTTTGGACGATTTTTTTTGCACATTCCCGAAAACTGCGCTATCTTTGCACTCGATAAATGCCGCTTCGGCAAAGCATGGATAAATTCAGCTATTGTTTGCAGCGCATTTATTTTGGTACTGAATTTATGGTGGATTCATCTAAGGGTTAGGATACATGCCTCTCACGCATGACATAGGGGTTCGAATCCCCTATCCACTACCAGGAGCGACCTTTTTCGAGGTCGCTTTTTTGTTTCGGAGAGGGACGGGCCTTTTGTCTGTTTCGCCGTCGGCCGGCATCCGGCCTTTATTCGGGAACCGCGTTGCGGCCGAAAGTTGTTCTTTAAATCTATCGGAGTCAGCTCCGCCGCAAAAGCGATGAAAAAGATTTTCATAATAGATTAGGGATTATGATCGCGACGTTCGTCCCGGTCGGATGTTCCGGAATCGGCCTGCACCTCGCCGGACACGGAACCGACCACGAAGTGTGGCATGCCTGGGCTTCAGGTCATATAGCGGCGGGGTTGCTGTTTCTTGCCGTTGGGGTGCGTCACGTCACGATCCATTGGGGCAGGTATAAGGGGATGCTGAAAAGAGGTGCGGGCCGCAAGAGCAAAATCACGATGGCGCTCTCTGTCGTATTCGCGGTCGTGGTCGCTGCGGGCATCGTTCTGCTCGGCGTGGACGGGGCCAAGCGGTAATCGAATCGTAAAATCATAGTTATTTCCGATTCATTGTTGGTAGCCCGAAATTCCGTTGTATACCTCCCCGTTCCATCGATCCGTTCGTTACCCCCCCCTGCCGATTAGCCCGGACTTCTCTGCATCCCCGTTCTATCCATTTGCCGGTTCGTCAGTTATCCCTCCCTCTCTCCTGTTTGCTCGTTCATTTGCTAATCACTTTAGGACGGAGGGGGGGGGTAAAATTAAAACGAGGAGAAAAACATTCTCCTCGTTTTAATTGAATGGCGGATGGTAGTCCGTTTATTTCTCGAATCCTTTGCCGATGGCCAGGAAGTCGTCGGCTTTCAGAGCTGCTCCGCCGATCAGGCCGCCGTCTACATCGGCTTTGGCAAAGATTTCGGCCGCATTCGAGGGTTTGCACGAGCCGCCGTAAAGGATGGCGCATTCGTCGGCCGCTGCGCCGAACTTCACTGCCAGCACCTTGCGGATGTAGGCGTGGATTTCCTGTGCCTGCTCGGCCGTGGCTGTCTTGCCCGTACCGATGGCCCATACGGGTTCATAGGCGATGACCAGGTTCCTGAACTGCTCGGCCGTGAGGTTGTAGACCACTTCTTCGATCTGCGTCTTTACTACGTCGAAATGTTTGCCGGCCTCGCGCTCGTCGAGGTTCTCGCCCACGCAGTAGATCGGGGTAAGGTTGTTGGCGTAGACCTGCTCCATCTTCTTGTTCAGCGTCTCGGAGGTCTCGCCATAGTATTGGCGGCGCTCCGAGTGACCCAGGATCACATATTTGCAGCCCAGGGCTGCGATCATCGAGGCGGCCACTTCGCCCGTGTAGGCGCCTTTGGCCTCGGCGGCGCAGTTCTGTGCGCCCAGTGCGATGTCCGAGCCTTTCAGCGCTTCGGCCACCATCGCCAGATGGGTAAAGGGAGGGCAGACGAGGAAATTCACTTCGCCCGAAACCGTCGTGCGTTGTCCGACGATGTTTTTTGCTAATTCTACGCCTTCGGCCGGAAGCGTGTTCATCTTCCAGTTGCCGGCTACGATTTTCTTTCTCATAGTTTTATTTTTGTATGAAACGATTCTTTGTTTACTCCTCGCACCACTTCTTGACTTCCTCCATCGAGGGGGCTTTCAGACCGAGTTTGTTCTTCTTGTTGAAGCCGCAGAGGTCGTTGAAGAACTTGCCCGCCGAGAGTTTGCGCAGCGAGTCGACCGTCAGATAGCCCATCTTCTGGATCACAGGCACCCATTCTTCGGGTACGCCGATCTCCATGTATTTCTCCGCCGGGTCGTTCACAACTTTCTTTTCGGGCCGCATCTGCGGGAAGAAAAGCACGTCCTGGATCGACGTCTGACCCGTCATGAACATCGTCAGCCGGTCGATGCCGATGCCCATGCCCGAGCACGAGGGCATGCCGTATTCCAATGCGCGCACGAAGTCCATGTCGATGAACATCGCTTCGTCGTCGCCCTTTTCCGAGAGGCGCAGCTGCTCCTGGAAGCGTTCGAGCTGGTCGATCGGGTCGTTCAGCTCCGAGTAGGCGTTGCACAGCTCCTTGCCGTTGACGAAGAGTTCGAAGCGCTCGGTCAGATCGGGGTTTCCGCGGTGGCGCTTGCACAAGGGCGACATTTCGATCGGGTAGTCGGTCACGAACGTCGGCTGGATCAGTTCCTCCTCGCAGTACTGGCCGAAGATGGCGTCGATGAGCTTGCCTTTGCCCATCGTCTCGTCGGTCTCGACGTGGAGACGCTTGCAGGCTTCGCGCAGCTGTTCCTCGCTCTGGCCCGTGATGTCGTAGCCCGTCTTTTCGCGGATGAGGTCGGTCATCGTCACACGGCGGAACGGAGCTTTGAACGATACGGCCTTGTCGTCGATCGTCAGTTCCGTGGTGCCGTTGGTCGCCAGGGCCACGCGTTCGAGCATCTGTTCCGTAAACTCCATCATCCACAGGTAGTCTTTGTAGGCTACGTAGATCTCCATGCACGTGAACTCGGGGTTGTGCGTGCGGTCCATGCCTTCGTTGCGGAAGTTCTTGCCGAACTCGTAGACGCCGTCGAAGCCGCCGACGATCAGTTTCTTGAGGTAAAGTTCGGTGGCGATGCGCAGGTAGAGGTCGATGTCGAGCGAGTTGTGGTGCGTGATGAACGGCCGGGCCGACGCTCCGCCCGGAATGGGCTGGAGGATGGGGGTCTCGACTTCGATGTAGCCGCGTTCGTTGAAGAAGTCGCGCATCGTGGACATGATTTTCGACCGTTTGACGAAGGTCTCCTTGACCTGCGGATTGACGATCAGATCGAGGTAGCGTTGCCGGTAGCGCACTTCCGGATCGGTAAAGGCGTCGAACGTCTTGCCGTCCTTCTCCTTGACCACCGGCAGCGGCCGCACCGACTTCGACAGCACGGTAAACTTGCGGCAGTGCACCGATAATTCGCCCGTGTTGGTGCGGAACGCGAAGCCCTCGACACCCACGAAGTCGCCGATGTCCAGCAGTTTCTTGAATACCGTGTTGTAAAGCGTCGGATCGCCCTCCGGGCAGATGTCGTCGCGGCGGATGTAGACTTGGATGCGGCCGGTGTGATCTTGCAGTTCGAAGAACGACGCGCTGCCCATGATGCGGCGCGACATGATGCGGCCCGCGATGCGGATGTCGCCGAAAGCGGCCTGGTCGGCATCGTTGTAGTTGTCGGCTATCCCGCGCGCCGTGGCCGTCACTTCATAGCGGGCGGCAGGATAGGGGTCTATGCCCAGTTCGCGCAATGCGGTCAGCGACTGCCTGCGGAGTTGTTCCTGTTCGTTGAGTTCGATGGTCATGCTTATGCTGTTTTTCGTGTTGTCGTTTTATCCGTACAAAAGTAGTGAAAAAAGGAATAATAATGAATAATTTGCGATTCCGTTTTTTTGTCCCTATATTCGTCCGTATGATCGATTTTTTCTCCGAATCGGGTTCCGTACGGCGGAACATGTTGTTGCGGACTGTCGTTGTTGCGGCCGTCGGTCTCTTTTCATTGGCTTGCAGCGAGGGCGGCGAGGACGAGGCGCCGGCACCGACACCTGCGCCGATTCCGACTCCGCCGCCGGTTCCAGCTGCGACCTACCGCTTTCCCGAGCTGCCCGGCAACTGGGTGGCACCGACGGGCGATGCGGCAGCACGGCATGGCGATCTTGCGTTCTTCACGCACTGGTCGCAGAGCGTCAGAACCAGGAAAACCGTCCGCAATTTCTCCTACTGCTACGACACGCGGCGCCACAATCCCGTGTGGGTGGCCTATCCGTTGCATGCCGTCTACCGCGAGGGCGGTACGGGACGCACCGATCCCGATCCGTGGGCGCCCGATCCGGCGTTGGACGAGGCATGCCAGTCGAAAATCTACAAGCGCGCCGGCGAAGGCTCCGGCATCTACGACGGCTACCAGTTTTGGGGCAATGCGCTGCTCAAGTCGCTCGGCAAGGGCGGCTACTGGTCGAAAGGCCACCTCTGCATGTCGAGCGAACGCGGCGGCAAGGATGCGCCGATCAACATCCAAACATTTTATCCGACCAACATCGCGCCGCAGTCGAGTGCCGGGGCTTCCGACTTCGCCACGGTGTGGAGCTATGCGGAGTCTCTTTTTTCCGGCACGAACGACTACAAGGACACCGACTTCACGGCCGATGACGGGCGGCAGAACATCAACATCGTGGCCGACACGTTGTTCCTTGTTGCGGGATGCTATTACGCGCACGACAACTGGGCCGACCACGACGCGTCGAATTACAATTATTCGCCCACAACCTGCGGTGTGTCGAAAATTTGCGTGATGCCGACCCACCAGTTCAAGATGGCGCTGCGCACCCGCAAAGGCAACACCGGCAAGCGCATCGCCGACTGCACGGCCGACGAATTGCAGGCCATCGGATTCTGGATCGAGGCTTTTCCCTCGGTATCGGGTACGAGCGCCACGGCCGAGTTGAAAAAGATCGCCGTGCCGGTCGCGTTCATCGAGCAGACGACCGGCATCGAGTTTTTCCCCGACGTGCCGGCTTCGGTCAAAGAGCGTTTCGACCCGGCCGATTGGGGGTTCTGATAGTGCGATAAATACCGTCCGGCAAGTTCCGGTTCGAATGGTTTTACCCCTGCCAGAATGTATTCTGGCAGGGGCGATTTTCAATTTAGGGGAGTCGTTGGTTCGTCTTTTTGCGGTCGGGCGAAAAGCTGGAAAATTCGGTAGCTCCCCCAGCCCAGCAGCAGTCCCACGAGCGTTCCCCATGCCAAGTCCATCGGGAAATGCTTGGCCAGATAGATGCGCGAATAGCAGATCAACAACGTGCATCCGACCATCAGCCATGCGAACCAGCGGCGGCGGATTACCGAGCAAGAGAGTGTTGCCAGCGCTACGATCGTTGCCGCATGGGCCGAGACCGTGCCGTAGAGACCGCTCACGGCTTCGACCGGTACATGTACTGCCCAGTCGCCCGGCAGTGCGGCCCGGCGGATCGCCACAAGCGAGTCGGGCGCAATGGCCAGCCCCTCCAGTTCGGGCGTGAACATCGGGCGCCAGCGCGGCTGGAAGTCGGGCAGCAGGCCGCCCAGCAGGCCGTTGTGCTTGAAGATGCCCGACACCATGTCGGAGAGGGCCAGGGCGCCCAACATTAAGACGATAAATAGCAGCAGGCAGCGCCATCCCGTGCGGCGCCAGACAAGCCAAAGGATCAAGGCGTAGAGCGGCAGCCATGCGAGGGTGCCCGACACGGCGAGCATCGCGCGGTCGAGGAAAGCGCCGCCGTCGAAGTTCAGCGCCAGGAAAAGGTCGTGATCGAAATTATAGTACATCGGTTCGGGTTGGAAAAAGAGAAATCGCAGGTGCCTGACGGGCCGAAGGCAAGGATTGCATCGCTGCCTTTCGTCGTCAGAATTGGAAATAGATGAACGGTTGGATGTCGGAGGATTTGATCTGCATCACGCACCAGATCATCGCGGCCATCATCAGCACCTGTACGGCCAGCGGTGCCGCGGTCACGCTGCGCCGGGCCAGCGTGTCGACCCGTTGCGGCAGCAGGTGGAGCAGATAGCCTGCCGCGATGAGCGCGAATACCGAAGCGTAGCCGCTCAACACTTGCGGAATCATCGGTGCGTTGAAGTTGTGGACGATCTGGTGCAGCATGAGGGTCACCGTCTGCATCGATTCGGCGCGGAACATCAGCCAGCCCAGGCACACTATGTTGAACGTCAGGATCACGCCCCCAATCCGGCTCCACCAGTGCATCTTCCGGCCCGTCTCCTTGGCGCCCGGGACAGTCGCGAGCCAGAGTTTGTGGAGCGCCAGGGCTGCGCCGTGCAGCGCGCCCCACAGCACGAAGCGGAGCGCCGCGCCATGCCACAATCCGCCCAGGAGCATCGTCAGCATCAGGTTGCCGTAGGTACGCAGGCGCCCCCGGCGGTTGCCGCCCAGCGATATGTAGAGGTAGTCGCGCAGCCACGACGAGAGCGAGATGTGCCAGCGGCGCCAGAATTCGGTAATCGTCGCCGATTTGTAGGGGGCGTCGAAGTTTTTCGGGAAGCGGAAGCCCAGCAGCAGCGCGATGCCGATGGCCATGTCCGAATAGCCCGAGAAGTCGCAGTAGATTTGCAGCGCATAGCCGTAGATGCCCATCAGACATTCGAAGCCTGTGTAGAGCAGCGGTTCGTCGAAGATGCGGTCGACGAAGTTCAGCGAGATGAAGTCCGAGATGACGGCTTTCTTGAAAAGTCCCGTCAGAATGAGGAATATGCCGGTTCCGAACATCCGGCGCGTCACGATCACGGGGTTCTGCCGGATCTGGGGGATGAAGTCGCGCGCCCGCACGATCGGCCCTGCCACCAGCTGGGGGAAGAACGAGAGATAGAAGAAGTAGTCGAGCCAGTTTTTCAGCGGCCAGAGTTGTCCGCGGTAGACGTCGATCGTGTAGCTCATCGACTGGAACACGAAGAACGAGATGCCCACCGGCAGGAAGATGTTCTGGAATTGCAGGAATCCTTGGCCGAAAAGTCCGTTGGCGATTTCGACCAGGAAGTTCGTGTACTTGAAGTAGCCCAGCATCCCCAGGTTGACCGCCACGCTGAGCGCCACCAGCCAGCGTTTCGCCCGCCGGCCCGGCACCCGATAGATGGCTTGGGCGATCAGGAAGTCGCTTGTGGCGGCGAAAATCAGCAGCAGGAAATAGATACCGCTCGACTTGTAGTAGAAGTAGAGCGAAAAGAGTATCACATAGACCATGCGCGCCAAGGGCGCCCGGCGGAAGAAGCCGTAGAGCAGCAGAAACCCCGTGAACAGAAACAGAAACAGCCCGCTGCTGAATATCAGCGGCGACGAGGGGTCGTAGGTCAGCAAAGCCCCGATTTTCGAAAAGAGGTTCTCCGTCGCGGGCAGCGTCATGGTCGGATCGGTTTGATCGGTTCCGGAGCGTAGAGCAGCCGGCGGCGGAGTTTTTCCGTTTGCAGCGAGTCCAGCACTGCGGCTTGGGCGTTCTCTTCGCGGCGGCGGGTTTCATCGGCTGCGCGGACGCGTTCGTTCAGTGCGTCGGCCAGCGCCCAGGCGATGCGGCTTCCGCCAGCATAGTTGATGTGTGTGAAGTCCTTGCCTGCCCAGCCGTTCTGTACGAAACGTTCCATGCCGCCCAGTTTGCGCATGGCGTCGCAGGTCGACCAGAAAGCCGCCTGGGCGTTGCGCGCCGCACGGCGCTGGCACGCCAGCATGTGGGGGATGGCATCCATCGGGCGGAAGCCGTTTTCGGTGCGCACCGAGCGGTCGCTCACGCCCAGCACCAGCACCGCGGCCCCGGGGAAACATTCGCGCACGAAAGCGATCATCTTCTCGATCTTCACGCCGTAGTTCGTGTAGTTGTAGACGCCCGTCTGCATGATGTTGAGTCCGTATTGCAGGATTACCAGGTCGTAGCCCGTCATGGCGTGGATCTGGGCGTTGATCGACGGATCGGTCCAGAACATCGCCTGGCCGTTGTTGCTGCGGATCGAGTAGTTGTCTACCGTCACGCCGCGCCCCTCCAGCATGGCGCCGTAGCCTACGAAACTTTCTGCACCCGACACCACACGGAAGCCCAGCGAGCGGATGTCGGGCGCCGTCACTGCGATCTGCCGCACTGCGGCGGCGCCTTCGACGGCGAATTCTTGGTGCAGCGTGTCGTTTATCGTTACTTCCAGCCGGCTGTCGCGCGGCGAGAGGAAGAAGATACGGCCGCAGGTGCTCGTTTCCGGCCCGCGGCGATAGTCGGTCGTCTCCCAGCGGGTCGAGGCGCCCGGCGCAGGTTGGCACACCCATCCCGAGACATAGAATTTGTCGCGCAGCGTCTCGGGCGTCTTCTTGCGTTGCATGATGTTGTGGGCGTTCCAGCCTTTGGCCGTCGTCTTTACGGTGCGGCGGAATGCCGTCAGCGGCGAGGCCATCGGTGCGAAGCCTGTGCCGCCTCCGCCGTAGCGTTCTTGCAGCCGCTCGCGCAGGTCGGCCGTCAGAATATCGCCCTCGATGAACGAATCGCCCAGCACGGCGATGCGCACCGGACGGCGGGCTGTCAGCAGCGTGTCGTAGAACGCCTGCATGCCGTCGCGGCGTGCCGTGTCGAATTCTTCGATCGGCACGATGCGCTTGGGGAGCGTCGTGTCGGGACGGATCGGACGTCGTGGCGTGTTGTCCGGTGCCGCGCACCATTCGTAGAGGGTCTGCACGCGGGGCGGGGCCGTCTCGGCTTCGATCCGTTCGACCACTTCGGCCAGATCGATGCGGAACTCCTCCTCATCGAAAAGCACTGCCGAGGGGGCTTCTGCCGGGGTGTCGTCATAGACTACGAGGTCCGACAGAATGTTGGCCCGGCGCAGTTCCACACCGCCGAAACTCTGCGGCGGAATGAGGCTCACGACCGTCAGCACGACGACCAGCGCCGCCGCGGCCTGCCGCACCTTGCGGGAATATTCCTTTTCGGGGGTCTTTTCCATGCGATCAGTCGCGCCGTCCAAGAATCAGGAAGACGTAGTAGAGTACCGAAGCTACGGCGCTGAGCGCGGCCACCAGGTAGGTGCGGGCCGCCCACGAGAGGGCTTCTTTGGCCTGCACCAGTTGCGCGCCCTGCATCGTGCGACTCGCTTCCAGCCACTCCAGCGCGCGGGCCGAGGCGTTGTATTCCACGGGCAGCGTCACGATCGAGAAGATCGCCGACATGGCGATCATCCCCACGCCGATCCAGCACAGGATTTCGTTCTGCGTGGCGGCCAGAAGCACCAGCCCGGCGATGATTACCCATGTGGCGGCCGTCGAGGCGAACTGCACGGCCGGCACCAGCTGCGAGCGGAGCTTCAGCGGGGCGTATTCGCGGGCATGCTGGATCGCATGGCCGCATTCGTGCGCCGCCACGGCCGCGGCGGCCACGCTGTCCGAGCCGTATACTGCGTCGCTCAGGTTCACGGTCATCGTCTGCGGGTTGAAGTGGTCGGTCAGGTGCCCCTTTACGTGGGTTACCTTCACGTTGTGGATGTTGTTGTCGCGCAGCATCTTTTCAGCCACTTCGGCGCCCGTCAGCCCGCCCGGGAAGCGCACTTTCGAATATTTTTTGAATACGGATTGCAGGCGCGCCTGCACCATGTAGCCGACCACGCCGATGACCACGATCAGAAAGATCATGCCTGTCGTCGCTGTGTCGTAGCGTTCCGTGTAGGGATAGCTTGCTTGCAGCAAGCTCAAAAGCGGTTGCACCATAAGTCCTATTTTTTTCTGTGTGTATAATATGCTCCTGCTTGTTGGGCGGGCATCAGAACCATGTCATTTACATTCATGTGTGCAGGAAGTTGCGCCACCCATGCGATCGCCTCTGCAATATCTTCGCCACGCAGCGGCGTCACGCCTTCGTACACTCCGTCCGCACGCTGCCGGTCGCCGTGGAACCTTACGCACGAAAACTCCGTTTCGACCATTCCCGGACGGATCTCCGTGACCTTGACTCCCGATGCCAGCAGATCGGCCCGCATCGCCTGCGAAAGGGCGTGCACCGCATGTTTCGACGCGCAGTAGACGGCGCCGTTCTCGTAGGGTTCCGTGCCGGCGATCGAGCCGATGTTGACGATATGTCCCGCGCCGCGGGCCGCCATCTTCGCCGCAACGACGCGCGTCACATAGAGCAGTCCTTTCACGTTGGTGTCGATCATCGCGTCCCAGTCTCGGGTGTCGCCCTGGTCGATGTGTTCCAGCCCCGCTGCCAGCCCGGCGTTGTTTACCAGCAGATCCATATCTTCCAGCGGTTCCAGGTGGCGGCGCACCTCCTCCTCGCTGCGTACGTCGAAACACAGCGTCCGGCATTCGCCGCCCGCTGCTTCGATCTCCCGGCGCAGGCTTTCGAGCCGTTCCGCCCGTCGGCCCGTCGCTACGATGCCGTAGCCTGCGGCCGCCAGCCGCAGAGCCGTCGCCCGGCCGATGCCTGACGTCGCTCCGGTAATGAGCGCTTGTTTTTTCATAAAAGTGCTGTTTCTTTGGGCAAAAGTACGAAATTTTATATTACTTTGCATAACTTTTATGCGCGATTGCCGGTTTTTCCGTAAATCTTGAAACCCTCTTGGAACTCGCCTTTTTCATAGCCCGACGTACCGCCCGGTCGCTTTGCGGAGCGCGACCCGGCGTGATGGAGCGCATCGCCGTAGTATCGGTGGCGCTGAGCGTGGGCGCCATGATCCTGGCGTTGGCCGTGATTATGGGTTTCAAGCGTGAAATCACGCATAAGATCGCTGGTTTCGCGGCCCATGCCACGCTGACCGACGTGCGTAGCGTCCGCGCGTTCGACAGCACGCCAGTGCTGCGCAGCGAGCGCCTGGAAGACTTCGTCGGCGGGGTCGACGGGTTCGTCTCCATGACCCCCTATGCTGTGCGCAGCGGCATCGTCCGCACCGATGAGACGGTCGAGGGCATCCTCCTCAAGGGGGTCGACAGCACCTACGACTGGCGGTTTTTCGGCGAGTGGTTGCAGGAGGGGGCCTTGCCGCGCGTGGGCGGGGTTGTCCGCACCAAGGAGATCCTGCTGTCGCGCAACTTGGCCCGCAGACTCCGTCTTGGCGTCGGCGACCGGGCCGAAATGCTTTTCGTTGAGCACGGGGCCGTGCCGCGCCGTGACCGGTTCAAGGTCGCGGGCATCTATTCGTCGGGCATGGACGAAATGGATAATGCTGTGATTATGACCGATTTGCGTAACGTCCAGCGTCTTTCCGACTGGTCGGCGCAGGAAGTCTCCGGTTATGAAATCTTTACCCGCGACATCGCCTCGTCCGACGATTTCGTGCGACGCCTCAATCGGGCGATTCTCTACGATGAGGGCGACGAGACCGCTAATTTGGTAGCCTTGAGCGTACGCGAACAGTATGCCAACATTTTCGACTGGTTGAAGGCCCATGATGTCAATGCCGCGGTCATCATCATCATCATGCTCATCGTCGCTTTTTTCAATATGACTTCTGCTTTGTTGGTGCTCGTCATGGAGCGTACGCGCATGATCGGACTGCTGAAGACTTTCGGCATGCGCAACGGTGCTCTGCGGCGGATTTTTCTCTACCGGGCGTTTTTCATCGCCTTGCGCGGCATGGCTTGGGGCAACGGCGTCGGGCTGGCTTTGTGTTTTTTGCAGCAGGCCACCGGATGGGCAAGGCTCAGCGCCGAGGGTTATCTGCTTTCGCGCGTGCCCATCGGTTTGGGGTGGGAATGGTTGTTGCTGCTCGATGCCGGGGTCTTGGCAGCCATCGTGGTTCTGCTGGTAATTCCTACTTATATCGTTTCCAAAATCAAGCCCGTCGAGGCGATCCGCTACGAATGAACGTGAAACCCTATCATACCCAACGCTCCAAGAAGGAGGAGGTGCGGACGATGTTCGATCACATCGCTCCGCATTACGATTTCTTGAACCATGTCTTGTCATTCAACATCGACCGGTTGTGGCGCCGGCATGTCGTGAACGAGGTGCTTCGAGGCTGCCCCCGGCGCGTGCTCGACGTTGCTACGGGCACCGGCGACCTGGCGTTCGAGCTGGTGCGGCGCATGCCCGGCGCCGAGGTAACCGGTGTCGACCTTTCCGCAGGGATGCTCGATGCCGCCCGGCGCAAGGCGGCCGCCCGCGGGCTGAAGGAGCGGGTCGCTTTCGTGCAGGGCGATGCTGAGCGGCTCGATTTCGGCGATGCCGCGTTCGATGCCGCGACGGTTGCGTTCGGCGTGCGCAATTTCGGCGATCTCGATGTCGGGCTGCGCGAGTTGGCCCGCACAATAAAACCTGGGGGCCGGGTCGTTATTTTGGAGTTCTCGCGGCCGCGGAACAGATGGTTCCGGGCGTTGTACGAGTGGTATGCTTTCCGGGTTTTGCCGTTTGTCGGAGGGGCGGTTTCCCACGACCGGCAGGCGTATGCTTATCTGCCCGCTTCGGTCGGGGAGTTTCCCGCTCCCGCAGAGTTCGTGCGGAGGTTGGAGCGTGCCGGGTTCGTCGGGTGCCGCGCCCGAAGCCAGAGTTTCGGCATTGCGCAAATATATGTAGGCCAACGATCGGAATAAGATATGGGTGGATTGAATAAAAGTTGTTCGGACGGTGTGCGTCCGAAGTTTCGATACGGCATCCGGGCCTCGGTGTGGATGTTTTGCCTGGTTTGCTGCTTGGGGGCGGCTTCGTGCCGCCGGACGGTCGAGAAAGCGCGGCAGAATATTCGGGTCGAGTGCATCGAGCGGGCCGACCTGCGCGGGGCGAGCGGCTGCGACATCGTTTTGCAGGTGCGCAACGATACGCGTTACAAGTTGGTGTTGGCCAGTGCTTCGTTCGATCTTTTCTACGGTTCGGCCTGCGTCGGGACGATCGTGTTGCGGGAGCCGGTCGAGGTGCCGCGGCGCGGCGTGTACAGCGTTGTTACCTCCTGGAAGTGGCGCATCGGCGATCCGCTGGCGCTCTATGCGCTTTCCCGGCGCATCGGGAAGGATGATTTTTCGAATATCGCCGTTTCGTGTACGGTCACGGGGCGCGGCGGCCCGGCGCCGTTCGTGTTCGAGCGCCGGCAGGTGCCGTTGCCCGAGTTTCTGGATACTTTCGACTTGAATGTACAGGAGCTGAAAAACGGTTTGAATTTGAAATAGTTCGGGGCGCGGGGCGTCCCGCTTCGCCGATTTTTGGATAAGTGTTTAAATTGTGTTTGTGTCTATGCGCAATCGTTTGATTCTTTTCTTGTTCGTTTTTGCTGCGGCCGGTTCGCACGTTGCCGCGGCGCAGTCGCTCGACGCCTTCAAGCAGCGTCTGGAGCGCCCCGTAGTCTGCGAGTCGTCGGGTGCGACGGCTCGGGTCGTCGTCGATGAATACGGCGATGCGGCGCAGGCCGTCGGGTCGGCGGCCGATGCCGAACGCCATTTCTCCGTCAGGGGATATCGGGTCTGCATCTATGCCGACAATGGCGAAGAGGCCCGTGCGGGTGCCGTGGCGGCCCGCAATCTCTTTACGGAGACCTACCCCGGAATCCGAACCTACATGGTTTATGAAAATCCTTATTTCCGGATCACGGTCGGCGACTGCCTTACCATCGAGGAGGCGATCATTCTTAAAGGACATGTCTCGGCGACCTTTCCCAAGGCGTTTCCTAAGAGCGAGCAGTTGTCATTGGCCGATTTCTCGCGTTGAAGAAAGTCCTTTTTGAAAATTATTTAGTTTTTTCTTGCATATTCCGCACGATTACCTAACTTTGCGGCGATACAAAACAACTAATTTCTAAACATTTAAAGCTATGAAAAAGATTCTTTCTTTCGTTGTTGTCATGGCTGCCGCAGCTATGGTAAGCTGCGCAGGGAACCCGAATAAGAAAGCTGCCGAGGCACAGGCCGAGCAGACCGTTGTCGAGGCTGCCGCTGGCGAGAAGTGCGAAGGCGAGTGCACCGAGGAGTGCGAGAAGTGCGACTCGGCGGCTTGCGAGAAGTGCGAGAAGGAGTGCTGCAACAAGTAGTATCGGTTCGCTGCGAATGAACGACGGGGTTCCTGCAAAGGAACCCCGTTTTCAATATGGGGATGGCGCCCGAAGGTCGATTCGGAAACGAAGACTTCCGAGCTGCCGTCCCCTGTTTTCAGAACGATACGCCGACTCTCACGCCGAAGTTGTTCAGGTTGTTGACCGAGTAGATCAGCACGTCGCCGCTGTTGGTTGCGTAGCTGTAATAGAGCGCCAGATGGAACCCCAGCCGGTAGTCGGGATTGGGGAAGATCGACAGACCCACCTCGGGCGCGACATAGAATCCCCATGTGTCGGTGTATTGTTTCAGAATATAGTAGTAGCTCGAAAGCTGTGCATAGTTGGCACCCAGTTTCAGGCCCACATAGGGTTGCAGCACGCTTTTGTTGTACCAGCTGTAACGTCCCGACACGCCGAACGGGAGTTGGAACACCGCATGTTTCTGGTTGGTCGTCAGGGCCGAACCCGCATTCGGATGGATCGTGCGGCGGTCGATGTCTTGCAAGTTCGTGTGGAACGAGATGAACGGGCCGACGGCCACGGCCGGCGTGATGCGGTAGCCGCCTTCGAAGTTCATGCCCCAGCCCGAGGCCTTGTCGGCGAAGCTGTCGCCCACGGGCACGTTTACCTGCCAGTCGATGTTGATGTAGGAGTTGGGGAAAAGCTGTGCCTTGCCGGGTTGTGCGATGGCCAGCAGCAGGGTGCAGAGCGCGAGTATCCGAAAATATTTGGTCGATTTCATGGTTGTTGCGATTTGTCGGTTGATTGGTTATTTGAGATAGGGCGATTGTGCGAAAGCTTGGTCGATGGCTTCCAGCGTGCGGCGTTGGTTGAGTTTGGCGTTCGAGGTCAGCAGGCCGCCGATGAAGCTGTCCCAGACGATGGGCAGGCGTTTGCCGGCGGTCGGCACGGCGTCGAGGTTGACCATTTCGATCAGCAGCGAGCCGGCTGTGTAGCCGTAGTAGACTTGATAGGGATAGTACCAGCCGGTCCAATCGCCCCAGTAGCCCGGCGTCCAGTAGTAGGGGTAGTACCACCACCAGTAGGGATTGCTGTTGCCCACGAAGTAGGTTTCGCGCTCCACATAGCTGAGCTGGAGGCCCAGGTCGGCCGTCTCTTTGGCGTCGGTGCGGATGTAGCCCGCGGATTGCATGCCGGCAGCTACGGCGGCTATGATTTCCAGGGCGTTTTCGTCTTTCCAGTACTCGGTTTTGTTGCTGGTGCCCATCAGCAGGATGCTGTCGGGAATGTAGTAGGTGTCGAAAGCCGCGAAGTCGGCCTGGGTGTCGTGGTCGGTGTAGACCAGGTACTCCCGGTGCAGATCCGACGTCGAGGGGTCTTTCTGGCATGCGCAGATCGTCGCTGCGAGCAGCGCGACCGCAAGGTAGTGGATGGTTTTGAAAGTCATGGTTTTTCTGATTTTGGTTTGCTGTCAGGCAGAGACGGTTCAAAATTCGTTCCGCAATGGCGCAGCGCTTCGGAAAAATTTGTCCGGACAACAAAAAAAAGACGCTCTCTTTCAAGAAAGCGTCCGAGCGAAAGCGGCAGCGGGCGGCTACCGGTATCGGTGCGAAATGAGGGTCATGAATTCTTCGCGCGTGCGGTGATCCAACAGAAAGATGCCCGTGAAGGCCGATGTCGTGGTCGCCGAGCCTTGTTTCTCCACGCCGCGCATCTGCATGCACATGTGGCTCGCTTCGATCACTACGGCTACGCCCATCGGGTCGAGCGCCTCCTGGATGCAGTCGCGGATTTGCACCGTCAGCCGCTCCTGCACTTGCAGCCGCCGTGCGAAGCATTCGACCACCCGGGCGATCTTCGAGAGTCCCGTGATGCGGCCGTTGGGGATGTAGGCCACGTGCGCCTTCCCGTAGAACGGCAGCATGTGGTGCTCGCACAGCGAGTAGAGTTCGATGTCTTTGACCAGTACCATCTGTTTGTACTCCTCGCGGAACATCGCCGAACGGATGATGTCGAGCGGGTTTTGGGTGTAGCCTTTCGTCAGGAACGCCATCGCCTTGGCCACGCGTTCGGGGGTCTTCAGCAGCCCCTCGCGGGAGGAGTCTTCGCCCAGCAGACGAAGGATTTCGCTATAATGGCTGGCGAGCGCTTCGATCTTCGCGGGGTCGAAGCGTTCTTCCTTTTCGTAGATTTTCGATTCCATGGGAACTCTTGCAAATGTTGGAAACGGCGGCAAAGGTACCTTATTTATTCGTCGAATGCAAATACTCCGCAAGCCGGCGTACGGCGCGCCCGCGATGGGAGACGAAGTTTTTCTCCCCGGCGTCCATCTCGGCGAAGGTCTTGTCGTGGCCGTCGGGCAGGAAGAGGGGGTCGTAGCCGAAGCCTTCGGTGCCTCGCGGCGCTTCCACGATGCGCCCCTCGACGACCCCTTCGAAAAGGTGTTCTTCGCCTCGGACGATGAGCGCGATGACCGTGCGGAAGCGTGCCCGGCGGTTCGCCTGACCCTCCAAATTCTTCAGCAGCAGGCGGTTGTTGGCCGCGAAGTCGTGACCGTCGGTCGCATAGCGGGCCGAGTGTACGCCCGGCGCTCCGCCGAGCGCTTCGACTTCCAGCCCCGTGTCGTCGGCGAAGCAGTCGCGGCCCGTGCGTTCGTAGAGGTAGCGGGCCTTTTGCAGGGCGTTGCCCTCGATGGTGGGCTGCGTCTCGGGAATCTCCTCTGTCACGCCGCAGTCGCGGGGCGTCACGAGGCGGTATCCTGGGCCCAACACAGCGCCGACTTCCGTCAGTTTATGGGTATTGTTGGTGGCAAAAACGAGTTCCATGTTATCAATACCAATAGTCGTTTTTATATTGGCCGTACGAAATCGACACGCTGTAGGGAGCGCCGTATTCGGCTTCGGCCTCGTATGTTTTGTTGTCCGTCCGTATCGTCAGGTTCAGTTTGCCGGCGTCGAAGCTCCGCGGTCGGTCGGATAGATATTTCAAGGGTTCGACGATTTCGCAGCCGATCTTCCCGGCGCCATAACCGTCTCGATGTTCGGAGCATAATCCGCTGCCTTCGATCCGCAGTTCGCACCAATAACGGGTCATGCCGTTCTCCTGCGGCCGGTCATAAAACGCTGCCGTGAACGACAGCCGCGCCTGGCCGGGCAGTTCGAGGCCGTAGAATGTATCGAGACCGCTTTTGCGGCAGGCGATCGTCGGCCAGATGTTTTCGGCATAGTCGCGGCCTGCATACGCGTAGCGCCAGACCGTGCCGTCCTCGCAAAGCGGCCGGCCGTCGGTGCGGATGACCAGTTCGCTGTTGCAGTCGATGATGCGCCATTCGTTGTCGCCTGAGTCGACGATGCGCGATGCGTAGAACCATCGGTTGTGGATGTGCTCGCGTTCTTCCTCGGGTGCCGAATAGTATTCGTTGAACTGGATCAGGCGTGCTGCATCGGCCGCCGCATCCGCCAGACAGGCGTTCGCCTGCAGAAACATGTGATACCCATTGCGGGTCGGATCGAAATATTCGGCGTCTTCGATTTTGCAGCCCGTCAGTGCGGCGAGGCTTGCCAGCAGCAATAGTGTCCGTTTCATTTTGCCCGCTTGTTTTTGGGTTTGAACTTGTATCCCACGCCCATCATCAGCACGCCTTGCGAACCGACGCCTATTTCGGCGAATCCGAAGAGCGAGCGACCCACCGAGATGCCTATCGGCGTGAACTGCAAGGCCACCAGCACGTCGCGGTACGGGCGGTCGTCATAGTAGCGGCGGCCGTGTTCGATCGTCGCGCCCAGGCCGAACGACGAGTACATGCGCACCCAGTTCTTGTTGAGCCATGTGAAACGTACTACGGGCATGACGGAGATGTAATGGGTGCGGTCGCGTCTGACCGGCGACCAGCCGTCGCTGCTGTATAGGTCGCTGTATTCGCCGTAGTAGCTGACCGTCGCCCCCAGGTCGAACCATTTCTTGAACCGGTAGTCGTAGGAGAGCGACCATGCGCCGCTTGTGTAGACCGCTCCGCGATGGGGCCGGTCGAAAGAAAAGTCCGCGTCTGTGCAGGTCGACCACCGGTCCAAATTGGTCAGCAGCGGATAGGCGCCTGCCGTGAGGCGCAGTTCGTGTTGCTGTACGAACGGCTCCTGCTTTCGGATGCCTGTCATCTCTTGTTGCGCGAATGCTCCGGCCGGCAGAGCCGAGAGGAGCAGCAGCAATAACGGAAGTCTCTTCATAGAATGCTTTTGGTAGGTTCCCGCAATATAATACGCCCCGCAAGAAATCGGAGACTTATTTGTGCATTTTATCGTCGAAAACCGCTCTGAACGGCATCGCAGCCGGCCCACACTCCCGAGACACCTCGCTCCGCAGCGAAAGACCCGTCGCACGGATGTTCGGGATCGCGGGGCATGCAGGTCGCAACCCGGTTCTTCGGGCGGCCGCTCACAAGATGGCTTCGCGCCGTTCCAGCCGGTCGTCGAGGTCGATCTTGTCGATGATCATCTTTACCAGGGCGTCCATTGCCGAGCCGTCCGTGTAGTCGGCCGGGCAGACATGGTTCACGCGGTTGTCTTGAATCAGAGAGGCCATCTCTTTGTGCGCCCCTTTCTGCGCAGGATTGTAGACCGCGATCGAGTGGCCGCCGTAGTTCTTTACCAGACGCATGCACGGGATGTCGGTCGTGCCGTCGCCCACGTAGATCATGCGGCTGAACGGCACCGGACGTTCGTGTTCGGGGATGTAGCGGTTGACCTGCTTGGAGTCCGACACCGACTCTACGCCCTTGTTGATCTTGAAGATGAACTGCGTCTTGTTGGTGTAGTTTACCGCCACGGCCGGCCAGTAGGCGATGCCGTCCACATCGTAGAGGAACGAGCAGGCATAGATCTTGCGGAATTCGTGTGCGATCTCCGTCCCTTCGATGATCTCCTTGAGTCCCGACGAGTTGATGTAGTGGAGGATGCGGATGCCCCGTTCGGCGCCGTAGCGGTTGATGCGCCCGAACCACTCTTTCACGCCGCGGAACAGCGTCACGTGGCGGCCCGATTCCTGGAACGCTTCGCGCCGCAGCGAGAGACCCGTCGAGCGGGCGCTCTGGATCATGCGGGCCATGTAGGTCAGCACCATGTCGGCGTCTTGTTCTTCGGCCAGGGAGTTGGCCTCTGTCCAGAATTCCTTGTTGCTCTTGCCCACGGCCGGGATGAAGTCGTATTCCTGCATGTTGCCGGGGGCCAGCGTCCCGTCGAAATCGTAGATCAGGGCTATGGTAAAGCGGTAGTCGTCGTTCATGATCGGTGGAGTTTTTCGAAAGTCAAATATACTCTTTTTTCATTATCTTTGCAAAAAGCATAGAAAAACCGTTTCCCCATGGAATTCAAGCAAATCGTAGAGAAGCGCCGTTCGGTGCGCAAGTTCGACGGGCGGCCCGTACCGCGTGAAGTCGTCGACCGCCTGCTGGCCGCGGCTCTCTCGGCCCCTTCGTCGCGCAACAGCCGTTCGTCGCACTTTCTGGTCGTCGACAATCGCGATGCCATTCTCCGCATGGCGGGTATGCGCGACTACGGCGCCGCATTCATGAAGGATGCGCCTTTGGCTGTCGTCGTTTCGGGCGATGCTTCCAAGACCGACCTTTGGCGCGAGAACTGCGCCATTGCCGCCACGCTGCTTCAGTTGGCCTGCGTCGACGAGGGCCTGGCATCGTGCTGGGTGCACGTCGACGGACGCCCCCGGTTCAAAGATGCCCCCGATGGCGAATCCGCCGCCGATTATCTGCGTGCCTTTCTGCCCTTCCCCGAGGACTGCCGGCCGTTTTGCGTCGTTGCGATCGGTTATTCCGATTTCCAGCCCGCCCCCCTGCCTGCCTCCGACGACCGGGCAAGAGTCGAATATTATAAAGAGTAAATCCCGCAGGGAGGGCTTTATCGCCCTCCGGGCTGTATTTTTTCCACTGCCGTACGGCTCGGGAGCTGTCCGCAAGTTTTTTGAATCGTTCCCGTTCGTCCGGCTCCGAGACTTTTTCAGTAGAACGTGCCTTTCGGGGCGAAGATCGCATAGCCGAAGTTGAACGTCAGGTAGATGTTCTTCCAGCCGTGCAGATCATACTTCGTCGCTGCCAGACTTACCGGCCCTAGCGGTGTGTGGTAGACCAGCGACGCTTCGGCTATGTAGTGCCACCGTTCGTCGGGGTGCTTTCCCGGCCAGAACGGGGCATGACGTTCGCGGAACATCGCATAGAATCCTGTGCGGAAGAAGAAGTTGGGCAGCAGGTCGAACGTCGGCATCACGCCGCCCGCTGCGAAGCGCCTGGCCCGGAAGTCGGGCATGCAGATCATCCGCGCATGCTGCACCGGCGCATAGGCCGGCATCGCCATGCAGGTAGCCGTCTGCATCGTGAAGTTCGGCAGGTCCGTGATTACGGCGTCGACGTTCAGTCCCAGCGAGAACCACCGGCATGCCGGCATGTCGAAATAGAGGTCCCACGAGAAGCGTCCGCCGAACCATCGGCGCGGGGTCTTGCTCGTGAATCCGCCTGCCCCCGAGGGTTCGAACTTGTCGTTTCCGCAGACATAGATCGCCGAGAGTTTCAGTTCGGAGCCTTTTCGCGGGTAGAGCGGTTTGTCCAGCGTGTTGCGCACCGCTTCAGCCTTGATTCCGAAGTAGGCGAAGCGCGTGTGGTCGGTGTCTTCGGCCGTCGGCAGGGATGAGTCGTAGCGGTAGTTGATGTGGCCGCCGTTGGTTTGCAGCGTCAGTATGCTGCGGCGCGTCAGCGGCATGCCCGCCCCCAGCGAAAAGAAGAGTTCGCTCTCCTTGACCGGGCAGATGTTGTCTATTTCCGTCAGGCGTCCGAACGAGCCGTGGCGGAAATTGCTTACCGAGAAGTTGAACGCGTAGTTCAGAAAGATCGGTCGCCGCACATGGAAGTCCGTCCGCCCGCCGATCGTGCCCCACGTGTATAGCGGCCCCAGGTAGAGATCCAGGTTGAGTTGCTGCGCCGCGCGGCCCACGGCCGTGTACTCCATTCCCAGGTAGGCTTGGTTGAAAGCCGTCGAGGATACGTTGCCCCCGACCGTCAGTTTGAAGTTGGGTTTGGTGTTGAAGCGGGCTTCGAACGAGTAATGCCCGCGCAGCGAGTCGTAGCGCACTGTCGGGAAATCCATCGTGACGTCGCCGTCGACCAGCACGCTGTATAGGTTGTCGCGCAGTTCTGCGAATGCCATCGGGCGTTGTTGGCCGCGGGTCTGGCGGTCGACATGCACGAAGTCGCGGATGTAGGCGATCTGGGCGTCGGTCAGCCCCTCCAGTTTGTAGTCATCGAAGACCAGCGGCGGGCATCGCTTGCGGAACGTTTCGCGCCGCGCCGCATATTCTTCGGGCGTGCGGCGTTCGGAGAGTTGTCCGACGATCTGCGGCATGATCGCTTTCGCGTCGGCGTAGCCCATGTTCATGATGGCTTCCGCCTGGTCGAAGTCCAGCATACCCGCCTCCACGCCGCGGCGGATCGTCGCGCTCCGCCCTTCGGGCAGTGTGTAGTCGGTATCCTGCATGGCCAGCATGAAGGCCTGATCCAGCAGGTTGCTGTTTTCGCTCGGCGGCGTGTTGCCGCTCGTGCAGATCGAGCCGATGATGAATGCGGGCCGGAATTCTTCGTCGAGCGGCCGCCACGGGAAGTTGTCGTAGATGCCGCCGTCGTACAGCAGCATCGAGTCTTTCTTCATCGGTTTGAATACCAACGGTATGGACATCGACGAGCGTACCGCTTCTCCCAGGTCGCCGCTGCGCAGCACGGCCGGCCCGCGGCAGTTCATGTCGCTGGCCACGCACAGAAAGGGCACCATCAGCCGGTCGAAGTCGCCTCGGGCCGCTGCCGTCGCCGGAGCGAACAGCTCGGCGAAAGCCATGTCGATCTGCGTCGAGGAGATCAGGCTGGTCGGTACGCGGAATTTGCGTTTGGGGTCGCTCAAGTCGAAACGGAAGCTTACCATCCCGGGGGAGCTGCGCATCTGGCGGTAGTAGGACATGTAGCGCGTGGGGTCTATGCGCCCCGACACCCACTCCTTGACCACGCCCGAGGAGACGATCGCCCGCATCTCGGCCGGCGAGTAGCCCGCCGCATACATCGCCGCCACGATCGACCCCATCGATGTGCCCGCCACGCAGTCGATCGGCACCCCCTCTTCTTCCAGCGCCTCCAGCACGCCGATGTGGTAGAGGCCTTTGGCTCCGCCGCCGCTCATTACCACGCCTACGCCCCGGCGTTCGGGGCCGTCGGCGGGAGCGGCTTCAAAGTGGGGTCGGGCGGATGTCGGTACCGTCGTCATAGACAGCACCAGCAAAAGAATCGGTAGCAGGTATCCGGGATATTGGTGTCGCATGGCGTTTCGGGAGTTGGACGCAGAGGAAAGAGTTTCCCGGCCGGAATTCATAAAATTGCGATTCGTGAATCCTTGGTATTGTGAATTTTTTCTAACTTTGCACATTAAAAGGTGTCCGCCTGCGCGGGCGGGTTCCGTCAAAAGTAAGGAAAAAGGATTAACATTCAAAATATGATCGACAAAATCAACGAACTTCTGCGACGGGTCGAAGAGTTCAAGCCCAAGGCCGCATCCGAAATCGAGGAGTTCCGCATCCGCATTCTGGGCAAGAAAGGCGAACTGACGGCTCTGATGGAAGAATTCAAGACGGTGGCGCCGGAACTCAAGCGCGAATTGGGCCAGCAGCTCAACCGACTCAAAAACGAAGCCACGACGCGCATCAACGCCCTGCGCGAGGAGTTGCAGAACGTTGCGGCCGACGCTTCGGCGGCGGCATCCGACGACCTCACGCGTCCCGGTTCGGCCGGGGAGTCGGGGTCGCGGCACCCCATCGCATTGGTCAAGAACCGCATCGTCGAGGTTTTCGGGCGTTTGGGTTACACCGTGGCCGAGGGGCCGGAGATCGAGGATGACTGGCATGTCTTCTCGGCGCTCAATTTCCCGCCCGAGCACCCTGCGCGCGATATGCAGGATACGTTCTTCGTCGAGAAAGACCCCGACATCCTCCTGCGCACCCACACCTCGTCGATCCAGGTGCGCACTATGGAGCGGCAGAAGCCGCCCATCCGCGTGATCTGCCCCGGGCGCGTCTTTCGCAACGAGGCCATCTCCTACCGCGCGCACTGCATCTTCCACCAGATCGAGGGCCTCTACATCGACCAGGGCGTTTCGTTCGCCGACATGAAGCAGTCGCTGCTTTACTTCGCCAAGGAGATTTTCGGCGAGCAGACCGCCATCCGCATGCGCCCTTCCTACTTCCCCTTTACCGAGCCGTCGGCCGAGGTCGACGTCTCCTGCAACCTTTGCGGCGGTAAGGGCTGCCCGGTTTGCAAGGGCACCGGATGGCTCGAAATCATGGGTTGCGGCATGGTCGACCCCAATGTGTTGAAAGCGAACAATATCGACCCCGAGAAGTATTCCGGATTCGCATTCGGCATGGGTATTGAGCGTATCGCCATGCTCCTCTACGGGGTCAAGGACCTGCGGCTCTACTTCGAGAACGACGTGCGGTTCCTCCACCAGTTCGACCAGGCCTTGTAAGGCCGGGTTCACACGACAGACAGATCATGAAACGTGCGGCAGCCATATCGTTTCTGTGCGTCGCCCTCTTCTCCTCGGCTTTCGTCGTCGGGAGGGGGACGTCGCCCATGCCTGCATGGGCCGATTCGCTGCCGGAGGTCTATTATTATACCGAGGGGATCAAGGCCAACGTCATCGCCCGCGATTCCGTGCGGGCGCACGAGTGCTTCGCCCGCGCCTTGCAGTGCGATTCGGCGTTCGCGCCCGCTTATTACGAGCTGGCCGTCTCCGAACTCGGAAGCCGGCCCGACCGGGCGGCCGAACATGCGCGCCGCGCCCATGAGCTGGATACCGCCAACTTGTGGTTCCGGTCGCTTTACGGGCAGTCGCTGCTCTACGCCGGTCAGTACGAGCGGGCGCTCGACGTCTTCCGTGGATTGCAGCGCCGCGATCCGGCCAATCCCGACAACTATCGCGTCTTGGCTTTGCTTTATGAGATGGGCGGGCAGCCTTTCTCGGCCATCGCCATGCTCGACTCCGCCGAGCGGCGTTTCGGGCGCATCCCCATGTTGGGCACCATGAAGCGGCGGTTGCTCGTCGCCACGCGCCAGACCGACAAGGCGATCGCCGAAGCGCGCGCCATGGTCGAGACCGTGCCTTACGACGCCGAACATCGGGTGGCTCTGGCCGGTCTTTATGCCCTCGCCGGCCAGGATTCGTTGGCTCTGTCCCAGTACATACAGGCGTTGGAGATCGACTCCACGGCGCTGCCGACGCTCGGTGCTCTGGCCGATTTCCACAACGACCGGCGCGACTTCCGCAGCATGCTCGCCGTTACCAAACGCATGTTTGCGCTCGATGCCATGCCTCTGGAGCGCAAGATCGCGCGTTTCGAGCAGTTTACCTCCGACATGCGTTTCTACCGCGAGTATTATTTCCAGCTCAACGACCTGGCTTCGATGCTGGCCATCCGCTATCCTCGCGACAAGCGCGTCGTGGAGCTTTACGCCGGCCACCTGATCGCGTCGGGCGAGTTGGAGCGTGCATTGGAACTCTACAAGCTCCATACGGAGGATTTGCCGCCCGACGAGGATTATTTCCGGTCGGTAATCGACATCGAGACCTACCTCCAGCGGCCCGATTCGGTCGACCGTTACGTCGACCGTGGATTGGCTTTGTTTCCGGGGCGCCCCGTCTTCCATATCGCCAAGGGCAACGTGTTGAGCTATTCCAACGATTACCTTCCCGCCATCAAGGCTTATAAGGAGTCGTTGCGTTATGCCGACAGCGATTCGCTGCGCGGTGTCATCTGGGGGTTGATCGGCGACGCCTGGCACCGCGTGGCCGAAAGCACTGCGCCCGACGGGGGGCAGGAGGCTTCCGGCGATACGCCGGCCCGGCGGCGGGCGCTCAAGGCTTGTTATGCAGCTTACGACCGTAGTTTGAAGTATGCTCCCGATAGTCCGTTGGTGTTGAATAACTACGCCTATTTCCTCGCCGTCGAGGGGCGCGAGTTGGAAAAAGCGCTCGCCATGTCCAGCCGCGTCGTGGCGCTGACCGACAACAACCCTACCTACCTCGATACCCACGCCTGGGTGCTTTTCCGGCTCGGCCGGGCCGAGGAGGCCAAGCGCATCATGCAGCAGGCCATTGCGCTCGACAGCCGCAACAGTCCCGAGCTGCTGGTGCACTATGGCGACATCCTCGATGCCTTGGGCGAACGTTTCGTCGCCGAGACCTATTGGCGCAAGGCGCTTGAAAAAGGATACCGGGCCGAAGCGATCCTCCGGCGCATGGAGTCCGGCAAAACCAAGCAATGATCCCGCCCATGAAACCTTTCCGTTGCCTGCTGACCCTTTTGTTGATTCTTCCGTTCTTTTCCGCCACGGCCCAGAACAGCCGCAAGATCGAGGAGCAGAAGCGCGTCATCGCTTCGCTCGAAAAGAAGATCGCCGACGAGGAGCAGCAGATCGCCCGGCTCAAGAAAGGGCGTGCCGACACCGAGGAGCGCGTGCAGCGCATGGCGCGGCAGCTCGACTCCCGCACCCGTCTGCTCGACGAGACACGCCGCCAGGCGCAGCTTCTGCGGCGCGAAATCGCCCACAAGGATTCTTTGGCCGGCAACCTCTCGTCCGCTTGCGAGCGCAGCCGCCAGGAGTACGCCGCCATGGTGCGCGAAGCCTATCGCAATTACCGGCACCAGAATTACATCACGTTCATCTTCTCTTCGCGCAGTTTTTCCGATATGGCGCGCAAGATCGCCATCTTGCGCGAGGTCGCGGCCGTGCGCGAGCGTAAGTTGCAGGAGATCGTCTCCCTCTCCGAGCAGGTGCGCATCGAGAAGGCCGAACTCGACGCCCGGCATCAGGCGCTCGGGTCGGTCACGCGGAAGCTCTCCTCCCAGAAAGCCGAACTCGAACGCAGCACGAAGAACGCCAAGCTCGAAATCCAGCGCATGAGCCAGAAAGAAAAGAACGCCTTGCAGCGCAAGGTGGCCCAGGAGCAGCGGTTGAGCGTGGCCATCAGCGAGCTGCGCAAATTGACCAAGGGCAACAAGGCGGGCGCTTCGTTTTCGTCCAGCACTTCGGGTCTGCGGCTGCCCGTGGCTGCCGGTCGCGTGAAGCGTTACAAGGGCAACATGGCCGAGATTACCGGGCCGAAAGGGGCGCACGTCGTCTCGATCTACGAGGGCAAGGTCGTCGAGATCAAGCGCAACCGCATTACCGACAAGTTCGATGTCTTCATCGCTCACGGCGAGTATATTACCTCTTACGCCAACTTGGGGTCGGTCGTTGTCGAAAAGGGGCAGCAGGTGGCCAAGAACCAGCGCATAGGCACCATCGGTTCGGCGGTCAACGTGCTGACCATGCAGACCGAGTACAAGTTGGTTTTCGGCATCTATCCGCCCAACCCTTCGCAGAAGATGCTGGCCGAGAACTGTTTCAAGAAATAGGGATGGTACGCTACTACACCGACGATTGCGCCTATCGGCTGCTTCAGAAGCGGCTGACGGCTGCCTGGCTGCGCGGCGTGGCCCAGGCCGAGGGATATGTGTTGGGCGACGTGAACTACATCTTTTGTTCCGCGCGCAAGTTGCTTGAGATGAACCGGCAGTTCCTCGGACACGATTATTTTACCGACGTAATCACGTTCGATTACAGCGACCGGCGCGGTGCACGCATCGTCTCGGGCGATGTTTTCATCGACGTCGAGACCGTTGCCGACAACGCCCGGCTTTATGGTGCTTCGCGGCTCGACGAAATGCGTCGCGTGGTCGTTCACGGCCTTCTTCATCTTTGCGGCCAGGGCGACAAGACACCCCGTGCCAACCGGCAGATGCACCGCAAGGAAGACAAATACCTGGCTTTTTGGAAGCGAGCGGGCGAGGAGTGAAAAATCATTTTTTTGGAGGGCCTTTGTTCCGGTTGCTGGTGCTGTTCGTTCTCGGCATCTTGTTGGCGGAGCGGTTCGTGTTGCCGTTGTGGTTTTTCGCAGCGGCTTTTTGCGTCTGCGGGGTCGTCGCGTTGTTGTTGAGGTCGTCGGGCGCTTTGGCGGTCATGTTTTTGACCGCCGGATTCGGCACCGCCCAGTTGCGGGAGCCTGTGCGGAGCGTTCCCCTCGGTGTGCGCGGCATGTGGGAGATCGAAGTTTGCGGCATTCCAGCCAATAGAGGCGGTTATTGGGTTGCCGACGGCGTGATCCGCGCATGGAGACCCCTTGCCGACGCCGGTTCGAGAGAGGGTCGGCCGGCCGTTCGGGTTCCGGAGGAGAGCCGGTCGTGTGTTCCCGCGGCCCGAAACCGGTGGTCGCCCGCTTCCGACAAGGTGGTGTTGCGGGGCGATACGCTCGTCAGCTTGTCGGGCGGCGAGCGCATCCGGTGTTTCGGGAGCGTGCGTCCCTTATCGGGCGGTTCGGCAGGTTATCGGCGGTCGATGGAGCGGCGGGGTGTCGTCGGGTCGCTTTTTCTGCGGCCGCACGATGTGATCGGCTGTGTTTCCCACTCTCCCGGTCTGCATCTGCGGGCGGCCCGTCGGTTGGAGACGCGGTGTTCTGCTTCCGATGCCGGCGCCGTCGTCCGGGCCATGACCGTCGCCGACCGCAGCGGGTTGACTCCCGGCTTGCGTGCCGATTATTCGCGCAGCGGCATGGCCCATTTGTTGGCCGTCTCCGGATTGCATGTCGGTATCGTCTTTTGGTTGGTCAACGGCGTGTTGAGGTGGGTGACGCTTTTCCGCCGCGGGCATCTTCTGCGCAATCTGTGCGTCATCGCCGCCGTGTGGGGTTATGTCGCCGCGGCCGGGTTTCCGCCCAGCGCCGTGCGGGCTGCCGTCATGGCGTCTATGTTGCAGTTGGCAATGGCTTCCGCTTCGACTTATGTCGCATGGAATGCACTCGCTGCCGCCGCTTTCGGCATGTTGTTGTGGAATCCCGCTTGGTTGGGCGACATCGGATTCCAGCTTTCGTTCATCGCTGTGGCGGCCATCCTCGCTTGGGGCGTGCCCCTCTGCCGGCGGCTGCGCACCGGGCGCCGGCCGGTCGATGCGCTTGTCGATACGCTTGTCGTCGGATTCGTCGCGTCGCTCGCTGCGGCACCGTTGGTCTCGCATGTTTTCGGTGTCGTGCCGACCGCAGGGTTGTTGTTGAATCCGGTCGCCATTCCTTTGGCCGCAGTCGTCGTCATGGCCGGGTTGCTCTTGCTGCTCGTTCCCGTTCCGATGTTGTTGCCCGTGTTCCGGGTCATCGGCGAGGCTGCCGCTGGTCTGCTCGACCGCATGGCCCGTTTCGTCGCTTCGATGCCCGGCGGCGCGGTCGACCATTCGCTTTCGGCAGGGTGGACAGTGGCTTGTTACGGCATTTTCGTCGTTGTGACTTGGGCTGTATGGCAGTATGAACCGAAAAAAAGCATAAATTTGCCCTCGTGATCGATTCTCAAGAATACGCTTTGTTGATCAGCGACGAGGTAACGCGCGCCGTTGCGCAGCATCGCCGCCGCGACCATCTGGAGGTGGCGCTCGACAGCGGCGTGCCGCATGCCCGCGTGGTCGCCACGCAGGTCAAGTATCTGGCCCGCGCCGCCGTAAAGCTGCCTTCGTATGCCGCTGCGCAGTGTATCTTGCCCCCTTTGGCGTTCGAGCAGGCTTCCAGCGAGCGGTGCGCCGCCCGCAAGACCATCGGGGGCGATCGTGTGCTCGACCTCACTTGCGGATTGGGCGTCGATGCGTTCGCCTTGAGCCGGCGTTTCCGCCGCGTCGTAACGTTGGAGCGCAACGAGTGGCTCGCCCGCATCGCGCAGGAAAATTTCCGCCGTCTGGGCGTCGCGAATGTCGAGGTCGTATGCGCTGCTGCCGAGGATTATTTACAGCATGCCGACGGGTGTTTCGATTGGGTCTATGCCGATCCCGACCGCCGTTCCGCCGCGGGGCGCAAGTTGGTGCGTCTGGAGGAGTGCTCGCCCGCGATTCCCGACCTGCTGTCTGCTATCCGGCGGGTTTCGGGGCGGTTGTGTCTGAAGAATTCGCCGCTTTTCGATGTCGACGAGGCGCTGCGTCTCTTTCCCGCCGCGCGCGTGGAGGTCGTCTCGCTCGACGGCGAGTGCAAGGAGGTGGTCGTCTACGACGATGGGGCCGGCCCCTCGGTCACGGCTACGGCGCTGGGCGATCCCGATCGCAGTTTTACCCTTCGTTCGGGCGGTGTGCCGCCGCTGCCCAGAGCTTTCCGGCAGGAGGAGTACCGGTGGCTTACGGTGCCGGACGTCGCTTTAGCCAAAGCCCGTGTCGCCCGTGCCCACCTTGCCGGGCAGGTCGACATCTGGAGCGACGGCGGGTTCGGATTCTCGGTCGGGCGCCCCTCGGACGCGATCGGCAGGGTATTCGCAATAGAGTCGATCGGGCCTTACGATCCGCGGCAGCTCAAGCGTTTGTACAAGGGGTGCGGCGCCACGATCTTCAAGCGCGATTTTCCGCTTTCGGCCGACGAGATCATGCGCCGTACAGGATTGCACGCAGGCGGCGATCTGCGGCTGGCATTTACTCGCATCGATGGCCAGTTTTGGACGATCCGTTTAAAATAGTTACATTTGTATACCAATCATACGCAAAGGCGGTCGGATAAAGCGGAACGCCGATACATAAGTTTTTTATGAAGCCGAAAGAGATTCTCCCTTATTTTACCGATACGATCTTCCGCCGCGATGCCAGCGAATGGCGCAGTCCTGTCGTGCGATGGTTCGTGCAGCAATATAAGCTGGTGTTCTATACCGCCCGCGGGTTGTTGGAGCATGGCACCATCATCCGGTCGGCCGCTTTGACGTTCTACACCTTGATGTCGCTGGTGCCCATCCTGGCCGTGGTCTTCGCTGTGGTCAAAGGGTTCGGCCTGGCCGACGGCCTGGTGCAGAGCCTCTATTCGCTCTTTCCGCAGAGTCCCGAGTTGATCGACTATGTGGTGGCCTTCGCCGAAAAGGCGCTGGCCCGCACCCAGGGCGGCGTGGTGGCCGTCGTGGCGCTCGTCATGCTCTTTTGGGCTGTGATCCGTGTCTTCGGGTCGATTGAAAAGGCGTTCAACAACATCTGGGAGGTCAAGGTCAAGCGCAGCCTCGCCCGGCAGTGGAGCGACTACATCGCCATCGTTATGATCGTGCCCGTGCTGTGGATCATCGCCGGGGCGGTGGGCGGTTATGCCCGCGAATGGTTGGGTTTCGGCGACGGTTGGGGCTACCGGCTGCTTTCGCGCAGCGTATCGCTGCTTGTCATCTGGGTAATGTTCGTCTTTTCCTACATGGTCATCCCCAACGCCCGGGTGCGCTTCACGAGCGCCTTGACGGCCGGCATCGTCGCCGGCACGGCGTTCGCGCTCTTCCAGTGGGGTTACTTCTACGTGCAGCGATGGATGACTTCCTACAATGCCATCTACGGCAGTTTCGCCGCTTTGCCGCTTTTTCTGATCTGGATGCAGACTTCGTGGGAGATTCTCCTCTTCGGCGGCGAGCTGTCGTTCGCCTACCAAAACATCGCCCGCTTCGGCGAGGAGCGCGAGTCGCTGCGCATCAGCTACGACCAGCGGCGCAAGGTGCTGTTGGCCGTCATGCTCGCCATCGTCGAGCGGTTCCGCGACAAAGGCGGCGCTATGCCTGTCGAGGATATTCGTCAGCAGTTGGATTTGCCTACGCGCATCGTCAACGACGTGCTCTACCAGCTTGTCCAGGCCGGGCAGCTCATCGCCGTGCCGTTGGGCGACAACGAGCGCGACATGGCGTTCGTGCCGGCGCACGACATCGGGTCGTTGACTGTTTGCGGGGTGCTCGAATCGGTCGAGCGGGCCGGAGAGATCGTTTTCGTGATGGACGCCACGCCCCAACTCACGCGTGTCGACCAGGAGTTGGAGCGGCTCAAGTCGGCTGTCCGGCAGACACAGGGCTGCGTGCGGCTGGTAGATTTATTGAAAGATTGAATTGTCAAGAAGCAGGGGCGGCATCCGGCAGCCCTTCTTCTCGTTGTTATGGAAAAAGTCATCATTATTGGCAGCGGCAATGTGGCCGAGGCGTTGGCGCATGCCGTCGCCGCAAGTTCGTTGCACCTGGTGCAGGTGTGGGCGCGCAACGCTGCGCGGGCGAAAGAGATCGCCGAAGCGGTGGGGTCTCCGTGGACTTGCCGGCCCGAAGAATTGGCCGCGGCCGACATTTATCTGTTGGCCGTAAGCGATCGGGCCGTAGCCGAAGTGGCGGCGGCGCTGCCCGTTCCGGAAAACGCCCTTGTCGCCCATACGGCCGGCAGCGTGCCGTTGGAGGCGCTGCCCGCGAAGTATGCCCGGCGGGCCGTCGTCTATCCGTTGCAGACGTTTACGCGCGGACGCCGCATCGACTTCGCGCAGGTGCCCTTCTTTATCGAGGCATCGACGCCCGCATTGCAGGTCGAACTGGAGTCGTTCGCCCGCAAGTTGTCGCGCCATGTTTTGCATGCCGATTCGGCGCGTCGGGCGCAGCTGCACCTGGCCGCCGTGTTCGTCTGCAACTTCGTAAACCACATGTATGCCGTGGGCGAACGGTTGATGCACAGCTCGGGTCTCGATTTCGAGTTGTTGAAGCCTCTGATCGCCGAGACGACGGCCAAGGCGCTCGACGCGTCGTCGCCCCTTGGCGTGCAGACCGGGCCGGCCGTGCGGGGAGATGTTCCGACCCAGGAGCGTCATGCCGCGATGCTCGACGATGAGACCTTGAGAACGATTTATCGATCAATCAGTCAAAACATATGGGAAATTTCAAGGAAGATATAGCCCGCACCGAAGCCTTCGTCTTCGATGTCGACGGCGTGATGACCGACGGGGGGATCATCCCTACGGCCGACGGCGATTTCATCCGCCGTTACAATGCCAAGGACGGTTATGCCCTGGCCTACGCCATCAAGATGGGTTACCGCGTGTGCATCATTTCGGGCGGGCGGGGCAAGATCCTGGAGAACCGGTTGAAGATGCTCGGAATCAAGGAGTATCATCTCGATTGTATGGACAAGATCGCCGTATTGCACGATTATTTTGCCCGTGAGGGGATCGACCCGGCCAACGTCATTTACATGGGCGACGACATTCCCGATCTGGAGTGTATGCGCGAGGTAGGGATTCCGGTCTGCCCGGCCGATGCCGCTACGGAGGTGGTCGAGGCGTCGCGCTACGTGTCGCAGTTCGTCGGCGGTGCCGGTGCCGTACGCGATATTGTCGAGCAGGTGCTGCGGGCGCGCGGCGACTGGGCGCGCGATTCGCAGGGCGTCACGCCGTCGACGCTGGCGGCGTCGAACTGAAAAAAAGGGGTGCGATTCGCACCTCCTTTTTATTTGCCTTGTTTCTTGTTTTTCTTGATCCGTTCCAGATGGTCGATCAGATGCAGACGGAATGCTTCGCGTCGGGCCTTGAGGTTGCGCCGCCAGCCGACCCATCGGGTGTAGCGCTCGCGTTTTTCGGGGTAAATGTCCGGAATGGTTACCAGGATGCCCGTCTCCTCGACGCCTCCGAAATCGGGATTCGACACCGTGTCGAAGACCCGCATCGTGGGCGAGAGGTTCATGTAGGCGTTGATCAGCGGCGGGATGTTTTCGTTGAATTCGCGGATTTTCTGGATCAGAATGCGGTAGTTTTCTTGGTAGTTTCCGCCCGTGAAAAGTTGTTCGTAATAGGGGTCGTCCAGATCGAGTTGCAGCGGGTGGATGCCCTCCACCAAATGGTCGCGGTCGGGGAAGTAGCGGCGCAGGAACCAGATCAGCGCGTTGCGCGCCACGGCTTGGTAGGTGGTGTACATGGTAACCTTGCCGAACAGATATTTGACTTTGGGATTCAGCACGATGAGCGCTCCCAGCCCGTCCCAGAGGTTGTCCAGGGCATAGAGACTCTTGGGATTCTGCCGTGCCTGATAGGCTCGCTGGACGAACGAGCGGCCCAGTTCGATGGTGCGGGGCAGATAGCGGCGGCGGAACTTTTCGCTGAAACGGAAATAGTGCTCCGTCGAGAGATGGCGCGGATGGGGCGTCGTGCAGACGATGAACCGATAGCCCCCCACGATTTCCTCGGCCGAGGGATCCCATACGATGAGCTGATAGTAGCCGTCGCCCGCCAGGTCTTCTTCGTCGATGTCCACCTCCTTGCCCGTGCCGCCGCCCGCCGCGCGGAAGGCTTCTTCGCGCAGGCGCCCGATTTCGCGCATCAGTGCCGGACATTCGGCGGCCGGAAAGACATAGATTTCGTTCGATGCCTTGTTCGTGTCGCGCACCTTGCGTTCGGGTGTCAGCTCGGCCCGCAGCAGCGCCCGGTCGACAGGCGCGAGGATGGGATGTTCGGATATTCGTTGCATAGCAGGAACAAAAGTAGCCATTTTAGCTGTCATTCCGCGATGCTTCGAGCGTTTTTTCCAAGAAATAGGTTTTTTTGCGTACGGTTTCGGTCTGTTCGCGCAACGATCCGCAGCTCTGCAACTCGGCCACGGGGATCGGGTCGCCCACGACGATGCGGAAGTGTTTGCCTTTCTGCGAGAACATCTCGTCGGGGAGCCACAGCATTTCGATGTTGAACTTCACGCCCAGCGTCCGGCGTATCCGGTCGACGCCGTAGAAGAAGTTCGAGAGCCGTCCTTCCACGAATACCGGCACGATTTCGCGTTGCGAGGCGTAGGCCTTTTTCAGGAAGTTGGGCTTCCACTCCAGGTCGGTTACCTTGCCCCCGATGCGGCGCGAGCAGAGACCTGCCGGGAACGTGAGGATCGGCAGGTCGCCGAAAAACGCTTCGTCGAAACGGCGGGCGTACTCCGTGTTCTGGGAGCCGTGTTTGTTGACCGGTATCCAGAGCGGACGCAGGGGTTCGACGTGCATGAGCAGGTCGTTGACCACCACCCGGGCGTCGCCGAAGCGGTCGATGAGCTTGTCGGCCAGCATCATGCCGTCCATGCCGCCGAACGGATGGTTGGCCACGAAAAGGTAGCGGCCCGCCGGGTCGAGCTTCTCCAGTCCGCTGGCCGAGTAGGTCACTTTCCACTCGCGGAAGCAGGCCTGAATGAACTCCTGGGGCGGCAGTTCCCAGTAGGAGGCCAGGATGTGGTTGATGTCGGTTTCGTGCACCGTGCGGCGCAGCCATTCGATCGCCGGCCGCGGAATGCGGCGGGCCAGTTTCGGCGCTTTCTGCTGCAATATGTTTCCGATATCTATCTGAGGCATGGCAGAAAAAGGGGTTGAAGAAACGAGCCGGCGCCTGCCTTCGTCCCTCGGCAAAGGAGGCTGTTTTGCCGGGCGTCCGGACGTTCGAGAAAATATATCTACAAATATAAATATTCTTTTTCGAATTTTGCCTAACTTTACACCCAAATAGTCTTTTGCCGTCAACCCTATGTCCGGTTATCATACTCCCGTGTTGCTGGAAGAGTCTGTGGATCTGCTCGCTGTCGATCCGCAGGGCACCTACGTCGACCTCACGTTCGGCGGGGGCGGCCATTCGCGGCGTATTCTCGCGGCGCTCGGCTGCGAGGGGCGGCTTTTCGCTTTCGATCAGGATCGAGACACGCAGGCCAATCGGCCCGACGATCCGCGCTTCGGCTTCGTCGAAAGCAATTTTCGGTTTTTGCGCGGGGCGCTGCGTTTGCGCGGCGTGACGCAGGTCGACGGCATCCTGGCCGACCTGGGCGTCTCCTCGCACCATTTCGACGACCTCGGGCGCGGTTTCTCGTTCCGCGGCGATGCACCGTTGGATATGCGCATGAACCAGCGGGGACGGTTGACCGCCGCCTCGGTAGTCAATGATTATCCGCCCGAAGAGCTGACCCGCATATTCGGCGACTGGGGCGAGGTCGAGACGCCATGGAAGGTCGCCAACTGCATCGTTCGGGCACGCCAGGCGGAGCCGATCCGCACGACGGCCCGGCTGGTCGAGGCCGTGCAGCCCTGTACTCCCAAAAAAGATGGGGCCAAGTTCCTTACCAAGCTTTTCCAGGCGCTGCGCATCGAGGTAAACGGCGAAATGGAAGCCTTGAAGATGGCCTTGGAGCAGAGTCTCAAGGTGTTGAAGCCCGGCGGGCGGCTGGTTGTCATCTCCTACCATTCGCTCGAAGACCGGTTGGTCAAGAATTTTTTGCGCAGCGGCAATTTCGCCGGCGAGGTCGAGAAAGATTTTTTCGGCCGGGCCTGCGTGCCGTTCGACATCCTTACGCGCAAGGCCGTCGTTCCCTCCGACGGGGAGTTGGCGGACAATCCGCGGTCGCGGTCGGCCAAGTTGCGCGCCGCAGTCAAAAAGTGAAACCATGTTGCGCGACCACGAATTCGACCCCGTTGCTCCCGAGGAGCAGGAACGCCGCCTTCAGGAGGAGGAGTTCGCCCGCCGCGTGCGCCGCGAGGTGCTGCGCATGGAGCGGGGCGACGCCGAGGAGGACATCCGTGCCGATTTGGAGCAGGAGGCCTTGGAACGCGTCGAGGCCGAGGAGAGCGCCCGGCGCGAGCAGCGGCGCAAGTCGAGTATGCTGTGGCAGTTCTTTTCAGGCTCGATTCTCGTGCGCGAGGGCGTATCGCGTTATTATCCCTATATGTTGTGCGTCGCCGGCATGTTTTTTTTGAGCATCGCCGTGATGTTCACAGCCTTGCATCTCGATATGAAGTATTCGCGGCTTTCTCGCGAGGTGCAGATGCTGCGCGAGCGCTCCATCCGGCTGGAGGAGCAGCGTTTCAGCCGCACCACCCATTCGGCCGTCAGCGCGCGGTTGCGTGAACGCGGCATTCCGCTTTATGATCCCCCTGCTCCCGGCGAGCGCATCGAAACCCGTTAGGCATGAAAGAGGAACGTTCGAAGATCAAAAGCGATATCCTGCTGCGTGTGAGACTCTTGTATGTGGTCTTCATCGCCGCCGGCGCCCTTGTGTTCGGACGGCTCGTCTGGGTGCAGCTTTTCAGCCGCGAGGTCTCGTTCAATGCCGAGCGGCTGGCCGGGCGCATCTTTACCGAGGAGATCATTCCCGCGCAGCGGGGCAGCATCCTCGCCCGCAACGGCGATCCGCTGGCCGCCTCGATCTTCCGTTATCGCGTCGCTTTCGACTTCGCGTCGCCCGGGTTGGATTCGCTCCGCACGTTCCGCGAGCAGAGCGATTCGCTCGCCAAGCTGCTGGCTGCCTTTTTCAAGGATAAGTCCGTCGCTGAATACCGGCGCCTCTTTCGCGAGGAGCATGCGCGGCGTTATCGGCTCGTGCGGCCGCGCGACACGACTTACCTGCGCTCCGAGGGGTGGCTCGACCGATTGGGCGACCGCCTGCGGGGCGAGGAGTTCATCACGCGCACCATCTACGACACGATCCGCGACCATACGCCCGTCGAGATTTTCCCGCGCGACGTCGATTTTTCCGAGTGGGAGGTGTTGAGGCGTTATCCTTTGTTGAATTGGAACATGGGCATGGTCTACCGACTCATCGAGAACGATGAGCGTATCTATCCCCAGGGCGAGCTGGCGCGCCGCACCATCGGCAAGCAGGGCGGGCAGGGCAACTACGGCATCGAGGATGCCTACCGCGAGGAGTTGTCCGGACGCGACGGCAAGGCCGTGCGGCAGCGTATCGCGCGCGGCTTCCATGGACGCGTCGCCGGTGCCGGACATCAGGAGCCGGAAGACGGCCTGCATGTGGTGACGACCCTCGACCTCGATTTGCAGGAGGTCGCCGACAAGGCTTTGCGGCAGCAGCTCGTGGCGCAGAACGCCAATTGGGGCACCGCCATCGTCATGGAGACCCGTACGGGCGAAATCCTCGCCTTGGCTAATTTGGGCCGTACTTCTTCGGGAACTTATGCCGAGCGCGAGAACTATGCCTTGGGTCGCAGCATGGAGCCGGGGTCTACGTTCAAGCTGGCTACGATGTTGTTGTTGTTGGACGACGCCGGCATGTCGCCCGCCACGGTCTACGACACCAACGACGGCGATCCCGTGACTATCGGCCCGGCCGAGAACATCCGCGATTCGCATCGCGGCGGGCAGCGCATGGATTTCCGGCAGGCCGTTGCCGCTTCGTCCAACGTCTATTTCGCCCGCGCCGTCTGGGAGCGTTATGGCATCACGGGTAAGAAGATGCGTTATAGCGATTATCTTCACGATAAGTTGGGTCTCGGCCAGACCGTCGGTCTGGAGCGTCTCGGCGAGCGTTCGCCCTCGATCACCACCGACTGGAAGGTCGACGACCCCGGGGTCATGCTCGTCAAGATGTCGTACGGTTATCGCGTGTTGATGGCCCCCATTCAGACCATTGCGTTCTACAATGCCATCGCCAACGGCGGGAAGATGATTTCGCCCTTGTTGGTCAAGGAGCTGCGGCGCGGCACGCGGGTCGTCGAGCGGTTCGAGGCGCAGACGCTCCGCAAGTCCGTTTGTTCGCCTGCCGCCTTGCAGGAGGTTCGGCGCAGTTTGGAGGCGGTCTGCACCGAGGGTACGGCGCGCGACTTCTTCCGCGACACTTCCCGCGTGAAGGTGGCAGCCAAGACCGGCACGGCGCAGGTTACCGATGCGCGGCGGCGCGAAGGGCGTTATTATCTGGGATCGATGGTCGCGTTCTTTCCTTCCGACGATCCGCAGTTCACGGTTTTGACCGCCATCGAGACCAAAGCCCAGCCCGGCAAGGCTTTCTATGGCGGCCCGCTGGCCGGGCCGGTCGTCAAGCGGCTGGTCGACTACACGTTCAACCGCTACGGTTTGCGAAGCGCGCAGCCGGCGGATGCCGGGCCGGTGCGCCATCCTTGCCGGATCAAGGGCGGCGACATCGCCCAGATGCGCCGCGTCGCGGATCGGTTTTCTCCCGGGGTCGCCGCCGACCGTCGGACCGGTTGGGGTAGGGCGCATGTCGACTCTGCGGACAACGTCGTAATCCGGAGTTTCGGCGAGGAGCGCAAGACCGTGCCCGACGTGCGCGGCATGGGGTTGAAGGATGCGTTGTTCCTGTTGGAAAATTATGGTTTGCGCGTACGTTTTTCGGGCACCGGAGCCGTCGTGTCGCAGAGTGTTGCGCCCGGTATTCCGTTGCGGAGCGGAACGACGATTGAAATAAAATTGGAATAAATATAGCCGAGAGCATATGAAATTTCTTTCCGAGTTGATCGAGAATACGCCCGTGCGCGAATTGCTGGGCGATGCCGGGGTGCGGATCGAGGCGTTGATCTACGATTCGCGGGCCGTCGTGCCGGGAGCCTGCTTCTTCGCTGTGGCCGGCACGCGGTGCGACGGCCATGACTTCATCCCTGCGGCCATCGAAAAGGGCGCTGCGGCCATCGTGTGCAGCCGTCGGCCCGAGACTCTCGCCGCGGGGATCGTCTGCGTCGTTGTCGATGATCCCGCCGGTGCCATGGCTGACATGGCGGCCGCGTTTTACGACCATCCCAGCCGCAGCCTCAAGCTGGTCGGCGTCACGGGCACCAACGGCAAGACCACGACCGCCACGTTGCTCTACGATCTGGTGCGGGCCTTGGGACACAAGGCCGGATTGATCTCCACGGTGGTCTACAAGATCGATGAACGCACCGTCGAGTCGACCCACACCACGCCCGATCCCGTGCGGCTCAACGCTATGATGCGCGAGATGGCCGACGCCGGGTGCGAATATTGTTTCATGGAGTGTTCGTCCCATGCCATCGTGCAGGAGCGCATCCGGGGCCTGCACTTCGCCGGGGGCCTGTTCTCCAATATCACTCACGACCACCTCGACTACCACAAGACTTTCGCCGCCTACATCAAGGCCAAGCAGTCGTTTTTCGACGCGTTGCCGGCCGATGCCTTTGCGCTGACCAACGTCGACGACCGCAACGGACGCATCATGGTGCAGAATTCCGCTGCCAAGGTCTATGCTTATTCGCTGCGGTCGATGGCCGATTTCCAGTGCAAGATCGTCGAGCAGCACCTCGACGGCATGCTGCTGCGCATCGACGGCTGCGAGGTGTGGGTGGCCCTGCCCGGGCGGTTCAACGCCTACAACCTGCTGTCGGTCTATGGTGCTGCGCGGCTGCTGGGCTTCGGACGCGACGAAGTGCTGCGCGTGTTGAGCGCTTTGCGGCCCGTGGCCGGACGTTTCGAGATCGTGCGCGCGGAGAACGGCACCACGGCCGTGGTGGACTACGCCCATACGCCCGATGCGCTTGAAAACGTGATCCGCACCATCGAGGAGATCCGCACGCCGGGGCAACAGCTGCTGGTCGTGTGCGGCTGCGGCGGCGACCGCGACCGTACCAAGCGGCCCGAAATGGCGGCCATAGCCGTGAAATATGCCTCGACGGCGATCTTCACGTCGGACAATCCGCGGCATGAGTCGCCCGAAGCCATCCTCGACGAGATGGTGGCCGGTCTCGACCCCGCGGTGCGCTACCTGCGCATCGCCGACCGTGCCGAAGCCATCCGCACGGCCGTGATGCTGTCCCGTCCGGGCGATATCCTGCTTGTAGCCGGCAAAGGGCACGAGGACTACCAGATCGTGGGCGACGAAAAACGGCATTTCGACGACCGCGAGCAGGTAAGAAAAGCATTCGAAACGTTGGGGTAAAAAGGGTAAGAAGTTTTGGGGCCGGTCGGAGTCTTCAGCGTGCTAACGGCTTCGCGCTTTGAGAGGGGGCGGAGTTTCTGGGAAGGGTCGTATTCTTGGAGACGGTCGGAGCTTTCGGAGGGGCCGGGTTTTCGTGACGGCTCCGCACTTCGGAGGGGCCGGAGTTTCCGGGGAGGTTTCACGCTCTGGAGCGGCCGGAACATTCAGAGCGGCCAAAATTTTCGGGTCGGCTGCATGCTTCGGGAACGGAGATACGCTGTCGCAATTGTATTGAATTTTTAATAAATAGTTGTTCCATAATGTTTTATCATCTTTTTCGTATTCTCAGCCAGTCTTACAGCATTCCCGGTGCGGGTATGTTCCAGTACATTTCGTTCCGTGCCGCGGCGGCCATCATCGTGTCGTTGTTGATCGCCGTGATCTTCGGCCGGTCGATCATCGACTTCCTGCGCCGCCAGCAGATCGGCGAGGATATTCGTGACCTGGGTCTCGAAGGGCAGCTCCAGAAGCGCGGTACTCCTACGATGGGCGGTGTCATCATCCTGCTGGCGATTCTCATACCTACGTTGTTGTTCGGACGTCTGGACAACGTTTATGTGCAGTTGATGATCGTTTCGACCCTCTGGTTGGGCTTCATCGGCGGGCTGGACGACTATATCAAAGTGTTCCGCCATCGCAAGGAGGGTCTCAAGGGGCGGTTCAAGGTCGTCGGGCAGGTCGGCTTGGGCATCATCGTCGGCACCACCATGTGGCTTTCGCCCGAGATCGTCGTGCGCGAGAAGGTCACGCAGCCCGTCGAGACGCTCTTCGTCAATGCCGACGGGTCGGTCGAGCAGCAGTTCCGGCAGCGCGTGCTGCTCAGCTCCGAGAGCACCAAGACGACCAAGACCACGATCCCTTTCATCAAGGACAACGAGTTCGACTACGGATGGATGACCGGCGGCCACGACGTCGCCGCCTGGCTGCTCTACGTGCTGGTGGCGATCTTCGTCGTCACGGCCGTGTCGAACGGCGCCAACCTTACCGACGGACTCGACGGCTTGGCTACGGGGGTCTCGGTGCCGATCGTCGTGGTGCTGGGCATGCTGGCCTACCTCTCCGGACACATCGTCTACGCCGACTACCTCAACATCATGTACATCCCCCAGAGCGGCGAGCTGGTGGTCTTCGCCGCCGCGATGATCGGGGCGCTGGTGGGTTTTCTGTGGTACAATTCATTCCCCGCGCAGATCTTCATGGGCGACACCGGGTCGCTCTCGATCGGCGGCATCATCGCCGTCTTCGCCCTCTGCATCCGCAAGGAGCTGCTGTTGCCTGTCCTGTGCGGCGTCTTCCTGGTGGAGAGCTGCTCGGTCATGTTGCAGGTTGCCTATTTCAAATACACCAAGCGTAAATATGGCGAGGGGCGCCGCATTCTGCTTATGTCGCCCGTGCACCACCACTACCAGAAGAAAGGCCAGTTCGAGACCAAGATCGTCATCCGCTTCTGGATCATTTCGCTGCTCCTGGCCGCCATCACGCTGGTAACATTGAAGATAAGATAGAGGAAACCGAAGAAACAGTCGTCCGCATTCGCAGCGGGCCGCAGCTTCCGGGGAGGCCCGCCCTGCGGGTCAGCAAACTCTTTTCGAAACCCGGTTCTTTGCCGGGCGTGCTTCGCAGGCTCCGGCCCGCAAACGAACAGAAATAAGATTCGACGCATTATGAAAAACATTGTCGTATTAGGCGGCGGCATCAGCGGTTACGGTTCCGCAATCCTCGCCAAGAAGAAGGGGTTCGGAGTCTTTCTTTCCGACAGCGGCCGCATCGCCGCGCGTTATCGGGAGAAGCTCGACGAGTGGCAGGTGCCCTACGAGGAGGGCGGACACAGCGAGGAGCGCATCCTCGCCGCCACGGAGGTGGTCAAGTCGCCCGGCATCCCCGACACGGCGCCCATCGTGCGGAAGATTCGCGAGGCCGGCATTCCGGTCGTCTCCGAGATGGAGTTCGCCGGGCGTTATATGGGCAAGGCCCGATGTATCTGCATTACCGGTTCGAATGGCAAGACGACCACTACGTCGCTCATCTACAAGATCATGCGCGACGCGGGGCTGAACGTCGCCTTGGGCGGCAACATCGGCGAGAGCTTCGCCTACTCGGTCGCTACGGGCGACTACGACTGGTATGTTCTGGAGTTGAGTTCGTTCCAACTCGACGGCATGTACCGCTTCCGCGCCCACATCGGGGTGTTGATGAACATCACGCCAGACCACCTCGATCGCTACGACCATTGTTTCCAGAACTACATCGACTCGAAGATGCGCATCACGCAGAATCAGACTTCGCGCGACTGGTTCGTCTTCTCGGGCGATGACGAGACGATCTGGCAGCAGCTGCCTAAGTACGATCTGCGGATGCGGCAGCTGCCTTTCGCGGCGCGCAATGCGGTGGCGAGCGGTGCCGGCGATGCTTTTCTGTGCGACGGCAAATTTACCGCCACGGCCGGCAAGGCTTCGGTTGAAATAGACATGGCCAAAATGCGCATTGCCGGGCTTCACAATGCCTACAACGCTATGGCGGCGGCTTTGGCAACCCTTGCGGCAGGCGTCGCTCCGGCCAAGATCCGCCGATCGCTTTACGACTTCGCACCCGTCGAGCACCGGCTCGAACCCGTCGCCGAGAAGCAGGGCGTGCTGTGGATCAACGATTCGAAAGCGACCAACGTCGATTCGGTGTGGTACGCCTTGGAGAGCATGACGCGTCCGCTGGTCTGGATCGCCGGCGGCACGGACAAGGGCAATGACTACGGCCCGCTCAAAGAGTTCGCGCGGCAGAAAGTGCATACGTTGGTCTGCATGGGGCTGGACAATGCCAAGCTCGTGCGCGAGTTCACGGGCGTGGTGCCCGATGTGGTCTCCGTCGATTCGTTCGAGGCGGCCATGACTGCCGCCAAGGCCGCTGCACGCCCAGGCGATGCGGTGCTGCTGTCGCCTGCCTGCGCGTCGTTCGACTTGTTCAAGAACTACGAGCACCGCGGCGAAATGTTCAAGCAATGGGTAAAGGAGAAGTAGAAAATCTTTTCGTAAAGCCGACCGATGTTTTGCAGAGGCGGTCGGATAGTTTGCAAATGATTCGAATCGTTGAGTTTTATGGCAGCTATTGATCCCGATAAAGCCGAAGGGCGGAAGTTCCGGTTGTTTACCGGGGATCGCGTGCTGTGGATCATCGTGGCCACCCTGGCGGTCATTTCGGTGCTGGTCGTCTATTCGTCTACGGCCAAGATGGCCTACGATGCCCATACGGCCCGCACGACGGCCCATTTTCTGCGGCAGCAATTGTTCATTCTGGCGGTCAGCATGGTCGTCATGCTTACCGTGCAAAAGATCGATTGCCGGATCTACAATTACTTTGCGCGGCCCGTCTATTTCCTCTCTGTGCTGGCGACCGTCGCCGTCTATTTCGTCGGGTCGACCGTCAACGGCGCCGCCCGCTGGATACCGGTCGGCGGGTTCCAGTTCCAGCCCTCCGAGGCGCTGAAGGTCGCTACGGTGCTTTTCCTGGCCCAGCAGCTGGCCGGGCGGCAGTCGAAGATCGACAAGCTCCGCATCCTGCCTTCGTGGCGTTTCTGGACGTGGGGGCAGCCCGCGCAGCGGCGCATCTGGCGCGAGGGTGCGCGGCCGATCCTCATGCCGATGGTCGTCTCGTGCGCAGTGATTTTCCCGGCCCATTTTTCGTCGGCGATGCTGGTGTTTTTGGCCTCGTGGGTCATGATGTTGATCGGGCGCGTGCGCTTCGGCGAGTTGATGAAACTCTTGCTCGCGGCGCTTGCCGCCGTGATGTTGGTCATGACCTTGAATCTGGGGCGCAGCCAGACCGCCGAGGGGCGCGTCTCCACCTGGATGAACTATTGGACGCAGCCCCAGACCGAGAAGCCCATCGAGCATCTTACCGACTCGGAGCGTTCGATGATCGCCATCCACAATGGCGGCATCCTGGGCCAGGGCGCCGGGCAGAGCGCCATGCGTGTGGAGATGATCCACCCCGAGAGCGACTACGCCTTTGCGTTTTTCGTCGAGGAGTACGGGTTGTTGCTGGCCGTGGTGCTGCTGATGCTCTATCTGTGGATTTTCTTCCGGGCGATCGAGATTTTCCGGCGTTGCGGCACGGCTTTTCCGGGGTTGCTGGTGCTGGGACTGGCCTTGCAGATCACTTGTCAGGCGTTGCTGCATATCATGGTCACGGTCAACCTCATTCCCGAAACGGGGCAGACGCTGCCGCTGATTTCGCGCGGCGGTTCGGCCGTGCTCTTCACGGCCATTGCTTTGGGCATGATCCTCAGCGTCAGCCGCCAGAACGACGAGAAGTCGCACGATAAGCCCAAGGGCGAAACGATTTACGAGAAATAAAGATGGATAGTGTTCGACTCGATAAATACTTGTGGGCCGTGCGGGTTTTCAAGACCCGCAGCGATGCGGCCGACGCCATCCGCAACAACAAGGTCACGGTCGACGGGGCTTATGCCAAGCCGTCGCGCGAAGTGAAGATCGGCGACCGCATCGAGGTGCGGCGTCAGCAGGTAACTTACTCTTATAAGGTGCTCGATCTGGTTTCGAGCCGCCAGCCTGCCAAGAACGTACCCGATTACTGCCTCAACACCACGCCGCAGGAGGAGCTCGACAAGCTCAACGTGCCGCGCGAGACGATCTTCGTCTTCCGCGACCGCGGCACCGGACGCCCGACCAAGAAAGAACGCCGCGACCTCGACCAACTGATGGACGGGATTTATTACGAAGAAGAGTAACCGGAAGGCGGGCATATTTTACTTTCTGCCGCCCTATCTGCGTCCCGGCCCAGATTCTTGCTTCCATGCTCCGTTTTTGCCTTTGCTCTTATTCTGTCTCTGTTTCTATTTGGGTCTCTGGCTTCGCTGAAGATACTTCGCCTCGGCATAATCAAACCTTTGGTTTGGTTTTGTCCTCGCTTATTCGTATCTTTGCACTATAAATAGTTTGTTTTGTAATCCTCATCGGAGGGCTGCTATAAGGCCGGATAAGATGACTGGGTAAAACCACGACGCTTATCCGGCCTTTTTTGTGTTCGGAGCCGCCCGTCGTTCGACTCAAGTCCGGTTGTTTGCGTGGTCGGAATCGAATGATACGGATTTTTTATAAATGGAAAATATTATGGAAAGAGACGCTTTGGATCTCGGGACGGAACATGTCGGCCGCCTGTTCCGCAAGTTTTTCGTTCCCACACTGCTGGGTATGCTCAGCATCTCGGCCGTCACGGTCGCCGACGGCATTTTTGTCGGCCATGGGGTCGGCAGCGACGGCATCGCCGCTATCAACATCTGCATTCCGCTGCTGATGCTCTTCACGGGCTTCGGACTGATGGTCGGAGCCGGCTGTTCGGTCGTTGCATCGATCCATCTCGCCCGGCAGCAGGTCAAGGCCGCACGCATCAACGTCACGCAGGCGTTTTTGTTCGTCACTCTTGTTACGCTGGTGTGTTCGGCCTTGATTCTTGGTTTCGTGCGTCCTGTTGCTGCGTGGCTCGGGTCGTCGGAGCATCTGTTGCCCATGGTCGTCGATTATCTGTGGGGTTTCGTTCCGGCATTGGTTCCTCAAATGTGGGTCGCCGTGGGGTTGTTCGTCGTGCGTCTGGACGGTGCACCTCGGCTGGCCATGTGGTGCAGCGTCGTTTCAGCATTGGTCAACGTCGTGCTCGACTGGTTCTTCGTCTTTCCGTTGGGATGGGACGTCTTCGGAGCGGCGCTCGCGTCGACCCTGGCCGTAGCCATAGGAGGCATAATCGTCGGGGTCTATCTTTTCCGTCGGGCTCGGACATTGCGGTTTTATCCTCTCAAAGCCAGCCGCAAAAGCCTGCGTCTTACCTTGCGTAACATTGGTTACCAGTGCCGCATCGGGGCGTCGGCCATGTTGGGCGAGGCAACGATGGCTGTGTTGATGTTTACCGGCAATCTGGTCTTCATGCACTACTTGGGCGACGACGGTGTGGGGGCGTTCGGCATAGCCTGCTACTATGCGCCGTTCGTTTTCATGATAGGCAATGCCGTGGCCCAGTCGGCCCAGCCGATCGTCAGTTTCAACTTCGGAGCCGCCCGTCTTGACCGGGTTGCCGCGGTACAGCGTGTCGCCCTTGCCACGGCTGTTTTTTGCGGCGGGGCGGTCGCGCTGGCTTTCGTGGGGTGTCCGCAGCTGCTGGTCGGGTTGTTTCTGCCGTTGGAGACGGTGGCGGCCCGGCTCGCCGTTGAGGGGTTTCCGCTCTTCGCCGCCGGATTCGTCTGCTTCGTCGTCAACCTCGCGGTCATCGGTTATTACCAGAGTCTCGAACGGGTGCGTCCGGCAACGTTTTTCGCTCTTTTGCGTGGATTCTTCTTCCTTGTTCCCGCTTTCGTCTTGCTACCCCGTCTGTGCGGTACGCCCGGCATCTGGTTGGCTATGCCGCTTTCCGAAATGCTGACGTTCTTGGCGATCGGTGCCTATTATTGGCTGTGCCGGCGGCGGACTCGTTGATGCAAAAAGCGATTGTGTAGATACACAATCGCTTTTTTCTTCGATGATTCAGTGTTTCTCGTTCTTTTATTTCTTGTTGAAGAAGTTCATCGTCCGTTCGACGCCCACCGTGGCGAACGAGAGGAGCGCATCGCCAAAGATTTTCAGCCGCTCGGGCAGCGCCTCGCGCTCTTCGGCCGTCCATTCGCCCAGCACGTAGTCGACCTGATGGCCGCGCGGGAAGTCGCCGCCCACGCCGAAGCGCATTCGTGCGAAATCTTCGGTGCCCAGCAGCTCGGCGATGTTTTTCAGCCCGTTGTGGCCGCCGGCGCTTCCCCGCTGACGGATGCGCAGCGCGCCGAACGGCAGGGCGATGTCGTCGGATACGACCAGCAGGTTCTCGCGCGGAATCTTCTCCGCGTCGAGCCAGTAGCGCACCGCCTTGCCCGAGAGGTTCATGTAGGTCGAGGGTTTCAGCAGCACCAGGGTGCGGCCCTTGTGCCGGATTTCAGCCACGTCGCCGTAGCGGGCGGTGGTAAAAAGCGCGTTGGACGCCCCGGCCAGGGCGTCCAACACTTTGAATCCGATGTTGTGGCGGGTCTCGGCGTATTCGGCGCCGATGTTGCCCAGCCCAACGATGAGGTATTTCATGCCGCGTCAGCGATTATTTGCCTTCGGCAGCGGCGGCACCGCGCGAAGCACGGGTTACGCGCACGGCGCAGACGGCCGTCGTGGCGGGGGTCACGAACTTGATGTTCTCCATCTTCAGGTCGCCCACGAAGATGGTCTTGCCGACGCCCAGCGGCGTGACGTCCACTACGATCTCGTCGGGCAGGTTCTCCACCAGAGCGCTCACGGTCAGCTTGCGGGCCGAGAGGGCCAGCTTACCACCGACCTTCACGCCTTCGGCGTTACCGGTCAGACGCACCGGAATGGCGATCGACACGGGCTTGCCTGCAGCGATGCGGTAGAAGTCGAGGTGCAGAATCTCCTCGCGCACGGGGTGGAACTGCGCTTCGCGAAGCACGGCCTTCTCGGTCTTGCCGTCGAAGTCGAACTCTACGATGTAGGAGTTGGGGGTGTAGATCAGGGGTTTGATCTCGCGGGGATCGACCGAGAACGATACGGTCTCGCCGTTACCGCACAATACGCAGGGAACGAGTCCCTCGCGACGCACTGCCTTGGCGGCTTTCTTGCCGAAGTCTGCGCGCTTGGTCGCTTTTACAGCAATGGTTTTCATGATGTTTTTGTTTTTTGTTATTGCCACCGGCGGTTCTCAATACGGTCTCGCGGGCCGCATCCCATTTCCGCCTGTTTTCGGGGGACAAAGATAGGAAGAAAAAGTCGACAATTCAAAAAATCGCCGTTCGAAAATTTCGGGTGCTGCAAAGTGCGGAGCTTCGAAACCGGTTTCTGCAAATTCCTGGTCTTCGGGCGACAGCGATTGCGGGATGCGGCGGCATGATCGGGAATCAGGGTTTCTCGAACAGCTCCCATCCCCTTTCTACTTCGCGCCGGTCGGCCGGGATGCCGTTTTCCACCCGTGAGATGGCTGCGGCGATAGGCTCCATGGTTTTGCGGTCGAGGGTGTCGAGGGGTTCGTCGGGTGCGATGCCCGTGCTCCGAGCCACGGCTCGGATGTAGGCGTCGGTGCGGTTTTCCGTGGGCGGCGCCCAGCGGGCGATCATCTCCGCAAGGGTGCGCAGGTTGTGGCGGGTGCGGTAGGTGTGCAGCAGCATGAAGATCGCCCGGTAGCCCCAGGCCAGCGATTCGAATTGTTTGAATGCCGGGTCGCGCGACGGACGCACCTCGCCCTTGTAGCGGCTTTTGGATTGCCGGATGTTGCCGGGATTGCAGTTTTTTAAGCCTCGGGACATTTTAAGAATGTGTTTTTGCAAAATTCGTAAAACCAGGAGCGCAGGCTCCTACGATTTCAAGACGATGCCGCTTTCGATCGTACAGCGCGCGGTCGGGTCGTCGTCGGGGTCGTAGTCCGGGAAGTCGGCGCGATGGGTGCGCAGATACTCTGTCGCCCGGCGCAGCAGCGTGCGGGCTTCCTGCAACAGCCGGCGGTGCTGCTGCCGGAGGGCGTCGTCGTTCGCCGGTTGGCCGTAGGAGGAGCGGGGCGCCGCCGTGCCCGTGCGGTCGGTGCGGATGTCCAGCCGGGGTTGCACCAGCGTGCGGGTAAAGAGCGCCACGGGTGCCGCCAGATAGTCGGCGCAGAATTCCGCATCGGCGCCGGCGAGCAGCTGCCCGTAGAGTTTGCGTCCGATGGCCGGGACGATCCAGCGTTCTTCGGCAGCGGCGATGTCGGCCGGCGCAATGGTCTGGGGCGGGAGCATCTCGCTGTCGCCGAAAGCTGTTTTCAGCACTTGCAGAGGGGTAATGAGGGTTTCCATTATTCGATGCTTCGGATGTTGTACTTCGTGATTTCCGACAGGAAGGCCTGCTGGCGTTCGTCCTCGGGGTCGTAATCCAGTCCGTCGGCCTTGCGGGCTTCCCACACCTTCATGTAGATCGGTTTCGAGCGCGTCGGGGGGCGGTTGACGATCTCCAGCGACGAGGTGTCGAGACCCAGCGTCGAAGCGATCGTCTCGCGGATGGGTTCCATCAGCTCGGCCTGTTCGCCCAGAATCACGGTGTTGAGCGCGATTTCATATTCGTGGAGGATGCGTTCGGCGTTGAAGCCGCTCGCGTAGTCCAGACCGCTCAACGTGCGGAACCATGAGTGGGCCACCACGATGTCGCCTACGGCCTGTTCGTGCAGCGCCTGCCAGTCGCCCTCGTTCTGCGAGTTGATCGGAATGAAGCGCGAGTTGTCCTTGTCGCCTTCGCTTCCCTCGCGGATCACGAACATGACCTGCCCCGGGTTGCCGGCGAACTTCTCCTCTGCCAGCCGCATCACGCGTTCGGCTTCGGCTTCGTTGTCCACGGCCGAGTCCAGCAGCAGCACGCCCGAGAGCTGGAACGAGTTGTCCAGGCGCGAGATGTTCCAGCGGTCGGTCTTGTAGGCGATAGCCGAGACGCCGAACCCCGCGATGTAGGGCGGCACGCCGTAGTGGCTGAACATCGGTTCGTAGTCCTTGTAGTGGATCAGCGCGCGCAGCGTGCCGTCGGGCTGTTCCTCGAAAAGCGGGTAGAGCGGCAGCGACTGCGCCTCGGAGGGGTTGAACGACGTCCAGTCGTGGTGCAGCAGGATATGGTGTTCGTCGCGGGCTACGCGGCAGCGCGAGGCGTCCTGATGATAGAGGGCCAGGAACGAGTGCCGCGCGTCGGTTACCACTTCCAGAAAGGCGTTGCCGAAGAGCGCTTTGTCGTAGGCCAGTTTGTTGAGCACCTGCCGCAGGCTCTCGCCCAGCGGGTTGACCCGTTCGATCAGGCTTTTCAGCCGTGGCAGATTTTCGTCGCAGATCACTCCTTTGCCCGAGATGTAGTCGGCTTTGTCGTTGATGATGCGGCGGTGGGTCGTCGAGCGGCGGGCCATCAGCGCCAGGGCGTAGGGCAGCAGGTTGTCGTCGCCCCAGCGCCAGAATTTATCGCTCTGCACCGTTCCTGTGCCCAGAGTCATGTAGGGTTCCGTGCGCGCTGTGACGCCCACGGCGGTTTTGCGTGTTGGGTTGTCCATGTTTTTTCTTTTTTCGGGTGCGGAACATGTCCGCGGAAGTCGCCGGCAACTTCCGCGGACAGCGTTCGGTCTATTCGCAGTAGGCGTATGCGAGCAGGCTCTCGTCGAGGATATCGCATCCCGCCATGAAGAGGGCGCGCTGGCGGTTCTCCATCTCGTCGGGGTTGTACCACATGCGCACTTCGTTGCCAGGGAAGTCGGACGTGTTGACGGCCAGCACCAGGTTGCGGCGGTCGGTCAGCAGGCAGAACGATTTGTGGTGCGAAGTGTTCGCCAGGTAGTTGCCCAGGCGGACGTCGATTACCGGGATGCCGTGGTAGGAGAGGCTCTGGCGGCCGTTTACCGTGTCGGTGTAGGCCGCGTCGACGCCTTTCGAGTCGAGATACTTTTCGTAGAGGAAGTAGAGATCCGAGGTCACGAAGAACGCCAGCTGCCCTTCGGCCTTCATGTCTTGCAGACGGGTGTCGGCGTTTTTCCACAGCGCATCGAAGATTTCGATGATCTTCGCCGGGTCGTTCACGTCGCTCGCCTGATAGGGCAGTGCGTAGAACGGTTCGGCGATCAGGCAGTCGTTGATCGTCTTGAGGAAGCCGTTGAAGGTGTTGTAACCCGTGGTTGCCGAGGTGTCGCCCACCCACATCGTGGCACGGATGCTTTCGGCCACAGCTTGGCGGAAGAGCGCCGTTTCGGCCTGTTCGAGTTCGGTGCCCGTCAGGTCGTCCATGTTGACGTCGGCCCGGGCTGCGATCTTTTCGTAGACCAGCGAGAAGTAGTCGGCAGCGGCGAATCCCAGCTCGGCCTTCACGCGGTTCAGGGCGATGGTCTTCTGGTATTTTTTCGCAACCTGGCCTCCGCTCCAGCCTTTGGCCGTGTGTTTCTGGAGGATGTCGCGCTGACCGTCCCACAGCTGCACGGTCGTGGGCACGGGCATGTTGTAGAGTACCCTCACGCCCAGTTCCTGGGCCGACGGGCCGGTAAGCAGCGGGCGGAAGAAGATGGTGTCGAGTTCGGCACCGACATACTGTTTTGCATTTTCCAACAAACTCATAGTGTAAAGGATTAAAGTGTGAAATGATGGATGATAAAGGGGTTTTGGTCTCTTCGGGGCGGATTTTGCGGCTGCAAAGTCCGCGGTTTATTTCCTGAATTGTCGCGCATCTGCCGCATAGGCGCGTTGGTTGGCCGTGCGGATCGTTTCGTTGCACGAAGGGTCTTCGCAGGGGCGCGTGGTCGTCGGCGCGGCATGTCGGAAAGCTTCGTCGGATGCTATGGACGAGGTTTGGCGGGATTCCGGTTCGTCGTCGAAATGAAGGACGTTGCGGTCGTCGAGCAGTTCGTCGGAGGGGCCTTTCCCGCGGTGCAGACCCAGGGCGGCAAGAAGCCGCGCCCAGCCGCGGGCATCGTTGCGCGGGTGTGCGGAGGAGGTCTCCGTTGTCGTGCCGCCTGCGTCGATGATCGTGTCGGCCAGGCCTGCCGCCAAGGTTTCTTCCGGCGAGAGCCAGCGTCCGTTGCCGTTGTTTTCGGCCATCAATGTTTCGAATTCTTCGGCTGTTCGGCCCGAGCGGGCGGCATAGATTTCGGCCAGCCGGCGGTCGGTGTGGCGCAGCAGGTCGATCTTGCCGCTCAGTTCGGCCGCGTTGCCCTCCGTGGCGCAGATCGACGTGTGGATCAAGTAGAGGGCGTTCGCCGAGATTTCGCGGCATCCGTCGCTCGCCGCCTGGGCGATGATCGTGGCGGCCGAGGCCGTATAGCCGTAGCAGCGGGTGGTAATGCGGCCCGAGAGCTGGCGCAGGGCGTCGTGGATGAGCAGGGCGTCGTTCACGTCGCCGCCCGTCGAGCGGATGTTGACCACCACTTCCGGGGCGTCGATTTCGCCGATGCGCCGTACGGCGTCGCGAAATTTTTCGTAGGTGGCGATGCGTTGTTCCGGTTGGTCGAACTGCCATTCTTCGGGCACGCCGATCGTTCCTTCGATGTCGATGTGGCACACGCCGGCGTTGTTGTTGATTCGGATGGATTGCATAGTCAAAAAAATGATGGGTGTTTTTCGATGAATGTCGGGTGTCTATTCGTCGTCCGCCGTGTGGACGAACGTGCAGCGGGCCGAGCCTTCCGTTGGGTCGTATTCTTCGATGGCATGGAGTGTCGCGCGTACCGTGTCGCCGCCCGTGTCGAGCAGGAATATCGAGCGGATGTCCGGGGCGCCCGTGCCTGGAGCCAGCAGCGCTGCGAATTCGTGAGGCGCCAGCCGCAGCGAGAGCGTGATCCGTTCGCGCGTCGATTCCTGCGCGACCTGCCGGTCGTAGCGGTGGTGCAGCCCCCGGGCGCCGTCGCGGTCTTCGAAACAGAGCGTAAAAGGTGCGGTCGCCGCATCGCCCGCGAAGTGGAACGCCGCCAGCGGATATTCCGCCGCATGCGAAGGGTAGCCCCAGCGTTCGCCCTCCGGGAGGGGGTGCATGCCCGCGAAACTCACGATGCGGAGCGAGAAGTTGGTGCCGTCTTCGTCGGCCGCATCGCGGTCGCCCACTTGCAGCAGTTGCGCCGAGCGGGCGTTGCGGTAGTGGCCCGTGCTGTTGAGCGTGGGGCGGAACAGCGGATTGCGCAGCGTCTGCGTGCCCATCTTCGCTCCGTACGATTCGGTGCGTGCGCTCCAGCTTCCCAGCAGGGTGTCGTTCGCCGCCTCGAACCGCGTTACCGCTCCGTCGCCCTCCTGGTAGCACCACGTGCGCAGTTCGTGGATGCTCGGGGCGATTTCTTCCAGCACCACCGGTTTCGAGAAGTCGCTTTTCCTACGCCAGTCCGCTTCGGCGCCCGCGCCGTAGAAGTCGTCGGCCGGTTCGATGAATACGCGCCGCGTGGCTTCTTCGGTGTAGAACCGCAGGTTGAACAGGTGGGCCAGCGCTTCGAGCAGCTCCGATTGTCGGATGCGGTGCTGGGCCACGTCGGCGAATCGGAGCATCGAGCCGTAGCCCGGGCCGGCTTGGAAACGGGGGCGCAGCGAGCATTCCTTGTGCAGGGTCAGCGCCATGCCGGCTTCGGCTCCGAAGAAGTGGATGTCGTAGAAATACTTGGGTGCCGCGGGCGATACGGTTTGCGCCGCCGTGCGCACGCGCAGTTCGACGGTCGTCTGCCCCGTTTCGCCGATGTAGCCGTCGTAGAGCGCCCAGTCGCCCGCATAGGGCAGCCACGAGCCGTCGCGCTGCACCCAAAGCACCGGGTCGGCCGGATCGCCCGACGTCGGAGTCGTCACGGTCGTCGAGCGTACGTCGAACGTCGTCCACTCGGCGCCCGGCATGCCATGGAGGGTGCAGTTGAGCCGATATCGGCTGCCCGCCGTGTGGTCGAACACCACCACGCGGTAGGTGCGGTTGGCGTGTATCGCCGGACGCCGGTCTTCGTATCGGTTGGCCAGTGCGAAGCGCAGTTCCGATCCCGGGCCTAAGTAGATCGAGTCGAATCCGCGCAGCCGTGTGCGGCTCAGGATGCGGTGGTCGGTCGTGTACTTGAGGTAGTATTCGAATCCCACGGTCGTTTCCGTCGCTGGCGTGAAGCAGAGCATGCCATCGACCATCCCCAGCGAGCGGCCGTTGTTGTAGACCTCCGTCATCGGTTCGCCGTCGGCGTCGGGGGTCTGGGGTGTCGCCGGCTCCACGATGTTGCCCACCGTATTGAGCACGGCTTTCGGATCGGCGTAGACCCATCCGGCAGCGCTCGCCGTCGCCGTCGCCGGGCCTGTGCGGCGGGCGAGAAACCCCATGCGGGCCTCGGCGGCTGCGGTGTCGCGGGTGGGGTAGGCCCCGCTCATGTAAAGTGAGCGAAAAAAGGGCGTTCCGAAAAATTCGCTCACGATTCGGTAGTTCGCTTCCTTGAAGATCTGTTCGACGAGCGTTGCCACATGCAGAAACGGGTGGTAGTCGTCGACCGTCAGCAGCCGTTCGGCCGTCAGCAGATCCTGCGGGTTGCTTTGCTGCGGGTATTCGTCGCGATGTACGGGGAAGAACTTCACGGGCGACGCATCCGTCCAACTTTGTTCGATCGTCGTCGGGTGCAGCGGGGCTTTGTAGTCGATTTCCAGCGTGTTGAACATCCGCCGGGCCGCCCGTTCGGCCCAGCCGGCGCCTCCTTCGCGGATTTCGAGTACGAAGCCCTCGCCCGACGCCGAGAGCAGGCGTGCCGTGCCCTCCAGCAGCACGCTCTCTTCGGCCGTCAGTGCCGCAGTGTGGAGCGCCGCGTTGAAACGATTGCCCGGATGCGGTTCGCACGGGTCGCCCAGCAGGGTGCGGTTGTGCGGCGTCGGGGGTAGTTCCAGCTTTAGCGAGCGCCCCTCGCGGCAGGCTTCCATGTCGGAGATCTTCGCCGCCGTGTAGCCTGGCACACGGCACACGGTGTCGCTCAAATCGCAGTTTTGGCCGTCGATCAGCAATTGCAGGGTTGTTTTCATGGGCGTTCTATTGTTCGGCAGGGCCGGATTTCGATCTCCAGACAGCTCAGCACCCCGTGGCGGTGGACGACGGCTTGGTCGCTCAGCACATCGACCTTGCGATAGGCCGTGGCGTCGACGATCCACACCTCGGGTGCGACCAGGATTTCGGCTATCGTTTCCAGCATTGCACGTGTTTCGTAGGCCGAGCGGAGCCGCAGGCGTTGTTCCTGGGCCGCGCTGACGACTTCGGTGCCGTCGGCGCCGGAGATGCGGGTTTTGTGCGTTTCGACCGAGGCGGTCTGCTCGATCGGGAAGGTGTAGTGCTCGATCGATCCGGTGCGGCTGTGCCAGGCGATGCGGCGGGCGCCTTGGGCGGCGGGCACGACCGTGTATTCCACCTTGCCGCAGGTGTCGAATTCGATAGTGATCCGTTCTGCGCCAGGGAAGTCCGACGTGTCGAGCCGGAAGGCTTGCAGTCCCGAACTGCCGGGGGCATAGGTGCGGACGACGGTGCCTTCGGGGCCTTGTGCTGTGACGGTCGTTTCGGGGGGTATGTTGAAAAGCAGCGTCACTTCGTCGCATTCTCCGGGGGCTATGAGCCGTTCGGTCGGCATGGTCGTGAGCAGCGACAGCATGTCCGGCATCTCGGCCCCGGCAAAGTAGACGCGTGTGGGCGAATGAACCTTGCAGCTCGGGTCGTCCATGAGAGCTGCCGTTACCGTTACCGGGATTTTGCGGTCGACGGCCGACACATACCCCGTCGGTGCGGGCTGGGGTGCGAAACGGATGCGGCGCCGGATGATGGGCGATACGTCGAACGTCGCTTCGCTGACGTTCACGAAACGCTTGGTGCCTAACAGTTCGCCTGTCAGCGTGTGTTTCAGGGCGATGTCGATCGTTTGTGCCGTGTCGCTCGTCACACGGCATTGGGCCTTGCGCCAAGTGGGCGAATAGTCGGGAGGAGTAGTTTTGAACGCAAGCATGATGCGAGGATTTTTCTGGGTTTTCAAAACGGTGGCCGAACATGCTTGATTAAATCGTTTGCCGGAATCGGCCGAACGGATTCGGCTCTCCCTCTGTCTTTCCGGCCGATCGTTCTTTCCTCCGCCCGGCTGCCCGAAGTTCTTCCCCTGCGCTTCGTATGCGGAGGCATGGCGTATCCGATTGTCGACAAGTCGTCGAAAACCCGTTGATAAAATGTTGATGATTATTGAAATCGATTCGTAGAAGATTGAGAACCAATCCGGAAACAAGTGTTTACAACTCGCCCTGCGCAGCGGCGGTGTTGTCGAATCGTGGGGCAAATATATTGCGGACGCACCCCCTTTGTCAAGTTTTCGGGCTGTTTTTTGTCAAGTTTGTGTAAAAAACTACCGATTTTTGTATAACTTTGCGTCACGAACCAATTTTTACCTTTATATGGATGATGGCCATAGTTCTTCGTACAGCCGCCGCGTCGTACTCCGGTGCGATGCCGTGCATCCATGGTGCGAAGCGTGCAGATAGCCTGCATGCCGGTTCGTCGTTGTCTTTTCCTTTCTGCAAGTTCCGCAGTGCCGACATGCGGGTTCCGTTGAGGGTCAATCCCGGCTGAAGAGGTCGGCAGGCGTTTCGTGCGCTTACGGTCGTCAACGGATTCAGCAACTTTTCAGAAAGGCCCTTCAATGATTACCATCTATCTTAAGCAGTACAACAAGATCATCCGCAATGCCGACACCAAGCTCTTCGACGAGTTGGGTTACGACGACATTTTGTGGATCGACATGCTTCTTCCCACCATCAAGGAGCAGAAGGCCGTCGAGAACTTCATGGAGATCAGTCTCCAGACCAAACAGCAGGTCGAGGAGATCGAGTCGACGTCCAAATATTCCGAGAACGAAAACGCCATCATCTCCAACTCCAATTTCTTCGTGCCCACGGGCGATTCGTTCGTCGTCGAGCCGGTGTCGTTCATCATCTCCAACGAGGGCGTGCTGGTCTCCGTGCGGGGTGCCGAGTCGCGTACGTTCCGCGAGACCGAAAAGCGGCTCCAGATGAACTACCGCAGCTATTCCACCGGTTACCACCTTTTCATTTCGTTGTTGGAGGTACGCATCGACTTCGATGCCGACATGGTGGAGTTGGTTTCCAAGCAGGTCGCTTCGCTCTCCAAGGCCATCAATTCCGAGGATACCATCGACAAGGAGGTGCTGCACCGCATCAGCGCCTTGCAGGAGAGCACCATGTCGTTGCGCGAGAACATCTTCGACCGCCAGCGCGTCTTGTCCGGCATCCTGCGTTCCGAGCGCTTCCCCAACGACATCTATCCGCGGTTGCAGTTGATGATCAAGGACGTCAACTCGCTCATCAACCACGCCGATTTCTCGTTCCAGCGTCTCGACTACATCCAGGACGCCGCTCTGGGTCTGATCAACATCGAGCAGAACGAGATCGTCAAGATTTTTTCCGTCGCCGCCGTCATCTTTCTCCCCGCGACGCTCATTGCCTCGATCTATGGCATGAACTTCAAGTACATGCCCGAACTGGACTGGCATCTCACTTTTCCCAACGGATGGGTGCTGCCGTTGGGCTACCTTTTCGCCATCGGGTTGATGATCGTCTGCTCCGGCTTGACGATCTGGTTCTTCCGCTACAAAAAATGGTTGTAAGCCGGTAAGAGGAGTTCTTTTGTCGGCTTCCTTTCTCGCCTTTCTTTTCGACCGATAAATCGGGCCGATTCCGGAACGTTGACCGCCGATTCTTCTCTTCGGAAGGGATTCGGCGGCAATCCGTATTATTTTCGTATTTTTTTGTACCCGAAGTGCGTGGCCCGACCTGCGTTTCGGGTATTTTTGTTTCAAACGAAATCCGTTATGAGATTCGCACATTTTTTAGTCGGGCTGCTCGGTGCCGCCTCGTTGGCCGGCTGTTCCCAGCAGAATGTTCCTGCCCCCACCTATTGCAACCCCATCGACCTCGATTACGGTTGGGGCGGATTCAGACAGACATTGGCCCGGGCGGCAGCCGATCCCGTAATCGTTCTTTTCAAAGACCGTTACTACCTCTTTTCTACGCACGATACGGGCGGTTATCGTGTGTCGGACGATCTGGTTCATTGGCAGAATATCGCCTTCGCCCCCGAAATCCGTTATGCGGCACAGGACGGCGGTCGTTATGTGGCTCCGGCCGTGGCCACCGATGGCGAATACCTCTATTTCATTCGGCTCAAACGCGACCGTGCGGCCCGGACGACCGAAGTGATCCGTACGTCGGATCCCGACAGCGGACGTTGGGAGCACTGCGGCGATGTGCGTCGTGTTTCCGACCCGGCGCTTTTCGTCGACAACGGGCGTTTTTTCATCTATCACGGTCTGGGTACGCAGCAGTCGATCCGGTGCTTCGAGGTCGATCCCGAAACTTTCGAGGAGATACCCGATTCGGAGCGGCTGTTGATGCCCGTCATCGAACATGTCGACGATTGCGAGGGCGGTTATCATTTCGGCCGTCGCGAAATCTACGACGAGATCGATGCCCGCGATTGGATCGGGCGTTTCCGATGGCTGCCCAGTCCCGAAGGGGCCTGGGTCGTGCGGCACGGCGATAAATATTATCTGCAATTCGCCACGCCGGGCACCATTTCGATTTGGTATGCCGACGTGGTCATGGAGGCCGACTCTCCCGAAGGCCCTTTTACGGTCTGCCCCTACAACCCCGTATCGCTTAAGGCTGGCGGCTTCATCGGCGGTGCAGGCCACAGCAGCGTATTCGAGGATCGCTACGGCAATTGGTGGGAGATTACCTCCATGTGGGTGGGCAATGCCGACCCGTTCGAGCGCCGGCTGGGTCTCTTTCCCGTCTCGTTCGATACGAAGGGGCGCATGAAGGTACACACCCGTTTCGGCGATTATCCGATGCGTGTCCCGCAGCGGAAGTTCGATCCCGAGACCGAGGTTTTGGGGTGGAATCTGCTTTCGTACAATAAAGCGTGCAGTGCATCTTCGGAGCTGGAGGGGCATGAAGTCGCGTTCGTCGGCGATGAGAATGTCCGCACGTGGTGGTCGGCGAAAAGCGGGGATGCCGGCGAGTGGGTCGGCATGGATTTGGGCCGGCCGATGCGGATCGAAGCGGTGCAAATCAACTTCGCCGAGCAGGATGTCGATACGACCCGTCTGGCCGAGGATTACACTGCTTATCGGCTCCGCGTTTCCCGCGATGGGGAGCATTGGACGACGATCGTCGACGAAAGCAGCAACCGTACGCCCAATCCGCATCGCTACGTCGACTTCGGACGCAGCATCATGGCTCGTTACGTGCGTGTGGAGAACGTCAAGGCGATGTTGCAGGGCAAGTTCGCCATCCGCGGTCTGCGTCTTTTCGGTCATGGCCTGGGTAAGGCTCCGGCCCGTGTGGAGCGGGGTGCGGCGCGTCGTAATCGCCGGGACGAGCGTTTTGCCCATGTGGAATGGACGCCGGCGCAGGGTGCCGAGGGTTATCTGGTGTGCTTCGGCTATGCTCCCGACTGTCTGAATCTGACGGTTCAGGTCAAGGGCAATGAAAAGCACGACCTCGTGTTGCATGTCCTGACTAAAGGCCAGCCCTATTGGTATCGGGTCGATGCTTATAACGACAGCGGCGTGACCGAAGGCGAAGTGTTTGCCGAAAATGTAGAATATGAAGAAATAAATTGAAACGACAGCAATGGAAAAGACATGGAGATGGTTCGGTAGGAAAGACAAAATTACGCTCGACATGCTGCGGCAGATCGGTGTCGAGGGCATCGTGACGGCGCTGCACGAGATTCCGAACGGCGAAGTATGGAACGAAGAGGCGATTCGCGGCTTGCAGCAGTATATCGAATCTTTCGGCCTGCGGTGGTCGGTCGTCGAATCGCTGCCGGTTTGCGAAGCGATCAAATACGCCGGCCCGGAACGCGACGAGTTGATCGAGCGTTACAAAATCAGCCTGGCGAATCTGGGGAAATGCGGTGTGAAGACCGTTTGTTACAATTTCATGCCTGTTATCGACTGGATCCGCACCGATCTGGCCCGTCCGTGGGCAGACGGCACGACATCGCTTTATTTCGACCGGGTGCGTTTCGCCTATTTCGACATGAAGATTCTGGCGCGGGAGGGTGCCGAAAAGGATTACGATGCCGAAATGCTTCGCAAGGTGCAGGAACTCGACCGCACGATTACCGAGGCTGAAAAAGACGAACTGATCGATGCGATCATTGTCAAGACCCAAGGGTTCGTCAATGGCAATATCCGCGAGGGCGACAAGGCCCCTGTCTCGATTTTTCGCCGCCTGCTGGCGCAGTACGAAGGTGTCGATCGAGATCGGTTGCGCGAGAACATGCGCTATTTTCTTTCGGCCGTCATGCCCGTTTGCGACCGGTGGGGCATCGATATGTGCGTGCATCCGGACGACCCGCCCTTTCAGGTGCTGGGCCTGCCGCGCATCGTTACTTCGGAGGAGGACATCGCCTGGCTCCTCAATGCAGTGGATAATCCGCACAACGGATTGACGTTCTGTGCCGGTTCGTTGTCCGCTGGAGCGCATAACGACGTTGTGAAGATGGCCGAACGGTTCGCTGCGCGCACGCATTTCGTCCATCTGCGCAGTTGCAACATCTTGCCGGACGGCGATTTCATCGAGGCGTCGCACCTCGAAGGACGGGGCCGTTTGGTTGACCTCGTTCGGATTTTCGAGCGCTTGCGTCCTCGCGTGCCTATGCGTGTGGATCACGGGCGTACGATGTTGGGCGATGACAAGCTCGGTTACAATCCCGGTTACGCATTCCATGGGCGCATGCTCGCTCTGGGGCAGGTCGAGGGCATGATGACCGTAGTGAAAGATGAACTTCAAAAAATATAAGCAACTATGAATGAAAAATTTAGTATTGCAGGCAAGGTCGCAGTCATTACCGGTGCCGGCGGTGTTTTGGGTGGCAATGTCGCCAAAAGTTTCGTAGAACAAGGGGCTAAAGTCGTGGCGCTCGACATTCGCCAGGAGCAGTTGGATCAGCGTATCGCAGAGTTGGAGGCCTTGAACGGCGGGGAGGTAATGGGCTTGCTGTGCAATGTTCTCGATCTCGATTCTATCCGCAAGATGACCGATGCGGTCGTGGCCCGTTGGGGGTGTATCGACATCCTTGTCAATATCGCGGGCGGCAACATGCCGGGTGCGACGTTGCAGCCCGCGCAGCCGATTTTCGACATGAAAATCGAGGATTGGAACAAGGTTACCAATCTGAACATGAACGGAACGGTTTATCCGTCGATCGTGGTCGGCGAGGTCATGGCGCGTCAGAAGAAAGGTGCTATCGTCAATATTTCGTCGATGGCTGCTTTGCAGGCGATGACCAACGTGCCGGGATACTCTGCGGCCAAGGCAGCCGTCACGAATTTCACGCAGTGGCTGGCGATGGATATGGCGTTGAAGTACGGCGATGGGATTCGGGTAAATGCTGTGGCTCCCGGGTTCTTCATCGGCGACCAGAATCGCGCCGTGCTGCTGAATCCCGACGGTTCGTTGACGGAACGCAGCCACAAGGTGTTGGCCAATACGCCTATGCGGCGTTTCGGCGATATTACCGAATTGAACGGAGCCATTCAGTTCTTGTGCAGCGATGCCGCGTCGTTCATCACAGGTGTGAATTTGCCTGTCGACGGCGGTTTTTCGATGTTCAGCGGCGTTTAGCCGGACATTGTTTTGCCGTAAAGGAGACGGGGAGCCGATTCATATCGGCTCCCCGTCTCCTTTACTCGATGAAGATCAGTTCCGGCACTTCGTCGAGATGCCCGACTATGCCTTTGTCGCAGTCGTCGCCGGGTTCCCTCAGTTCGCGGATCAATGCGAACGTTACGGTGCCGTCGGTATGGCGTTTCACGAGTTCCGTCACATCAAGCATGCGTTCGTTCGGTTCGCGGGTCAGGGTTGTTTCTCCCGCGACGAACCAGCTGCTTCCGGCGTTCAGAACGCCCGGACGCGAGAGGTCGACATCGAGATGTTCTGCTGTCGGCCGTTTTCCGAGCCGTCGGCCGCTGCCATAGACATGGAAGCGGAACGGCCGGTCGCCGGTGCTTGCACCATGGAGGCGCAGCAGGATTCTTGAAGCGCGGGCCACCCGTGGTTCCGGTACCTTGAACCCGACAAACCCAAGGGCATGTTCGGCCGGTTTTTCGGAGTTCATGGCGATTTCGGGTGCCGGGGTCGCCGACCCGTCGCCGTGCAGGGTTGCGGAGACGGCGGCCCGAAGGGTGTATTGCGTGTGCGCTTCGAAAGGTACGCTAAGCAGTGTCACGCTCCACGGCGGTACTTGCAGCGGAATTCGCCCCGCGGCATCGGTGCGCAGCAGCTCGGCGTCGCCGTAGTGTCGTTCGTCGACCCGTTCGCAGACTACCGGCGACTCGGAAATGCCCCATGCCGAGAGGTCCAGATCGAGCCGATAGGGTTTGTCGTGCCGGTGTACGATCCACACGAAGAGGGTGCCGGCTACGGAATCGGCTGCCGCGCAAAAGTCGAAGTGAGGGTCTTCGCTCGTACGGTCGAACTGCAACAGCGGTTTGTCGCCGCCGAAGCCTTTGGCAAAAAGGCGTACTACTTCCGCCGTGCGTTGTGCACCGCCGATGTCGAACGATTCTTCGCCCCCGTCGATGAATTCGGGGCCGAACAGTTTCACTTCACGGATGACGGAATGCCCTTTGTCCGAGGTCGATATCCGGACGCGCGATGCCTTTACAGGTGCTTCGAAGCGCGGGAAAAGCTGTGCGTAGCGAATCGTTCGCATGTCGGCTGCCGTGTGCCACACGCCGTCGCATTCCGTTTCGATGCGGAGCGTGCGGATGCGGTCGGGAGCCGTGAATTCGCCGCCCTCGGTGCCGGTGTAGATGGCCATGCCGCCCAACATCGTGGGTTCGGGAAGTTCCAGCACGAGCCATTTGCTTTCGTCGGAGGTGGCGTGCCAGCCGTGGGCGGCATCTTTGATGCCGTCGACCGCCATTTCGGGGCGCGAACCCGCATCGGTCGAAGAGGCGACGATGCGGCAGCCGGGGGCATAGTTGCGGAACGCATCTTCAGCGAAACGCCGCCCTTTCCAGATGTGATGATGTCCCGATTTGATCCCTTGCGGATAGGTCGAACTGGCCGTGTTGGCAAATTTGAACGCCCACATGCCGCGGCATCCCTCGATCATGTTGCGGGCATATATTCCGGCCCATTCGGTAAAGAGCGTCGGCGAATCCATCGTCTCGTCCTTGTCGATGAGGTAGGCGTTCATCCAGCGGCCGATTTCGGTGTAGAGAATCGGTTTGGAGCCTCCGTGCGGATGGTTCTCGCGCAGAATCCGTTCGATCGTGAGCGTCTTGCCTTCGTAGCCGGTGGCAGGCAGGTTGTACGAGTGGGTCGAAAAGAGATCGACCAGTTCTTGTTCGCAGGCGTTGCCGCGGTAGTCGGTTCCCTCGGCTGCGGCGATCGCGGCCCACCAGTTGGTGTTGGTGCCTGCCGTGACGGGGCCTACGAACTTTCCTTGCAGGTCGCCGGCACCCGCTTTCACGGCATCTTCGACCCCGCAGTGGACGGCGTCGGAGGCGATGCGCATCATGCGAATCCACTCGTCGAGCGGAATGGGGCCGGCATGGCGATGATTCGGCTCGTTCTGCATGGCGAACATCTCGACTCCTCCGCGGAGCGCCGAGTAGTAGGCCAGTGCATACATCCGCTGCCAGAGCAGCCAGCGCGTCGGCCAGTCGGGCGCAGCCTTGTAGGCCGAGGTTTGAATCAACGATTCGATATTGAGCCGCCGCAATTCATCCAAAGCGTAGTTGTAGACCATCGTATTGGTCGAGACATAGACCGAATCGGCCCGGCGTTCGATCGCTTCCCAGTCGATTTCCGCTTGCTTCGGGTTGTGCCGCAATTGTTTTTTCAGTAGTTCGAACGCTTCGAGATTCTCCGGACGCGATGCGGCGTCGACGGCCGTTTCGGGTACCAGGAAGTCGAGCGGCATCCACAATCGGACGGCATTGACCCGGCTGTATTCGAGCCAAGCCGACACGTTGCTGCCGGGCATGAAGTAACCTTGGTTGTAGCCTACATAGCGCATGGTGCGGCCCATGGATTCGGGACGGATCTTTGCCTCGATTTTCGATGGATATTCCTTGCGGACGATTTCTTCGGCAACGATCGAGGGCGACGGCATCGAGGGATTGGGATGTCCGTATCCCTCGAACTCGATGATGCGGATGGGTTCGCCGTCGGTCGATCGAATGCGGAAGCGGAACGATGTGATGGCCGGCCGGAACCGGAACACCACCTTGTCGAGACGGTTTTCGGTCGTCAGCGTCTCGCCGATGTCGGTCCAGTTGGCATCGTCCCAGTACTGAATGATGAAGTTCTTCATGTTCCAGTAGCCTGCGGACTGTATCGATTCGGCCGGTGTGCGTTCGCCTTCCGGAATCCCCGTGTAGATGATCATCGAGTCGATGTCGCAATAGCGGTCGAGGCTCACTTCCAACAGATAGGGCGGTCTCGAACCGTTGGCGGGCATCCACGTCGACGACCGGAAGTGCAGGCCGTCGACGGCTTTTTCGGCTTCGTAGCTGCGACGAGCGTCGAGCGCTGCGATGCGGGCCTTGCGAAAGAGGTTCTGTGCCGGCTGCGCCCCTGCTTCAAGGCTGAAGATCGTCGACGCCAGCAGGAAAAGTATCAGTCGTCGGTTCATTGTTGATCGAAGTATTCGATGATGTTGTAGACATTGTAGTTGATTTCGCGCATCATCTGCGATAGATACGGGAATAGCTGATAGTAGTTGTCGTAGATTCCCTTGTTGGCTGGTTTGCTGCTGTTGTCCGTGCCATCGTCGTCTTGATATTTGAACCAGTACCAGCCGACGCAGTTTTTGGCTTCGAGCAGCCCCAGCGTGAAGTGTTGATAGGCGTAGGCGCGTTCTTTCTGGGACGGAACGCAGAAGCCGGCTCCCGAGCCGTTGTTCAGGTCGGAATCTTCGACGCCTTTGGTGTAGAACTCGGTAACGACGAACGGTTTCCCCGCCCATTCGGCCCATTTGGGCATGTAGGTCTTGCCTTCAGGCGACCAGCGTGAATAGTAGTTGATCGACACGATGTCGCAGTATTTGCCGGCAGCTCGGACAACACCTTCGAGATATTTCGGTGTGCCGTGCAGGCGCGAGCCGAGGTAGAGCAGCTGCGGGTCGATCTTGTCCAGGGCTTCGCGCACTCCTTTGTAGTATTTTTCGGCCAACATGCCGGCGAATTCGTTGTTGAGCGCATCGGTCACTTTTGCCGCTCCTTTCTCATCCATAAACGCCCGGGCGGTCAGATAGGCTACGTCCGACCGATCTTTGATGTCGAGGAACCGCTGGAGAATCGCGTTGTTCTGCGACGAGAAGTCGAGTTCGTTGTCCGAAAAAAAACCGAACGTGTTCTGGTCGTTGACATAGGGTTGGAAAGCGCTCGAACGCATGTATTCTTCGCAGAATGCACCCCAGTCGTCATAGAGCACCAGTCCGACAGCATTGGCCGAATTGCCGTCGGCATAGGCATGCTTCTTTTGCGAACGGAATTGGGAGAGGAATCCGAACGACGGGGCCAGCGGGAACGGAGCGTTGGCATTGGCAGCATTGTAGGTTTGTTGGATGCCGTAGGCTCCGTTCGTGCCGAACGCGCCCGTCGAGTGGACGCCCATGCGGGCCAGTTCGTTGCGGGAGACGGATACCCAGTTGTCGTCGCTGCCGAAACGTTCGCTCCATGCTTTTTTGTTGCGGTCGGAGGTGCCTTTGCGGAACGAAGCTACCCCGCGCATGTAGTAGCGATAGCCGTGCGGGTCGATGATCCACCAGCGGTCGTCGATTTTCTTTACGTAGAAACGCCCCGTGGCTTGTTGTGCGCCGTCGGCGGTATAAGCGCCGTATTCGTCGGTCACGGCGCTGTATTCCTCGTAGGTCGAAATCCGTCGTTCGTAGCCGTACATATAGGCGAGCAAGCGGGTGTTGGCTTGTTTCCAGCTCGAAACGGGAGGATACCCCGATGCGTATTTGACCGTGATCGGACGATAGGGCCGGTCGACGGGCGATTCTTCGTAGGGAATCATTTCGCCGGGTTCCGGCAGGTCGTCGGGATAGACTACTTCTTCTTTCTCGGTCAGAATGGAGGGAGGCATGAAGTGGGGATCCTTGTCCGATTTTTCAGTGCAGGCACTGCCCGAGATGCAGGCTGTCAGGCAGATCAGAATGAGGTGCTTTTTCATATCGTTTCAGGTTTTGTCGGTTAGTACAAGTGTAGAATGCGGATGGCCGAGAGCATCGTTTCGGATCGCACGGGAGTGAAGCCTACGCAAAGCCCTTCGCCGTTGTTCAAGACGATCCGATAACGTCGCGTTACCGGGGTTTTGCGACCCGCTTCGGCGGCGACATCGAGACTGCGGGCGACGTCGAGACCGTTGATGCTGATGTCGAAAGCGCGTTCCGAGACGGCTTCGCTTTCGGTCGCCAGTCCCAGTTGGTAGACCGAACTTGCCGTTTCTTCGCCCGCCAGTTCGGCAAAATAGAGGGTCACTTCGTAAACTCCGTCCGGCAAATCGGCACGAAACGCCTCGATGCTTCGGCGTTGGGTCTGGAATAGGGGGTCGAGGCGTGTTCGGTCGATGGGCAGATTCGATGCGGGTTGCGTGCCGCGATTGGTTTTGGGCCGCCACGGGATGCCGCCGACATAGCCCCAGCCGCCCGGCTCATAGGGTTGTTCGGGAATCCATGCCGTCTCCTGCTGCGGATCGTCGAAGGAGCGGGTCGACCCCAGCAGCACGTTCATTTCAGTGAACGGCGTGCCGTTGCCGAATTTCCGGGGTACGAGCCGGTATTCCGTCGTGGAGCAGTGACGCGCCGTGCGGCCGTCCTCGGTGCGGATCGTTGCTTCGAGGCGGTTCGTGCCTGCATGGAAGGGGATTTCTACCTCGGCTATGCAGTCCGTCACGTCGAATCGGCCCATATCCCGTCCGTCCAGCGATACTTCGATCTGCGGTGCATTGGCATAGATCCGCACGCGTTCCGTTGCGATGCCCGGCGTCGTCTCCACTCCGGCGCGGAAATGTCGGCCGCCGCCGCAAATGTGTACGATCGGATCGGGGCGCAGCATGGCCTGATAGTAGAAATAGGTGTCTTTCGGTGTGCGGTCGAGCGTACAGAGACCTTTGCAGTTGACGTGAGGGATGGCGTCGCCGCGCGGTTCGGCATAGAAATCGTTGAGGTTCCATGCTGCCGCACCGCAGATGAACGGCCGTGCAAGCATCTGCGGCAGGTAGTGTTCGTGGTAGAGCATAGCGTAGTCGACCGAGAAGTCGAACCGTTCGGGGCGTGCCGAACGGATGCGGATGTCGCAGTCGGCTCCGTATTCCGTGACGAACAACGATTTGTCGGGATATGCGGCGTGTATCCGGTCGAGTTGTTTCTCGAAATCGGTAAATCGACCGCCGTACCATCCTTGATAGAGGTTGACCCCGATGATGTCGGGTATTTTCAGCAAGCCGGCTTCCTCATAGAGGGTCAGATTGCCGTGGCAGGGCAGCATGGTCGCACGCGAGGGATCGAGTCTGCGGGCCGTGGCATTGCAGCGTTGTGCAATGTTGCGTACGCATTGTAGGTATTCGGCCTTGTCGTGTTCGTCTGCAAAGCCGGGGGGCCGTAACATGACCTCATTCATGTAGGTCCAGAGACAGACCGAGGGCGAATTGTAATTCTGGAGCACCATTTCGGTCATCATCCGTTCGCAACAATCGGCGAATGCGTCGCTGCGCGTGACGGCGTTGACGATCGGTATTTCGACCGAAGCCAGCAACCCCGACCGATCGCAGGCGGCCAGCACGGCAGGGTCTTGCGGATAGTGGGCTATGCGCAGGAAGTTGCCGCCCATATGCTTGAGTTGCTCCACGTCTCGTATGTGGCGTTCGTCGCCGAGGGCGTATCCCGACCCTTCGTAATCTTGATGACGGCTCGTGCCGATCAGTTTGAGCGGGCGGCCGTTGAGGAAGAATCCGCGGTCGGGGTCGAACGAACAGGTGCGCAGACCCAGCGGATTGGCCACCCGGTCGGTCTCGATGCCGCGGGCGTCGATTACGCAGCTTTCGACCCGATAGAGGTGCGGTTCGTCGGGCGACCAGAGACGCGGCTGCGGAATGCGGAGCGATTGGCGGACGGGCATGCCGTTTGTTCCGGCAGGCAGCTTGACCGATGTCTGGGTTTGGGCGATGCAGCGTCCCGCAGGGTCGAAGACCCGTTGTCTGACCGTTGCGCGGGCCGTTTCCGGCCCGTCGTTCGTCAACAGCGTGCGGACGGAAACTTCGGCCGACGAGGCGTCGAGACGTTCCGTCGTGAGAAAGACTCCCGACGATGCGTAGTGGGTCGTCGTGATATGCAGCGGGTCGGTGGCGATCAAGTGTACATCGCGGTAGATGCCTCCGAAGAAGGTGTAGTCGGCTGAAAGAGGCGGAATGTCAGGATTATGCGAGTTGTCGGCGCGCACTTCCAATAAATTGTCGCCGGCGCAGACCAGGTCGGTCACGTCGAAGGCGAACGCCGTGTAGCCGCCTGCATGCGTGCCGACCGGCGTCCCGTTCATGTAGATTTCGGCATACGAATCGACCGCTTCGAAGAGCAGGTGGAGCCGATAGCCCGCCAGCGAGGCGTCGATGTGCAGCATTCGGCGGTACCATGCCGGCCCGCGGTGGTAGCCGGGCGTGTCGTCGTCGCAGTCGACGGCGTTCCACGTATGGGGCACCGAGATGCGGTGCCATTCCTGCTCGTCAGGATGCAGGTCGCCATAACAGAACTCCCAGCCGTCATTGATCGTATAGTCGATCCGGTCGGCAAAAGAAGGGTGACATATTACCAGCAACGCTGCGAGAAGCGTAAAGAAGCATCGTTTATTCATAACACATTTCGATCGTTTTTTTTGCATAGCGTCGCCCGAGCAGCAGTTGCCCCTCGCGGCTGAAGTGCGGGTCGAGCGAGTCGCGCAGAGGCGTGCAGCCTTCGCTTGATATGAAGGCACTGTTGGGTATGCGTTTTGCTATGCGGCCGATTATCGGATTGAACCGCTCGGCGTTGCTGTGCCAACGGGCGATTTCGCCCGCAATGAACGGCACATCGCCGCAGCCCAGGTCGCGCCGCAGCGCCGCGACCGTTTCTGCCAGCCGTTCGAGATACTGCTCGGGATGGCTGCTGTCGCTTTCGCCTTGATGCCAGAGGATGGCGCGCAGCCTGCCGTAGTCCATGGCTTGCCGCGTGCGGCGCACCGCTTCGTTGTAGTAGTCCGAACCTGGCATCCACTCCCGGAGCGCCGAGCCGCCGCGGGCATTGACTACGAGCAGCAAAGGCCGTCCGGTCTTTTCGTGGAGCAGTTCGGCGAAACCGACTCCCGGGTTGACCCCTTGCATGGAAAGGCGTTTGCGGATGGTCGAGTAGCGGTTGAGCGGTTGTGTCGCTTGCACGGGGATGCCTGCGCTGTCGAGCAGTTGCACGCCCTCGGGGCGCCAGAGGCTGTCGGCGGCAAGCATCGCTCCGCGTCCGGCCATGTTCGATTGGCCGATCAGCAGGAAGAGGTCGCATGCCGACGCATTGGGTCCCTTGTCGGAAGCCGTTTTCCGCCCGCCGCAGGCGGTCAGGCCCGCGGCGGCGAAAAACGCCAGAATGAGGAGGATTCGTTTCATCAGAGTAGTGGGTCATCCTCCCGCTCGGTCGAACCGTGCGGGAGGAATCCGGGTGTCAGTTGGTTTTTTCGACCGCACGTATGGCACGGATGTAACGAGGCGTAGGGCTTGTTTTCGAGAGGTTCAGATCGCCATACTTGCCGAAGCGGATGTAGAATGCTTTGTCGCCGGCAGAAGTTTCCGTCGATGCCCAATAGCTGTCGCCGTTGCCTGCGGCTTGCGAACCGCAGGCTTCGGGTGTGCCGTTGAGCGGGTCGCCGCCTGCGTCGATGAATAGTTTTTCGATTTTGTCGCGTTGTTCTTTTTCTGCTGCGCTAAGGTTTGCCGGCTCATTGGCTATGAAATCTCCGCCGTGGCCTCCGTTGTAGAAATCGTAAAGTTGGATGATTTCCTGACGCGACGGCCAATACCAGCCTTTGCCGAAGGTTTGGCACCATCCGACCGCCGGTACGTCGTCGGCCGTTCCGTGGTCGATGATTTTCTGCATGTTCACGGCTCCGTCGGGATCGGTCAACCCGTAGACAGGCGCCGAGGCGGCGGTCGTCCAGACGAGAGCGGTGCGCGTCAGCGATACGATTTTGGCTTTCGTGCCGTCGGCCGGATCGACCCAGAAGACGATGCCGCCTTTCACTCCGTCTTCGTCGGGCACGATGTCGCCCGCCTGCCAAGGCTCCACGGTAATGAGTTTCGCCTGCGATACGGTCAGCGTGACCGATGCGGTGTTCTCGCCGCTGCCGGCTGTCACGGTGGCCGTCGTAGAACGCACGTCGCCGGTTTCGTTGGCTGAAAGCGCACGGAACGTAATCGTTGCGTCCGCAATGTCGAAAGCGAGCCACGAGGGGTCGGCAAGCGTTACGGCGAGCGTCGCGAGTTCCTTGTTGGTCGTTGCATTTACCGACGCCGAGCTGCCCGTGGCAGCCTCCAGCGCAAGAGTTTGCGAGGAGAGCGTCAGCGTAGCGGGTTCTTCGGGCGGCAGATAGTTGCCCACGCGGCGTACGCAACGTACGAAGCGTGCCGTACCCGATTTTTTCCATTTGTCCGAGGTGTATTTGCCGAAGCGCACGCCGTAGGAATTCTGGTCGTCGTATTCGGTCGACGACCAGTAGCTTTGGCCGTTGCCCGACGTGGTGGCGTCGATGACCGTGCCGCCCAGGTCGGTCAGCATTTTGTCGAATGCCGCACGCGCCATTTTCTCGGGGTCGGTCAATGTCTCGATGGTCGCGGCTATGAACGAAGGATCCGCATGTCCTACGCCGTTGTAGGCGTCGAACAGTTCGTTCAGTTCGCCCAAAGCAGGCAGATACCAGCCTTCGCCCATCGCCGTGCAGTAGCCTGCGGCTTCCTCTGCCGTGTGCTCGGTGTAGAGCGCGGTGTTGGCCAGCCCGTCGACACGCGATTCGGCTCCGTGAGCCTTCATCGTCGATTCGAACGGCTTGCCTTCGAGGCGGGCCAGCGAAACGGCCTTGCCGATCGTTCGGTCCGACGGATCGACCCAGAAGATCATGCCCAGCCCGTCGTCTGTGGGGTCGCCCACCTTCAGTCCGCTTTCTTCGTCGACGGCAGACTGGTTCACGGTAACCTGTTCGATGAACGATCCGGCCCGCAGCGTCACTTGCGTCGTGCGGGTTTCGGAACTTTCGTTGGTTTGCGTCGCCGTAAAGACCGCACGGCGCGTGTTCACGTCGACGGCGAGCCATGGGCAATCGAATTCAGCTTCGACGATGGGTTCCGTTGTGGCGATCAGGGCGGTAAATGAGGAGCCTTCGGTACGGTTGAGCGTTACCGTGTGATCCGAGTAACTGAATTCGGGCATCACGCGCACCTCGTCGTCGCTCGTGCAGCCGCCGCATAGTATCGCGACGAGCGCGGCTGTGAATCCTAATATCTTTTTCATGAGTCTTCTTTATTTGGGGTTAATTAAGGATCAGTTCCACGCTTCGTGTTGCGGGAAATTCTTGCCCATCATGTCGACCTGCGACTGCGGAATGGGCCAGAGTTCATGTTTGCCGGCAACGAAATTGTCTCGCGGTTCGGTGTAGTTCCGATCCAGATAGGGGTCGTCTGCTTGCGAATCGCCGGCATGCGCCTTTACATATTCGGACAGCAGCCCCAGGCGTTTCAGCAAAGGCCAGCGAACCCCCTCGAAGTTGCATTCGCGGGCATATTCGTCGAGAATCTTTTCGAGCGTCAGCGGCCCGTGTTCCTCGTCGTTGCCGGCGCGCTGCCATGTCTTGTTGTAATACTTCAGCGCATCGGAGCTGCTGCCGTCCCGGTGGAAATAGGCTTCGCAGCACATCAGCGCTGTTTCGCCCAGCCGATAGACGGGCAGATCCTTGAAACTCGAACGCAGGTCGGGCTGGTCGGTGTTGCTCCAGCAATCGAAATATTTCTTCGTAAAGAAATGCAGGTTGGTAATGTACTCGGACTTGCCTTTCGAAAGCTCCAAATCGTAGGGTTTGCCGTAGCTTGCATCCGAACGGTTGTTGCAGATGAGTTCGGTGCAGATGAGCTTCGTGTAACGCGAATCTTTCTCCTGGTCGAAAAGCGACAGCAGATAGGTGTTCGGGTAGACGCGGCCCCAGCCATAGCCGCCCATGCCGGAGGCGATGGAAAAATATTTGCCCAGTCCGTGGTATACGGGCAATGTTGTGAGACTCAGCCGATGACCCGTGAGCGTCGTGCTGCCCGTGGCGCCGCCGCCCATGTTGGTCGAGAATTGGTAGGCCCACAGAATCTCTTTCGAACGCAATTCGACGCCTGCCAGAAAGACATCTTCGGGACGGCTCTCCAGCTTGAACAGGTCGGGGTGCGCGAAGATTTCTTCGCAGGCGTCGATCGCCGTGTCCCAGTCCTTTTCCCACATGGCGAATTGTGCCCGCACATGCTTCGCAACGGCTTTCGTTATGCGGCCGTGTTGAGTGGCGGATGAACCTTCGGGGGTCTCCCATGCCAGATGCGCAGCCGCATCGTCGAGGTCGGTGCGGATGCGTTCGAACAGATCTTCTTGCGAAGCCGGTTCGAACACCCGTTCCAGGTTATCGACCGCCGTGGGCGTCGTGTTCAGATAGAGCCGCTCGAACCGCTTGTAAAGTTCGAAGTAGGCGCGGCCGCGGAAGAATTTCGCCTCGGCCCATGCGCGTAGGACGACGGGGTTTTCGAGATCCATATGTTCGGCCGAACCGATGATTTCGTTGGTCTTGCCGATGATGTTGTAATGGTGGTTCCAGAAACTTCCGACGACCTCGTTGTTGGGCATCAGGTTGTTCAGACGGGCCAGCGAGGCGGCCGTGCCTCCTCGGTAGACCATCAGGTCGGTGCTGTAATCGAGCATTTGGACTACGTAGCAGTCGTTGTTGTCGTTCGAAGGTTTGGCTATTTTACGGTCGAGGTCGTATAGCGCCACGACCGCACGCGACAATCCTTCGGGGGTGTCGTAGAGCCAATTGTTGGTAATATTGGTTTTGGACTCCAACTCCAGATACTTCTTGCAGGAGGTCGCTGCGGAGGCAACCAGTGCGAGCGTCAGAAGCGTATATAAGGTTCGTTTCATGTTCGTGGATTTTTAGAAAGTGAGATTGGCTCCGAAAACGAAGGTCTGCGGTTCGGGATAGGCTCCGGGTGACAGCTCGGGGCTGTACGACAGCAATTCGGTGAATGTCAGAAGATTGGTTGCCGTTGCATAGAGACGCAGTTTGCTTAGACCCAGTTTCGAAATCCACCGTTTCTGAAAGTTGTAGCCGATTTGCAGCGTGCGCAGCCGAATGTAGGAGGTGTTCTGAATGGCCAGTGCGCTTTGATAGGTGGCGTTGGAGTTGAACGACGGACGCGGGAACTGGTTCGACGGATTGTAGGGTGTCCAGTAGTCGACCTTCACACCGTTGAGTTTGCCTTGCAGCGAGCCGCCGCTGTTGGCTTCGTGCAAGAACGGGTTCATCAGACGACCGCCATGTACGCCGTACCAGTCCATGAAGAATTCGAAGCCTTTCCAGCGTAGCGTCGTCGAGAGCGACAGCGTGAAGTCGGGGTCTTTCGAGATCGGCGTACGGTCGTCGGCGTTGATTTTGCCGTCGTTGTTCAGGTCGCGGATTTTTACCATGCCCGGTTTCACGGCGTTGGTGTATTCCATCGCCTTGTCGGCCTTGCCGTCGCCGTCGGTGTCGATTGTCGGTTTGAGCGTGTAGACGATGTTGCCGTAGGCGTCTTTCGAGATGTCGAAGTCGTCGTATTGGAAGATGCCGTCGGTCTTGTAGTTGTAGTAAACGTTGATCGACTTGCCGACGAACCAGTTGTTGGCCGGTTGGCTGGCCGGACGCCCGTATTCGTCGAGCGTGTTGTCGATGCGGACGATTTCGTTGCGGAAGAGGCTGAAGTTGGAGGAGACGCTCCACGAAAAATCTTTCTTGCGCAGTAGTTCGCCTGTCAGACCGATGTCCAGGCCCCAGCTTCGGGTCTTGCCGAGGTTGTCGAGCATCGAAGTGTAACCCAGAGCCGAATTGATGCCTCGTTTGACGAGCAAGTCGGAAGTGCGGGTGTCGTAGAACTCGATGGTGCCTGCAAGCCGGTTGTTCCAGAAGCCGAAGTCGACGCCCGCGTTCACGGTGGCCGAACGCTCCCATTTCAGATTGGGGTTCGACAGTTCGGTGCCTGGCAGGTAGCCCATCACGTAGTCGTCGCCGAATTCGTAGCCGTGGCCGTCGGCCAGGCCGAGGGTCTCGTAGTTGCCGATGCCGTTCTGGTTGCCTACGATTCCGTAGCTCAGGCGCAGTTTCAGGTTGTCGATCCACTCCGCTTCGCGCAGGAAGCCTTCTTGGTTCATGCGCCATGCCAGCGCTACGGAAGGAAACGTACCCCACTTGTTGTTCGCACCGAAGCGCGACGAGCCGTCGATACGCACGGCGACATTCAACAGATAGCGGTCCAGGAGAGCATATTGCGCACGGGCCATGAACGAAACAAGGTTGTGCTCGTTGGAGGCACGTGCGGGTTTGCCCGAGAATTCGCCGTTGGCGATGAAGTCGGGCCCCTTGTCCACAGGCAGGTTGTCGGTGGCGTACCCCAGCGTCGTGTTGAGGTTGTGGTCGATCGACTGCACGGCCGTGAGGGTCAGGTTGTGGTTTTGGTTGCGGATCGGCACCTGATAGGTAAGGATGTTTTCGATCAGCCAGTTTTTAGTCCGGCTGTTGGTAATTTGCGCCGAGGCGCCGCCGCCCGGATAGTCTGCGTCTTTGGCTTGTTTGTCTTCGTCGAAACGTTGATAAATCGAAGTATTGAGGCGATAGTTGAACCCTTTGAACGGTTTGATGTCCGCGAAGAAGTTCAGGCGGTACGAATCGCGGTTGATGCGGCGTTCGAAATGTTCGGCCCGATAGAGCGGATTGATATGGCCGCTGGAGTTGATGAGTTCGGTAGGGTTGCCGTCGGCATCATAGATCTCGGACAGCGGCGGGCGGGTAATGAATTCGTTGAAGTTGCCGTCTTCGCGTTTCTGCGACGTGATCGCATAGGAGGAGTTGACGCCTACGGAGAGCCATTTGTTGACCTTCAGATCGGCATTGATGCGGAACGTGCCGCGCCGGTAGCCCGATCCGAGACGGGCCATGCCGTTTTGGTCGAAGAATCCGGCACTGGCCGCCGCCTTGAGCTTCTCGCTGCCGCTGCGGATGCTGATGTCGTGGTTGTGGTAGAGGGCGTTGCGGAACATCAGGCTTTCCCAGTCGACCGATTTGCCGCTGGCCCATACGCGAGCCATGATTTCGTCGCCGAGTGCATCTTCGACCGACATTTCCCGGGCGTCGAGCAGTCCGGCATCGTTGGCTTTGGCCTCGCGGCGCAGGTTGAAATATTCCTCGCCCGAATAGAAGTCGAAATTGCGCCACAGTTTCTGAACGCCCACATACCCGTTGTAGGAGACCTCCGTGCGGCCGGCGCTGCCGCGTTTCGTGGTCACGAGAATCACACCGTCGCTGGCGCGTGCTCCGTAGATGGCTTGTGCCGCGGCATCTTTCAGGATTTCGAGCGATTCCACTTCCTCTGCGCTCAACGTGCTGAATTCGGTAGCGCTTGACGGCGAGCCGTCGATGATGTAAAGCGGCGTGTTTTCGGCCGCTATCGAGCGCGCACCGCGAATCGTGATGGTCGGGATGGAACCCGGACGTCCCGACGAAGCGGTGACTTGTACGCCGGCCGCCCGGCCGCGAAGCATGTCGGCTACGTTGCTCGATGGGAAAGTCTTCATTTCGTCAGCTTTTACCGAAGTGACCGAGGTGGCGACGTCGCTCTTGCGTTGATAGCCGTAGCCCACCACGACCAATTCGTCGATGGCATTGGCCAGTTCTTCCATCACGACATCGATCGTGGTGCGGGAACCTATGATCGTCTGCTCCTTGCGGTAGCCGATGAACGAAAATTCGAGGGTCGCACGGGCATCGGCCGCGATGCGGTATCGACCGTTTATGTCGGTCGTCACGCCGATGGCGGTGCCGGCTACGGTAACGTTGACGCCGGGCAGCGGCCCGTTGGCATCTTTCACAACGCCCGTGACTGTCGTCTGCTGCGCCCAAAGGCTCGTCCAGGCGAACAGCGTTGCGACGAGCAAGACGAATTTTAGATGGATCGTTGGTTTCATAAGCGGTTGGTTTTAGGTTGTGCAGTTTTTTATTCTTTGAGTGCCTTGTCGGCCGGCAGGTCGGCGCCCGACCAGGCTTTGACACTTGTCCACGGTTCGGCGGGCGCACTCCAGAACGGATCGTCGGCCGGCAGTCCGAGCGCGACGTATGCGGCGCAGCAGAGGTAAAGGCTGCCTGTCGAAATGTAGCTTTCGCCGATGGACGGTTGGTGGCCGCAGAAACCCACGCGGAGCCATCCCTGCTCGTCGAAGGTGCCGGGTGCATCCGTCTGGCGGCGGATCACGGCGGTCATCGCGCTGCGTACGGCAGCCGGAGCGAGCGCTTCGGGCAGCATGCGGCGGAGTGCGGCATCGGAAAGTGCGTGGAAAGCCCCGAACCGGTAGGCCAGCGAGCGCCCCGTCGCAGGATAGGTGCCCTCGGGAGAGATCATCCGCTCTTGAAGGGCGGCATAGCGGGTGTAACGGCTGTTTTGTTTGACGGCGAATGCCGCATCCGGGGCATTGTAACGTTTCAGCACGTCGATGAGGGTCATCATCATCGGCTGGATGACAAAGCTGTTGTAGTAGTCGAGGTGCAAGTCGGTGCCGTCGCCATAGTAGCCGTCGCCCTTGTACCACGCATCGAAGCGTTCGAATGCGTAGGCGATACGGTCGTATTCCCATTGGCCGCCGAATTCGCGCAATGCCGCTTCGACCATGGCCGAGAAAAAGAGCCAGTTGGTCTCGGAGGGGCGGATCGCGCGCGATGCACGCAGTGCGTCGAGCAGGCGGGTGCGCGAAACAGCGTCGAGCTGCTCCCACAGCTGCGGAGCACGCAGCAGAGCCTGTGCAAGAAAGGCTGCGTCGACCAGCGGTTGGCGGCCTTCGCTGAAGTTCAGACAGTCGGGCGAATCGGGATCGACAGCATTTGCGAGCGCCGCCACCGAAAGACGCAGATACTCTCCGCGCAAACGGCCTTCGGGTGTAGCATCTTCGCCCAGTGCGAGCCATGGGGCGATGCCCACCATGACGCGGCCGAATGCTTCCAGGTGCGTGCAGGTGCGGCGGCGTGCAATGTCGCCGATGCTCTCGACGGGCATCGTGGCGCGCAGTTCATTGTCGGCCAGGGCGGTCAGCACGGGCCGGGCTATGCGGTCGAGCGATGCGATCCATGTTTCCCGGTCGTTGCAGGCCGTGGCCGGAGCAGTGTTGTCGGTTATGGGTTGTCCGGCGGCAAGACGCTTGTAGCGCATCATGGCTTCGACGAAATAGTAGTCGGCATAGGAAATCGGAGCGTCGATTTCGTAGTTGCTGGCGAAGAATCCCGTCGAATGGGTAATGATGAAGTTGCCGTTCCGGCCCGCTTTCGAGCGATATTTGGGCGAACAGAGCGAGCGCAGTTGATGTTCGGCCATGCGCAGGAAGCGTTCGCCGGTTTCTCCGTCGACGAAAGTCGAAAGTTCGATGTAGGCCGAAGCCATCAGAGCGCCGGCCGAGGCATCGCGCACCGCTTTCGGAATGTCGGGCGCATCGTAATCCCAGTAGGGAATCTTGTCGGCGGGCAGGTTCGGATGATTCATCAGATATTTGCCGATGCGCACCGCATGATCGAGGTAGCGGCGTTCGCCCGTCTGACGATACATCATCGTGTAGCCGTAGAGACCCCACGCCTGACCGCGTGCCCAAGACGACGAATCGGAATAGCCTTGCCGAGTCACATGATGGATGGCCTTGCCTGTTTCTTCGTCGTAGCCTACGACGTGATACGAACTGGCATCGGGCCGGAAGTGGTTGTGCATCGTCACATCGGCGTGCGATTTGGCCATGTCGCAATAGCTGTTGTCGCCCGCCAGGTGCGAAGCCACGGTCAACAGTTCGAGGTTCATCATGTTGTCGATAATGACCGTGTAACCCCATTTCTTGGTGTTCCACGAGCGGGTGCAGCCCACCTTGGGGTCGAATCGTGTGGCGAAGTTGCGCGCTGCGGTAAGGATGACGTCGCGGTAGGCTTCCTTGTGCGTCAGCCGGTAGCCGTTGCCGTAGGTGCAGTTGATGGCGAAGCCGATGTCGTGGTTGTCGGTACGGTCTTTCTCGCTCTCCATGCGCTCGGTAAGCTGTTCGGCGATACGGCGCAGGTCTTCGCGGCCGCTGTGTTCATACAGATACCACATCGTACCCGGAAAGAACCCGCTGGCCCACCAGCGTATCGGGCACATGATGAGCGAGTCGTTGGACGCATACCAGCTGCGGGGCATCTGATCGGGCGTCTCTTTTACCGATTCATAGAGTCGGAGCGACTGTTCGACGGCGAAGTCGAGGGTGCGGCCGACGGTGCGTACCGTAGCCTTGTCGCACACCGGACGTTCTTCGGCCTTCATCGTCGGAGCGAGGCAGGCGAGAAGAACGAGGAGCAAAAGTTTTTTCATGATTGCATCGTTTTTACGGTTGGTTTTCTCTTTGACAAAGGACGGCAAGAAACGCTGCGCGGAATGAAAAAATCATCCGTAAAAACGGTAAAATCATCTTAAACTTTCGGTGGCGCGCCCGACGATCGTTTTCGGTAGACGCTGGGCGTTACGCCGAACTTGTTGCGGAAGCAGCGGATGAAGTAGCTCGGCGACGAGAAGCCTGTGTCATAGGCTATTTCAGCGACGCTCGCCCGGGGGTCGGTCTTGAGCCGTTCCAGGGCTTGACGAAGCCGGACAGAGAGTATGAATTCGTTGGGAGTCTGTCCGGCGATGCCTTTCAGTTTGGTAAAAAGCAGCGTGCGGCTGAGTCCGAGTTCGCTGGCGAAAGCGTTGACGTCGAATTCGCTGTCGGCAAGATGCCGTTCGACGATGGCTACGGCGTCGGAAAGGATCTTTCGGTCGTGCGGGTGGGTCGCGGCCACGAATTCGCGGTCGTCGATCGTATCGCGGAATCTCGATTGGAGGTGCCGGCGCTGCACGATGATGTTGTTGCAGCGGGCCAGCAGGATGCGGACGTTGAACGGCTTGGCGATATAGTCGTCGGCACCGGTAAGCAGGCCTTCGAGCGTATGTTCTTCGGTGTGGTAGGCTGTAAGAAGCACCACGGGGATGTGACTTGTTTCGATACCTGTCTTGATGCGTTTGCACATTTCGAACCCCGACATGACGGGCATCATGATGTCGCTCAGCACCAGATCGGGTTGAAGCGCCCGGGCCGCTTCCAGACCCTCGGCACCGTTCGCGGCGGTATGCACTTCGTAGAGCGGTTCGAAGATTTGACGCAGCATTTCGAGCATCTCCGCATGATCTTCGACGAGCAGGATCTTCGTGTTTTTCTCTATTTCGGGCTGCGGCGCTTCTTCAAGGCATTTTTGTTCGAGAAAAGCAGCGGGGTGTTTTTCCGTGTTGTCGACGAAGATGATGTTCGGATCGTCGCGGTGGAGCGAGAGCGGCAAATGGACGCTGAAAACCGAGCCTTTGCCGGGTTCGCTCTCGACCGTGATGCGTCCGCCGTGCATTTCGACCAGATTTTTGGCTTGCGAAAGACCGATGCCCGAGCCGTATTGGTTGATTGCAGCATTGGTTTGTTCGTCTTGCCAGAAGCGTTCGAAGATGCGGTCGAGATGTTCGGGTGCTATGCCGACGCCCGTGTCGGCCACGGAGATCACGGCTTCGTTGTCCCCGGCGCTCACGCTCATCGCGATGCAGCCGCCGGAGGCCGTGTATTTGAAGGCGTTGGAGAGCAGGTTGTCCAAAACTTTTTCCAGCCGTCGTCGGTCGAACTCCAGTTCGAGCGGCGTTTCGGGTTTCGCGAAACGAAATTCGATGCCGCGTTGCGAGGCGTAGTCCTGGAACAGCAGCCAGATGCCTTTGGCTACGGCTCCGAGTTCTTCGCGATCGACATGCAGACGCAGCTGCGACTGGTCGAGCCGGCGGATGTCGATGATCTCGTCGACCATGTTTTTCAGGCGTTGGGTGTTGCGGTATACGCTCAGAATCCGGTTGTAGACCGACGGGGCGATGTCCTGCCGCATGAGCAGGACTTCGACTTGTCCCATGATGAGGGTCAGGGGAGTTCGGAATTCGTGGGATACGTTGGTAAAAAATCTGAATTTCTGGGTGTTGGATTGTTCGATATGTTCTTTCTCCAGTTGCTCGATGCGCAGCATCTGCTCCAGTTTCTGATGTTGCAGCCACAATTTCCACAATTTCCAGAGCACGATGAGGCTGCTGACGGCGATCAGCAGCAGAAACCACGGCCGGGCGTAAAGCGGCGCCTTGACCCGCAAGTCGAACGTCGTCTCGGGCCGGCGGCCGTTTCTGTCGGGCAGCATGCCTCGCACCACGAAACGGTAGCGCCCTGCCTTGAGATTCATGTAGGTAACTTGAGTCGTATTTTCGGCCTTGATGAAATGCGAATCGAATCCTTCGAGACAATATTCCAGTCCGGCGGCGGGGGCATTCACGAAATGGTTGCCGGCGATGCGGAACGTGACGGACGAATAGCGCGACGGAAGGGTCATCCGATGGCAGTAGAGCGGCGACGCGGCGAGCAGTCGGAGCGAGTCGCCCGGATGTACGGGGCAATTGTCCACCAGCAGCCCCTTGATGTGGATGCGATAGTCGGCATATCGTTCCCGGAACTGTCCGGAACGGATGTGGACGACGCCTTGCGGTCCGCAGACGAAGATGTTCTGGTTGTCCGAGATGTAGAGACCGTTTTCGCAGACGTTCGACAGGGGGAAACCGTTCGCCATACCGTAATTTTCGAACTGCGACCGGTGTTCGTCGAGCCAGCTGATGCCGTGGCTGTGTCCCACGTAGATCGTGTTCGAGGTGCTGTCGCTTTTCGGCATGAAGGCAGGGCGGTCGGCCAGGGCGGTCACGAATCCGCTGGCGAGACCCCGGTCGCTGCCATAATGTTCGAACGTGTCGTTTTGCGGGTCGTACCGGAAGATGCCCGACCCCGTGGAGCCGAGCCACAGCTCGCCGGCAGAGTCGCAAAGCAGATGGTTGATGTGTTGTTTGGCCTGCGTGCCCGAAATCTCGGCGAACGAGTAATGACGCACGGCGCCGCTTGCTTCGTCGAGCTGCATCAGATCGAACGAAGTGGTTATCCACAATTTCCCGTTGCTGCGGGCGATGTCCCATATTTGGGATACGCTGCGCCGGAAAATCGCTTCGTTGTCGACCGCTTCCAGCCGCATCTTTTCCCGGTTGAGCCGCACCAGGCCGATGCGGGTCGCCAACAGCAGACCCGATCGGCCGTCGTCGATGATGCGCAGGATGTTGTGCGCCCGACCCACGCAGCGTTCTTCTGCGTTCCACACCGAGGGTTCCACATGGGTGCATTGTCTCGTGCGCAGATCGATGCAGTCGATGCCGTTGAAGAGCGATGCGGCCCACAGCTGATGCCGGTCGGCGTCGTAATGAAGCGTCTTGATGACCGTGTTGTTCGCTAAACCGGGAAACAGGTCGAAATAGGCATTTTCGGGGTCGAACCGAATCAGTCCGTTGCCTTCGGTAGCAAGCCACAGCGTGCGGTCGTTATCTTCGGCGATGGCGCTGATGACCGGGGAGATGTGTTCTCCGTGATGGTTCGAAGAGACGCGGTAGAACCGGTAGTTGTCGTTGGCTACGTTGTGGTATTGCACGCCGCAGTGGAATGTGCCGATCCACAGCGTGCCGTTGTCGTCGCAGAGCATGGAGATGATCGAGCGGACGTTGATCTCTTCGTTTTGTTCGTAGTTGCACAGGATGAAGCGTCCCGAATGGAGGTCGAGCATCTGGAGTCCGCCGTAGGAGCCGACATAGTAGAATCCGTTTTCGGCTTGTACGACGGCTCTTACATTGTTGTGTATCAGCGATGTTTTGTCGCCGCTGCGATGCTGGTACCAACTCGTGCGCCACATGGGGTCGATGCGGCACAATCCTGCGTCCCGCGTCGCGATCCAAAGATTCCCTTCGGCGTCGGTCTGCAACGAGTTGACGGTTCCCATTTGCTCCCTGTGCACGATCCGCCCATTCTCGATGCAGAGCATCCCGAGTTTGGAGGAAGTGAGAATCAGTCTGTTGTGCGAAACGATCAGGTTGTTGACATGGCCCGGATGTTCTTCGAGGCCGTTGAATGAGAAGACGGTTTCGGGCTGGGGGTATTCTCCCGCAGGCAGCGTGCTGTCGATGCGCAGGATACGGTCGTTGTCGACGATGTAGATTTCATCGCCGTTGCAGGCCATGGCGCTTACGTCCCCGCTGTATAGCAGGTCGAACCGCTCGTGCCGCAGATCGTAGCGTTCGACGCATTGCAGCGACCGGATGAAGATGTGGCCGTTGCGGTCGCTGTGCAGTTGGCGGATGTTGTTGCTGCTGATTCCGTAGGGGGAGCCGTCGGGTTTGAACTGGTCGACCGTGCGTCCGTCGAATCGGTTGAGACCGTCTTGTGTCCCGATCCACACGAATCCGAACTCGTCCTGGCAGAAGCAATTGACCGTCTGGTGCGAAAGGCCTTCGGTAACGCTGAGAAAACGCATCTGGATGTCCCGCGTTTCAGGGTGCACTGTCCATGGCGCGGCGATGCAAAGAACGACAGCCAGTAGACGACAACGATTCATGGCATTCATTTCTTTTTTGTTTTAGGAATGCTGCTCGGTATAGGGTCTCTTGCAAAAATCGAACGACCGATGCGTTGCCGGCCCTTTTATTTTGGTTGTGCCGCGTCGCAGTCGGCCGAATCGGAGTGATACGGGAAAGCGGGCAGCCCTGCGTGGTTGTATAAGTCGATTCGGTGCCAGTCGGCGAAAGCATAACGAAGCGCACACGGTGCCGGCACCTCCGCCGACCGCACCTCGACGGTAGACCGCGCTGTGCCGACCCGGGCCGTAGCCGGATGATAGATGCCGTCCGCTCCCGCCAGTTCGAAGCCTGTTATCGGCCGGTTCAGTGGATTGAGTCCTCGTTCCGCGTGGTCGAAATGGACGATGGCGCCTCCTTCGATGTAGTCGACCCTTGAGACCGTCGGCCCCGAAGCGGGCAGTCCTTCGATTCCGTAGACGTTGACCAGTGCCGAGTAGAAAACCCGTTCGGCGACCTTGTCCTTTTTGGGGTAGTGGCCCAAGTGTTCGTCGCCGATGTCCGAGGTGCCGACCATCCAGGCGTGGCTGTCCGCATCGGTCGCTTTGATTTGAGCTTCGATAAGACGCGCGCCACCAAGTTTGCCCTCGCCATGGTAGGGGCAGGGCGCGATTTGGCAAACGATGAAAGGAAGTTCGGGTTGTGCCTGCTTCCGGCGCCAGAGGGCCATCAGTTCGCGCAACATCGGAGCGTAGACGTGGGCGTTGCGGCGGTTGCTCTCGCCCTGCAACCAGACCACGCCCCGAACAGCATAACCGGTCAGAGGCTCGATCATGCCGTTGTAGAGTTTGCAGGGGTCGCGGTAGGGCTTGTCGGCATGGGCGATATAGTCTTTGGGGTCGAATTTCGCGATCGTCTCCGCATCCATCCACGATTCGATGCGCGATCCGCCGTAGCTGGATACGATGAGTCCCACCGGCACATCGAGTGTTTCGGTCAGGCGGCGTCCGAAGAGGTAGGCCACGGCGCTGAAGTTCGCGACCTGCCTGGGCGTGGCCTGCGACCACACGCCCCTGCATCCGCTTTGCGGCGTATCTGCGCAGCATCGGCCCACCGTAAAGAGACGCAATCCTTTGTATTTCAGCGAAGCGGCGATTTCCGCGGCAGCACCTTCGACGGGCTGCGACGGAAAGCCGCGCATGGGCATCTCCATGTTCGATTGTCCCGAGCACAGCCATACTTCGCCGATCAGGATGTCGTCGAGACGAATCGTGTTCTCCTCCCGAACTTCGATCCATTGCGGTTCGAACGAGGCTTCCGGAGTATCGAGCGCAATGTGCCAGCTGCCGTCTTCCGCTGTCTTGACAATCCGGTCGTTCGATTCCCACGAACAGCGAACCACGACCTGACGCCCGGGTTCGGCTGTTCCGCGCAGCATGGCTGAACTCCGTTGTTGGAGCACCATGTGATTGCCGAATAAGGAATGAAGCCGTACTTCGGCCTGCAAGGGCGTGCAGAGAATGACGAAAAGAAGCAAAAGAAGCAGTTGCGGTCGCATGGAGAGGTATTTTTTAACAAAGTAATCCTCTTGGCGGTTTTTGCGATGAAAGAAATATCCGGATAAATGGTAAAATCGTACAAAAACACGATTGCTATTATTCTTATTTCGGCGTTATTCCCGCTGCAAATCGTTGTTTGTAAAATGGTTGTGGAGTGCGATCCGTTCCCTGATCCGTTGCCGTTTCCGAATCGAAGAACGAATCGGCGGCGAACATTTCGCTCGACGTTTCGATCCCGTATTCCGACCGTTCGGCAAGGAGCCGAGAAACTATCGGTTGCGATTCTGCGTTTCAACCACCTATTTATTACGCTTCGTTCGCCCGTTTTATCCGATTTTCTTCTTATCTTTGGCTGCGCCCAAGATACTCTCGTTCGGCAAAATGCAAGCGAGCTTGCTTTTACCCTCGCTTATTCGTATCTTTAACTTCGTTCAAGATACTCTCGCTCGGCAAAATGCAAACGAGTTTGCTTTTGCCCTCGCTTATTCGTATCTTTGCTGGATATATTCGGTTTCCCATGCTCGAAAAGTTGGTCAAACAGACTGCCGTCTACGGCATCAGCACCATCGTGGTCAGGTTCCTCAGCTACCTGCTCACGCCTTACTATACCCGTATTTTCGGGCAGGAGACCTATGGCATCGTTACCGACGTCTATGCCCTTATCCCCTTGGCCCTCACGCTCCTTACTATGGGCATGGAGTCCAGTTACTTCCGCTTTTCCGCCAAGGCCGATCAGGCTGGCGGCGATGTCGTCGCGGCCAAGCGGCGGCTTTTCGCGACCACCTGGGGCGTCACTTCGTTAGCGGCGCTGCTCTTTTTCGCTGCCGTCGTCTTTTTCCGCGGCTCTTTCTCCCGTTGGATGGGGGCTGCTTACGTCGCCCACCCCGAGTATGTCGTCTGGGTCGGCGCCATCGTTTTGTTCGACGTCTGGGCTTGCATCCCTTTCTCCCGCTTGCGCGAGCAGGGACGGTCGCTCACGTTCGTCGGGTTCAAGGCGCTCAACGTCGTTCTCAACGTCGCGCTCGCCTTCGCTTTCGGTATCGCGGGTCTTTTCGCTTCCGACTTCGGCGTCGGGTGGGTCTTCGTCGCCAACCTCATCGCCAGCGTCGTTACGTGGGGTGTCATCCTTTCTACCGTCGACCGCACCGTTCCGCGCATCGACCGGGCGTTGCTCGCCGCCGTCTTCGTCTATTCCCTTCCGTTGCTCGTCGGTGGGCTTGCCGGCACAGCCAATGAGTTTATCGACCGGCAGCTCATCAAGTATCTCGTGCCCTCCGGCGCCATGGCGCAGTTGGGCGTCTACGGCGCCATTACCAAGATCGCCGTCGTCATGATGCTCTTTTACCAGATGTACCGGCTGGCGGCCGAGCCGTTTTTCCTTTCCAATTTCAAGAAGTCCGACTTCGTCGCGATGAACGCCGCCGCTTTGAAATATTACGTCATGGTCTCGATGCTCATCTTCCTCGGCATCGCTTTGTTCCGCGATTTTTTCGCCTTGATCGTCGGGCGCGATTTCCGCGAGGGGATCTTCATCTTGCCCGTCGTGCTCGGGGCCAACATCCTCGCCGGCGTGTGGCTCAACCTCTCGTTCTGGTACAAGCGCGAGGAGCGCACGTCGCTGGCTATCGTCGTTACCGGCAGCGGATTGGCCGCCATGTTGTTGTTCGGTGGGTGGTTCATCCCCTTGTGGGGATATTACGGCGCCGCTTGGGCGCGTCTGGTCAGCGAAACGGTCATGGTCGCCGTCAGTTGGTGGCTCAACCGGCGTTTCTTCCCTACGCCCTACCCCTGGGGCCGTATCGGCGAAGCGGTCGTCGTGGCGTTGGCTGCGTTCTTCGCCGCTGAATTCTTCAGTGCCCGTGCAGGCAATATCTTCGCGGGCTATGCGTTTAATATTGTGTTGTTTGCGGGTTATGCCCTCTACCTCGTCCGGCGCGAGCATATCGACGTGGCGGCATTGTTGCGGGCAGCCTGGAAAAGAAAGTAGCCGATCGTGCGGTTTGCGGATATCATAGGGCAGGAGGAGTTGAAGCGGCATCTGGTGCAGTCCATCGATGCCGGGCGCGTGAGTCATGCCCAGCTTTTCGCTGGCAGCGCCGGAACAGGAGCCTTGGCCTTGGCCGTCGCTTATGTGCAGTACCTTTGTTGCCGGCATCGCAGCAACGGCGATTCGTGCGGCGTGTGTCCCGACTGCAAGCAGATCGAGACCTTGGCCCATCCCGACCTGCACATGGTCTTCCCTGTCAACAAGCAGGGCAAGAAGTCCGGCGAGGCGATGTTGAGCGACGAGTTTTTGCCCCGTTTCCGCGAGTTGTTCGCCGAGCGGCGCGGTTACGTCTCGCCCCACGTCTGGTACAACCGGCTCGATCTGGGCAAGACGCTCAAGGGGATGATTTCTGCGCGCGAGGCCGACGAGATCATCCGCAAACTCTCGTTCAAGAGTTTCGAGTCCGATTATAAGATCATGCTCGTGTGGCTTCCCGAGACCATGAACGAGGAGGCCGCCAACAAGATTCTCAAGATTCTCGAAGAGCCATGGGAGCGTACGGTCTTCATCCTCGTTTCCGAGCGGCCCGACAAGTTGCTGCCCACGATCCTTTCCCGCACCCAGGAGGTCGTCGTGCCCCGTATCGCGCCCGAGGTGTTGGAGCGTTTCGCCGTCGCCCGCGGGATTTCCGACCCTCTCCAGGCGCGCAACATGGCCCGTCTGGCCGATGGCAATCTCTTGGAGTTGCAGCATCTGATCGCCGGCGAAAGCAACGTTTCGCGGCACGAGGACTTCGAGTTGTTCTGTTCCTTGATGCGGTTGAGTTATAACGACAAGCATTTGGAGTTGCTCGGGTGGGCCGAGGAGGCCGCACAGCTTTCGCGCGAGCAGCAGCGGTCGTTGTTGTTCGACGCTTCGCGGCTGTTGCGCGAAAGTTTCATGCTCCACGCCGGCATTCCCCAAATCGGGTATCTGTGGGGCGAGGAGTTGGCTTTCTGCACCAAGTTTGCACCGTTCGTCGGGCCGCAGAATATCGAGCCGCTCATCGAGCAGATCGAGAGCGCCTCGGTGCAGTTGACGCAAAACGGCAATCCCGCGATCGTCTTTACCCATTTCGCTCTCGCGGTAAGTAAATTGATAAAACGTTTGTAGCTATGGCACGTGCAGTTCTTCTGACAGGCGGCAATTTGGGGGATGTCAAGCGCACCCTTCAGGCAGCGCAGCAGCTCATCAACGCGCGCGTCGGCGCCGTCTTGCGGTGTTCGCACCGTTACGAGAGTTCCGCTTGGGGCTTCGCTTCCGATGCCGTGTTCTCCAACCAGGCCATCGAGGTCTCCACCGACCTTTCGCCCCTCGAAGTGTTGGACGCCCTCCAGCAGATCGAGTGCGAGTTGGGGCGCAACCGCGCTGCCGAGACGCTCGAAAAGGCCCGTACGGGTGCCGATTACGTTTCGCGGCCCATCGACATCGACATCATTTTCTACGACGATGCTGTCATCGAGGAGGAGCGGTTGACCGTACCCCATCCCCGGCTGGCTCTGCGCGAATTCGCCCTCGTGCCGCTTTGCGAGATCATGCGCGACAAGCGGCATCCCGTTTTGGGATCGACCGTCGGGCAGATGCTCGACGCCCTGCGGGCGCAATCATCCGACCGGACATGCGGAGAGTAGGATACATATTCGTTTGTGCCTTGGCTTTGGCGGCGGTCTCTTGTTTCAAGAAGGTCGCCTACCGCACGGAGTGCGTGGTCAAGCCTTTGCAGCAGGCTACGGCCGACGATGGCAATCCCTCCGTCGTCCCCGGTGCCGCGGCGTTCGCGTTCGATGCCGATACGACCGCCTGGACGGTCGCTTCCTACGACGATGCCGTGTCCGGGATCATCACCTCCAAGTCCGATCCGGCCGTCAAGCGGGATACCCCTTTCGCTTTTTCGCAGTCTTACGGCGACAGGGGTTGGATCAGCTTGTTTCTCGACCGGGAGCGGCAGATGGTGGTGGTCGTCGACCCCGTCGACAGGCTCTATGCCTATACCGATCTGTTGATCGGTGTCAACCACAGTCCGCTCTACGTTTCGTTGGTTTTCCAGCCTTGGAAAGAGGGTTTTTCCTATAAGAGCAGCAATTGGAGCGTCTACAATCCGTTCTACGAGCCGCCTTTGTTGCTCGACTGCTTCGTCGATGCCCAGGCGCAGGATGAGGAGGGCGCTGCCGGGGCGCCGCTCCAGTCTTCCAAGGTCTATGCCTATGCCGCCGACACTACGGCTTGGCGGATCGCTTCCTACGACGATGCCGTTGCCGGCATCATCACATCCAAGGCTTCCGGGCAGACGCGCACGTCGCCCGATTTTCCCGCTTATCCCGTTCCCGAGAGCGACCTCTTCAGCATGGAGGTTTCCGCTTCGACGTTGATGCTCGTGGTCGTCGACCGTTCGCACCGGATTTATGCTTATACCGAATCGGAGGTCGACCTGGCGGGGGCAAGTCCTACATTTTCCGTTCTCTTCCGGCCTTGGGTCGACGAGTGGATCGTCCTGCGCGACGGTTGGTGCTTCGTCGACGAGCGGTTCGCGCCCCAGGACGACGAAGAACAAATTCAACATCCCGAGCAATGAGCGCACGCAGACATATCGTCGCAGGATTGCGCGGCATCGTAGTTTTGTTGTTCGCATCGGCTTTTTTGAGCCGGTGCGCCAGCATGATGGCCCCTACCGGAGGGCCGAAGGATACGCTGCCGCCCGTGATCGTCAACATGACGCCCGACAACTTCTCCACCGACCGGCCCACGGTCGGCCACCCCAAGATCTACATCGAGTTCGACGAGTTCGTCCAGCTCAAGGATCAGCAGAAGGAGTTCTTTACCTCGCCGCAGATGAAGAAGAAACCTACGCTTACCCTGCGCGGGCGGGGCGTCGTCATCCAGCTGCGCGATACGCTCGAAGCCAACACCACCTATGCCCTCAACTTCGGCAGCGCCCTGCGCGACAACAACGAGGGCAACCCGCTCTACTCCATGCGCTATGTCTTCTCCACCGGTCCCGAGATCGACTCCATGATCCTTTCCGGTTATACTGCCGATGCCTACAAGGCCGATTCGGTCTCCAAGACGTTCGTCTGGTTCTTTCCCGCCGATTCGGTCGAGAACGTTGCCGAGTACGACTCCACGATCTTCAAGTACAAGCCCGCCGTCATCGCCCGGGCCGAGAACAACGGCATATTCATCGCCCAGAACCTCAAGCCCGTTTCCTATCGCGTCTATGCCGTCCAGGATAAGAACGACAACCAGATGTACGAGCCGGGCACCGACCAGGTGGGCTTCCTCGACGGCACTTACAATCCCGCCGAGCTGCCCGATTTCGCCATGTGGTTCGATTCGCTCCGGCATTATGTCTCCGCCGAGCCGCAGTTGTATCTGCGGATGTTTACCGACAAGCAGTTCCGGCGGCAGCTGCTTGCCCAGGCCGAGCGGCCGCTCCAGCACAAGGCCATGCTCTATTTCTCCGCGCCGCATCCGCAGATCGACAGCATCCGCTTCGACAGCATTCCCGAAGGCGGGTTCATCGTCGAACCGCAGACGCTCGGGCGCGATACGCTGGCCCTTTGGTTTACTGTTCCTTCCGCCGAGCTGCCCGATACGATCCGCGGGTCGGTCTCTTATTATAGGCACGATTCCGTCAATCTCTTGCAGCGCGTTACCGAGCCGTTGAAGCTCTCGTGGCATTTCATCGAGACCAAGGAGCAGCAGCGCAAGCGCGAAAAGCTCGAACGCGAGCGCCGCAAGGCCGAGGAGGCCGGCGAGGAGTGGACGGAGCCGAAGCCGGACAATCCTTTCGGTTTCAAGTTGCCTTTGTCCGGCGAGGTCAATCCCGAGAACCATCTTACCGTCGATTTCGATTATCCCCTCGCCCGCGTCGATTCCGCCGCCCTGCTTTTGACCGTTACCCGTTCCGACAAGTCGGTCGAGGACATTCCGCTGCATTTCGTGCCCGACACCGCGTCGTTGCGGCGGTGGCACCTCCGCGCTCCCTGGAAGCCCGACGGACAATATACGCTGACCATTCCCGAGGGTGCGATTACCGATATTGCCGGTTTCTCCAACGATTCGATCGTCGGCAAGTATACGGTCTCCGATCCCGAGAAGTTCGCCACGGTCAAGATCGCCGTCGAGGGCCGTCCCGGGATGCAGTACATCGTCCAGTTGCTCGACGGCGGCGGGGTGCTCAAGCAGGAGCGGCGCAACGTCGTCTCCGGGCCGGTGCAGTTCAACTACGTCCCGCCGGGAGAGATCAAGTTCCGCATCATCGAGGATGTCAACGGCAACGGCCGTTGGGATTCGGGCGATGTCGTCGCCCGGCGGCAGCCCGAGCGGGCTGAGATGTTCGCCGATTCCAACGGCGAGGAGACGTTTGCCACCAAGGCTAATTGGGATATCGAGTTCACTATGGATATGGGCCGCATTTTCGCTCCCGTTACCATGCAGTCGTTGTCGCGGCTTTTGGACGAGCGCGAGTTGCAGCGTCTGCGCCGCGAGGAGGAGAAGCGCGCCAAGGAGAAACCCAGCAACGGGCAGACTTCCGGTTCGCGGTCTTCGGACAGCCGCAACGGCATGAACGGCATGAACGGCATGGGCGGCATGGGCGGGTTCGGCGGCATGGGCGGCGGTTTGGGTTCCGCGTCGGGGATGTTCAATTCTATGAGATAGGCGTATGGCGGTTCGACAACATAGGGTTTTCTTTTTGGCCTTCTTCGGGGCGCTCGTCATGGCGCAGGGCGCCGTCGCGCAGCATACGTTGGGGGCGATCGCCGGTTACGGCATGGGCAACGGGCGTTTCGAGCCGAAGCAGGAGTCGCGGGCCGTCTGGGGCATGTACAGCGGGGGCCTGTCGTGGCGTTATTATGGCTCCCAGCGTTTCGTCGGCGGCTTCGGCGCCGATCTGGAGTTTCTCCAGCAGGGCTTTTCGTTCGCGCCTAATGCTTCGCAGGTCGACGATAAGTCCCAGTACCTTTATTATACGCGGCGCATCAATTCTGTGGTGCTGCCCATCGTCTGGCAGCCCCATTTCTATATGGTGCGCAACCGCATCCGCGTTTATCTCGAAGCAGCGGCTACGTTCTCCTACAATTTTTCTTCTTCTTATGAGAACCGGCAGGCCCAGGCGCAGGGCAGGGAGGATTGGCGCGGCGACTACCATTTCCGGCTTGCACGAGACAACCGGTGGGGATACGGCCTGGCCGGCGGCGGGGGCGTCGCGTTTCTCATCCGGCGGTTCGAGTTGAATTTCCGCGCCCGTTATTATTTCGGTTACTCCGACATCTTGCGCAACCGTACGCGTTATGCCGACAACGCTACCGACGGTTCCGAGAACCCTTTCTGGGCTACGCCCTTGCGTTCGCCGCTGGACAACATTACCATCAGCGTGGGTTTGAGCTACCGGTTCAACAAGGAGGGTTTCCAGACATGGAAGCCCCGGCCCAAGCGGCAGAAAAGCCGCGAGGTTTTCAAATATGGATTGTAAAGCATATCGGGAGCCGTCATTCCGAGCGCAGCGAAGAATGGCACTCCCTTAATCGTTCTCTCGCATTATGGAAAATACCCGTCAGCAGAAAATCGCCAAACAGATTCAGAAAGATGTCGCCGAAATCTTCCAGAAGGAGGGTGCCGCCCTCGTCCGCGGGTCGTTGGTTACCGTTACGGCTGTGCGCGTCTCGCCCGATTTCGGTTATGCCAAGATCTACGTCAGCATCTTTCCTTTCGAGCGCAGCCAGGAGTTGATGAAGGAGTTGGAGCAGAACAACTGGTTCGTCCGCCGGGCTTTGGGCCAGCGCATCCGCAATCAGTTGAAGAGCGTGCCCGAAATCCAGTTCTTCCTCGATGATTCGCTCGAATACATCGAACAGATCGACCAGGCGTTGAAAAAATAATCGGAGACGACGTCCGTCCGGAGTGCTTGAAATCATGCTTCCTCTCTTTTTCGCCCGTCGTTATTTCTTTTCGTCCGCCTGCCGGTCGGTCATCCATTTGATTTCCGGTTTGAGCGTCGTTGCCGTGGCGGTTCCCGTTGCTGCGATGATCGTCTTGTTGTCGGTGTTCAACGGGTTCGAGTCGTTCGTCAAGGCCAATTGTTCTGCTTTCGATGCCGACCTCACGGTCTTGCCGCGCGAGGGGCGCACGTTCGCCGCGCAGGACATCGACACCGCACGTCTTTCTCGCATTCCCGGTGTCGGAGCGTTCTCCTTCATCTTGGAGCAGAGCGCCTTGTTGGAGCACGACGGGCGGCAGGCCACCGCCACCGTCCGGGGTGTCGACGATCGTTACGGCGAGGTCTTCCCGCTCCGGGAGGCGGTCGCTTCCGGCTTCGCCGACGTGCGGATCGGCGACATTGAACGGCTCGTCATCGGCCGTGGAATGGCTTACCTGCTCGGCATCCGTTCGCTGGCCGATGCCGACGTCGATCTTTATGCCGTGCGGCGGGGGACATTCTCGTCGTTGTTGCCGGTGGCCAATTATACGCGGCGTTCAGTGCCCGTAGGGGGCGTCTTCTCCATCGATGCCGATTCGGAGCAGACCTATGTCCTTGCGTCGCTGCGCCTGGCGCAGTCGCTTTTTTCGCATCGCGGGCGGGTCTCGGCGCTTTCAGTCCGCGTTTCGCCCGATGCCGATCCTCTGGCCGTGCGGCAGGAGGTCGGGCGGGTCGCCGGCCAGGAGTTCGAGGTGCGCACGCGTTACGAAATGCGGGCTTCGTTTTACCGGATCATGACTTACGAGAAGTGGGGCATCTTTTTCATCGCCTTGCTGGTGCTCGTCGTCGCGTCGTTTTCCATCGTCGGGTCGTTGGCCATGTTGATCGTCGATAAGCGCGACGACATCCGTACGCTCGGGGCCTTGGGTGCCGGCCGTTCGCTCGTGCGGGCCGTTTTTCGTGCCGAGGGATTGTTGATCTGCGGTGTCGGAGCGGTCGGCGGCGTGTTGTTGGGCGTCGGAGCCAGCCTCGCCCAGCAGTATTTCGGATTCATTAAGATTCCGGCCGAAACGTTTCTCATCGAGAGTTACCCCGTCGAGTTCCGGCTTCCCGATTTGTTGATCGTCATCGCTGCGTTCGCCGTCGTCGCCTACGTGCTTTCGACCGTTACTGTCCGCAGCATGATAAAAAAAACTTGTTGACTATGAAACGGTTTCTCCGTAGTTTGCTTTGTGTCGGTTTCGGGGTGCTTGCTGTCGCTTGTGTCCGCCACAAGATCATTCCCGACAGCAAGTTGGCGTTGATTTTCCACGATGCTTTCTTGGCCAATGCCTATGTCGGCAACCGCAACATGACGCGCGATTCGCTCAACCTCTATGAGCCGATTTTCGCCCGTTACGGTTATACGACCGAGGATGTCCATTATACGATCGGCAATTTCTCCAAACGCAAGAGCGCCCGCCTGGGCGATGTCGTCGAGCGGGCCATCGCCATGCTCGAAGCCGAGGGCAAGTATTACAATCGGGAGGTTGCCGTGCTCGACACCATCGACAACGTGGCCGTGCGGAGTTCCCGGCAGATCGTGTACACCGATTCGTTGATCCGAGTGCGGTCGTTGGCCGACACGGCGAAGGCGCGTTTCGTCTTCGATGTCGTGCCCGGCGATTACGACGTGCGTCTGGTTTACGAGATCGATTCCCTCGACCGCAATGCCAAGGGAATCCGCTGTTCCATGTGGTTGGAGCGTGCCGACGGTTCGCAGACGTCGCTCTCCGCGTCCGTCTTGCGGCGCCATCGCGAGGAGCGGCTCTCGCGCCATTTCAAGACCGATTCTTCCCACCGGCGCCTGCATGTCGTTTTGGTCGGGTTTGCCGACCGGCCGCAGCGGCCTCATGTCACGGTGCGGGATTTCGAGGTCGTCCGCACGCTGCCCAAGCGCGAGGCGGTCGAACGGCTCTACGAGCAGCAGCTCGACATCCGGATTTTCGCCGACGGATTTTTCGGCGGCCTTGCGGACGACCGGGAGGAGCGGCCGGGGGCCGAAGCGGAAAATCGGACGCCGGCAGCCGACGGCCCGCAGGTCGATTCGGCGGCCGGGAGCGGTTCTCCGAAACTTCCGTCTGCAAATCCTGCATCCCGATGACTGTCCGTCGGATCGCTGCCCACCTGCTCTGGACTCCCGGCGGCATCGTCCGCCATCCGGTGGCTGAAGTTGGGGAGTACGGGGATGTGCGGTGGATCGGGACGTCCGCCGATCCCGACCGGGAGCCGTTCACGGCGTTTTTTGCCGGGTTGCTCGTGCCCGATTTTCCTCGCGATTTCCGTGCTGTTTTCGCCCGGATGCAAATGCAGCTCGATATTCCGCTCGCCGAAGCGTTGGCGGCTGTCGTTACTCCCGGATGCGGAGTGCCGGTCGTCATTTCCGGACTCGATTACGAGACTTTGCGTCTCACGCCGCACTCCTGCATCATGAAGGTGTAAAAACCCGGTTCGGTGCGTTTTTTATTTCAGGGGCGGCAGGTGTTCTTCTACCGTGCGGCGCAGGTGATCGTTGTCCAGATGGGTGTAGATCTCCGTCGTCAGAATGCTTTCGTGGCCCAGCATCTCCTGTACTTGGCGGATGCTCGCTCCGCCTTCGAGCAGATGCGTGGCGAACGAGTGGCGGAAGGTGTGGGGGCTGATGCGTTTGTCGATTCCCGCCCGCCGGGCGGCTTGTCGGATGATCGTGAAGACCATGACTCGGGTAAGCCGGCAGCCGCGGTTGTTCAGGAAGACGATTTCCCGGTCGCGGCCCGTCGTATCCATCGTCCGGCGGTCGTCCAGCCAGTTTTGGATCTTGTCGCGCGCCGTGGCGCTTACCGGCACCAGACGTTGTTTGTCGCCCTTGCCGATCACACGGATATAGCCCTCGCCGAAAAAGAGGTCGGACAGCCGCAGCGAGGTCAGCTCCGAGACCCGCAGACCGCACGAGTAGAGCACTTCCAGCATCGCCGTGTCGCGGCGGCCCTTGGGCGTCGCCGGGTCGATCGAGCCGATGAGGCGGTCGATCTCTTCGGTCGTCAGTACGTCGGGAAGCTGGCGCCCGAACTTGGGCGCGGCGATGAATTCGGCCGGCGAGGCGTCGATCTTCTCCTCCAGCAGCAGAAAGTTGAAGAAGCTGCGGATGCCGCTCAAGCGGCGGGCCTGCGAAGTCTTCTCGCTGCCGCGTTCGTAGAGACGGCCCATGTAGCGGTCGATCATTTCGCGCTCGACCTTGCGCGGACCCACGTCCCACTGGTGCAGGATGAAATGGGCGAACTGGTGCAGATCGCGCATGTACGCTTCCACCGTGTTGGCCGAAAGGCGTTTCTCCAGTTTGATGTAGGTGCGGTAGCGGCGGGCGGCCTCTTCCCATTTTTTTGTGTTTTCCGCCATCGGTCAGCTGCTTTTCGGGGGATTATCCGTAACTTTGTCCTTTGCGAAGATACGAAAATTTTACATAATATGGATTTTGTCGCTTTGAATGTTTCCGGTCTCTCCGAGGAGCTGTCCGAGATTCTTACCGCCGAGTTGGCCGATTTTCCGTTCGAGAGTTTCGAGACCGAGGGGGGTGTGCTCAAGGCCTACATCCCCCAAGAGCGCCTGGCCGACTGCAAGTTCGAGGTCGACGCTTTGTTGGCCCGGTACGGTGTCGCGGGACGTTATATTTCCATCGAGGCGCAGAATTGGAACGCCCTCTGGGAGCAGAATTTTCCTGCTACCGATGTCGAGGGGCGCTTGCGCATCCGCGCGCCGTTCCACGAGCCGGCGCCCGCAGGCGAGTTGGAAATCGTCGTCATGCCCAAGATGTCGTTCGGCACCGGGCAGCATGCCACCACCTGGCTGATGGCCCGCGGGGTGCTCGGTCTGGAGGTGGCCGGGCGCCGCGGTCTGGACATGGGCAGCGGGACGGGCGTGTTGGCGATCCTCGCCGCCAAGTGCGGCGCGGCGCATGTCGATGCCGTCGATATCGACGAGTGGGCCGATGCCAATTGCTGCGAAAATGTCGCCGCCAACGGTGTCGGGGCGCTCGTCGAACCCATGTTGGGCGACGTGGGCCGCATCGCGGGTCGCAGCTATGATTTTATTTTGGCCAACATCAACCGCAACATCCTGCTGCGCGATATGAGGGCCTATGCCGCGGCGCTTCTGCCGGGCGGCGATCTGTTGATGAGCGGATTCCTCGAAGCCGACGTCGAGGCCGTCGTTGCGGCGGCGGGACAGGAGGGGTTGTCGTGCGTCGATGTCGTTTCGCGCGACGGTTGGATGATGGTGCATTGCAAATCGCATTGACGGAGCGGCGGCGATTCCGTCGCGGCGGCCGGGTCGGCTTTCCGGGCCGCGACAAAGAGACCGGGTTTTCATGAAGACTTATAAGGGGCGCGGAGTAGTCCTCCATACGCTCAAATATGGCGATTCGTCGATGGTCGCTTTCTTGTTGACCGACGTCGGCGGGCGGCGCAGCTACATGGTGCAGGGCGTTCGCAGCCGCAGCGGCCGCGGGTCGAAGCTGGCGCTTTTCCAGCCCATGTTTCCCGTGGAGTTCGAAGGGTTGGAGCCGTCCCGCGGGCAGATGCACCGGTTCAAGGAGATACGTACGGCTTTCGCCTTGCAAGGCTTGCCTTTCGACGTGCGCAAATCCACCGTGGGGCTTTTCATGGCGGAGGTGCTCTACCGGTTGGTGCGCGAGAGCGAGCCGAACGAAGCGTTGTTCGATTTCGTGTGGCATTCGGTCGGTGCGCTCGACGCCATGCAGGAGGGCGTGGCCAATTTCCACCTCTGGTTTTTGGCCAATCTGAGCCGCTTCCTCGGTTTCTGTCCTGGTAACGACTATGTGCCCGGCGCGTGGTTCGACATTCGCGAGGGGTTGTTCGTGCCGGTGCAGCCGGCCCATACCGAGGTCATGACGCGCGATTGCGCCCGCATGCTGCGCGAGATGATGGATTGCGGCGTGCAGGAACTCGGTGCCGTCGCTCTCAACCGGGCGCAGCGGGTCGAGTTTCTCAATGCCATGCTGGTTTACTTCGGTTATCATCTCGACGCCATCAGTGCCGTACAATCGGTGCGGATTTTGCGGGAGGTGTTTTAAAACTCTGTTCCGAGCATATGAGGCCGATGAATCATAGCGTGAAATACCCGTCAGACACCTCCACGAACCTTTGGCGTCGTAATCTGCGCTGCCGGTCGGCAGCGTGGGGCGGAGCCGTCTTGGTGGCGGTTTTTTGTTGCGTCGTCGGTCGTGCCCAGGAGCCGCAGCCCGGTTTTTTGCTGGTCGACTCCCTGCGGCAGGAGGGTTTCGTCGTGTCCGATTCGCTGGGGGTGCTTGCGCCCTGGACGCCCGACTTCCGGTCGATGGAGCCGATCCGCACGTCGCCCCTGGTTTCGATGGCTTCGGTCGTTGAGGTTCAGCTCGAAAACCGGCCCCGCCATATCGTTGTGATCGACAACAACACGCTGCGCCTGGGGCGTTATTTCAACCTCTCCAACGGTCAGGCCTGGCATTGGGGGCCGTTTCTGAATGCGTATCTCGATGCGCGCACCCTGTCGTTCCCCATGCCGCGGTAACGATATGCTGTTTTTACGTATTTTCGCTTATTGATTCATTGTCCGGGATTTCCGACTTTTGTACTTACAACCCGAATTTTCCCGTTCCATGAAGAAATATTTGTTTCTCTTTTTTTTGTCTTCGATCTTTTGCCGTGTTGCAACGGCTCGGAATCACGTCGAAGCGTCTTCCCCGTCCGATACCCTCGCTGCTCGCGTCGCCGTGCTCGAAGCGCGGACTTCGACCTGGGACAAGATCGTGTCCCGGCTGCCCGAGTTTTCGGGCTACGTGCAGGCCGGATACCAATATGGCGGGGAGGCGTCCTCGTTCTTTCTCAAGCGCGTGCGTTTGAGCATCGCCGGAGACATCGTGCCGAAACTCGACTACAAGATACAATTCGAGTTCTGCAAGCCGCAGTTGGTCGACGCTTATTTGCAGTATAGTCCTTTCCGCCAGCTCAAGCTCAAGGTCGGTCAGTACAAGATTCCCTTTTCGATCGAGAATACCGATTATCCTCCTACCCGTTTTGAGTTGATCGAGTATCCTCTTGCTTTGTGCAAGCTCGTCGGCTTCGGTTCCGATCTGTGCGGGATTTCGGCTTCCGGACGCGAGTTGGGGGCCACGCTCTCCGGCGGTTTCTTTCCGCGGCAGGGCCGGAATGTCGTCGGCTATGATTTCAGCGTCTTCAACGGCGAGGGGATCAACACCTGGGACAAGAACAAGTCCAAGGATGTCGTTGCCCGTCTGAGCTTGCGCCCCGTCGACGGGTTGTTGCTGTCGGGGTCTTATTATTGGGGCGAATACGGTGCGTCATATTTCAAGCGCGAGCGTTACGGGGCCGGTATCTGCTACGACCGCGGTGCCGTCGTCGTCCGCGGCGAGTGGATCGGCGGACGCACCGGCAGCGATCATGGCGAGTTCGGCAGCGACGGTTGGTATCTGCTGGCCGGTTGGCGTGCTCCGTATAATCTGATGCCCGTCGTGCGGTTCGATACCTTTGCCGAGAATACTTCTGCGCGTTCCGCGACTCGACAGGATAACTATACCGTGGGTTTGCTCTGGGCACCTGTCAAGCATTTGCGTTGTCAGATCAACTATACTTATGAAAACTACGGCCCGGCCTTCGATACTGCGGCCCGCAGCGTAGTTGCCGTCATGTTCACGGGCATGTTCTGAGTGACAAGCAGCCCTTGCCGGGCTGCGGTTCTTTCGATCGATCAAACCTCTTCTTATGAAAAATTTGCTTGAAAAACTCCGCACCGAAGATTGGGTCGTAGTTTGGATTTCCGTGCCGCTGTTGTTGTTGGCGCTCGCGGTTCCCGGAAAGTTGCCTGCTGTTCCGTCGACTTTGATCGGCAGCGTCGCGTGGTACAACATCGCCTTGTTGTTTCTCCTTTGCCTGGCGGTGCTTTATGTCGGGTCATGGCTTTTGCAGCGCCCCATGAAAGGGCTTTTGCCGTCGTTCGTCATGGTCTTCGCCGTTTCGCTCCTCGCTCAGGTCGTTGCCAAGATTCCGCAGGTGGCTTATTATGGATTCGAGTCGGTCTTCTTTTCTGTTGTTTTCGGATTGTTGATCCGCAATCTATGGCATGTTCCCGAGTGGATGAAGCCCGCTGTGCAGGGCGAGTTCTACATCAAGATCGGCGTCGTGTGTCTGGGTGCCACCATCCTGTTCAGCGATGTCATGAAGTCCGGCATCTTCGGGCTTTTGCAGGCATGCGTCGTGGTCGCCGTCGTGTGGTTCTTCGCATTCCGGCTTTCGCGCCGGGCGAAGGTCGACGAGCGGTCGGCCATGATCCTTTCGTCGGGCGTCTCGATCTGCGGCGTTTCGGCTTGCATCACGGCTGCGCGCGTAGCCGGCGGCGATGACAAGAAGTTGTCGTACATCGTCTCGCTCGTTCTGATCGTCGTCGTGCCCATGATCTACCTCATGCCTTGGCTGGCGCGTACGGTGCTGCCTTTGATCTTCTCCGACCCGCAGACCTTGCAGGAGGTGGCCGGCGCCTGGATCGGCGGTACGATCGACACCACGTCGGGCGTCGCCGCGTCGAGCACCATCGTCGGTGAGGTCGCCAACCAGCATGCCGTCATCATCAAGGCGGCGCAGAACGTCCTGATCGGCGTCGTGGCGTTCTTCATCGCACTTTATCTTTCGGCCCGCGGCGGGCAAGGCAGCTCCGGACGTCCGTCGTTGGGCATCGTGTGGGAGAAGTTTCCCAAGTTCATCATCGGCTTCGTCGCCGCATCGCTCCTGTTCAGCTTGTGCCAGTCGGGCGGGGTCTTCACGCTTTCCGACAAGGGCAAATGGATCGAGCCGGGCGTCGCCAAGATGTTTTCCACGGTTTTCTTTTCGCTCGCGTTCGTCTGCATCGGTCTCGATACTCGGCTCAAGGATATTGTTTCCCGCGAGAACCGCAATCTTCTGTGGGCTTTCCTCGGGGCGCAGGCGTTCAATGTCGTGGTCACGTTGATCGTGGCGTGTCTCTTCTTCGGGGTGTTGAAACCGATGCTCTAAATTGAAAAATAAAAGGCCTCACGGCCTTTTATTTTTTGAAGAAGTAGCTTTTCTGCCGGCGTTTCTCCTCCTGCGAGCGGGCGACGTAGACTTTTTCGTGGGTGTAGGGGTTTTCGCCCGTGTAGAACATGACCGACGAGAGGGTCAGCGGTGTGGGTGTCAGGTCTTGCACTTGTTCGAGCGTGAAGTGGAGTTTGCCCAGCACTTTTTGCGACAGCGCCCGCATGTCGCGTTCCGTGCAGCCCGGGTGCGACGAGATGAAGTAGGGGATCAGCTGGTAGGGCAGCTCCTCGGTGCGGCAGATGCGTCGGAAGTCGGTGTGCAGCCGTTCGAACATCGCGAACGGAGGTTTACGCATCAGCTTCAGCACCGGGTCTTCCGTGTGCTCGGGCGCCACCTTCAGCCGGCCCGACGTGTGGTGCTTGAGCACCGTCGCCAGGTAGGGCGAGTCGTCGAACAGGTCGTAGCGGATGCCGCTGCCGATAAAGGCTTTCTTGATGCCTTTCACGGCCCGGATCTTGGCATAGAGGTCGAGCGCTGGCCGGTGGTCGTTGTTCAGATTGGGGCATTTGGCCGGGTGCAGGCACGACGCCCGGCGGCATTTGCGGCACGCTTCGCGGTCGCGGCCGCCCATGCGGTACATGTTGGCCGAGGGGCCTCCGACATCCGACAGGTAGCCCTTGAATCCCGGCATCTTCGTTATTCGTTCCACTTCGGCCAGTATCGAGCGTTCGCTGCGCGAGTGGATGAACTTGCCCTGGTGGGCCGAGATCGTGCAGAACGAGCAGCCTCCGAAGCAGCCGCGGTGGATGTTTACCGAGAATTTGATCATCTCCCACGCCGGTATGGCGCCCTTGCCGTTGTAGCGCGGGTGGGGCGCCCGTTCGTAGGGCAGGTCGAACGAACGGTCGAGTTCTTCGGTCGTCAGCGTCGCCTGGGGCGGCGTTACCACCGTGTAGCGGTCGCCCGCGCGTTCGACCAGCGTCGCTTCCGGCTCCGGCAGGTTGCTTTGGGTTTCGATGATCGTGAAGTTTTCGCCGAACGCCCGTTTGTCCGCACAGCATTCCTCATAACTGTGCAGGCGGATCGTCGTCGTCGGATCGAGCCGCGAGACGTAGGCTTCGTCGGCCAGGAACGCCACCTGGCGGATTTTGCGCAGCAGCTTGGCGTTGTAGCCGTTGCGCATCGCGCGGGCCACTTGTTGGATCACTCCTTCGCCCATGCCGTAGATCAGCAGGTCGGCGCCCGATTCGGCCAGAATCGAGGGTTTGAGCGTGTCGCTCCAGTAGTCGTAGTGGGTCAGTCGGCGCAGCGACGCTTCGATGCCGCCCACGACCACCGGCGTGTGGGGGTAGAGTCGTTTGAGTATCCGCGTGTAGACCGTCACGGCGTAGTCGGGGCGGAATCCCGCTTTGCCGCCCGGCGTGTAGGCGTCGTCGTGGCGCAGCCGCAGGTTGGCCGTGTAGTGGTTGACCATCGAGTCCATCGCCCCGGCCGTCACGCCGAAAAAGAGACGCGGGGCACCCAGCTTCGTGAAGTCGCGCAGGTCGTCGCGCCAGTTGGGCTGGGGCACGATCGCCACCCGGTAGCCCTCGGCTTCGAGCAGCCGCCCGATCACTGCGGCGCCGAATGCCGGATGGTCGATGTAGGCGTCGCCCGTGAAAAGCACGACGTCCAGCTCGTCCCACCCTCGGGCACGCACTTCTTTTATGGTTGTAGGCAAAAACAAATCGAGCGGTCGGATTCCCTTTTTGTTATACGGGGATGTTTGTTTTTCAGTTCTCTTTTTCGGCTGTCGCGGCGTAGTTGTCCCACTTGGTCAGCAAGGCCCGGAAATCCGCCGGCAGCTCGCTCTCGAAGCGCATTTCGCGGCGGGTCGTGGGGTGGTCGAAACCCAGCGACTGGGCATGCAGGGCATGGCGGGGCATCAGGGCGAAGCAGTTTTCGATGAATTGTTTGTATTTGGCGAACGTCGTTCCCTTGAGTATGCGGTCGCCGCCGTAGCGTTCATCGTTGAAAAGCGGATGTCCCTGCCAAGCCATGTGTACGCGGATCTGGTGCGTGCGCCCCGTCTCCAGGCGGCATTCGACCAGCGTCACGTAGCCGTAGCGTTTCAGCACGCGCCAGTGGGTTACGGCATGTTTGCCGTCCGAGCCGTCTTCGAATACATACATTTTTTGTCGTTCGCGGGGGCTGCGGCCTATGTTTCCCGTGATCGTTCCCTCGTCTTCGGCGAAGTCGCCCCACACCAGAGCCACGTAGCGGCGGTAGATCGTGTGGTCGAAAAATTGTTTCGCCAGCCGGGCATGGGTCTGTTCGTTCTTGGCCACGACCAGCAGTCCCGACGTGTTCTTGTCTATGCGGTGCACCAACCCCGCGCGCATGCCGCCGCTGTCGGCGATCTCCGTGCCGCGCAGATGCCAGGCCAGGGCGTTGACCAGCGTCCCCGAGTGGTTGCCCACGCCCGGATGCACCACCATGCCGGCTTCCTTGTCGACCAGCAGCAGGTCGTCGTCTTCGTAGGGGATTTCGAGCGGAATTTCTTCCGGGTGGATTTCGTTGTCGCGCCGCGGATAGGGCAGCACGATCCGGATGCGGTCGAGCGGCTTGACCTTGTAGCTCGCCTTGGCCGGCATGTCGTTTACCAGGATGTTGCCGCTGTCGGCCGCCGCCTGGATGCGGTTGCGCGAGCAGTGCTCCATGCGCGCCACCAGGAACTTGTCCAGGCGCAGCATCGTCTGCCCCTTGTCGGCTACGACCGAGAAGTGTTCGTAGAGGCCGTCCTGCTCGCTCTCCTCCTCGCCCAGGGCCGGGTCGTCGAGCAGGTCGTCGTCCATGTAGGGTGCGTTGTCCATCAGTCGAAGAAGCTGTCGGGGTCGGATTGGTTTTGTTTCCCCGCAGCGGGGGTTTCGACGACCGGTTCGGCAGCCGTCGGTTCGGCGTATTCCAGTTTCGCCCGGGCGATCGAGTCGGCGCGCTCCTGCTCGCGGCGCTGGCGGGCCTGGGCCGCCTCGATGGCCCGTTGTTCTGCGTCCTGGCGAATTTTCTCCAATTTCGCTTCGTCGAGGGTCAGTTGCAGGTCGACTTTCGCGCCCAGATGCAGGCGGCGTTCCGCGGCGGGTTGTTGTAGATAGACGCGCGCATCTTTTTGGTTGAGCAGGTTGATGCCCTTGTCGAAAGCGATCTTTCCGACGTTGAGTCCCGATTCCCACAGCCGGCCCTTGGCTTCTTTGAGCGTCAGACCCACGGTCTCGGGCACATAGGTTGCGTTGTGTCCCGGCGCCACGCCCACGTAGAGTGTCACGCCCGAGCCCATTTCGGCTTCGAGGCGGCTGGAGGGTGTGACGGCGCGGCCCGCTACGAATTGGCTCAGCACATAATTGGTCGCCATGTCGGTGCGGTAGATCAGTTCGCTGATTTCCAGTCCTGCGATTTCCAGCATATTCTTGGCCTGGCGCAGCGAGCGGTCGGCCACATAGGGCACAGGCACCATCTTCTGGCGGAAGGAGTTGATCGTGATGTAGACCGTGCGGCCGGGCTTCACTTCCACGCCGCCCGCGGGCAGCTGATCCAGCACGATGCCGCCTTCGTAGGTCGGCACGAAGAGAGAGTCGTTGATTTGCAGGCGCAGGTCGTGTTTGCGGGCCGTGCGCTGGGCCTCGCGCAGCGGCATGCCCGAGAAGTCGGGCACCGTGCGCCGGTGTCCGTGGCGGGTGCCGATCTGCATGGCTATGTGGGCGGTCACGGCCAGGGCCGCGATGATCGCGCAGATCAGGAAGAGGTTGTAGATCAGCGAGTGCTCTTTGAGCCGCTGCCACAGGGATGCGGGTTTCTGCATGTCTTTCGCATTATTTGGGGGCCTTCCGGTAGAGGTAGACCGCGATGAACAGATAGATGATGTTCGGAAGCCATACGGCCAGCCAGGGGGGCAGCGAGCCGCTTTTGGCGAATTCCTCGAAGAAGCGGTTGAACAGGATGTAGGAGAAGCAGAGGCCCGTGCCGATGCCGATGTGCAGGCCCGTGCCGCCGCGCACCTTGCGCGAGGAGAGCGACACGCCGATGAGCGTCAGGATGAACGTCGAGAGCGGATAGGCGTAGCGGGCGTGGCGTTCGACTTCGATGATGTTGATTGCGTCCGAGCCTTTGGCCCGCTGCTGGGCCAGGAAACGGTTCAGTTCCGAGATGTTCATCGTCTGGATCAGTTCGTTGACCCGCCCCAGTTCGCTCACTTCCAGATTGATGAGCGTGTCCAGGTTGCGGAACTGTTCGAAGGTCTCCGTTCCCGAGGCGTCGAATTCGCGTTTGGTGTAGCGCGGAGCCGTCCAGCGCTTGGTCTCGGGGTCGAAGCGGGTCTCCGAGGCTTCGAGCGAGCGGATCATCGAGCCGCTTTCGTAGTGTTCCAGTACGAAGAACGAGGCCTGGTGCGAAGCGTCTCGGTAGCCGCGGATGTAGACGAACGTGCCCGGCTCGATCTGGCGGTAGATGTGCTGGTCGTATTGGGTATTCTGCTTGCGTTTGATGTACTGCGATTCGAACTCCACGATCTTGCGCTGCGAGAGCGGGATGACCCAGAGGTTGAGCGTGAGCGAAAGGCCGCCGATGATCAGGGCGCCCAGGAAGTAGGGCCACATCAGCCGCCGGAACGACATGCCGCCCGAGAGCATGGCCACGATTTCGGTCTGGTAGGCCATCTTCGAGGTAAAGAAGATGCAGGCGATGAAAGTGAACAGGCCGCTGAACTGGTTGATGAAGAACGGGATGAAGTTCAGGTAGTAGTCGAAGATCACGCTTCGCAGCGGTGCATGCAGCTCGGTAAAGTCGTCGATTTTCTCCACATAGTCGAAAAGCACGACTACCACGATAATCATCGCTATGGCGAAGAAGTAGGTCGACAGAAACTTGCCTAAGATGTAGCGGTCGAGAATCTTGTATCCCGGAAATCGGAACGTTTTCGACAAGCCGGAGACCGGGCCGGGCTTGTCCGCCTTGCGCCGGGAGGCGAAAAACTGCATGGAACCGAACCTCATCATCTTAGAGTCTTCGTTGCAGTTTGGCGACCATCGTCTCTTTCCACGCCTTGAAGTCGCCGGCCGCTATGTGTTCGCGGGCCATGCCGACCAGCCGCAGGTAGAACGCAATGTTGTGCAGCGATGCGATTTCGGCCGCCAGCATCTCCCCGCAGACGCAGAGGTGGTGCAGGTAGGCTTTCGAGTAGAGCGTGTCGACGAACGCTGTGCCCTGCGGGTCGATCGGCGAGAAGTCGTCCTCCCACTTCTTGTTGCGGATGTTGATGATGCCCTCGGCCGTGAAGAGCTGGCCGTTGCGGCCGTTGCGCGTCGGCATCACGCAGTCGAACATGTCCACGCCGCGGTCGATGCCTTCCAATATGTTTACCGGAGTGCCGACGCCCATCAGGTAGCGGGGGCGGTTGTCGGGCAGGATGGCGTTGACGACCTCGATCATCTCGTACATCGTCTCCGTGGGTTCGCCCACAGCCAGACCGCCGATGGCATAGCCGTCGGCGTTGTAGCGCTTCGCGTTCTCCGCCGCTCTGGCCCGCAGATCGGGGTAGGTGCAGCCTTGGACGATGGGGAAGAGCGCTTGGTAGTGGCCGTATTTGGGCGCTGTCTGCGCATAGCGTTCGAAGCAGCGGTCGAGCCAGCGTTCCGTGAGGTCGAGCGACTTGGCCGCATAGTCGCGCGGCGCATCGCCCGGCGGGCATTCGTCGAACGCCATCATGATGTCGGCGCCGATGGTGCGTTCGGTGTCGATGACGCTTTCGGGCGTGAAAAGGTGCTTCGAGCCGTCGATGTGCGAGCGGAAGTGGCACCCCTCCTCCTTGAGCTTGCGGCATGCGGCCAGCGAGAAGACCTGAAAACCGCCGCTGTCGGTCAGCATCGGCCCTTCCCAGGTCGAGAAACGGTGCACGCCGCCCGCCTTCTCGATGATCTCCATGCCGGGCCGCAGGTAGAGGTGGTAGGTATTGGCCAGAATGATCTGCGCCCGTGCTTCGTCGCGCACATCGCGGTGGTAGATGCCCTTGACCGTGGCGGCCGTGCCCACGGGCATGAAGATCGGCGTGAGGATCTCGCCGTGGTCGGTGCGCAATACGCCCGCACGGGCCTGCGACGAGGGGTCTTTATGTTGCAAGATGAATTCCATCGTTCTATGCTTTCGTTCCGGCTTTTGTTGCTCCCGGGAAAAACCTGCGCGCCGCAGCGTCCGGTTTATTCGCAGCGGCCGGTTCTTGGAGCCGGTTTGTTCCGCGCCCGGTTTGCAGGGCGTCGCCGCTTCTGCCGAATCCTGCGTGGAACCGTCCCAGGGCAAGGAAAGCCTATAACTCGACAAAAGTACGCAAAAAAATTCTTAATTCTTAATTCTTAATTCTTAATTGTTTTCTACCTTTGTGCTTATTTTAGGATTATGCAGTTTTTCGATTCTTTCTTCGACTCTTTTCTGGCTTGCTACGGCAGGGAGGGCGCAGCGCTTGCCGCCGTGCTTCTGGTACTGCTGGGTGTGCAGCTCTATTATTATATTTTCGTTTACGGTCGTATCGCCGGTTACAAGAACAACCGCCGGCCCGTGGTGCTCGATGCCGATCCTCCCGTCTCGGTGGTCATGCCGCTTTTTTCCGAAGACTATGCTTTCGTCGAGGAGCGGCTGCCGCTGATCTTGGCCCAGAGCTATCCCAAGTTCGAGGTGGTAATCGTCTACGTGGGCCACGACACCGATTTCTACGAAGACCTCGCGCGGTTGAAGCAGTCGTTTCCGCAGATCACGACGACTAAGATCCACCTTAATCCGCGCTTCCCCATTTCGCGCAAGATGGCGCTCAACGTCGGCATCAAGTCGGCCCATTACGAGCACATGATCTTCACTTCGACCGACGCCTGTCCGCAGACCGACCGATGGTTGTCGCTCATGGCCAAGGGTTTCACGCGGGGCGACGTCGTCGTGGGGTATTGCGGCGTCGAGCAGAAAGGCGGATTGGTCAACTACCTCATGCGCACCTGGCGCATGATGCACGCCGCCGAGTGGTTGGGCCGTGCCGTGCGCCGGCGTCCCTACCGCGGCATGTTGCAGAATTTCGGCTTTACCAAGACTTTGTATTTCGGTGCCAACGGCTTCAACCGGCTCAACATGAACATCGGCGAGGACGATCTTTTCTTGCAGCAGGTCATGACGCGCAGCAACGTGAGCGTCATCCTCTCGCCGCGCGCTACGTTGCGCGAGAAGATTTGGGGCGGCCTGGGCTGGGGGTTGGGGCAGCTGCGCTATTTCGGTTCGGCGTTCCGGTTCTATCCTCGTTCGGCCAAGAACTACGTGCAATGGGAGATCGGTTCGCGGCTGCTCTTTTTCGCCGCCGTTCTTTGCGCCTTGATCTTCATGCCGTTGGAGTATAAGGCCGCCGTTGCTTTGCTCGTGTTGCTGCGTTATGTCATCGTGGCCATCGAGGTAAGGCGCATCGCCCAGCGCGTGGGCGAGCGAGGCATCGCATGGTGTTATTTCATCTACGATTTGTTGAGTCTGCCGGGGGCCATCCTCGTGCGGCTCATGCTGCTGCGCAAAGACAAGCGCGTATGGAGATAGCCGACTACATTGTAGCCGACGACCGGCGCTTGGTCGAGTTGGTGCTCGCCGGCGACAATACGGCTTTCGAGTATCTTTTCGACCGCTACCATGAGGCGATCCGGCGGCTGTTCATGCAGCGCATGGGCGGCGCCCGCGACGTGGACGATCTGTTGCAGGAGACTTTCGTCAAGGTCTACGTCAACCTCCACCGCTACAATGCCGCCTATACGTTCGGGCAGTGGGTCTATACCATCGCCCGCAATACGTTCGTCGACTATGTTCGGCGCCGGCAGGACGACCTGCCCATCGACGAACGCTTCGCGGCCCCGGCCTCCAGCGCTCCCACCCCCGAGGAGAGCGTCATCAACGGACAGCAGCGCCGGCAGCTGGAAAATTATCTGGAGCGTCTCTCCCCGCGTTACCGGAAGTTGATCGAGATGCGTTTTTTCGAGGAGTATTCTTACGAGGAGATCGCCGCCAAACTCGATCTGCCGCTCGGCACGGTCAAGACGCAGATCCATCGCGCCCGGGAGCGGATGTGCCGCTTCATCACGCAGGGGGAGGAGTGATTCCCGCCCCGCACAATTCATGATCCGATGGTGGAACTTGTTCTGAAATATTTCCCGGAGCTTTCCGACGAACAGCGTCGGCAGTTCGCGGCCATGTATGACCTCTATGCCGAGTGGAACGCAAAGATCAATGTCGTGTCGCGCAAGGACTTCGACCAGCTTTACCTGCGGCATGTGCTCCACTCGCTGGCCATCGCCAAGGTCTGTGCGTTCGATGCCGGCGCCCGGGTGCTCGACGTCGGGTGCGGCGGCGGGTTTCCGTCGGTGCCGCTGGCCGTGCTCTTTCCCGAAGCGCAGTTCACGGCGGCCGATTCGATCCGCAAGAAGATCGCCGTGGTCGAGGGCGTGGCGGCCGGTTTGGGATTGAAGAATCTTGTGCCTCGCTGCGTGCGGGTCGAGACCATGGGCGAGCGGTTCGATTATGTCGTCTCGCGCGCCGTGACGGCCATGCCCCAGTTCGTCGGGTGGGTGTGGAACCGCATTGAAAAAGGGCAGCGCGGAACGCTGCCCAACGGCATCCTCTATCTTAAAGGCGGCGACTTGGCCGAGGAGCTGGCCCTGACTGGCAAACGATGGGACATCTACGACATCCCGCGCTTCTTCGACGAGGAGTTTTTCGAGACCAAGAAAGTGGTGTATACGGCCCGATAGCCCCCCCCCGCAGAGGTGTTCCGGATGTGTTTTCTTAGCGTTTCAATTGCCCCCGATTCTTTTCGGCCCCGTTTCGTGATTTCAGTATCTTCCGGATTCCGGCCATGAATTCTTCGGCCGATGAGGCGCCTTGCATGCGGCCCAATAGTTCGCCGTTGGTGTCGAATACCAGATAAAGCGGAATGGCGCCCTCGCCATAGCGGGCCAGCAGGGTTTTCCCGGGTTCCTTGTCCGTGTCGTATTTCGCTGCTACGAAACGTTCGTCCATGAATTTGCCCACATCCTTGCGTGAAAAGACATGCCGTGACATCATGCGGCAGGGCGGGCACCACGAGGCGTAAAGGTCGATGAAGACCAACTTGCCTTGTTTGATCGCCATTTCGCGCACGTTGTCCGTCGCGGCGGTTTCAAATTTTACCTGGGCCTGTGCGGCGTTCGCTGCGAGCGTTACGGCCAGAATAAGGAGCCATTTTTTCATTTTGCGTTCGTTTTTTGTTCGGACTTGCAAATACCGCACCCAAAAAGCGGGGAGCGGTTGCGTGGGGTCGGATGCAGGACGGCCGTGTCATGGGGTTGTCCGCTCGGCCGTGCTCAGCAGGCCGCAGGCCGCCTGGATGTCTTCGCCGCGCGAGGCACGGAGGGTGGTGTGGATGCCGCGGGCGGTCAGTGCGTCGCGGAACCGGAGCATCGCCTCCTGGTCGGGCGAGAAGTAGGGCGAACCGGGGATTTTGTGGAACCGGATCAGGTTGATGCGGCATTTGATGCCGTCGAGCAGGCGGCACAGTCCGCGGATGTGGCGCGGTGTGTCGTTCAATCCGCTCATGACGATGTATTCGAACGACACGCGCCGTTGGTGCGTGAAGTCGTATTCGCGCAGGATGGCCGCCACCTCGGCGATGGGCCAGGCCTGTTCCACAGGCATGATGGCGGCCCGTTCTTCGGCGAACGGGTTGTGCAGGCTCACGGCCAGATGGGCGTCTGTCGAGTCGAGGAACTGCCGCAGGCGGGGCGCCACGCCTGCCGTCGAGACCGTCACGCGGGTCGGCGACCAGCCGAAGCCCCAGGGCGAGGTAATGATCTCCAGCGCCCGCAGCACATTGTCGAGGTTGTCGAGCGGTTCGCCCATTCCCATGAAGACGACGTTCGTCAGCCGGTCGCGTTCGGGCAGCGAGACGATCTGGTTCATGATTTCCGCCGCCGGAAGCGAGTGTTGCAGCCCCTGGCGCCCCGTGGCGCAGAAGCGGCAGCCCATGCGGCACCCCGCCTGCGACGAGACGCAGAGCGTCGCCCGCTCGCCGTCGGGGATGTAGGCCGATTCGATGAAAGCCCCCTCGCCTGTGCGGAAAAGGTATTTCTTCGTCCCGTCGGCCGATTCCCATACCCGTTCCGGCGCCCTTAACGCCGGCACCGTGCGGGCTGCCAGTGCGGCCCGGTGCGCAGCCGATATGTCGCTCATTTTCATCGGGTCTTCCTCGTGCCGTGTATAGAGCCAGCGGGACAGCTGTCCCGCCGCGAAACGCGGCATGCCCAGTTCCTTGCACAAGGCGGACAATTCTTCGGGCGAGCGTCCGTAAAGATAGGCGGCGTCAGGTCTCTTTTCTGCGGTCATGGAGTGGTTTTTGCCAGTGTTTTTCTGTTCCGGAGTGCGTTTCCGGAGTGCAAAAATAGGTAAAAGTTGAAGATTTTTGTCCGAAGCAGTCCGATTTTGAAATTTTATCTATATATTTGTGGTGTAGTGCGGGCTTCGGCGCGCCCTTAACCGAACGATCAAAAATTTAAGAATAGATGGAAATCAAGAAATCGCCCAAGGCAGACCTCCAGAACAAGCGGGGGCTGCTGCTCGAAATCGGTCTCATCATCGCCTTGGCTCTGGTGATCGTGGCTTTCGCCTATACGCCGCGGGAGCACCGCATCGAGAAAGTCGATCTGAACTACGGCCCTGTCGAGGAGCAGATCGTCGAGATCACGCGCCACGACCAGAAGCCGCCCGAGGCTCCCAAGAAAGTCGAGGTAAAAGTTATCGCCGACTTGTTGCAGGTCGTGACCAACGAGACGAAGATTACCACCGACGTGGACTTCGCCGAGTTCGATGAGAATACCGAAGTGATCCAGCAGGTCGAGGTGGCCGAAGAGGTCGTCGAGGACGACCAGCCGTTCTTGATCGCCGAGACCATGCCTTCGTTCCAGGGCGGCGACCTCAATACGTTCCGCAACTGGGTGCAGCAGAACGTCAAGTTCCCCCAGATCGCGTTGGAGAACGGCATTCAGGGCCGCGTCGTGCTGACGTTCGTCATCGAGAAGGACGGCCGTCTGACTCACGTGCAGGTTTTGCAGACTCCCGACCGGTCGCTTTCCGAGGAGGCGATCCGCGTGCTCAACAAGTCGCCCAAGTGGAGTCCCGGCAAGCAGCGCAACCAGGTGGTGCGTGTCAAGTATACGTTGCCCGTCGATTTCCGCGTGCAGAATTAAGCGTGTGCGGCCGCTGCAAGGCAATCTAAAGGGTATCCTCTTTCGGGCGGATACCCTTGTTTTTGACCGGATCGTCCGTCCGGCACCCGAAAGGGGCGGCGTAGCATGGTGTTTGCCGCCCGGAATAAGATACGGGTATCCGGCGCAACGATACGAACGACGCAATTCGAATTTTGAATTTTGAATTTTGGAAGAGAACAAGAACCATACGATAGACCCTGCGCCTGCCGACGGCGAGCGGGCCGTGCTCGTGGCCGTGATCCGCGACGGTCAGGAGCCGCGGCAGGTCGAGGAGTTTCTCGACGAGCTGGATTTCCTGGCCGAGACGGCCGACATCCGGGCCGTGCGCCGCTTCACGCAGCGCCTGCCCCAGCCCTCGTCGCGGATTTATGTCGGCCCGGGCAAGTTGGAGGAGATCGCCGACTATTGCCGCGAGAATGAAATCGACGTAGTGATTTTCGACGATGAGCTGTCGCCCTCGCAGACGCGCAACATCGAAAAGGCCATGCCGTGCCGCATCCTCGACCGCACGCGGTTGATTCTCGACATCTTCATGTCGCGCGCCCAGACGGCCTATGCTAAGACGCAGGTCCAGCTGGCCAACTACGAGTACATGCTGCCCCGTCTCTCGGGGTTGTGGACGCACCTGGAGCGGCAACGCGGCGGCACCGGTACGCGCGGCGGCGCCGGCGAGCGCGAAATCGAGACCGACCGCCGCATCATCCGCAACCGCATTGCCAAACTCAAGGAAGACCTCAAGAAGATCGACCGCCAGATGGCCGTGCAGCGCTCCAACCGCGGGCAGCTGGTGCGCGTCGCGCTCGTCGGCTATACCAACGTGGGCAAATCCACCTTGATGAACCTGATCTCCAAGAGCGAGGTGTTTGCCGAAAACAAGCTCTTCGCCACGCTCGACACCACGGTGCGCAAGGTCGTCTTCGACAACCTGCCTTTCCTGCTGTCCGACACCGTGGGCTTCATCCGCAAGCTGCCCACCGAGTTGATCGAGTCGTTCAAGTCGACGCTGGACGAGGTGCGCGAAGCCGATCTGCTGGTGCACGTGGTCGACATCTCCCATCCGCAGTTCGAGGAGCAGATCGACGTCGTGAAACGCACGTTGCAGGAGATCGGCGCAGGCGACAAACCTGTGTATCTGGTCTTCAACAAGATCGACGCCTATACTTATGTCAAGAAAGACGAGGACGACCTCACGCCCGCCACGCGCGAGAACCTCTCGCTCGATGACCTGAAGCGCAGTTGGATTGCTAAGGCCAATACGCCGTGCATCTTCCTCTCGGCCCGGGCGAAGACCAACCTGGAGAAGTTCCGCACCGATTTGTACGGCATGGTGCGCGAAATCCACGCCGGGCGCTACCCGTTCAACAATTTTCTCTATTGACCATCAAACCTCAAGTTATTATGGAGTTGCATATCCTCAGCCAGCAGAACACGGTTCTCAACAAGTTCATCGCCCAGATCCGCGACAAGTCGGTGCAGACCGATTCGATGCGTTTCCGCCGCAACATGGAGCGCATCGGCGAGATCACGGCCTACGAGATTTCGAAGACGTTCGGTTTCGCACCCCGGGCGGTGGAGACGCCCCTGGGCGTGGCGACCGTGGAGCTGCCCGAAGACCGGATCGTCATCGCCACTATTCTGCGTGCCGGCCTGCCGTTCCATCAGGGTTTTCTCAACTACTTCGACGATGCGCAGAACGCTTTCGTCTCGGCCTACCGCAAGAGCACCAAGGACGGGAAGTTTACGGTCAAGGTCGAGTATATCTCGTGCGGCGATCTGGAGGGCAAGACTCTGTTGCTGGTCGATCCTATGTTGGCTACCGGTTCGTCGCTCGTGCTGGCCCACCAGGCGTTGTGCGAGCGGGGCGGCGTGCCGGCCCATACCCATGTCGCCGCTGTGATCGCCAGCGAGCAGGGTGTCGACTACGTGATGAAGAACATGCCGCGGCAGACGACTACCGTCTGGGCGGCGGCCGTCGACGAGGAGCTGACCTCGCGTTCCTACATCGTGCCCGGCATCGGCGATGCCGGCGACCTGGCGTACGGGGAGAAAATATAGAAAGAGATTTTGGCCAGGGATAGCGGGATTCATATTCTTCGATCTGATTCCATGCGGGCGATGAAACATAAATCGGTCTTTCTTTTCGCCGTTTTCGCGGCCACGGTATTGCTTCTGGCCGTGCAGAAACCCGTCTTCTTGGTGTGGTATGCCTGCGGGCAGGGCTTTTCGGCGGCCGACTGGTGGCAGGTCGTGCGGCACGGCTTGTCGCTCGACATGACTGTGGCCGGCTATGTCTCGGCGCTGCCCGTGCTTGTGGTGCTGCTGTCGCTGTGGGTGCCGCTGCCCGAACGGATCATGCGGCGGGCATTCATGGCCTATTTCGCGGTCGTTTCTGTTGTTGTGGCGGCAATTTTCGCTGTCGACCTTGCGCTTTACGAGCATTGGGGGTTTCGGATCGACGCCACGGTGTTGATCTACCTGACCGATCCGCGCGAGGCGATGGCCAGCGTCGATTTCTGGCTCGGCGTGCGGCAAACGGCGATCTTTGCAGCATATGCCGCAGCCATGATCTGGGTCTATGGCCGGGTCGTGCGGTTGTTCGACAGCCGGACGCTCGGATGGCGGGCCGCCGGGGCCGGGAGTCTCGGGGTATTGTTGTTGGCCGGGTTCGATTTTTTGGCTATCCGCGGCGGCACGGGGGCTTCGGTCGCCAACGTGTCGAAAGTCTATTTCAGCTCCCGGATGTTGCTCAATCATGCGGCCGTCAATCCCGTCTTTTCGTTGCTCTCCACCTTGGGCGACCGCACGGATTATGCAGCCGAATATCCTTTCTTCGACGAGCAGACCCGGGCGGAGCGCTTCGAGGCGTTGCGCGGCAACCGGCCCGGCTCCGCACCCGGGAGACAGGTGCTCCGCACCAGGCGGCCCAATGTCGTGGTCGTGATTCTCGAAAGTTTCGCTCGCACGGTCATGGACGCCCAGGTCGACGGCATGCCGGTCATGCCCTGGATGCACCGGCTGAAAGGGGAGGGCGTGTGGTTCGAGAATTTCTTCGCCAATTCATTCCGCACCGACCGCGGCGAAGTGGCGATCTTGAGCGGCTTCCCCGCCCAGACGCGGATGTCGATCATGAAACTTCCGGCTAAGAGCCGCAATCTGCCGTCGCTGGCTCGGTCGCTGAACCGCGAGGGCTACGCCACGAGGTTCGCCTATGGCGGCGACCTCAATTTTACGAACCAAGCATCTTACATGTATGCTACCGGCTGGCAGGAGCTTTTCTGGCAGAAAGATTTCGATTTCGATACGCCGCCTGCCGACTGGGGTTACGACGACCGGGTCATGTGCGATTGGTTCGGCCGGCAGGTAATCGAGTGGAGCGCTTCGGGCGAGCCGTTTCTCGCCGGGCTGCTTACCTTGAGCAGCCATCCGCCGTTCGACGTGCCGTTCGCCCGGTTCGAGGATCGGATGTTCAACGCTACGGCTTTTGCGGACGATTGCGTGGGCCGCATGATCGAAGGTTGGAAGAACTCGCCTGCATGGGACGACCTGCTGGTGGTGCTCGTGGCCGATCACGGGGTGCCCTATCCGCCGCCGCTGGCCTATAACGAACCGCTGCGCCACCGCATTCCGATGATCTGGACGGGCGGCGCCGTGGCAGGCCCGCTCGTCGTGGAGGAGTATGCGTCGCAGATCGACCTCTGCGCCACGGTGCTGGGGCAGCTGGGCGTGGCGCACGACGATTTCGATTATAGCAAGGACATTTTCGATCCGGCGCTTCCGAAGTTCGCCTACTATACGTTCAACGACGGTTTCGGTGTGGTCGACGCCTCGGGCGAGGCGATATGGGATGCCGTGACGGGCAAGATTGTGGCGGAGGATGCGCCGGCGCTGACCGACGTTGGCCGCACCCTGTTGCAGACGACTTATGTCGATATAGAAAACCGATGACCGGACGGGGCGGATGGCGGGGGACAGTGCCGGGCCGCTCCGGAGGGATTCGGGCGGATTCGAGGGGGTATCGATTTCGAACGTGGCATCGAACGGTTCGAATCCCCTTTTTTAGGTATTGTCTGCTTGCGGAGCAACAATTATTTTTGAACCGATAAAAAGGGTGTTGCCGGAGTGTGCGCGGCAGCCGTTCCGGCATGGTGCCCGGGGCAAGGAGTCCGGGGGCGAATAAATTTACGATTGTTGTTATGTTGAAGTCTCGTTATTCTTCCGACGAACGGATGTGCGATCTGGTCTGCGACCGTTATGCGGTGTTGCAGGTCATGAGCCGTTTCGGCATCGCGCTGGGATTCGGCGACAAAACCGTGGCCGAGGTGTGCGCCGAAAACGAAGTCGATGCGTCTACGTTCCTGGCCGTCGTCAACCTCTCGGCCGGCCCGGGTGCCGGCGAGGAGTGCGCGGCCGATGTCTCGGTGCGTTCGCTGCTGGATTATCTGCACAATTCCCACGGCTATTTCCTCGACTTCCGCCTGCCGGCCATCCGGCGCAAGTTGATCGAGGCTGTCGATTGCAGCTTGAGCGACGTTTCGTTCGCTATCATGCGCTATTTCGATGAATATGCTGCCGAGGTCGACCGTCATATGGCCTACGAGGAGAAGTCGGTGTTTCCCTATGTCGAAGCATTGCTTGCCGGAGAGAAGAAGGCCGACTATTCGATGGAGGTCTTCCGGCGCCACCACGATCGGATCGAAGAGCGCCTGCGCGAGTTGAAAAACATCATCATCAAATACTATCCTTCGGGCGGCAGCAACGAACTGAACGGTGTGCTGTACGATATCTTTACGTGCGAGGAGGAGCTGACCTCGCACAATGCGGTCGAAAACCAGATTTTCATTCCTGCTGTCGAACGGCTGGCGGCCGACGGGGCGTGCGCCGAGCGGCAGGAACCGTTGAGCGCCCGAGAGCGGGAGATTATTGTTTGTGTAGTCAAAGGGTTGACCAACAAGCAGATCGCCGACGAATTGTGTATTTCGACCCATACGGTCATTACCCACCGGCGCAATATTGCATCGAAATTGCAGATCCATTCGGCGGCCGGACTGACGATCTATGCCATCGTCAACAAGCTGGTCGAACTTTCGGAAATCAAGGACTCCATAACCGATACGCAAGCATGACGCACCGCCACCACGCATCACACGGTCACCATCGGATTTCGTCGCTCAACCGCGCTTTTCTGATCGGCATCGCGCTCAACGTGTTGTTCGTGGTTGTGGAATTTCTTGCCGGACTGTGGTATGGTTCGATGAGCTTGCTTTCCGATGCCGGACACAACCTTTCGGACGTCTTCAGTCTGCTGTTGGCCATGCTGGCGTTTCGGCTGGCGCAGGTGCGGCCCACGCAGCGTTATACCTATGGTTATAAGAAAAGCACGGTGCTTATTTCGTTGTTCAATTCGTTGCTGCTTCTCATCGCCGTGGGGATCATCATCGCCGAGAGCGTGGGGCGCATGCTCCATCCTGCTCCGATCCAGGGCGGCGCCATCGCGTGGACGGCTGGCATCGGCGTGCTGGTCAACGGTTTTACGGCGTGGCTTTTCATGAAAGATCGCAAACGCGACCTCAATGTCAAGGGAGCTTATCTTCACATGGCGGCCGATGCGCTGGTGTCGGTCGGCGTGCTGGTGTCGGGGTTGGTAATCGTCCGCACGGGCTGGACGATCGTCGATCCCATCGTGGGGATGATCATCGCTGTCGTGATCGTGGCTTCGGTGTGGTCGCTGACGCGCGACAGCCTGCGCCTTTCGCTCGACGGCGTGCCGGCGGGGATCGATGTCGCCGAGTTGGAACGACGCATGATCGCCGTCGAGGGGGTCGAAGCGGTGCATCACATCCACGTTTGGGCCATGAGCACGACTGAAAATGCACTGACAGCCCATGTGCTGCTCTCCGATCCGTGTATGATGGTGCAGGTAAAACCCCGGCTCAAAGCAATGCTTTCCGAGGCGGGCATCTGCCATGCGACGCTCGAATGCGAAATCGTTGCGGAACATTGCAGCGGGCGGTGCGAATGAAATAATCGGAATGTTGCGATCCGGTGCGTTGGGCGGCTTTTCTGCCGTGCGAGTGCCGTACTCTCCGGCGGGAGGCGAAGTCGCCGTTCTGGTTTTCTATGGCACCGGATCGTATCCGCTTCCGCCCCAGGGGTGGCAGCGGGCCAGGCGCCGCAAGGTAAGCCATCCTCCTTTCAGCGGGCCGTATTTGCGCAGTGCTTCCAGCGCATATTGCGAGCAGGTAGGCGTGTAGCGGCATGCGGGCGGCGTGAGCGGCGAGATGCACAGCTGATAGAATCGCACGAGCAGCAGCAGGGGCAGAGCTAATAAGCGCTTGAACAAAGTATGCGTTTTGTCGTTCATGGCCGAATCGGTCAAAGGAGATCGTCCGGCTGCCGACCCGCCGTTTGCATTTGTTCGCCTATTGTCGAAAGAATTTTCACGACGGCGCGTTCGATGTGTTTGTAAGGCAGCGCCTCTTTCGATGTATAGATCAAAGCCATCGTAAGATCCGTCCCTGTTTGGCCGGGGGCGAGGAGCTGTTTTTGCTGGCGATAGGCTTCTTTGGTGCGGCGGCGCAGCAGATTGCGCTTGTTGGCCCGCTTGTGGTATTTCTTGGGTACGGAAAACAAGACTTCCGGCCGGCCGGCGTCGTTTGCGGCGGATTCCGCGAGCCAGATATAACGGAACGGAAAGACGAAGCCGCTTCGGCCCTGCTCGAAAAGACGGCGGATCGCTCCGAGCGACCGAAGCCGCTCTGCGCGGGGAAGCGAACGGTCGGACATGCTGCGGGGCTATTTGCGGGATTCGGCGTTGGCGCGGCGCGTGCGGCTCTTGGCCAGTTTGTGCTGCTGGGTGCGCAGGAACTCCTCCTTGTGCGTGTCGGTCGTCAGGGCTACCGGCTCGACCTCTTCGCCGCGTTCGATTTTGGTCAGATACAAGTCGATCGCCTTGGCCATCGAGGGTGCGGCGGGCGTGGGAGCGTTGGCCAGCACACGCAGTTCGGCATCCAGCGCCGCGCGCAGCGTGCCGTCGCCGAAGACCGCCACGGGGGGCAGGTCGGCCGGCTTGTACTTCGCCACGAGCGTCTTGACGTCGGAGGGCGAATAGAGGGCCAGCAGGCCGTATTCCGAGACGTGCACCGCATCGAGGTCTGCGGCGACCGTGCGGGCCAGAATGACGGGGTCGACTGCGAGTTTGAGCTTCGACAGCGCATCGGGCAGCTCGGGTTTGTGCGGCTCGCTGAGCGCCAGGAGGAATTTTTCCTCCTTGTGCTTGATGATCAGTTCGACGAGCGACGTGAACGACCCGTCGGCGAACGATATTTTGCGCTTGCGGTAAACGATGTATTTTTGCAGGTAGAGGGCCACGGCCTCGGTCTGGCAGATGTATTTCATGGTCTCCGGCACGGCGATGCGGGCCTCTTCGCAGATGTGGAAGAAACTATCGACGGTGGTGCGGGACGTGAAGATGACGGCCGTGTGTGTGAGTATCTCGACCCGCTGGGCGCGGAATTCTTTCAGGGAGACGCCCTCCACGCGGATGAAAGGGCGGTAGTCGATTTCCACTTCGTGCCGCCGGGACAATTCGTAGAACGGGGATTTCTCGATGATGGCTGGTTTCGGCTGCGAAACCAATACGCTGTCGATTTTCAAATGTACCTCCTTTTACGGTTATTGTTGCTTCTGGGGTTTATCTTACCGCTAACAGCCACAGCAGGCTGAAAGGGAAGATTTCCACGATGCAAAGGTACAAAAACCAATATAAAATCGGAATTTTTTTTACAAGAAACAGCTGCGACGTCTCTCTGAGGCACAAGATTGCCGTAATGGCCAATCCGATGGCCGTGATGTAGAGCCAGCTGGTACCCAAGTCCGAGGGAACGAGCGCCAGGAGCAGGAACAGCGGGAGGGCGAAAATGGCCGCCAATGCAAAATAGGTGCGTTTGAGCATCCATATTTGGTCGGTCAGCAACATGGCGAGCGTGACCGTGCCTACGGTCTTCAGCAACAACGACTGGTAGACGGCGATCAAAGCCCACAGCGCTGTGGCAAGCAGGCTTGCTGTGGCAAGCAGTTCGCGGGGCCAGGCTTCCGGAATCTCGGCGGGCAGCAGCGTGTCGACGCATTTGATCGTTGCGGCGCCCAGGAACAGCAGGCCGAAGACTGCCGCGATGTTGAGGAACCGGAGCATGTTGTTGCCGCTGCCCGAACTCTCCGTGAGCCGTTCGTGCGAAGCCCGGGTGTGGAAAATCCGGCGGAAAAGCAACACGATGTCGTTCAGATGGCGATAGAGGAAGATGGCATAGGCCGCCGTGAGCAGCAACACCAGGATTTCGAACGCCGGGGTGCCGGTCAGGGAGCGGGCCGGGGCGGTCGCGGGCGACGGAACCGGAATGCCGGCCGCACGGAACGAGGCGGCGCCGAAAACCTCCTGCGGTGCAACGTTGCGGAAGGCCGGTTCGGCGACGGTTGTTGCGGGCAGCGAATCGTGCGCATGCCCAAGGTCGTCGGAAAAGAACAAGCCGGAAGCAAGAAGCGAATCGGGGCCGGAAAGAGAGGCCGTGGCCATTAACGAATCGGAGCCGGAAACGGTGTTTTCTTCGGGCAACGATGCGGCGGTCGTCGGCCGGGTTGCGGCCGAAGCATCGTGGGGCGGGGTTGCCGAGCGCGCGTTTGCGGTCGTGTCCGCCGTCTTTGGAGCAGAGACGTCGGAAAGAGCGGGTGCGGCCGTCGGGGCGATCGTCACTGCGTCGCCTGCCGGCTGTCTGTCGGTCGTTTGGGGCGGCAAGCTGTCGCTGCGGGGTGTCTGGGTGCCGGTCATGTCTCAAAAATGCGTTTGAGCGTGATGCGGATCGTGGTGCCTTTGCCCGGTTCGGAGTCGATCACGGCGATGCGTCCTTGGTGGTATTCCTCGACGATACGGCGCGAGAGCGACAATCCCAGGCCCCAGCCGCGGGTCTTGGTGGTAAAGCCGGGTTCGAAGATGCGCTTCCAGTTGCTTTTGGGGATGCCTTTGCCGGTGTCGCGCACGTCGATCATCACGTGTTTTTCGTCTGCCGAAATCCGCACGTCGATCGCCCCGTGGCCCTGGAGGGCGTCGAGCGAGTTCTTCATCAGGTTCTCGACCACCCATTCGAAGAGCGCCGCGTTGATGTTGGCCTGCACGGGCGCGATGGCCAGCCCGTTGTAGTCGAGCGTCACGTTGCGGGGGATGCGTTTGCGGAAATACATGACCGATTCGCCCACGGTCTCGTTGATGTTGGCCGGGGTAAGCGGCGTTTCGGAGCCGATCTTCGAGAAGCGGTCGACGATCTTCATCAGGTGCGTCAGATCCTTGTTCATCTCCTCGACGGCCGCCGGATCCACGGGTTGCGAGCGCAGATACTCGATCCAGCCCAGCAGCGACGAGGTGGGCGTGCCCAGCTGGTGGGCCGTCTCTTTGGCCAGACCGATCCATACGCGGTTCTGCTCGTCCTGCTTGGTCGAACGGAAAGCGATGAATCCCAGCAGGATGAAGAGCGTGACGACCAGCAGCTGCACGTAGGGGAACCAGTAGAGCGACTTGAGCAGCCGCGACTTGCCGTAGAAGATGATGTGGTAGTGGTCGTTCGTCCACCAAAACCGCACGGGCAGCGGGGTGTTCTCCTCGGTAAAGCGCTCGATCTGGCGGCGCAGCAGGTCGGGATGGTCGATCACGCGGTCGGGAATGAGGTGCGAGTTGATGACCTCCAGATTCTCGTTGGTAATGATGAACGGAATGTTGTTGCTGTTCGACACGATGTCGGCGATCAGCGGGTCGGCCATGGCGTTGCCCGTCGCATTGCGGTTGACGCGTTCCATCGCATGCGCCCAGAGCGCGACGTCGTGCTGTTCCTTCTGTTTGAGCCGCTGGGCCATGTTGTTGGTGTAGAGCAGCGACAGCGCACCCAGAAGCACGCCGATAATGATTACTACCACGCGGTTGCGGAACGAGAAGATGCGACGGAATTTCATGGCGGGCGGCGGTTACTTGCGCGGTGTATCCTGCTCGGTCAGGATGCGCGCATATTCCTGCGGGTTGTGCAGCAGCTCGATGGCCTGCTGCACGTCGCGGTCGTCGGGCAGCGAGTGGGCGAGCACCGCTTCGGTGTAGCCATGGCGCAGCACGATGTCGTTGTCGATCGAGCGGACGATCTCCTTGCGGTAGGTCTCCAGGTTGGCCTGCGTGTCGTCGCGCAGGTTCTTTTCGAGGGTTTCGATCTGCTCGTCGATGGCGTCGAAGCGATCCGCCTTGGCCGCGTCGCGCAGTTGTTTGAGCGCCCGGCGCGAATCCGACTCGTAAGGCACCTCCTTGTCCTGCATGAAGGTGCGGAAGTCGTCGTAGTCGGCATCGGTAATGGTAAACGATACCAAGTCGTCCGGCTTCCCGGGGTTGCGGCGCATGTAGTCGTCGGCGAAATCCTCGATGAAGCCCAGCGCATAGAGCGTCGCCGCAAAGCGGCTGATGTACTCCGGCTCGGTGCGCAGGTCGGGCATCACGCCGCCGCCGTCGTAAACCTTGCGCCCGGCGCGGGTCGTGAACTCCGAGATCAGCGAGTCGGGAACGGCGTTCACGGCGCCCTGCTGCGAGTGCGAGTAGTCGATGGCCTGGATGCAGCGGCCCGAGGGGATGTGGTATTTGGCCGTCGTGAGTTTCAGCATGGCGTTGTAGCCCAGCGGGCGGGTGCTCTGCACCAGCCCCTTGCCGAAAGTGCGCTGCCCGACGAGCACCGCGCGGTCGAGGTCTTGCAGCGCGCCGGCCACGATTTCGGCTGCCGAAGCCGAGTTGCCGTTGACCAGCACGACCAGCGGCAGGTCGGGAAATGCCGGCTCCGAGGCCGTGCGGTAGACCTGCGCCGACTCGGCGGTGCGCCCCTTGGTGGTCACTACTTCGGTGCCTTTGGGCAGGAACATCGAGAGAATCTTGACGGCCTCCTGGAGAATGCCGCCCGAATTGGAGCGGTAGTCGAGGATCAGCCCTTGGAGCCGGCCCTCGCTGCGGAGCCGTTCGATGGCGGCGCGCATCTCTTCGTAGGAACCCTCCGTGAAGTCGCTGTGGCGGATATAGCCGATTCCCTCGGCTGCCCAGCCGGCATAGGGGATGCTCGGGATGGCGATGCGTTCGCGGGTCAGCGTCACGGTCTGCTGCTGCCCGTCGAGGTGCTCGACGCTGACTTTTACCTGTGTGCCCGGGTCGCCCTTGAGCAGGGCCGACACCTGGTCGGTCGTGAAGCCGCGGGCGTCCTTGCCGTCGATGGACATGATCTTGTCGCCGATCTTCAGCCCGGCGCGGTCGGCGGGCGAACCCTTGTAGGGCTGGGCGAAGATCACGCGGTCGCCTTTCTGGCGGATGAGCGAACCTACGCCGCCGTATTTCCCGGTGGTAAGGATTTCGAAAGTCGACATTTCGTCGGCCGGGATGAATTCCGTATAGGGGTCGAGTCCGCGCACCATGCCCTGGGCGGCTCCGGTCATGAGTTTGTCCGGATCGACGGGATCGACGTATCCGAGCGAGAGTTCGCGCATCATGTTGACCGCGATCTCCATGTTGCGGCCCAAACCGAAATCGTTGGGTTGGGCGTAGGTCAGCAACAGCGCGGCGCCGATGGCCCCTGCGGCGCAGAGAAGGTATTTTCTATTCATTGCGTTCTGCCGTTTGTATGTAAGAATCGAGCCGGTAACCGACCCGGGCGACGCCGCGGCGTATCCCCTCCAGCACGATCCATTGGCCGTATTGCGACACTTCGATTCGGTCTTCGAACAGAAGCATCGTGCGGTGCAGGAGCGTGTCGGCGCGGAACGTCAGTTTGCCGTCCGATTCTTCGGACAGCGAAAATCCTGCCGACTTGAACGCATTGACGAGCTGTTGGCGGTGCCGCTCCAGGTCGCCCTCTACTTTGCGCGAGACGAATCCGAAGCGCGGATACAAGGCGGCGAGCACGATGATGGCGATGAGCAGGGTCAGGTAACGATCCGTGTGGAGCATGACGTAGATCGTCTCATCGAGCGAGAGCGCGGAGGTGCCCGAGAGAAGCATCAGGGCCATGATCGCTACGCAGAGCACGCACATGGCGACGAAATATTTGAAAGCACGCAGTAGATACATGAGAAAAAGGGTTTGCGGGGGTTATGGATTATTTATATTTATGTTCTTGATTTTTTCTGCCACCTCCTCCATCAACCGTCCGGGGGTCGACGTGGCGCCGCAGATGCCTGCCGAGCGGACGCCCTCGAACCATTCGGGGAGGAGTTCGGCTGCCTCCTCGACGGTGTAGGTGCGGGGGTTGGCGCGCCGGCACACTTCGAACAGCACCTTGCCGTTGGACGATTTGCGGCCGCAGACGAAGATCACGATGTCGAAGCGCAAAGCGAATTCGGTCAGATGCTGCTCGCGGCCCGAGACCTGGCGGCAGATCGTGTCGTCGATGCGCACGGCGGCCGGATCGGCGGCCCGGCGGCGCATCTCGGCGCCCAGCCGCTCGAAAAGCGCGATGCTCTGCGTGGTCTGGGAGAGAAAGTGGATGGGGCGGGCGAAGTCGATCTGCGTCAGGTCGGCTTCGTTTTCGATGACGATCGTGGGGTCGTCGACCTGCCCCGTGAGGCCCACCACCTCGGCGTGGCCCCGTTTGCCGAGGATGACGACCTGCCCGCCGACGGGGCGCATCTGCTCGTGGGCCTGCACCACGCGGGCTTGCAGTCGGGCGACCACCGGACAAGTGGCGTCGATGATGCCGATGCCCAGACGCCGGGCCTCGGCGTAGACGGTCGGCGGCTCGCCGTGGGCGCGGATGAGCATGCGGCACCCTGCGGCGCGGGCCATGTCGGCCCGGGTCAGCGTCTGCAACCCCAGGTTTTCGAGCCGCTGCACTTCGAGCCGGTTGTGGACGATGTCGCCCAGCGAGAAGACCGTGCCACCCTCGGCCAACGCCGCCTCGGCCTCGCCGATAGCCCGGACGACGCCGAAGCAGAATCCCGATTTATGGTCGATCTCGATAACCACGAAAGTAGATTATTTTATAGGCTGGATGTCCGAATCCGAACCCGATGGCTTGATTACCCGAACCCCGAATCCCGATTGTTCGATTGCCCGGTTGCCGGTCGGGGGCAGATTATCCGGTCGCTTGTGCTATTTTGTTATGTTGCTGAATGTTTTCATGAACCACTCCATCTGTTCGGCGACGGTCATGCGGCTGTTGTCCAGCACGATGGCGTCTTCGGCCTGCCGCAGCGGCGATATGGCGCGGCTCATGTCTGCCTTGTCGCGTTCGCGCACGTTGCGCTCGATCTCTTCGAGGGAGACCTGCTGTCCCTTGGCGGTCAGCTCGTCGTAGCGGCGGCGGGCACGCACGGCGGGGTCGGCCGTCATGAAGAGTTTCAGCTCAGCATCGGGGAAGACCACCGTGCCGATGTCGCGGCCGTCCATTACCACGCCGCGGCGGCGTCCCATCTCCTGCTGCATCGCTACCAGCTTCTGCCGCACGGCGGGGATGGCCGAGACCTGGCTCACGCAGTTGCTTACCTCGATGGTGCGGATCTTGCCCTCGACCAGATCGCCGTTGACATAGATGTCGCTGGCTCCGCGCGAGGGGTTGAACCGGAAGGTAATGGCGATCTGGTCGAGCAGGCGGCAGACGGCCTCCTCGTCGACGATGCCCGAGCGGATGGCGCCGTGTTCCTGGGCGTAGAGCGTCACGGCGCGGTACATGGCGCCCGTGTCGATGAAGATGTAGCCCAGACGTGCCGCGATGGCTTTGGCGAAGGTGCTTTTGCCGCATGACGAGAAACCGTCCACGGCGATTATGATCTTGTGCTTAGTGTCCGACATTGGGGAGAATATCAAAAAAAGTGGATAATATTGTATAGATGCCTAACAGACCGATGACGACGCCTGCCACATGGTTGATGGTAAGCATGTGGCGCGGGCGGAAGCGCCGGCGGAAGAGGTTGATGACGAACGCCAGGAGCGTCCACCAGGCCGCTGCGCCGCCGAAGAATCCGGCGATGACGAAAAGCGCCCGCACGAAGCCGCCGAAGCCTGCGCCCGTGACGTCGCCCGACGAGATGTTGAACACGGCGAAGAACGCCAGGATGTAGGGGATTACCATGATGAAGTTGGCGATCGTCAGCCCGAAGATCGAAGCGAAATCCTGCCACAGCGAACTTTTGCCGGCGCGGTTGCGGCGGATCTGCGGCACGGGGTTCTGCGAAAAGATGTAGACCCCGACGACGATTACTAACAATCCGCCCACGATGCGCAGCAGGGTGTTGTACTGCTCGATCTGGCTCTGGAGCATCGAGTAGAAGAAGAACGCTGCCATGGCCATGAACGTGTCGGCGCAGGCTACGCCGATGCCCGAGACGATGCCCGAACGCCGGTTCTTGGAGAGCGTGCGCTGGATGCAGAGCACGGCTACGGGGCCGACGGTAATCGAAGCGGCGATGCCTACGCAGATGCCGCGAAAGAGGACTTCCAGGGTTTCGAATGACATGGTTTCGGTTGGGTGTGCGGGGATAGCCCTGCTGCGGGCGAAGCGAACGGATTCGGCTGCGCCGGGGCGGCGGTTATCCCGCACAAAGATACGAATAAGCGAGCGCAAAAGCAAACTCGTTTGCATTTTGCCGAGCGGGAGTATCTTGGGCGCAGCCAAAGTCGAATAAGCGAGCGCAAAAGCAAACTCGTTTGCATTTTGCCGAGCGGGAGTATCTTGGGCGCAGCCAAAGATATGAAAAAGGTGCGACATCCGCACCACGGTCGACGAAAAAAGGCACGCCGATTGCGCTTAAGGTCGGATATGTTGATAAAATATCGAAAACTTCGGTTCGGGGGATGCCGCACCGAATCTGAAAAAAGGTAAATTTGCATCGACGAGGATAATCGGGCGAACGGCTGCAAAGATTTGCGTGGCTGTGCGGTGCCGGAGTCGTCTTTTCTAATTTTCAAGAAGATATGGCAGAAATGAAACAATTCGGACTCGATGTGGAGCTGGACGAGCAGACGGCGCAAGGCCACTATTCGAACCTGGCGATCATATCGCATTCGTCGTCGGAGTTCATCATCGACTTCGCGGCCGTCCTGCCGGGCGTGCAGAAAGCGCGCGTGAAGAGCCGCATCATTCTTACGCCCGAGCATGCCAAGCGGCTGCTCCGCTCTTTGCAGGAGAACATCGTACGCTACGAGAGCAACGTGGGCAAGATCGAGATTCCCACGCCTCCGCCGGCATCGGACGCCGGCCCCAAGATGGGGGAAGCGTAATAAACGAGGAGCCTTCCGGAAGGCTCCTCGTTTCATCTATACCGAATCAGGAAACCACCGGTTTCCCAGTGCCGTGGCGTTTCGAAACCGTTTTACAATACCTCCGCCACTACATAGGTGCTGCCTCCGATGAAGATCATGTCTTCGGGGGCGGCCAGTTCGCGTGCCCGGGCCAGCGCTTCCGCCACAGTCTCCGCAGTCTCGCCCTTCAGTCCATAAATCGCCGCTTTCGCGGCCAGTTCGGCGGCCGGCAGGGAGCGGTGGCTCTGCGCCGCCGTGAAGATGTAGTGCGCATCGCGGGGCAGGAGCGGCAGGGTGTGGGCCAGATCCTTGTCGCGTACGAATCCTATCACACAATAGAGTTTCTTGTGGGGCGTGGCGTTGAGCTGCTCGGCTACGCAGGCGATGCCGTGGGCGTTGTGTCCCGTGTCGCATACGGTAAGCGGCGCTTCGGCGATCCGCTGCCAGCGGCCGCATAGCGAGGTGTTGGCCGCTGCATGGCGTACGCCTTCCACAAAGGCGCGGCGCGATATGGTAAGCGGCGTCTCCTCGTGCAGGAAGTCGACCGTCGCCGCGGCCGTCACGATGTTGCGGCGTTGGTAGCTGCCCGCCAGATCGAGGTGGAGGTCGTAGGCCCGGTTGTCGCGCAGGCGGCGCAGGCGGAACTGTTGGCCGTTGTCCTTTGCGGACTGTTCTTCGCAGGCGAAGACTTCTTCGGCATAGATCGTCTTCGACTTGTTGGCTGCGGCGGCTTGTTCGATTACCGGATTGTAGCGCGCGTCGCCCTCGCCGATGATGACGGGGATGCTTTTCTTGATGATGCCCGCTTTCTCGGCGGCGATCTTTTGCAGGGTGTCGCCCAGCAGGTCGGTGTGATCCAGACCGATGTTGGTAATGACGCTCACGATGGGTACGATGATGTTCGTTGCATCGAGCCGTCCGCCCAGTCCGGTTTCTATGACGGCCACCTCCACGTCGCTCTGGGCGAAGCAGTCGAAGGCCAGCGCTGCGGTCATTTCGAAGAACGAGAGGCCGAGTTCCACCATCTTGTCGTGGTGTTTGTCCACGAAGTTGACCACTTTTTGCTTGGGGATCATTTCGCCGTCGACGCGGATGCGTTCCCGGAAGTCGGTCAGATGCGGCGAAGTGAAAAGCCCTGTGCGATACCCGGCCTGTTGGAGTACTGAGGCGATGATGTGCGATACGGAGCCTTTGCCGTTGGTGCCGGCCACGTGGATCGTGAAGAAGTTGCGCTGCGGGTTGCCCATGTGGCGGCAGAACGCGGCGATACGCTCCAATCCCGGTTTGTAGGCCGTGGCGCCTTTGGTTTCGTAGGCGGGGAGGGCCTGGAAGAGGAATTCGAGGGTTTGGGTATAGTTCATAGTCTGGGTGTGTGTCGCCGGACGGGCGTCGTTATTCTATGAGGTGGTTTCGCTTTTTTATCCGGTAGGCGAGGTAGTAGAGCACCGAGAGCAGCAGGACGTATTCGGCCATGCGGCCCAACCAGTCGCCGTAGCGGGTGTAGAAAGTCTGTTGCGAGTGGAGCGGGACGTCGGCCGTGAGGATGCCGCGCTCCGCCCAGCCGAGGGTGGCGCCCACATCGCCGCGTGCCGAGATGAAGCCCGAACGCCCCGTGTTGGCCGAGCGGGCGATTGCCCGGCGGTGCTCGATGGCCCGCAGGCGCGAGATGGCGAACAGGTGGCGGTAGCCTGGCGTGTCGCCCCACCAGCCGTCGTTGGAGATGATGGCCATGAATTGCGCGCCGCGGCGGACGAAGCCGCCGTAGAAGTCGCCGTAGAGACCTTCGTAGCAGATCGCCGGGCCGGCCGTGATGCCGGCATGCGTGAATGCCGTGCCGTGTTCGCCCACGCCGATTTGCCCCAGCGTGCCGCCCAGGTCGATGACCAGGAATTCGAGCCATTCGAAGAGCCACGGCATCGGGGTCTTCTCCACGCCGATGACCAGACGCCCCTTGTGGTGGAGCTGGCGGCGGCCTGCGGTGTCGAGGCCCAGTGCACTATTGAAGATGTCGTAGTAGCCGTTCGTGTAGGGGTCGAAGCGTGCCGTGCGGGTCTGCATGCCGGCCGGATAGCGGCGCAGGGTGTTGGCGCCTGTGACGAGCAGGGCGCCCGGGGCGCGGCGGCGCAGGGTGTCGAGCAGTTCGTCGGGGAAGGCGCCTGCGACCTCGGGTTCCCGATAGTAGCCGGGCAGCGCCGTTTCGGGCAGCAGGATGAATTGTGCGTCGGCCGGCACCTGCGCCAGCAGGTCGACGATGTTGCGCTCTTGCCGTGCGGCGTCGGAGTGGAATTTGTCGTAGCAGTCGACGTTGGGCTGGATGATCGTTACGCGTGCCGTGCCTTGGTCGGGGGTTTCCCAAGTCAGCCACATGACGAGCGACAAGGTTACGGGCGCAAGCAACATGCAGCCGGCCGCAATCCAGCGGCGGACGTTGCGGCGATGCTGCCACGCTTCGAAGAAGAGAATATTGCACAGCAGCACCCACAGCGAACCGCCGAAGACACCCGTGTATTCGTACCATTGCACGGCCCACACGTCGTGCGAGAAGCCGTTGCCGAGAATCAGCCACGGCCAGGAGAATTCGCCCACGGTATACCAGTATTCGGTGGCGATCCATGCTGCGGCCAGCACGGTGTAGGCCAAGGGCTTGGGTGCTTTCTTCGAAAAGGTGTGGTAGAGCATGAACGCGATCATGTTCAGCGTCGTCGAGGCGAGCGTGGCCGCCACCGGCCCCACGGGCGTGGCATGCCAGATCCACCAGACGGTGGCCGCGTTCCACAGCGCGAAAGTCAGCGCCGCCCACCCGAAAACCCGCCACCAGGAGCGGCGCGAGGCGTCGTAGGTCGATGCGAGCCGCAAGAGCGGCACGAGCGCCACGGGTAGTGTAAGCCCTGTGAGGGAGAGCCAGCCGCCCGAGAGCAGGATGACCGAACCGATGACCGCCGCGATTTTACGAGACATGGAGAGGGGGTTTATGCCTGCAAAAGTAGTCAAACGACGGCATATTTCAAAAATAAGAGGTGGCGATTTTCGCGGTTTTGTGCCGTGCCGATGATGCCGGATCGAAAAAAATCGTATATTTGCTTAATTGTTCGTGCCGGCGCTTTTCGCCGCACGGGTCTGAACCGATAGTCCGATATGATAGAAACCAAGGCAGTTGCTGAGAAATTCGCTTCGATTTACGGGTCGGGCGCTTCGTTGTTCGTTTCGCCGGGCCGCATCAACCTTATTGGCGAGCACATCGACTATAATGGCGGGTTCGTCTTCCCGGGCGCTGTGGACAAGGGAATCGTGGCGGCCGTCCGCCCCAACGGCACCGACCGCGTGCGGGCCTTTGCGCTCGACTTGGGCGAGGAGGCCGTTTTCAGGCTGGATGAAGCGGACAAGCCAGTGCAGGCGTGGGCTTGCTATCTGTTCGGCGTGTGCCGCGAAATGCAGAAACGCGGCGGGGAGGTCGGCGGTTTCGACACCGTTTTCGCGGGCGATGTGCCCCTGGGTGCCGGCATGTCGTCGTCGGCCGCTCTGGAGTCGGTCTATGCTTTTGCCCTGAACGAGTTGTTCGGGTGCGGCATCGACGGGTTCGAACTGGCGCGCATCGGCCAGGCCACCGAACACAACTATTGCGGCGTCAAATGCGGCATCATGGATCAGTTCGCCTCGATTTTTGGCAAGAAAGGGCATCTGATGCGGCTGGACTGCCGGTCGATGGAGTTCGAATATTTCCCGTTCGATCCCGAGGGGTACAGGTTGGTGCTGCTCGATTCGCGGGTAAAGCACGAGTTGGTCGGATCTCCCTACAACGATCGCCGGGTGTCGTGCGAGCGGGTCGCCGCGGCATTGGGGCAGGAGTTGCTGCGCGGTGCCACGATGGAGCGGCTCGATGCGATTCGGGAGCGGATTTCGCCGGAGGATTACAAGCGCGCCCGTTATGTGATCGGCGAGGAGCGCCGCGTGTTGGAGGTGTGCGACGCTTTGCAGCGGGGCGATTACGAGACCGTGGGCGCCTGCATGTTCGAAACCCATCGCGGCATGTCGGAAGACTACGAAGTGTCGTGCGAGGAACTGGATTTTCTGGTCGCGGTGGCCCGGGAGTGCGGCGTGACGGGTTCCCGCATCATGGGCGGCGGCTTCGGCGGCTGCACGATCAATTTGGTGCGGGACGAACTCTGCGATGCTTTCCTTGCCGAAGCCCAAAAGCGGTTCGACGAAAAATATGGCCATGAACCGTGGGTTTACGATGTCGTGATTTCCGACGGCGCGCGAAGATTGTAGGGCTGCCGGCAAGTCGGACGCATGGAGTATTTCGGAAACATATGAAGAAAGGAACCGTTCTCGTTTCGGGCGGTGCCGGGTATATCGGCACCCATACGGCGGTCGAGTTAGTCGCCGCCGGTTACGGCGTAGTGATCGTCGACAACCTTGCCAATTCGGAAGCCTGCGCCGTCGAGGGCGTGCGGCGCATCACGGGCATCGAGGTGCCGTTCGAGCAGGTCGATGCCTGCGACGGGCAGGCCCTGCGGGGCGTCTTCGAAAAATACGGGTTCGTCTCGGCGATCCATTTCGCGGCGTTCAAGGCCGTGGGCGAATCGGTGGCCGATCCGCTCAAGTACTATCGCAACAACCTGACGTCGTTCATGAATCTGTGCGCCCTGATGCACGAATTCGGACGCTCCGACGTGGTGTTTTCCTCGTCGGCCACGGTCTACGGCCAGGCCGGGGTGCTGCCCGTGACGGAGCGGTCGCCGCGCTTGCCTGCGACCTCGCCCTACGGCAATACCAAGCAGATGGCCGAGGACATCCTGCGCGACTGCTGCGCGGCCTACGCGTGCATGCGGGGTATTGCGCTGCGCTATTTCAACCCCATCGGCGCCCATCCGTCGACCCTGATCGGCGAACTGCCGCGCGGGGTGCCGCAGAATCTGGTGCCCTACATCACGCAGACGGCGGCGGGCATCCGTCCCTGCCTTTCGATCTTCGGCAACGATTATCCGACGCCCGACGGCACTTGTCTGCGCGACTATATTGATGTGGTCGACTTGGCCCGCGCGCATGTCGCGGCCGTGGATCGCATGACGCAGGGCCGCATGGAGGCCTCCTACGAGGTTTTCAACATCGGCACCGGCCGGCCCGTTTCGGTGCTGGAGCTGGTCGAGGGGTTCGAGAGGGCCAATGGAGTGGAGGTGCCCCGCAAGTTCGCACCGCGGCGTGCCGGCGACGTGCCCGCCGTGTGGGCCGACACCCGATTGGCTGCCCGGGCGCTGGGCTGGCAGGCTGTCCGGCCGCTCGAAGAGACGCTGCGCACGGCCTGGGCCTGGGAAAAACGGATCAGAGGGATAAAATAAAATTATAATTATGAAACCTACGCTTTTTGTATTGGCGGCCGGCATGGGGTCGCGTTATGGCGGTCTCAAACAATTGGACGGTCTCGGCCCCCATGGGGAGACCATCATGGATTATTCGATTTTCGATGCCGTCCGCAGCGGCTTCGGCAAAGTGGTCTTCGTCATCCGCAAGGATTTCGAGCAGGATTTCCGCGAAAAGGTGCTCTCGAAATACGAGAACCACGTTGCGGTGGAGATCGTTTTCCAATCGGTCGATGCGTTGCCCGAAGGTTTCGTGTGTCCGGAGGGCCGTACCAAGCCGTGGGGCACGAACCACGCCGTGCTGATGGGCAAGGAGGCGATCCGCGAGCCGTTCGCTGTCATCAATGCCGATGACTTCTACGGCCGCGACGGCTTCCGTGTGCTGGCCGAGTGGCTCTCGAAGGCCTCGGGCGAAAATCGCTATTGCATGGTGGGCTACCGCGTGGGCAACACGCTTTCGGAGAGCGGCACCGTGTCGCGCGGCATCTGCTGCACCGACTCCCAGGGCTATCTGACCGGCGTCGTGGAGCGTACCGACATCGCGCGCATCGACGGCAAGATCACTTTCACGGGCGACGACGGCCGCCCTGCGACCACCGACGACACGACGCCCGTGTCGATGAACATGTGGGGCTTCACGCCCGATTATTTCCGCTATTCGGAGGAGGCTTTCAAGGCGTTTCTGGCCGAAAACATCGACAAGCCCAAGTGCGAGTTCTACATTCCCTACGTGGTCAACGAATTGATCGTCGGCGGCAAGGCGACGGTCGAAGTGCTCGACACCACGGCCAAGTGGTTCGGCGTGACCTATGCCGAAGACCGGCAGGGCGTGGTCGACAAGATTCGCGAGTTGGTTGCGGCCGGCGAATACCCCGAGAAGCTGTGGTAGCCGCCAGGCAGGGAAAGCAGCATCTGTTGACGCAAGACCCGGAGGAGATGCTCCGGGTCTTGTTTTATTCTGCCGGTTTGCCGTTGTAGATGAACCGGGCCAGGCCGTAGATGTAGCGCCGGAAGCCCGGACGATAAGCCAGCAGACGGTCGAACCATCCGAGGTGTCGGCCGGTCAGGCGCACCACGATACCTACGTAGAACATGGCGAAGAGCGTGCCGATGCCTACGATGTGCCACTGCCACGCTCCGAAAAAGAGATAGCAAGCCGCTATGCCGAGGGCCACGAGCAGGATGTCGACTGCGATTTTTACCTTGGGGAAGTCGATGCCCGTCGTTCGGCTGACAGCGACGGGAAATCCCTCGCCGGGCATGGTCACGCTGCCGCAGCGCACTTCGAGCGCGATGCCGATGCCGAGCAGGGTGCAGCCGGTTGCCTGGGCCAGCGCCTGCTGCCAGAGACCGACGGGCATGAGCCACGAGGTAAGCCGCATGTTCACGTCGATGAGCATGCCGAAGAGGAAGCCGATGACCAGCTGGAACAACTGCACCCAGATGACGCTCGAACCCAGCATCGAACGCACGCAGACGGCTACGCCTACGGTCATGACGAACAGCGACAAAAGCAACAGCAGATGCTGCCAGCAAAAGGAAACGATTTTTTCTTTCATGATGCGTTTCACCTGATCAGAACTCGCTGGCGAACGAGAACCGGATATCCTTGAAGTTCTCCTGCGCCAGGGTCAGTGCATAGCTCGTATCGGCCAGGAAGACGTCGCGGCCGTGCTTGTCGACGGCCATGTTGGTGTGCTTGCGTTTCTTGAAGTCGGCCAGCTGCGCGGCGTTGTCGCTCTCGATCCAGCAGGCTTTGTAGATCGAAATCGGTTCCCAGCGGCACGAAGCATTGTATTCGTGCTCCAGTCGGTATTGGATCACTTCGAACTGGAGCGCACCCACCGTGCCGATGATCTTGCGGCCGTTGAGGGAGCTGGTGAAGAGCTGCGCCACACCCTCGTCCATGAGTTGGTCGATGCCCTTGGCCAGCTGCTTGAACTTCATCGGGTCGGCATTCTCGATATAGCGGAACTGCTCGGGCGCGAACGACGGGATGCCCGTGAACTTGAGCGCTTCGCCTTCGGTAAAGGTGTCGCCGATCTTGAAGTTGCCCGTGTCGTGCAGACCCACGATGTCGCCCGGGAAAGCGGTGTCGATGACCGATTTTTTTTCGGCCATGAAAGCTGTCGGCGACGAGAATTTCATTTGCTTGCCGCTGCGCACGTGGAGGTAGTTCTTGTTGCGCTCGAACGTGCCGGAGCATATCTTCAGAAAGGCGATGCGGTCGCGGTGGTTGGGGTCCATGTTGGCGTGGATCTTAAAGACGAACCCCGTCATTTTCCCCTCCTGCGGTTCGACGGTGCGGGTCTCGGTCGGCGCCGGGCGCGGCGAGGGGGCGATGCGCACGAAGCATTCGAGCAGCTCGCGCACGCCGAAGTTGTTGACCGCCGAGCCGAAGAATACGGGCGCCAGCTCGCCCCGCAGGTAGGCGTCGCGGTCGAACGGGTCGTAGACGCCCTCGACCAACTCGACGTCCTGCCGCAGCTGCTCGGCGAATTTCTCGCCGATATGCCCGGATAGTTCGGGCGCTCCGAGGTCGGAAATCTCCACGGTCGAGGCGTCTGCCGTCTGCTTCTCGTCGGAAGTAAAGAGCGAGAGTTTCTTCTCGTAGAGGTTGTAGACCCCCTTGAAGGTCGGGCCGTTGGATATGGGGAACGCCAGGGGCCGCACGCGGATGCGCAGTTCGCGCTCCACCTCGTCCAGCAGGTCGAAAGGTTCCTTGGAGGGGCGGTCGAGCTTGTTGATGAAGACGATGACGGGCGTTCGGCGCATGCGGCACACCTCCATGAGCTTGCGCGTCTGTGCCTCGACGCCCTTGGCGCCGTCGATGACGATGATGACCGAGTCGACGGCCGTGAGCGTGCGGTAGGTGTCCTCGGCGAAGTCTTCGTGGCCGGGCGTGTCGAGGATGTTGATCTTGCAGCCGGCGTATTCGAAACCCATGACGGCCGTGGCGACCGAGATGCCGCGCTGCCGCTCGATCTCCATGAAGTCGGAGGTGGCGCCTTTCTTGATCTTGTTGCTCTTGACGGCGCCGGCCACGTGGATGGCGCCGCCGAAGAGGAGCAGTTTTTCGGTCAGGGTCGTTTTACCCGCGTCGGGGTGGGCGATTACCGCAAAAGTGCGGCGGCGGAGTATTTCGTCGTGTAAAGCCATATTATTAAATATAGTCCATGTTGTAGTGGCAGCCCACCGACTCCTTGATTTCGCGGCCCTGCTTGATGACCAGATAGGCCACGGCGATCATGTTGCGCAGTTCGCACAGGTCGCGGTTGGGTTTGGTCTTGCTGTAGAGTTCCTCGGTCTCTTCGTAGAGGGTCGACAGGCGCCGCATGGCGCGTTTGAGCGAGAGGTTCGACCGCACGATGCCGACGTAGTTGGACATGATGGTCTGCATCTCGCGCTTCGACTGGATGATCATCAGCATCTCCTCGGTGTGCTGCGTGCCCTCGAAATCCCAGTCGGGGATGCCCTCCTGGAACTCTGCCTTGCTAAGCTGCGCCGCGGCATGGCGGGCGGCCCGGTCGGCGTAGACCACCGCTTCGATGAGCGAATTCGAAGCCAGGCGGTTGGCGCCGTGCAGCCCCGTGCAGGAGGTCTCGCCCAGGGCATAGAGACGTCGGACGGAGGTCTGTCCGTCGGTGTCGACCTTCACGCCGCCGCAGCAGTAGTGCGCCGCCGGGGTCACGGGAATCAGGTCGGAGGTAATGTCGATGCCGATGGACTTGCACTTCTCGTAGATGTTGGGGAAGTGGCTCCGCACGGCAGCGGGGTCTTTGTGCGTGACGTCCAGGTAGACGAAATCTTCGCCCCGGCGTGTCATTTCGCTATATATGGCCCGGGCCACCACGTCGCGGGGGGCCAGCGACTTCATGGGGTGGTACTTGTCCATGAATTCCTCGCCCGATTGCAGGCGCAGGATGGCACCGAAGCCGCGCATAGCTTCGGTTATGAGGAAGTTGGGCTTCTCGCCCGGGTTGTAGAGCGTGGTGGGGTGGAACTGGATGAACTCCATGTTTTCGGTCAGCGCCTTGGCCCGGTGGCACATGGCGATGCCGTCGCCCGTCGCTACGACGGGGTTCGAGGTCGTGGAGTAGATGTTGCCGCAGCCGCCCGTCGCCACGATGGTAAATTTCGCCAGCATGGTTTCGATCTCGTTGGTGCGTTCGTTGAGCACGTAGGCTCCGAAGCAGGCCAGACCGCGGGTGTGGCGCGTGACGAATTCGCCCAGGTGGTGCTGCGTCAAAAGGTCGATGGCGAAGCGATGTTCGAGCACCGTGATGTTCGGGTGGCTGCGTACCGATTCGATGAGCGCCCGTTCGATTTCGGCGCCCGTGAGGTCTTCGTGGTGGAGGATGCGGTGTTCGGAGTGGCCGCCTTCGCGGTTGAGTTCGAACCGTCCGTCGGGTGTCTTGTCGAAGCGCGTGCCCCAGGCGATCAGGTCGCCGATCAGCTCGGGAGCGCTCCGTACGACCAGTTCGACGGCTTCCTGACGGCACTTTCCGGCTCCGCAGACCAGCGTGTCGCCGATGTGCTTCTCGAACGTGTCGGGGGCGTAGGTTACCGAGCAGATGCCGCCTTGGGCGTAGTTGGTGTTGCATTCCTTGATTTCGCCCTTGGTCACGACGGTAACGTGTCCGTGGGCGGCGGCTTTCAGCGCGAACGAAAGACCTGCGGCGCCGGAACCGATGACCAAAAAGTCGGTTTTCATGGATTCGAACCTTTTTTAAAGCGTTGCAAAGATACGAATAAAGTATTTAAAATGTAACTTTGCGGCACGATCAAGAACGAAATTATGGAACGGCATATAGCGATCGAAAATTATTGTTACGAGCTGCCCGAGGAGCGGATCGCCAAATTTCCCCTCGCGGAACGGAGCGCGTCGAAACTGCTGGTGTGGCGCGCCGGGGCGATCGGGGAGCGGCGTTTCGCGCAGATAGGCGACGTGCTTCCGGCCGGGGAGCTGCTGGTGTTCAACGACACCAAAGTGATTCGTGCCCGCATCATCATGCACAAACCCACGGGCGCCCGCATCGAGGTGTTCTGCCTCGAACCTCATGCTCCGGCCGACTACGAACGGGCGTTCGCCGTGACGGGCAGCTGCGAGTGGTCGTGCGTCGTAGGCAATGTGAAGAAATGGAAAGACGGCCCCGTGCAGATCGATTTCGAGTATGACGGGCGGCCCGAGTGTCTGCGGGCTTTTTTGGTCGGCGAGAACGGCCGCGAGCGCATCGTGCGTTTCGAGTGGTCGGCGCCGCTGACGTTCGGTCGGCTGCTCGAATGCCTGGGCCGCATACCGATTCCGCCCTACCTCAACCGCGAGAGCCAAGAGATCGACAACACGCGCTACCAGACCGTTTATTCCAAGTTCGAGGGTTCGGTGGCGGCGCCTACGGCCGGACTGCACTTCACATCGGAACTCATCGAAGCGATGAAGACGCGCGGCTTCGGGTTCGAGGAGGTCACGCTGCATGTCGGCGCCGGTACGTTCTTGCCTGTCAAGGAGCAGGACGCCGCGCGGCACCCGATGCACACCGAACATTTCGAGGTAAGGCGTTCGACGGTGGCGCGGCTGCTCGAAAAATGGGGCCATATCACGGCAGTGGGAACAACTTCGGTGCGTACGCTCGAATCGCTGGCGGCCCTGGCGTGGCGGATCCGCACGTCGGGAACACCCGATGCGGAGCGCGTGATCGGGCAGTGGGAGCTGTACGACATTCCCCACGAATTTTCGGGCCGCGATGCGCTGACCGAGCTGCTGGGCTACATGGATGCGCACGGACTCGACCGGCTGAAGGCCGCGACGCAGATCATGATTACGCCGCTGGGCTACGAATTCCGCATCGTGAATAACATAGTTACCAATTTCCACCAGCCTTCCTCTACGCTGCTGCTGCTTGTAGCGGCCTACGTGGGCGACGACTGGCGGCGCATCTACGACTACGCCCTTTCGCACGATTTCCGTTTTCTGAGCTACGGCGACTCGTCGGTGCTGATGCGGGATTGACCGGGAATCCGGGCAAAACGAGAGGGACGTTCCTTACAATGGAACGTCCCTCTTTTGTTGTCGGGCGGGATTTAGAAGTTGTAGCCTACGCTGATGGAGAAGCAGCTGTTGCGCAGCGTGCCCTCGCCGTCGCTCTCCTTTAAAAGATTCAGGCAGCCGATGTCGTAGCCCAGTCCGAAGTAGATGCGCTTCCAGACGACGCCCGCACCCAGACGCACGCCCAGGTCAGAGCGTTTCAGTTCGCCGTCGCTGCCGAAGATGTCGAACTTTGCATCTTCGAATTTCGCCTTGCCGCCGATGCCGATACCGTAGTAAAGGCCTGCGAAGGGTTGGATTGTAACCACGTCTTTGATGTTGAAGTGGTAGTTTACCAACACGGGAATTTGCAGATAGGAAGGACGGAAACTCACGCCCTCGATTTTGCCGCCGCGGCTCGAAAAGGCGAGACCGGTTTCAAGGTAGAAAGGCAGTTTGCCGGAGAGCAGGATCTGGTCGGAAACGGCGATGTGGAACGCAGCCCGGGATTTGGAGCCGATGGATACGCCCTCGGCCGAAATCGAATAGTTCGACAGGTTGAGACCGGCGCGGACCCCCAGGATGTTCTTTTTGAAACTTTGTGCCGAAACGGCGTTCGCCAACAGGATGGCGGTCATGATAAGTAATGCTTTTCTCATGATTTAAGGGATTTTTGGGTTGTTCGTGTGGCAAATATAGATAAAAATCCCCCCCCCATTTTTTGCGGACAAAATGCAACATTGGTTTTTATATTGCTGATTTTCAATCATGTGTGTTGTCGGTTGAAAAAGCTGTGCCGGGCGGCTTTGTGAAGCGGGGGCGACGATCGGACGGTAGGGAAGTTTGCAGCCGACACGGCCGCGTCGTTGTCCGGCAGACTTTGCCGAATGCTTGTCCGGCTTCCGGTTGCGGTCTTCGTTTGCAGCCGATGCGTGAAAAAAATAACAGCGGACATCCGCAATTCGCAATTATTTTGTAACTTCGCGCCGCAAAGGGACGAAGCCTGGCGACGGTGCATTCGGAGTTGTGCGGGCCGCAATCTTTGTCGGGCGGATGCCGGGGCTTGCGGAGCATGCTGCGGTCCCATGAGAACGGAAATCCGTGAAGATTCAAACCAAATAAATTCATTACGACTATGCAGATTGTAGAGATTCATGCAAGAGAAATCCTCGATTCGCGAGGAAATCCGACCGTCGAGGTCGAAGTGCGCACCGTATCGGGTGCTTTCGGTCGTGCCGCCGTGCCGAGCGGTGCATCGACGGGCGAGAACGAGGCGCTGGAGCTGCGTGACGGCGACAAGAGCCGTTACCTGGGCAAGGGGGTGCTCAACGCTGTGAAGAATGTCAACGAAGTGATCGCTCCGGCCATCATCGGCATGAACGTATCCGATCAGGTGGGCATCGATAAGACGATGATCGCGCTGGACGGCACGAAGACCAAGTCGAAGCTGGGTGCCAACGCCATTCTGGGCGTGTCGCTGGCCGTTGCGCGCGCCGCTGCCGATTATTTCGGCATGCCGCTCTACCGTTACATCGGCGGTACCAACGCCAAGACGCTGCCCGTGCCGATGATGAACATCATCAACGGCGGTTCGCACTCCGACGCTCCCATCGCTTTCCAGGAGTTCATGATCCGTCCCGTGGGCGCTCCTTCGCTCCGCGAGGGTCTTCGCATGGGCGCCGAGGTGTTCCACAACCTCAAGAAGGTGCTGCACGAGCGCGGTCTGTCGACGGCTGTCGGCGACGAGGGCGGTTTCGCTCCCGCGCTGAACGGCACGGAGGACGCTCTCGATTCGATCATCAAGGCCATCGAGAAGGCCGGCTATGTACCGGGCAAGGATGTGATGATCGGCATGGACTGCGCTTCGTCGGAGTTCTACAAGGACGGCGTCTACGACTACACCATCTTCGAGGGCGAAAAGGGCGCCAAGCGTTCGTCGAAAGAGCAGGTCGAGTACCTCAAGGGCCTGGTCGAGAAGTACCCCATCGATTCGATCGAGGACGGCATGTCGGAGAACGACTGGGAGGGCTGGCAGATGCTGACTGCTGCCATCGGCGACCGTTGCCAGCTCGTCGGCGACGACTTGTTCGTGACGAACGTCGACTTCCTGAAGAAGGGCATCGAGATGGGCTGCGGCAACTCCATCCTCATCAAGGTCAACCAGATCGGTTCGCTGACCGAGACGCTCGACGCCATCGAAATGGCGCACCGCGCAGGGTATACGTCGGTTACGTCGCACCGTTCGGGCGAGACCGAGGATTCGACGATCGCCGACATCGCCGTGGCTACCAACTCGGGCCAGATCAAGACCGGTTCCATGTCGCGTTCCGACCGCATGGCCAAGTACAACCAGCTGCTTCGTATCGAGGAAGAGTTGGGCGACGAAGCGATCTACGGCTATACCAAGGTATACCGCAAGTAAGTTCCGCACTTCAATAATCGGTTCCGGCAGCCTGCAACAGGCTGCCGGAATTTTTTGTCTGTAAAATGGCCCCGGTATCGGCTCTTGCGCCTACTGCGGCTCTTGGCGCCATGCGGGCCGCAGCCTCCCTCGGCGGAGGCCCGCAAATGCGTGTCCCGCAGGCTGCGTCCGAAAACCATGTTTGCCCAGTGTTTTTTTGTCGCAACCTTGGCCGCAGTCGGTTTTGATGGGACGGCGTTTTGAAATCCCGAACCGATATCGTATTTTTACCGGCGATGAAAAAAAGTTGCAAGGGAATGAAAGATATTTTCACTTTCCGCGATGCAGAAAAACAGGTCGGCCCCGTGGCTTTTACGACCATGCTGAAGCCGGCCGGCTCGGCCTGTAACCTCGATTGCTGCTATTGTTATTACCTCGATAAAGCGGCACAGTATGGCGGCCGGCAAGCCGTGATGAACGACGAGCTGCTGGAACTCTATGTCCGTCAATACATCGAAGCCAACGAAGTGCCGACCGTGCAGTTTTGCTGGCATGGCGGGGAGCCGTTGTTGCTGGGCCTCGACTTTTATCGTCGGGCGACCGCGCTGCAACAGAAATATGCCGATGGCAAACGGATCGAAAACACATTGCAGACCAACGGTATGCTGGTCGACGAGGCGTGGTGCGAATTTTTCGCTGCGAACGATTTTCTGGTGGGCGTTTCGCTCGACGGCCCCGAGGATATTCACGATGCGTTCCGCATGACCCGGGGCGGGGCGCCGACGTTCGGGCGGGTAATGGGAACGATCGGGCTGTTGCGCGACTTCGGCGTGGAATATAATACGTTGAGCGTGGCGAGCCGCCTTTGCGAGGGGCGCGGCGACGAAATCTATCGGTTCTTCCGCGATACGGTGGGCAGCCGCTACATGCAGTTCCTGCCTGCCGTGGAGCATGTCATCGACCGTCCCGGGATGCGCCGCCCGGTAATCGTTTCGCCGGATCACGAGGGGGCGCGGCTGGCCGACTGGTCGATCACGGCACAAGGTTACGGCGATTTTCTGTGCGACATTTTCGACCGATGGGTGGTAAGCGACGTGGGCCGATGCTATGTACAGCTGTTCGAAGCCACGCTGGCGCAATGGTGCGGCGTGCCTCCGGGCGTCTGTTCGATGGGCGAAACGTGCGGCGACGCGCTGGTCGTGGAGCATAACGGCGATGTTTATTCCTGCGATCACTTCGTATATCCCGCATATTTGTTGGGCAATATCCGCGAAACGCCTCTCGCCGAAATCTATCGGTCGCAGAAACGCCGCGACTTCGGACTGGCGAAGCGCAATGCGCTGCCTGCGGAGTGTCTGCGCTGCAAATATTATTTCGCCTGCCGTGGCGAATGCCCGAAACACCGGTTCGAAACGGGCGCGGACGGATGCCGCAAAAATTCGCTCTGCGAGGGCTTGATGCGCTATTTCCGCCATGCCGAACCTTATATGGATCGCATGCGCGAATTGTTGGCCGCAAATGAATCCCCGGCGTGGGTAATGCCTTTCGCCCGGGCGAGAATGGGGCTGGAATAAAGACTCGCCGAGACTATCCGAATTTCTCCGAGTCTCCCGAGTCTTCCCGGGTTTCTCCGAGTCTTCCCGAGTCTTCCCGGGTTTCCCCGAGTCTCCCGAGTCTCCCGAGTCTCCCCGGGTTTTCCCGAGTTTTCCGGACTTTCCCCGGCTTTCCCCAAGTCTCTCCTGGGTCTTTCTGGCTCCCCGGGTTTCTCCGAGTCTCCCCGGGTTTTCCCGGGTCTTCCCGAGTTTTCCGGACTTTCCCCGGCTTTCCCTAAGTCTATCCTGGGTCTTTCTGGCTTCCCGGGCGCAAGGGGCGTGATGTGCGCGAGGGCCTGCCGGCGGGAAAGATGCGCGGGCGGCTCGGGCGGGCGGTAAGCGCGGGCACGACTGGCTGCTGCGAAATAAAAAAAGAGATTCCAGCAAAGGAATCTCTTCGTTTTCGGGTGGAAGAAGGGGTTCGAACCCTCGACCTTCGGAACCACAATCCGACGCTCTAACCAACTGAGCTACATCCACCGTCTATACGGCATGCGTGCCGTATCGGAGTGCAAATGTAATACACTTTTTCGCTTTTGCCAAATAAAACGGGCGAAAAATCGAAATCGCCGTCCGCTGCATGTCAAAATGACAGGCTGGTCTGTATCTTTGTCAGCGCAAGGCCGGCGGAATCTGCCAAAAATGGGTTGGCACACCTCTTGATGGATAGCGAGTTGCAAACGGAGTCCGGATTGCGGAAGATGCGGAGTCCGGATTTGAGAGCCGGATCGCAAAAAGCCGGAAATAGAGTTTCGAATATCAAAGGAACATACATAACTTAACAATTGGAAAAACTATGAACGTAAAACCCTTATCGGATCGCGTGCTGATTCTGCCGAATCCCGCGGAAGAGAAGACGGCCGGCGGCCTCATTATCCCCGACACGGCCAAGGAAAAACCCCTCGCAGGCAAAGTGATCGCCGTTGGCCCCGGCACCAAGGAGGTGGCCATGGAGGTCAAGGCGGGCGACCAGGTGCTCTACGGCAAGTATGCCGGTCAGGAGATTCAGATCGACGGGGTGGACTACCTTATCATGAAGCAGAACGATATTTTGGCAATCATCTAACACGCAAACGACTATGGCAAAGGAAATCAAATATAACGTTGAGGCGCGCGAACTCCTCAAGGAGGGTGTCGACGCGCTGTCGAACGCAGTAAAGGTAACGCTCGGCCCCAAGGGGCGCAACGTCATCATCGACAAGAAGTTCGGTGCTCCGCAGGTAACCAAGGATGGGGTGTCCGTGGCCAAGGAGGTCGAGTTGGAAGACCCGTTCGCCAACATGGGCGCCCAGATGGTCAAGGAGGTTGCCTCCAAAACCAACGACGACGCCGGCGACGGCACGACGACGGCCACCGTGCTGGCCCAGTCGATCATCGGCGTGGGGTTGAAGAACGTGACGGCCGGCGCCAATCCGATGGATCTGAAGCGCGGCATCGACAAGGCGGTGGCCGCCGTGGTCGAGTCGCTGCGCAAGCAGAGCCAGGAGGTAGGTTCCGACTTCGCCAAGATTGAGCAGGTGGCCACCATCTCGGCCAATAACGACGAGAACATCGGCAAGCTCATCGCCGAGGCGATGTCGAAGGTCAACAAGGAGGGTGTCATCACTGTCGAGGAGGCCAAGGGCACCGAGACCCACGTCGAGGTCGTTGAGGGCATGCAGTTCGACCGTGGCTACATCTCGGCCTACTTCATTACCGATCCCGAGAAGATGGAGGCCCAGCTGGAGAAGCCCTACATCTTGATTACGGACAAGAAGATTTCGACCATGAAGGAGCTTATGGGCGTTCTGGAGCCGGTGGCCCAGAGCGGTCGTTCGCTTCTGATCATCGCCGAGGATGTCGATGGCGAGGCGCTGTCGGCTCTGGTAGTCAACAAGCTGCGCGGCACGTTGAAGATCGCTGCCTGCAAGGCTCCGGGCTTCGGCGACCGTCGTAAGGAGATGCTGGAGGACATCGCCGTGCTGACCGGCGCTACGGTCATCTCGACCGACAAGGGCATGAAGATCGAGGATGCAACGCTCGAAATGCTCGGTACGGCTGACAAGGTAACGCTCAACAAGGAGAACACCACCATCGTCGACGGTGCCGGCAAGAAGGAGGAGATCGCCGCCCGTGTGGCGCAGATCCGCGCTTCGATCGACAAGGCTACGTCGGATTACGACAAGGAGAAGCTCCACGAGCGTCTGGCCAAGCTGGCGGGCGGCGTGGCCGTGCTCTACGTCGGTGCCGCTACGGAGGTCGAGATGAAAGAGAAGAAAGATCGCGTCGACGATGCGCTGGCTGCTACGCGTGCTGCCGTCGAAGAGGGTATCGTGCCGGGCGGCGGCGTGGCCTACATCCGCGCTACGGCTGCGCTGGAGGGTATGAAGGGTGCCAACGACGACCAGACGACGGGTATCCAGATCGTCAAGCGTGCCATCGAGGAGCCGCTGCGTCAGATCGTTGCCAATGCCGGCGGCGAGGGTTCGGTCGTGGTCAACAAGGTGCGCGAGGGCAAGGATGCCTTCGGTTACAACGCCCGTGATGACAAGTACGAGGATATGCTCAAGGCCGGTATCATCGACCCGACGAAGGTGTCGCGCGTAGCTTTGGAGAACGCCGCGTCGATCGCTTCGATGTTCCTGACGACCGAGTGCGTGCTGGCCGAGAAGAAGTCCGAGCAGCCTGCTATGCCCCCGATGCCTGCAGGCGGTATGGGCGGCATGATGTAACGGATTCCCGTTTTACGGTAAAACCCCGGTTTGCCTTTGGCAAACCGGGGTTTTGTTTTTTCGGCAGGTTCGGATCAGAGACCGCCGTCGACAAGCCAGCACTTTTCGGAATTGTCGTTGCGCAGGGCCAGCATCAGTTTTTCGGTTTTGCCGTTGGCCAGAAGGACTTTGCAGGGTACGAAGACGCCTGCATACTGGCCCGAGCGTACCGCTTTGCCGATGGCGATGACCGCAAGTCCTCTGTAGTGCGTTTCGAGTTGCTTGCAGATGTCGGGACCATAGTAGTGGAGCGCTTCGTCGAGCAGCGTTTTGTCCCACGATCCCATTGCCCGCAGAATGCGGTTCGCCGCCTCTTCGGCCGATATATCGACCAGCTGCACTCCGGGAATGGGTGCGGCAAGGTCGATCCATCCGATATTTTCAGGAATGGCCGTCAGCGCTGCCCGGTCGACGAGTTCATCGTAGGCGATGGCGGTGCTTTCCAGCAGTACCGGGCGGCTGCCGTCCGGCAGAATGGCTGTGATGCGCAGGTCGAGCAGGCGGCCGCTCTCCTTGTCGAAACGATATTCGCGCAGGGTGTTCGATTCGGCGATGGAGCTGTTGAGCATGTAGTCGCTTCGGCTGAAGTCGCCCTGGGCCGGCATCGTAACGGTAAGCCGGACGCTTCCGTCTTCCTCGGCGATTTCGTACTTCGCTCCTTTCGTCCGGGAGGCCAGCGCCTGTTCGGCAAGCAGCAGCCGTTGCAGATCGAGCAGCAGTCCGAGTTCGCCTTCGGGATGGTAGTTGTCGGCCCGGCTGCACCACCCTTCCCCGGCATTCCGGAGCCACATGCGTGTCAATTCGCCGTCGCAGAGGGCCGTGCGGCCCGATTTCTCTATGCGCCAGCGCAGCGTGTCGCCGTATTCGACCGTTACGGTGCAGGGTATCGGCGGCAGCGCGGGGTCGGTGTAGGTAAAATTCTCGTGGGGTGCTGTCCGGATGCGGAGGGCGATGCGGAGCGTTTTCACGTCGTTCATCGCAGCTACGGCACATCCGAAGTGTTTGCGGGCGGCATAGGCCGGCGTGCGGACAGTGAGTAGGAGAACGCCGGCAAGGATCGTCGCAGCGGCCGCTACGGTGCCGAAGAGGCGGTGGAAGCGATTTCGACGGGGTCGTGCAGCCGATGCGGAGGCCGTCAGGATGCGGTTGCGCAGCTCGTCGGAGGGACGGGGATCGCTGCGTGGCGTAACGGCGTCGAGGGCTTCGTCCGCGGCCCGGAATTCGGCGGCGCACTGGGGGCATTGTTCCAGATGGTGCCGTTCTTCGTCGGTAAGGTTGCGGCCGTCGAGCAGATCGATGATACAATTTCGGAATTCAGTGCAATTCATGGTTTCGGTTTTTACAGATTCGTTTTCATGCGGCTTTTCTTGCTTCGAGATGACCCGGGCCTGCCCGGATCTGTGTTCGGCTTAGAAAAGGTTCGCCATTTTTTTTAGTTTTTCGATGCCGCTGCCGAAGCGGGATTTGACGGTCGAGACCGGACATCGGAGCACCTCGGCGATCTCCGTGAAGCGGAGCGACGCGTAGGTGTGCAGGCGGATCGTCTCGGCCTGTTCGGGCGGGAGCTTGTCGAGGAGTGCTTCGATTCGTCGGGCTTCTTCGTGAGCTTCGCGTTCTTCGGCGCTTTCGTCGGAGGGGGCCGTCAGCTGGTCGAGCGGCACCAGGGGCGTTCGTCGCCGTCGCCGGTCGCAGCAACCGTTGCTTACCATCCGAAAGAGGTAGGCACGCGGGTGGCCGACGGTACGTTCGGGCCTGGATGCCCATTTCAGAAAGGCATCCTGTACGACATCTTCGGCATCCATGCGCGATCCCAACCGGAAAAAGGCGAAGCGGAAGAGCGGCTCGCGGCAGCTGTCGACCAGTTCCTCCAGTTCCTTGAGGCATTCGGGGGTGTGGTTTTTCATGGTTTTCGTTTTTTTACGCGCGTTTGTAAATAAGACGCGGGAAAAGGGAAAAAGACGAAAAAACGCAGGATTTTTTCCTGCGTTTTCGATCGGAATCGGCTGCGGCGGGTTCTTACGACGGTGTGGCCGCATCGGGTCATTCGGCCTGCGATTCCCGGGATTCTTCCGGCATCCATTCGATGATTCCGTCCAACGGATGCCCCGCCAGCCATTCTTCGAACTGCGGCCAGGTGCTCACGCTGTCGCGCAGCACGGCCATGTAGTAGGCTATGCCGGGAATCTTCCGCTCGTCGGGCGTTTCGTATTTGAGCCGCAGGATGGTCGTGCGGGCTTCCTCGGTCAGGGCGGCCGTTATGCGGTCGGCCATGCTTTCGAACCAGCCGTCCCATGGCGACCCGGCCTGCATGTGGATCATGTCGATCTGCCACGTCCGTTCCTCTTCGTCTTCGTACCAGGCGTGCCATTCGAGACAATGGTCGGGTGCGTCGAGCAGGTTGGCGAATTCGATGCGGCGGATGCGGGCGTTTTCCGCCAGACGGGCGATGGCGGCGAAACTCTCCGACAGACGCAGTTGGGGCGAGTAGATGTGGTAGTCGATGTCGCGGTGTTTGACCAGCAGGCCCATGCGGAGCGAGCCGACGAGCCGCGGTTCGGCGCCTGCGGAACGCCAGATTTCCTCCAGCCGGAGTTCGCGGATGATTGCGTGCGCGCGCTGCCGGTTCGCAGCCGCGAGTTCGAGGATCGGTTTCATGCGGGGGAGCGGTTTGTCTAACCTAATAGAATGCGGGCCTGGGCCAGTGCGGCATCGGTTATGGTGTTGCCCGAGAGCATCTTGGCGATTTCGGTAACGCGTTCCTCGTCCGTCAGCCGAGCCACCGAGGTGCGTCCTGCCTGCTTCGAGACGACGAAGTGGGCCGAGCCTTTCGAGGCCACCTGCGGCAGGTGGGTGATGTCGACCACCTGCATTGTGGCGGAGAGCTGGGCGATGATCTCGCCCATGGCGTCGGCTATGCGGCCAGAAACGCCGGTGTCGATCTCGTCGAAGATGATCGTAGGCAGCTGCATACGGCTGGCCAACAGGGACTTGAGTGCCAGCATCACGCGCGATAACTCGCCGCCTGAGGCGATTTTTTCTATCGGCTGGGGCTTGGCGCCGCGGTTGGACGAGAAAAGGAATTCCACTTCGTCGGCGCCTGTGCGGCCGAGGTCGGTCGGGACGATCGTCGTTTCGAACACGGTTTCGGGCATGCCCAGGCGGGCCAGCGTGGCGCAGATGCTCTTGGCGAATGCCGGGGCCGCCTTGGTGCGGGCCTTGCGGAGCCGCTCGGCCAGCGTCTCGGTTTGGGTGCGGGCCTGCTGCAAGGCTTCTTCGGCCGCTGCGATTTCGTCGCTGCCATGGACGATGGCGGCAAGCTGCGCCGTACTCCGGTCGCGCAGGGCGATGAGCGCGGCTTCGTTGGCCACGCGGTGCTTCTGTTGCAGGGCGATGAGCGTGTCGAGCCGGGTCGAGAGTTTGGCCAGACGCGCCGGATCGGCGTCGATGCGTTCGCTCTCGCCGGCCGCCGAGCGGGCGATGTCTTTCAGCTCCTCGATCGCCGAGCGGATGCGTGCGGCATATTCTTCGGCCGCAGGATAGTGGGTTCGGATGTGGCTCAACGCCGTCTCGGCCGTTTTCAGTTGCGGCAGTACGCCTGTTTCGTCGGTGTCCAGCGCGTTGCGCAGGCCGGTAAGGGCCTCGCCGATGCGGTCGGCGTTCTCCAGTACGGCCAATTCTTCTTCGATCTCGGCCTGCTCGCCGGCACGCAGGTTGGCGGCCGTCAGTTCTTCGGTCTGGAAGCGCAGCCACTCTTCGTTGCGGCGTCCCTCCTCGGCAGCTTCGCGCAGCGCGGCGAGGTGTTGTTTCAACTCGTTGAGCTGTTTATATTGCGCGGCATATTGCGTCCGTATTTCACTATTTCCTGCTATCGTGTCGAGGGCCGATATGCGGAACTCCTCCGACGAGAGGATCAGATTCTGATGTTGCGAATGGATGTCGATCAGCCGGGTGCCCAACTCGCGCAGCAGGGTCAGCTGCACGGGCAGGTCGTTGATGAACGAGCGGCTTTTGCCTGCCGGCGTGAGGATGCGCGTGAGAGTGGTCTGCGGGGCGTAGTCGAGGTCGTTTTCCTCGAAAAACGGCTCCAGGCCGCGGCCCGTGAGGTCGAACGTTCCCTCTACCACGCAGTTGCGCGCGGTGTCCTTGACGGCCGAAAGATCGCTGCGGGCGCCCAGCAGCAGCCCCAGCGCGCCCAGCAGGATCGATTTGCCTGCGCCTGTCTCGCCCGTGATGATGTTCAGGTGCGGGTCGGGTTCCAGAACGAGCGAGTCGATCAAGGCGTAGTTTTCGACCGAAAGGCGGCGTAACATGGCGGGATTATTTTAGCAGGGATTCGATTTTCTGTGCGATGTGCGCGGCGACCTCGGTTTTGGCCATCAACGGCAACTCTTGGCGGCCGCCGCGGTCGATGAACGTCACTTTGTTGGTGTCGACGCCGAAGCCGGCCCCGGCATCGCGCAGGGAGTTGAGCACGATGAAATCGAAATTCTTCCGGGCGAGTTTCGCCTCGGCGTTGCTTTGCTCGTGGTCGGTTTCCAGCGCGAAGCCGACCAGCAGGCGGCTGCCTTTGCGGGCGCCCAGATGGGCGGCGATGTCGCGCGTGCGGCGCAGCGTGAGAGTCAGTTCGCCGTTGTCTTTCTTGATTTTCACGTCCGAAACTTCGGCGGGTGTATAGTCGGCCACGGCGGCGCACATGACGGCTCCGTCGGCCTCGGCGAATGCGTCGACCGCAGCATCAAACATCTCGTCGGCCGACACGACGTCGCGCCGTTCGACGCCCGCGGGGGTGGGCAGCGCAGTGGGGCCGCTCACAAGCACCACTGCGGCGCCTCGCCGGGCCAGCTCGCCGGCGATGGCGTATCCCATCTTGCCGGTCGAACGGTTGGAGATGAACCGCACCGGATCGATGGCCTCGACCGTAGCGCCGGCCGTGACTACGAAGCGCTTGCCGAGCAGCGGCCCGGCCGAAGAAGCATGCGGTGCAGAACCCGAATTCCCGAGCGATCCCTCGGAGGGGTTTCTTTCGGGGGCGTCGTTCCCGGGAGCCTGTGAAAACAGCGTGTGCAGAAAGGCAGCTATCTCTTCCGGCTCGGCCATGCGTCCTTTGCCCACCAGACCGCTCGCCAATTCGCCTTCGGCGGGTTCGACGATCGCCACGCCCCGTCGGGCGAGCGCTTGCAGGTTCTCCTGCGTCGCGGCATGGGCATACATGTCCAAATCCATGGCGGGGGCCACGACGACGGGACACCGGGCCGAAAGATAGGTGGTCAGAAGCAGGTTGTCGGCGATGCCGGCGCACATCTTGGCCAGCGTATTGGCAGTAGCCGGGGCGATCAGAAAACAATCGGCCCATTCGCCGAGCGAGACATGGGAGTGCCAGGCGCCGTTTTCGGGGTCGAAGAACTCGACCAGAATCGGGTTTTTCGATAGCGTGGCCATCGTCAGCGGAGTGATGAACTGTTTGGCCAGAGGCGTCATGACCACGCGCACCTCGGCGCCGGCTGTCTTCAGCAGACGGCAGAGTGCGGCCGCCTTGTAGGCGGCGATGCTCCCTGTGATGCCCAACAGAATGCGGCGTCCCCGGAGTGCAGGATATGCGGTTCGCTCGGTCTGCATGCGGATGGGGGCGGAACTATGCTTCCGCCTCGGGCTTGTTCTCCTTGTAGAAAAGTTCGTCGTCGAGGAACTCCTCCGTGGCGATGATCACGGGTTTGGGCAGCCGCTCGTAATAGCGCGAAATCTCGATCTGCTCGCGGTTCTCGAAGGTCTCCTCCATCGTGTCGGTGGGCGAGGAGAAGTCGGCCAGCTTGCGGTTGAGTTCGGTCTTCAACTCGGTCGAAATCTGGTTGGCGCGGCGGGCGATGATGTTGACGGTTTCGTAGATGTTGCCCGTCTCCTTGTCCAGGTCGACCAATTTGCGGGTAACGGTGTTGTTGGGAATGTTCTTCTTGATTTCCATCGTTATATGTTGTTTTCTTTGTTGTTGCGATCCAGAAAATCCCGTGCGTGCTGGGCCATGCGCTCCGCTTCTTTCATGCGGGGCGACTCGGGATAGGCCTCCTTGAACGAGAGGTAGGAGTCCAGCATCGCCAGATAACGGTCGGTCTGTTTCGAAGCGATCGAGTTGCTGGCGAAACGGTAGCCGGCGTCGACGATCAAAAACATGATCTCCTCGCGCCGTTTGCTTTCGGGGTGCTCCTTCAAGGCGTTCTTCAGTGCTGTGATGGCTGCGTTGTAACGCCCGATCTTGTAATAGGTGTAGGCGTTGAGGTAGGCCTTTTCTTGCAGTCGTTCGGTCAGCTCGTCGTTGATTTTCAGAAAGTTGTCCGTATATTGGCTGTCGGGATAGTGCGAGATGAACTCGTTGATGGCGATCAGCGCCTGCTGGGTCATCGTCTGGTCGCGCGAGGGGCCGGGCGCAAGATAGTAGAAACACATGACGTACATCCCCTCGGCTTCCTCGATGAAGACGCTGCGGCCGAACTTGCGGCGGAACTCGTCCAGGAGCATCGATGCGGCATCGTAATCGCGGCTCTTGAATTTGCAGCGGGCGTTGAAATAGGAGATCGAATCTTCGCGCTGCGTGCCGATATAGTAGTGCTGCGCCCCTTCGAAAAGCGTCGAGGCACGCTGCCACTTCTCCTTGTCGTAGTACTCCAGCGCCTTGGAGTAGATGCGGTCGGGCTGTCCGCTTTTGAGCAGGGCGTTCATGCCGCTGCACCCGCTGAAAATGACCGCGATGGCCAGGACGCAAAGGGCGTGTGTGAATGTTTGCTTCATCGAAGAATCTGTTACGGCGCTTTATCGCGCAAAGTTACTCAATAAATCGGGGAATTGCAAAAATAAATGCGACGGCATGGATTCCGCACCGTTGTGCGCAGAGACGCGGCACGTCCCGACACCAACGGCGAAGATGCCGATTTATTGTGCGTAGAGGGCGGGCAAATGGGTGCAGAGGAGAGGTAGGCGCAGTTGTTCGGGACCGCTTGGAGCCGGGCTGGGGCGATTCGGTGCGGGGCCGGTGGGTTTGCGAGCGATATGTTGAGACGGGTGTTACGATCTTTCAGAAGAAGAAGCCGATCGAACCGCCGTATACGATGTCGTGCGGTACCTTGACCCGGTGGACGGAGGCCCCGCAGAAGAACGTTTGCCACACATGGCTCCGAGGGTAGCCCGAGACGCGGAAGTCGATGAAGAAGCGGCGGATGTTCAGTCCCATGCCGCCCATGAGGCCGACGCTGCGGTCGTTGAATCCGATCCGCAGGATTTCGGCGGCGCTGCTGCGGTTGCTGTGGCTCAGCCGGAAGAGCGGTCCGCCGAAGAACCGCAGCGGCCCGAACTGCAAACCGGCCTGCACCGGCATTTCCAGACGTCCGGTGCGCAGGCGGACGATGCGCCGGTCGGTGTTTATGGCCAAAACATCGTAGTTGACCAGTGCATAGCCGAGTTCGCCTTGAAGGTGGAAGCGGCGCGACAGGTCGATCCGCACGACGGCGCCCGCTTCGTAGCCCGCGCGGGCATTTCCCGGTGCGAACCAAGTGTCGCCGATTTGCAGCCGGTCGAATCGGTAGTGGCTCAGGTTGATTCCGCCCCGGATTCCGATCCGGAACCGCTTGGCCGAGGCTTCCGGGATACTCAGCATCAGCAGGAAAACGAGCAATGCAGATAGTTTTTTCATGGTTCGGTTCGTTTTGGACGGGTTACAGCAACGGTGCGAGCAGCCGCAGCAGGTCGCCCGTCGTGCGTCGCCAGGGGGCCGGCCGCCAGGTCTGCGGTTCGACGCGCGTGCAGGAGGCCCGGTCGGCGTCGAACGTGGCGGCCATGCGGCGGGCCGTTTCGCGGTCGCGGATGAAAGCCGTCACTTCGAGGTTGTCCATCAGGCTGCGGTAATCCATGTTGGCCGTGCCGATCGAGACCAGAAAGTCGTCGACGATCAGCACTTTGGCATGTAGGAAGCCGTTGTCGTAGCGGTAGAGTTCGACTCCGGCGGCGAGCAGGTCTTCGACATAGGAATCGGCCGCCAGATCGGTCAGGAGCGAGTCGCTGCACGAGGGGATCATCGCTTCGACCCGCACGCCGCAGCTTACCGCCAGCCGCAGGGCGTCGAGGATCAGTGTGGGCGGCATGAAATAGGGCGAGCACAGGCGGACATGTCGGTGTGCGCGTACGATCGCTGCGGCGAACGCTTCGGCCAGCGTGGTGCGCGAGGTGCCTTCTTCGGCCCAGGCGATCTGCACGGAAAGCGGTTGGCGGATGGCGTGCGCACACGTGTGGAGCGCCGGGTCGAGCCGCTCGCCGCAGGCTGCGGCCCAATCGTCGAGAAAGAGCCGTTGCAGGTCGGCTACGGCGTCGCCCTCCATGCGCAGATGTTCGTCGCGCCACTTGCCCATGTCGTCGCCGTCGAGGTAGTATGCGGCGATGTTGATGCCGCCCAGGTAGGCTACTTTGCCGTCTGCGACGACTATTTTGCGGTGGTTGCGCCGTGCGGCCCGGGGCGTGAACCAGGGAAACCGGATCGGCGCGTAGGCTGCCGTGCGGATGCCGGCCCGGTGCATGCGCCGCAGCATCGGCCGGGGCAGCCTCCACGATCCTACGGCATCGTAGATGACGCGTACTTCGACTCCGGCGCGCGATTTGCGGATCAGGATGTCGGCAATGGTGCGTCCGACGCGGTCGTCGCGGAAGATGTAGTATTCCATGTGGATAGAGCGCGTAGCCCGCTGCAAGGTGGCGATCAGGGCCGAAAAGGCGTTGCTTCCGTTGTGCAGCAGGTCGATGCGGTTGCGGGGCGTGGGACGGGTGTTGCAGCCTTGGGCGATGATCCGCCCCAGGGCGTCGCCGCGGAACGGCGGTTCGCAGCGCGGCGGAGCGGGACGGCGATAACCTGCCAGAATGTAGAGCAGCGTGCCCGCCGCGGGCAGCAGCAGGACGATCGCGCCCCAGACCGCGGCCGAAGCAGGCGTGCGGTGGCGGCGCGTGAGGAAAATCAGCGCGCATGCGCTCCACAGCAGATGGAAAGCCAACAAAGCAAGCATATTCCGCCGTCGGGCACACTCCGTGCCATGGAGCGCGAAAAAGATTTGGAAATTCGGATTTTACTTGTTACCTTTGTCTGTACATAGAGTACGGAGGGTTCTGGCCATCAGGCCAGGATTCTTGTTTTTTGCGTTTTTTGCAATCGGAGCGTCCGTTGGGACGACCCGTGGAAAGAAATTTTTTACGTTATGGCAAAAGAGATTATTTATCTGACGGCGGAGGGCTACCGGAAGCTCAAAGAAGAACTCGATCACATGCGTTCCGTCGAGCGTCCGGCCATTTCGGCAGCCATTGCCGAAGCACGCGACAAGGGCGATCTGTCGGAGAACGCAGAATACGATGCGGCCCGCGAGGCCCAGGGGCTGCTGGAGATGCGCATCGCCAAGATGGAAGATACGATCGCCAATGCGCGGATCATCGACGAGTCGAAGATCGACAAGAGCAAGGTGCAGATATTGAGCAAAGTGACGCTTCTCAACCGCAATACGGGCAAGCAGATGGTCTATACGATCGTCGCCGAGCACGAGGCCAACCTGCGCGAGGGCAAGCTGGCGATCGGCACGCCCATCGCCAAGGCGCTGCTGGGCCACAAGAAGGGCGACTGCGTGGAGGTCGAGGTGCCGGCCGGGACGGTGCATTTCGAGATTCTGGACATCAACATATGACAACGCGCGGATGCGTCCGGACGGCGGAGCCGTCGGGGTGCATGCCTGCATACCTATTTGTCGGTATTTTGACAGGGCTGCCTTGGGGGCAGTCCTGTTTTTTCATACTTTTGCCCGCGAAACCATTGAAACCCGAATATGAAGAATATCTTCCTTTCCTTACTGCTGCTTGGAGCGTCGCTGTGCCGTGCGGTTGCGGCCGAAGCACCTCCCGCACATACCGACGCCAATCTTGTAGGGCATGTCGTCGACCGCGACACGCGCGAGCATCTTCCGTTTGCAGCCGTGGCCATCGTGGGGACGGTCTACGGCACGGTAACCGATGCGTCGGGCCATTATTTCCTCAAGAATCTGCCCGAAGGCCTCTGCACGGTCGAGGTGCGTGCGCTGGGCTATGCCACGGTGCAGCAGCAGGTCGTGCTGCGGGCGCACGAGACCCGGGAGGTCAACTTCGAGGCGACGCCTACCGGCATATCGATGGACGAAGTGGTCGTTTCGGCCAGCCGCACCGCCACCCTGCGGCGCGAGGCGCCTGCGCTGGTAAGCGTGTTGAACGCCGATCTTTTCGAGAAGACCAATTCGGCGTCGCTCGCCGGAGCGCTGTCGTTCCAGCCCGGCGTGCGTGTGGAGGACGATTGCCAGAACTGCGGCTTCGCTCAGGTGCGCATCAATGGTCTCGACGGCCATTATTCGCAGATTCTGGTCGACTCGCACCCCATATTTTCGGCCCTGACGGGTGTCTACGGACTGGAACAGATTCCGGCCAACATGATCGAGCGCGTGGAGGTGCTGCGCGGCGGCGGGTCGGCGCTTTACGGCTCGTCGGCCATAGGCGGCACGATCAACATCATCACGCGCGAACCTTCGCGCAGCTCGGCGTCGCTTTCGCACACCCTCACTTCGATCGGTTGCCGGGGCGCCTACGACAACAATACGATGCTCAACGCTTCGTATGTTGCCGACAATCGCCGCGCGGGGCTTTGCGTTTTCGGGCAGAACCGCCATCGCTCCGGCTACGATCACGACGGCGACGGATTCACTGAGCTGCCCGCCATCCGGTCGCAGTCGGTCGGATTGCGTTCGTTCTTGCGGACGGGCGCCCGTTCGCGCATTACGGCGCAATATCATCATGTGGCCGAATACCGGCGCGGAGGCGATCGGCTCGACCTGCCGCCCCACGAAGCGATGGTCGCCGAGCAGACCGACCATTCGATCGACGGGGGCAGCCTGTCGTTCGATTTTTCGACGTCCGACCGCCGCGATCGGGTCAACCTCTATGCTTCGTTCCAGAACACCTCCCGCAGGAGCTACTACGGTTCGCAGCAAGACCCCGACGCTTACGGGCGTACGCACGATTTCACGGCGGCGACGGGTGCACAATATATCCATGCGTTCGAAAAACTATGGTTCATGCCCTCGGAACTTACCGTGGGGGCGGAGTACAGCTGCGATGACCTTTCCGACCGGTCGATCGGCTACGGCATGGCGACCGATCAGACGGTGCACATCGCGGGCGCTTATTTCCAGAACGAATGGAAAACGAAAAAGTGGTCGCTGCTCGTCGGCGGGCGGCTCGACAAGCATAGCATGGTCGGGCACGCCATCTTCAGCCCGCGCATCAACGTGCGCTACAATCCCACCGAGTCGGTCAATCTGCGCGCAAGCTACGCCGGGGGCTATCGTGCGCCGCAGGCTTTCGACGAGGACATGCACATAGCCGTGGTGGGCGGCGAGCGGGTGCGCATCCGGCTGGCCGACGGACTCAGGGAGGAGCGCTCCCACAGCGTGAGCCTTTCGGCCGATCTCTACCGCAAGTTCGGCAGTGTGCAGACCAACTTGCTGGTCGAAGGGTTTTACACGAAGCTCGATGATGTGTTCGCCTTGCGCGATCTTTCCGAACCTGCGGACGACGGCTCTACGATCCGCGAACGATACAACGGTTCGGGCGCCACGGTCGCCGGAGTCAATATCGAGGGCCGCGCCATCTTCAGCCGCTGGTTCGAGTTGCAGGCCGGCATGACATGGCAGCAGAGCCGTTATCAAGAACCCGAATATTGGAGCGAAGACGAGACGGCGGCTCCCGTGCGGCGCATGTTCCGCACGCCCGACATGTATGGCTATTTTACGGCCGCGATCAAGCCCTGGCGGACGCTCGCCGTCGATGTGACGGGCAGCTGCACGGGCGAAATGCTGGTCCAGCATATGGCCGGCTCGGGCACCGACCGCGACGTGGCCGTGACGACGCCCCGTTTTTTCGACATGGGTGTCCGCCTGAGCTACGATCTGCGTATCTACAAGGAGTTTACGATGCAATTCTATGCCGGCGTGCAGAACCTTTTCAATGCTTATCAAAAGGATTTCGACCGCGGTGCCGACCGCGATTCGGGCTATGTTTACGGCCCCTCGCTTCCGCGCAGCTGGTTTGTCGGGGTCAAATTGAGTTTTTGACGGATGCTCTGTCGGGCGACCGGTGCAACCCGATTCGGCGGGTATGGAAATTACGAATAGGCCGCCGCGAATGCAGTGATTGCGAATGCGGACGCTGTGACTATGAAAGAATCGCCCCTGCCGCAACATACGGCAGGGGCGATGGTTTTCAGAAGCGTTCGGCCGGCCTTTTCTTCGGCGGCGCGGTTCTCGCGTCTTTTGCGGCAAAAGGCTTCGCAACTCTCTTGCCGCCCGGCGCCGAACGGCTACAATGCTTTGATTTCGTGCAGGATGTTATTTGTCTTCCGCACGGCAGCGGCCGACTCGGCGAACTTGCTCTCCTCTTTCTTGGTCAGCTCGATTTCCACGATCTTCTCGATGCCCTTGCGGCCGATGATCGCAGGCACGCCGATGCAGATGTCGTTCTGGCCGTACTCGCCCTCCAGGTAGCACGAGCAGGGGATCAGCTTCTTCTGATCGTTGAGGATCGCTTCGACCATCATCGATGCGGCGGCTCCCGGAGCATACCAGGCCGAGGTGCCGATGAGCTTGGTCAGCGTGGCGCCGCCTACCATCGTGGCGGCGACGGCCTCCTGCAACTTCTTCTTCGATGCGAACTGCGTCACGGGTACGCCGTTGACCGTGGCTTTCGAGAGCAGCGGGATCATCGTCGTATCGCCGTGACCGCCGATGACCATGCCGTCGATGTTGTTGATGTTGGCACGTGTGGCTTTGGCCAGGTAGCATTTGAAGCGCGATGAGTCGAGTGCGCCGCCCATGCCGATGATGCGGTTCTTCGGCAGCCCCGAAGTCTTGAGCGCCAGGTAGGTAAGCGTATCCATCGGGTTGGCTACCACGATGATGATCGCCCGCGGCGAGTATTTCACGATCTGCTCGATGACGCCCTTCATGATGTTGGCGTTCGTGCCGATGAGTTCCTCGCGCGTCATGCCCGGCTTGCGGGGAATACCCGAGGTAATGACCACCACGTCCGAGTTGGCCGTTTTCTTGTAGTCGTTGGTCGCGCCGGTGAGCTTGGTGTCGAAATCCATCAACGTCGAAGTCTGGTACATGTCCAGCATTTTACCCTCCGACAAGCCCTCCTTGATGTCGACAAGAACTACTTCGCTTGCCACTTCGCGGCAAGCCATCACGTTTGCGCAGGTGGCGCCTACGGCGCCGGCTCCTACAACGGTAACTTTAGACATATTGTTTCTTCAGTTAAGTTTGTTTGGCTTCGTTTGCATGGTGCGCCGCCGTTCTGCGGCTGTTTCGCCCCTCCGTTCGGACTGCTGCGTCCGGATTCTGCGCGACGCATAATCTCCTCGCACTTCCTTTGTGGAAAGGGGGGCTCCGGCTCCGGCCGGTCGGCGGCACCGCAGCCTAACCGATCAGCTCCTGGTACTTCTCCGGCGTCAGCAGCGCGTCGTAGTCGGCCGGCTCCGCCACCTTGACTTTGACCAGCCAGCCTTCGCCGTAGGCGTCCTTGTTGACGATCGACGGGTCGGCATCCACGGCCGGGTTGAATTCTACGATTTCGCCGCCCACGGGCAAGAATGCGTCGCTCACGGTTTTGACGGCTTCGATCAAGCCGAAGACTTCGCCTGCGGCGAGCGTCTCGCCTACGGTAGGCACGTCGACGAATACGATGTCGCCCAATTGGCTCTGTGCGAAGTCCGTGATGCCTATCACGGCCGTGTCGCCCTCAAGCCGGCACCACTCGTGGTCGCTGGAGTATTTCAGATCGGCAGGTACGTTCATAATGACTGAATTTTGTGATTTTCCAGTTGCAAATATAATTGTTATTTTGATAACAGCAAGGGCTTTCCCGATTATTTATTCAGGTAGGATCGGAACTTTTTTGTTCCGATCGGCTGGACGGGGCGTTTTTACTCCCTCACGAATTCGATTTCGCGGAAAAGATAGGCGCCGCAGGAGCCGTCGGCATGGCGCAGAAGCAGCTCGCCCGAAGGGCGCACGCCTTCGATCGCGGCCTCGATGCGGGTGCCGTCGGGCAGGAGGTAGGGGCGGCGTTCGCCCAGGCGGTACATGCGGCTGCAATATGCCTCTTGCAGAGCGCTTTTTTCGCCCCGTTCGAGCGATTCGTAGCGGTCGCGGCATTTGCGGAGGAAGGTGTCGAGCACTTCGGCCCGGTCGAACGTGCGGCCGGCGAGCTGCGCCATCGACACGGGGTTGGGCAGCGCCGGGTCGAAAACCGTTTGGTTGACGTTGATGCCGATGCCTGCGATCGACCGAACCAGCAGGGGGCCAGAACAATTGTTTTCGATGAGCATGCCCACTATTTTGCGGTCGCCTGCGTAGATGTCGTTCGTCCATTTGATGCGCGTGTCGATGCCGTAGTCGGCGAACGTGTCGACGAGCGCCAGGGAGATGGCTTCGGAGAGCATGAATTGCTCGCCGACGGGCAGGAAACACGGTTCGAGCACGATGGAGAACGTGAGGTTCTCGCCCTCGGGGCTGTGCCACGCATGGCCGCGCTGGCCGCGGCCGGCGGTCTGCCGCTCGGCCCACACCACGTCGCCGTGGCGGTATCGTGCATCGCGTGCCTCGTCGTTGGTCGACGTGGTGGAAGCGAGCCTGTAAATCATAAAATTTGTTCCTGCCCGTTCCATATATTATACGATTCTTGCTCCAGCTGAGCACGAGTATAAGTTTGTTGTCGGTAGTTTTTTTCTGATTGAAGAACAAATTTACCGTTAGTAATTTTATAAGTCCTACTCATCCTCGATGCCGGAAAACTGCTGAAATCGGCAAACGATATGGAATTGGACGCAAGGGGTTTCAACATATGAATGATTACTTCATAACTCCCTGTAATCTCATATTGTTTGACGGCAATTCCGGGAAAACACCAGACACTTGCCTCCAACGTATCCAGCACATTGCCTTTGGAATCGACGATGACCAGCATGTCGGTCAAATAGTCGGTCGGGCCACCGAAGCTGGCGACGAACAAATAATAAGGAGTATTAGGAATACGGAATTTGGCATAGCTGTCCGGGGCCAACTCCTCCGTATCGGCCATAAAATAAGAGGTGCATTGTATGTCCTCGTAGAGTTTCGCCGAGATGTGTCCTTTGTAATTAGGAATGCCGTACGATCGTTTGGTTATGTCTTTAGCAGCTTTGAACGGCACGCCGGTCGTCGGCATGTCGGCCACCAAGTGCGCAAACGGAGCTTGAGCCTGAACGTCGATCCGAGCTAAAACCGCAACGACGGCAAGTATAAATGCTTTTTTCACCGTCGCATTCATTCGTATATTCCCGTATACGTCGCCGGCGTGAGGGCGCGCAGCTCGTCCTTGACCGTTTCGGCGACGTCGAGCGTTTCGATGAACTCGGCGATCGTCTCGGCCGTGATGCGGGCATTGGTGCGGGTCAGGGCCTTGAGCGCTTCGTAGGGCTTGGGGTAGCCCTCGCGGCGCAGGATGGTTTGGATGCCTTCCGCCACCACGGCCCAGTTCTGCTCCAGGTCGCGGTCGAGCGCCTCGCGGTTGAGGATCAGCTTGCCGAGGCCTTTGAGCAGCGATTGCAGCGCGATGACCGAGTGGGCGATCGGCACGCCGATGTTGCGCAGCACGGTCGAGTCGGTCAGGTCGCGCTGGAGCCGCGAGACGGGCAGCTTGGCTGCCAAATGTTCGTAGACGGCGTTGGCGATGCCCAGGTTGCCCTCGGCGTTCTCGAAGTCGATGGGGTTGACCTTGTGGGGCATGGCGCTCGATCCTACTTCGCCGGCCTTGATCCGCTGCTTGAAGTATTCTTGGGAAATATACATCCACATGTCGCGCGCCAGGTCGATGAGGATGGTGTCGATGCGCTTGAGGTTGTCGAAGATGGCCGCCAGGTTGTCGTAGTGTTCGATCTGGGTGGTGTACTGCGAGCGGGTCAGCCCCAGTTTTTCGGTCACGAACCGGTTGGCGAATGCTGCCCAGTCGATGTCGGGGTAGGCAGCGCGGTGGGCATTGAAATTGCCCGTCGCCCCGCCGAACTTGGCCGGCACGGCGATGCCGTGCAGCATAGCGAGCTGTTTTTCGATCCGCTCCACGAAGACCATCATCTCCTTGCCCAGCGTCGTGGGGGAGGCGGGCTGCCCGTGGGTGCGGGCCAGCATCGGCACAGCGCGCCACTCCTCGGCCAGGGCGGCCAGCTTGTCGCGCACCTCCTCGATCTCCGGGTAGTAGACGCTGTTGAGGGCATCCTTGAGCGACAGCGGAATCGACGTGTTGTTGATGTCCTGGGACGTAAGACCGAAGTGTACGAACTCTTTGCAGTCGTTCAGCCCGAGCGTCTCCATCTTCTCCTTGATGATGTATTCGACAGCCTTCACGTCGTGGTTCGTGACCCCCTCGATCTCCTTGACGCGCTGGGCATCGGCGGGCGAAAAATCGAGGTAGAGCGCACGCAGGGCCGCGAACTTCGAACGATCGACGCCGGCCAGCTGGGGCAGCGGCAGTTCGCACAGGGCGATGAAATATTCGATTTCGACGCGGATGCGGTAGCGGATGAGCGCCTGCTCGGAAAAATAATCGGCCAGTTTTTCCGTTTTGTTCCGGTAGCGCCCGTCGACGGGCGAAATGGCGGTCAGAGCATTCAACATGATGGGCTTGGTTTTGTTCATTCTGGCGTCAAATTTAAGACAATAAATTGAATTACGCATAATTTTCTTACCTTTGCCAATCGGAAATTCCGACCGAACGATACTTTTTCGACCATGCGATTCTTATCGGCGATCATTGATGCCCTGGCTGCGTTCGTGCAGCGCAACCCCTTGATGGTGTTGCTGCTGTTCGTTCTGGCGTTGTTCGCGCCGGCGCTGGTCAAAGGCATTGCGGTCTTTATTTTGTATGCGCTTATGGGCATTGTGCTGGCGGCCGTTCTTCTGGCCGTTCTGCTCCGCTGGCGGATCCGTCGGGTGCGCCGGGAGATGGAGGAGCAGTTCCGCGGGTTCCGTTCGGGGGACGATCCTTTTTCCGGGATGTCGTCCGATCCCTTTTCCGGGGGGCGCCGCGCCTCCCGGGAGGGCGATGTCAAGGTGCATCGCACGCCCGACGCACCTGGCAAGCGGGTGGCGTCCGACGTGGGCGACTATGTGGAGTTCGAGGAGACCGGGAAACGATGAATCCGGTCGAGAATATGAAAATCTGACTATTGAGAATTCGGAGTGCCTATGTTTCGTTTTTTTGCACCGATAGGGCGCTATTTCATCTTGATGGGCAAGGTCTTTTCCCGGCCCGAGAAAGGCGCGATCTACCGCCGGCGCATCATCTATGAAATGGAGGCGCTGGGCGTCGACTCGATCGGCCTGACGGCCATCATTTCGGTCTTCATCGGCGCCGTCATCACGTTGCAGATGTGCATCAACCTCGAATCGCCGTTCATTCCGCGGTCGCTGGTGGGCTATGCCACGCGCGAAACCATGATCCTGGAGTTCTCCTCCACGGTCGTGGCGCTGATCCTCTCCGGCAAGGTGGGGTCGAGCATCGCTTCGGAGATCGGTACGATGCGCATTACCGAGCAGATCGATGCGCTGGAGATCATGGGCGTCAATTCGGCGTCGTATCTCATTCTGCCCAAGATCGTCGCCGCCGTGTTCTTCTTTCCGTTTCTGACGATCCTTTCGATCCTGATCGGCATCGCCGGCGGCTGGGCTATTTCCTACCTCACGGGGATCATGATCCCGGCCGATTATGTGGACGGCCTGCTGATGGATTTCAAACCCTATTCGATCACTTATTCGCTCATCAAGACGGCCGTCTTCGCGTTCCTCATCGCGTCGATTTCGTCGTTCTTCGGCTACTACGCCAAGGGCAATTCGCTGGAGGTGGGTGCCGCATCGACGCGCGCCGTGGTAATCGGGTCGGTGGTCATCATGATCTTCAACCTGATGCTTACCCAGATATTGCTTATATGATACGTGCCGAACATATTGTCAAGTCGTTCGACGGCCGCACGGTGCTCAACGACATTTCCGTGGAGTTCGAGACCGGCAAGACCAACCTCATCATCGGTAAGAGCGGATCGGGCAAGACCGTGCTGCTCAAAAGCCTGGTGGGGCTTCACGAGGTCGACTCGGGGGCGGTGTGGTACGATGACGTCAATTTTACCGGCCTGGGGTTCCGCGAGCGCAAGGCCATCCGCAAGGATATCGGCATGATCTTCCAGGGCGGTGCGCTGCTCGATTCGTCGTCCGTGGAGGAGAACGTCAAGCTGCCGCTCGACCTCTTTACCGAGCAGTCCGAAAGCGAGAAGCTGGAGCGCGTCAACTTCTGTCTCCAGCGCGTGCGGCTCGAAAATGCCAATCACCTTTACCCGGCCGAGTTGTCGGGCGGCATGATCAAGCGTGTAGCCATTGCTCGGGCCATCGTGCTCAACCCGAAATATCTTTTCTGCGACGAGCCTAACTCGGGCCTCGATCCGCAGACCTCGATCGTTATCGACAATCTGATCCACGAAATTACCTGCGAATACAATATGACGACGATCGTCAACACCCATGATATGAATTCGGTAATGGAGATCGGCGAAAAAATTGTATACATCCACGAAGGCCGCAAGTGGTGGGAGGGCACCAAGGACGACATCCTCCATGCGGACAACCCCGAGCTGAATGCGTTCGTCTTCGCGTCGGCCATGGCCAAGCGCGCCAAGGCGGCCAGATAAGGGGCTGGTAATGAACCGGGGCCGGCGGGTTCCTGCCCAGCAGCGGCACTCTTGTCGTGCTACGCGGCCGGGTGTTTTTACCCTTGCGGAAGCACCCCGCAAGAGACTTATTAAAAAAACTTAATTTTTTATTTGCGTAAAATATATAAAGTATATACTTTTGCGCTGTGAAAAAAATAACGGAAGGGAGTTTTTCCCGAATAAGCCGAAGTCCGGGCCGAACTTGCCGGGCTTTGCCGAAGCGGGAAAAGCTGCGTGAAATGAAGATTTTCAACCTATAAAATAAGAAAACTATGGCAACTATCAAAATCGGTATCAACGGCTTCGGCCGCATCGGCCGTCTGGTGTTCCGTGCCGCTTGCACGAACAGCAACATCGAGGTTGTGGGTATCAACGACCTCGTGCCCGTGGACTACATGGCTTACATGCTCAAGTACGACACGATGCACGGCCGTTTCCAGGGCACGGTGGACTTCGACGCCGAGAAGAGCCAGCTGATCGTCAACGGCAAGGCCATCCGCGTGACGGCCGAGAAAGATCCTGCCAACCTGAAGTGGAACGAGGTGGGCGCCGAGTATGTCGTTGAGTCGACGGGTCTGTTCCTTACCAAGGAGAAGGCCGAGGCCCACATCGCTGCCGGTGCCAAGTACGTCGTTATGTCGGCTCCCTCGAAGGACGACACGCCGATGTTCGTATGCGGCGTCAACACCGACACCTACGCTGGCCAGAAGATCGTGTCGAACGCTTCGTGCACCACGAACTGTCTGGCTCCCATTGCCAAGGTGCTCCACGACAAGTTCGGCATTACCGACGGTCTGATGACCACCGTACACTCGACCACCGCAACGCAGAAGACCGTCGACGGCCCCTCGATGAAGGACTGGCGCGGCGGACGTGCCGCTTCGGGCAACATCATCCCCTCGTCGACCGGTGCCGCCAAGGCCGTAGGCAAGGTAATCCCCGAGCTGAACGGTAAGCTGACGGGTATGTCGATGCGTGTTCCGACCCTCGACGTATCGGTTGTCGACCTGACGGTCAACCTCGCCAAGCCGGCCAAGTACGACGAGATCTGCGCCGCCATGAAGGCTGCGTCGGAAGGCGAGCTGAAGGGTATCCTGGGTTACACCGAGGAGGCTGTCGTTTCGTCCGACTTCCTGGGCGACGCCCGCACCTCGATCTTCGACAAGGCTGCCGGTATCGCGCTGACCGACACCTTCGTGAAGGTCGTTTCGTGGTACGACAACGAGTGGGGCTACTCGAACAAGGTGCTCATGCTCATCGAGAAGATGGCCGCTTACAACAACAAGTAGTCGACCCCTCGATCCTATACGGAAAGTCCGGAATCTTCGAAAGATTCCGGACTTTTTATTTAAAAGTTGGGGGGGGCAGACGGTTAGGCAGTTTGGGCGGACGGTTTGGCGGCTTGGAATAAGCGGTTAAGTGATTTGAGCCTGCAGTTCGCGGGTAGCTCGGGGTAATATAAGGATGCTCGATGCTGGAAGGATCGGGCGGAGAATGCTGGTAGCTTGGACCGGCGGTTCGAGCGGGGCATGCCGGCGGCTTGGGTCAGAGGGGCGGCGAGGTGTGTTTCTTTTTTCGGGGCTATTTTCCCTTTTCCACCCTCATTTCGATCGAGGCGCCCGACCATTGGTTGATCTTGTATACGGTCTTGCTGATCCGTTTGCCGCCGAACGAGATGGCCACGTCGATGTCGAACGGACGGGGCGTGTCGATGTCGTTCCCGGTGGGCAGCGTGTGGGGGATGATGTAGATGTAGAGCACCAGATGGTCGCACGGCTCGGTGGTCAGCACGACGGCGCGGTCGGGCACGGTGCCGGTCGGCGGTTCCTTGAGATTCGCGCCTGCGTCGGCGATGTCCGACGAGGCGGAGGCGAAGCCGATGCGTTCTTCGGCGGCATCGAAACAGCCGCACATGAGCGCTGCGTTGTAGCGCCACCAGCCCTCGAATCGGCTCGATACCTCTATGCGGAATCCTTCGGAAGTCATGTTTGCAAAGGTACAAAATAATTCGCAACCGCAAATTTGCGGTTTGCACTCCTGGAAAAGTAAATCGAAACATCCGTGCGATTTCTTTGCAAATGTCTTATTTTTTCGTAACTTTGCGCACTATTTGTGTTCAGATGGATATAACGAAAGGATATTCCATTGCTTACAAAGGGTTGAAAAACGGCGCCCACGAATTCGATTTCGAGGTCGGCGGCGCTTTGTTCGAGGCTTTCGGCAGTACGGAGATCAAGGACGGAGATTGCCGCGCGCATGTCGTTCTGACGCGGGCCGAGACGCAGCTTACTGCCGATGTCGCCATTCGGGGCGGGGTAGTCGTGGCTTGCGACCGGTGTCTGGAGGATTGCTGCGTACCCATCGAGTTCGAGGGGCGTTTGTTGGTCAAGTTCTCCGACGAGGTGCATGAGTACGACGGCGAAGTGCTGTGGTTGTTGCCCGGCGAGGACGAACTCGATTTGGCGCAATATATTTACGAAAGCATTGTTTTGTCGTTGCCTTACCAGCGGGTACATCCCGAGGGCGAGTGCGATCCCGAAATGCTTCGCCGCTTCCGGATCGTCTCGGGCGAGGAGTTCGCCGAGATCGAATCGCGGAGTGCGGAGCCGAAAGGAGCCGGCTGGGAAAAGCTCGCGGCGCTCAAGGAGCGTCTGGAAAGCGGCGAAGCCGGAGCGGAAGAGAAGTAGCTGTCCGGTCCGCAGAAGGGGTGCGGCGTGCGTTCGGAGTGTTCCGGCCGAGGCTGGGCCGATTCGCAGAACACCGGTGCGGCGAATGGATAAAATGAATTTGTTGAACTAATAATTTATATTGTAACATGGCACATCCTAAACACAAAGTCTCGTCGACGCGACGCGACAAGAGAAGAACCCATTACAAGGCTGCGGTTCCGACGGTCGTTACCTGCTCGAATTGCGGCGCTGCCACGCTCTACCACCGGGTTTGCCCCGAGTGCGGTTTCTATCGCGGCAAGTTGGCGATCGAGAAGAAGGCTGCCGAATAACGATCGGACGGCAGGAAGAGCATATCCGCAAGGAGAGGCTCTTTTTTAGTTACGGATTTTGGCGTGCTTCGTTGCGCGCGGCGTTCGGGCGCATGCTTCGGGCGGCCGCGTATGTTCGTTGTTGCGGCTGCGGAAGCACGGAAGTGGAATTAATATCGTAAAAAGTATGCTGAAGATAGGGTTAGACGCTATGGGCGGCGATTTCGCTCCCGAAGCGGCCGTCAAGGGCGCCGTCATGGCGCTCGATGCCGTCGGCGCCGAGAGCCGTATCGTCCTTTTCGGCGACGAGGTGCGCATCCGTGCCGTGCTTGAGGCCGAGGGTTGCCCGGCCGACAAGTTCGACATCGTCGCCACCACCGAGGTCATCGAGATGGGCGACCATCCGGCCAAGGCGTTCCAGGCCAAGGCCGATTCGAGCATCACGGTCGGCTTCGGCCATCTGGCCAAGGGGGCTGTCGACGGTTTCGCGTCGGCAGGTTCGACCGGCGCCATGATGGTGGGGTCGATGTATGCCGTCAAGCCCATCGAGGGTGTGATCCGGCCGACCATTTCGTCGCTCGTTCCTACGGCTTCGGGGCGTCCGGCGATGTTGTTGGACGTCGGTTTGAATGTCGACTGCAAGCCCGAGGTGCTCGCGCAGTACGGGTTGATCGGGTCGATCTTCGCCGAGTCGGTGCTGGGCATCGCCGCGCCGCGCGTCGCCATCCTCAATATCGGCGAGGAGGAGACCAAGGGCAATGCCCAGGTCAAGGCCGCGCACGAGATGCTGCGTGCCGAGAGCCGCATCAACTTCGTGGGCAACGTCGAGGGATCGCATATCTTTTCGGGCAAGGTGGCCGACGTGATCGTCTGCGACGGTTTCGTGGGCAACACGGTGCTGAAGATGGCCGAGGGTCTCTACCGCATCAACAAGGCGCTCGGCGGCAGCAACGCTTTCTGGGACGCCATGAACTACGAAAACGTGGGCGGCACGCCCGTGTTGGGAGTCAACGCTCCCGTGGTCATCGGGCACGGCTGTTCTTCGCCGTTGGCCATCAAGAACATGATTCTGACGACCGAGCGGTGCATCCTCACGCAGGTAACTGCCAAGTTGCAGCGTGCATTCAACAATTAACTTCAAATCAAGCAATCGAAAAAATGGGAAAGATAACAGCAGCGATAACGGGTGTCGGCCAATATCTGCCGGATTACCTGCTGACCAACGACGAGTTGAGCCGCATGGTCGATACCAATGACGAGTGGATCACTTCGCATACGGGCATCAAGACGCGCCACATCCTCAAGGGCGAAGGCATCGGCACTTCGTATATGGGTGCGCGCGCCGTGATGAACCTTCTGGACAAGACGGGTGTCGATCCGATGGAGATCGACGCGGTAATCTGCGCCACGATCACGCCTGACATGTTCTTCCCCTCGACGGGCAACCTGATCGCCGATCAGGCCGGATGCAAGAATGCGTTCGCCTACGACGTGTCGGCCGCCTGCTCGGGCTTCCTCTTCGCTTTGACGACGGGTGCGGCTTTCGTCGAGTCGGGCCGCGGCAAGAAAGTGATCGTCGTGGGTGCCGACAAGATGTCGTCGATCATCGACTACACCGACCGTTCGACGTGCCCCCTGTTCGGCGACGGCGCGGCTGCCGTGCTTTTGGAGCCTAATACCGAGGGGCTGGGCGTCATCGATTCGATGCTGCGTTCCGACGGCTCGGGCGAGTTGCAGCTCTACATGAAGGCGGGCGGTTCGCGTTTCCCCGCTTCGGCCGAGACCGTGGCCAACAACTGGCACACCATCACGTGGGACGGCCAGGCCGTGTTCAAGGCCGCCGTGTCGAAGATGGCCGACGTGTCGGTCGAGATGATGGAGCGCCACAACCTCACGGGCGACGACATCCGTTACCTGGTGCCTCATCAGGCCAACTTGCGCATCATCGACGCCACGGCGCGCCGCATGGGCATCACGGCCGACAAGTGCATGATCAACATCGACCGCAACGGCAACACCACGGCCGCTACGATCCCGACGTGTCTCTACGACTACGAGAAGGAGTTGCGTCCGGGCGACAACCTCATTCTGTCGGCTTTCGGCGGCGGTTATACGTGGGGTGCGATCTACGTGAAGTGGGCTTACGACGGTTCGAAAGCCTGCCAGGTCGAGCCTGCCAAGAAATAGATGCCGGTCCCTCCGGTGCGGATGCGGGAGCCGGAAGACGGCTCCCGCATTTTTTTAGGCCGCAATTTTGCAGAAGCGATTCCGAATCTTAAAACGATAGCGTATGAAAAAGTATTTGTTTCTCTTGGTTGCGGCCTTGTTTTCCGCAGGCATCGCCGCTGCTGCTGTTTTGACCGATCGGCCGATCGCGGTCGACGAATTGCCCGCCACGGCTCAGAAGTTCATCCGCACGCATTTCGCGTCGTCCGAGGTGCTCTATGCCAAGGTCGATGACGGTCTTTTCGACAACGATTACAAGGTCGTCTTTGCCGACGGTGCGTCGGCGGAGTTCGCCAGCAACGGCGAGTGGAAAGAGGTGAAGTGCAAGCATTGCGCTGTGCCGGCTTCGATCGTGCCCCAGGCGATCCGCGAGCAGGTGGTCAAGCAGTTTCCCAAGGCCGTGATCGAGGGCATCGACCGCGACCGCCGCGGTTACGACGTCGAGTTGAGCAACGGTCTCGACTTGAAGTTCGACCGCCAGATGAACCTGATCGAAATCGAAGATTGACGATTTCCGGTTATCCGAAGCGAAGCCTGCATTCCGTATGGATGCAGGCTCCGTTGCATAATATGGGCGGTTCCCGGTGCGGATTGTCGATAACTTGTTGTATCTTTGCGTAGGGTAATTTTGCGGCACCGCCATGCGGCGGTTCGGCAGCAGTTCGTCTGGGACGATCGACATCGTTTCCGGCTGGAGGAGCAGTATCGTCTCCGTCCGGGACGGTTCGGGAATACCGGAAGGGCCGGATGCCGCGTAAAAGTTGTATAATAGTTCGGTTTTACGATGAAAATAGCATCCCTTACATTCAATCCCATCGAGGAGAACACCTACATCTTGTGGGACGACACGCTCGAAGCCGTGGTAATCGATGCCGGCAACAGCAACGAGCGCGAAAACGCCGTCCTCGACCGGTTCATCGCCGAGCACGGTTTGCGGCCTGTGTTGGCGCTCAATACCCACGGCCATTTCGACCATGCGTTGGGCGTCTGCCACCTCAAGGAGCGCTACGGCGTGCCGTTCGCGCTTTCGTCGAAAGACGGGTTCTTGTTGGAAAATGCGCAGACGAGCGGTTCGATCTTCGGGGTGCGCATCGGCGCCATGCCCTCGATCGACATCGACCTGGAAGAGACGCCCGAAGTCCGTTTCGGCACCACGATGCTGCAAGCCATCGCCACGCCGGGCCATACGCCGGGCCACATGGCGTTCTTCGAGCCGCAGCGCAAAACCTTGTTCACGGGCGACACCCTTTTCCGCGAGAGCATCGGCCGCACCGACCTGCCGGGCGGCGACTATTCGTGGATCATGCGGTCGATACTCGACAAGCTCCTGCCGCTGGGCGACGACGTGCAGGTCTTCCCTGGTCACGGGCCGGAGACGACCCTCGGCCACGAGACGCTCTACAATCCTTTCGTCGTCGAGGTGCTCAACAACGAAGTGAACTGCAAAGAGTGATCCTCCGTCTCATGAAACGATTCGCTGCTTTGCCGGATGTCGACGGGTGGCTGTGCATGGATTTCTTGACGGCGTGCAATGCCGTGATGATCGACCTGGTGCGGATATTCGTCCGGCCGGGCGAATGCTTGGAACGATGAAAGCGCTGATACATAAAATTCTCTGGCGGCTGCTTCCGCTCGAAGGGTATCTTCGGGTTGTGAGCCGCATGTTTTTCGTTTGCCAGCGTCTGGGGATCGGCCGCCGCGCCCCGGCGATGGAGTATGTCTACCACCTGTCCGAGCTGGTGCACGAGGGCGACGTGTGCATCGACATCGGCGCTAATCTGGGGTACTACGCCCGGACGATTTCGCGGCTGGCCGGTGCTGCGGGGTGCGTGCATGCTGTGGAGCCGGTGGCTCCGATTCGGAAGGTGCTGAGCCGCAACCTGCGGCGGTGCGGCAACGTGGAGATCTATCCTTTTGCGCTCGGCACGGAGAACAAACCCATCTGCATGGGTAACGATTCGGTGCATACGAACGGTTATTTAGGAACGGGCCAAAACTTCGTGAACGACGCGAGGATGGAATCCGATGTGGAATTTCTGGCCGACATGCGGCGGGGCAGCGAGCTGTTCGGCACCTTGTCTCGGCTGGATTTCGTGAAGTGCGACATCGAGGGCTACGAACGGATCGTTATGACCGAAATGCAGCCGTTGCTGCAACGCTTCCGCCCCGTGGTGCTGATCGAGACGGGCGGGGAGAACCGCCCTGCGATCATCGCGTTGTTCCGCGGTATGGGCTATGTCGGCTTCACGCTCGACCAGGGCCGCGAAGTGCTCCTCGATCCTGTGCACGACAACGGCAAAGATATTATTTTCAGACCGCAAAAAGGTTGATCCTATAAAATCCCCGACTTGAAATTTTTCAATTTTTAATTCGCTTTTCATGCGCATCGACATTCTTACCGTAGTTCCCGAATTGCTGACCTCGCCGCTCCATGAGTCGATTCTCAAGCGTGCACAGGAGAAGGGGCTGGTCGAAATCGTTGTCCACAACCTCCACGATTATGCCCACGACAAGCGCAAGACCACCGACGACTACCCGTTCGGCGGCGAGGCGGGCATGGTCATGAAGTGCGAACCGGTGTTCGAGCTGGTGGAGAAACTGCAAGGCGAACGCCGCTACGATGAAATCATCTACACCTCGCCCGACGGCAGGCGTTACGACCAGCACGAGGCCAACCGGCTCTCGACTCTCGAAAACATCATCATCCTTTGCGGCCATTACAAAGGCATCGACCATCGCATTCGTGAACACCTCGTCACGCGCGAGATTTCGATCGGCGACTACGTGCTCACGGGCGGCGAACTGGCGGCCTGCATCATCGCCGATTCGGTGGTGCGGATCATCCCCGGGGCCATCGGCGACGAAGCTTCGGCCCTTACCGATTCGTTTCAAGACAACTTGTTGGCCCCGCCGGTTTATACGCGTCCGGCCGAATTCCGCGGGTGGCGCGTGCCCGACGTGCTGTTGTCGGGCAACTTCGCCGAAATCGCCCGCTGGCAGGACGAACAGGCCTACGAGCGGACGAAAACATTGCGTCCGGATCTTTTGGAGAACGAAAAGTAAAGCATAATGAACTATTTTCTTCTTGCCGGCGAGCCGTCGGGCGATCTGCACGGCGCCAACCTGATCGAGGGGCTGAAAAAAGCCGATCCCGAGGCCCGCTTCCGCTTTTGGGGCGGCGACCGGATGGCCGCGGCGGGCGGGCGTGAAAACCTGCGGAAGCACTACCGCGAAACCTCGTTCTTCGGTATCGTGCAGGTGCTGCGCAACCTCCGCACGATCAAGCGCCAGATGCGCCAATGCCAGGCCGATGTCGCGGCGTTCGCTCCCGATGTGCTGATTCTGGTCGACTATCCCGGCTTCAACATGAAGATGGCCCGCTGGGCCAAGGAGCACGGCATCCGCACGTTCTACTACATAGCCCCCAAGGTGTGGGCCTGGCGCGAATGGCGTGTCAAGGCGATCCGCAAGTATGTCGACCGGCTTTTCATCATCTTTCCGTTCGAACGCGACTATTTTCCCCGCAAGGGCATCGAGCCGCTGTTCGAGGGCAATCCGCTGGTCGATGCGCTCGAAGAGAGACGCAGCACGCTCCCCACGCCCGAGGAGTTCCGCCGCAAGCATGGGTTGGACGAACGCCCCATCGTGGCACTGGTCGCCGGCAGCCGCCGGGCCGAAATCCGCGACAACCTGCCGCTCATGGCACGGCTGGCGGAGCGTTTTCCTGATCGGCAGTTCGTCGTCACGGGTGTGCCGTGGCTCGAAAAGTCGCTCTACGATCGCTACATGGCCGGCAGCAGCCTGCGCTATGTGTGCAACGAGACCTACGAGGCGCTCCATGCGGCCGAAGCGGCGGTGGTAACCTCCGGCACGGCGACGCTCGAAACCGCCCTGCTGGGAGTGCCCGAAGTGGTGGTCTACCGTACGCTGTGGTTTCAGGTCAAGCTCCAGCCCTATGTGTTGAAAGTGCCCTGGGTGTCGCTCGTCAACCTCAACTTGGGACGAGAAGCGGTAACGGAGATCATCCAATCGGATCTTTCGGTCGACCGGGCCGAGCGCGAACTGCGCGCCATCGTTGCCGGGGGTGCGAAGCGCGACCGGATGCTGGCCGACTTCGAGGAGTTGCGCGCCGTCATCGGAGGTCCGGGTGCCAGCGAGCGTTTTGCCCGCCGGATGGTGGAGGAACTGAACGATAAACAGTAGAAAAAGCGAAAAGTCCGAAGCGCGATGACCGAATCCGTTATCATGTCTGCCATTTTGTTGGTTTGTGCGCTCGTCGTTTATGTCCGGCCGCAATGGATTTCGACTTTTCGCCATTATTCGGACGAAGAACGCCGCAACATCGAAATGAAGCGGGTGCGGCGTACGGCCGGCGGCGGATTGTTGGCGCTTGCCTTGTCGATAGGCCTCGGGAGCTGGGCGCTCGCCGAGGCCAGCGTAGCGGAAACGACGATCGTCGTGTTGCGGATGGTTATTCTGTTTGCCGGAGTCATTGCCATCGTCGCACGTGTGGAGACGTTCAACCATAATATGTGACCATGAAAATCATCTGCATAGGAAGAAATTACGCGGCGCATGCCGAGGAACTGCATCGGGATGCCGGGCTGACGATGGGTGCCGGCGTTGCGGAAAGTCCTGCCGGCGCTGCTGCCGAGCCGGTCTGGTTTCTGAAACCCGACACGGCACTATTGCGCAACAACGACCCGTTCTACATCCCGGCGTTTTCGCAGGAGGTGCACTACGAATGCGAACTGGTGGTGCGCATCGACCGGGTAGGGCGTTCGATCGCCGAGCGGTTCGCCTATCGCTACTACAATGAGGTGGGTCTCGGTGTCGACTTCACGGCCCGCGACCTCCAGCGCGAGGCGATCGCTCAAGGACTGCCGTGGGAGCCGGCCAAGGCCTTCGACCGTTCGGCGGCGCTCTCGCCTGAGTTTCTGCCGCTGGCCGACCTGGGCGGCGACGTGCAGAATCTGCGGTTCGAATTGGCCGTCAACGGCGAAATACGCCAGCGCGGTTGCACGGGCGACATGCTTTTCACGGTCGACCGCATCATCGCGGCGGTGTCGCAGTATACGACCCTGCGCATGGGCGACATGATCTACACCGGCACGCCGGCGGGCGTAGGCCCTGTGGTGCCGGGCGATCGTCTTGTGGCGACGCTCGAAGGCCGCGAATTGCTGAATTTCGATATCAAATAGAAGGAACATAATTCACACTGAAAGACAAGGATTTTGCAAGGCTTTCGGCCTTGCCGTCCGAGGCCGGCTCGCATCGAAGATGCGACCCCCGCAGCCGGCCCGGGCGAGTGAATACCGCAGAATAACCTGAAACTCTACCATTATATGTTGCTTCATCAGAAACTTCGTTCTTACCGCCTTTTATTGGCTTCGCAGTCGCCGCGGCGCCGGGAGTTGATGACCGGCTGTGGCCTGCCTTACGAGTTGGCGCCCAAATACGATTGCGAGGAGACCTATCCCGACGACCTTCCGGCCGAGGAGGTGCCGCTCTACCTTTCGCGGCTCAAAAGCGACGCCTGCCCCTGGCCGCTCGAATCCAACGACATCCTGATGACGGCCGATACGGTCGTCGTGCTCGACGGACGCGTCCTGGGCAAACCTCGCGACCGCGACGACGCTTTCGCCATGCTGCGCAGCCTCTCCGGACGCCAGCATACCGTGGTGTCGGGCGTCGCGTTCCGCACGCCTGCCCGGCAGCATGCGTTTGCGGCCCGTTCGGAGGTGTGGTTCCGCGCGCTCTCCGACGAGGAGATCGCCTACTACCTCGACACTCACTGTCCCTACGACAAGGCCGGGTCGTACGGCATCCAGGAGTGGATCGGCTATGCGGCCATCGAGCGCATCGACGGCTCGTTCTACAATGTGATGGGACTGCCCGTTCAGCGCGTATATGTCGAACTCGAAAAATTCATCGATCTATGAAACGCATCTTACTGACCCTTTTTTCGCTATTGCTTGTCCTCCCGGCTCTGGCCGACGGAGGCATGTGGCTTCCGAGCCTCATTTCGCACCGCATCGGCGACATGCGCGCCAAAGGCTTCCGGCTCACGGCCGAAGACATCTATTCGATCAACAAAGCGTCGATGAAAGACGCTGTGGTGCTTTTCGACGGCGGTTGTACGGGCGAGCTGGTTTCGCCCGAAGGCTTGCTGCTGACCAACCACCACTGCGGCTATGACGCCATTCAAAGCCACTCGTCGGTCGAAAACGATTACCTGACTCACGGATTCTGGGCGCGTTCGCGGGCTGAAGAACTGCCCAACAAGAACCTCAATGTGAAGTTCCTCGTCCGCATGGAGGATGTTACCGACCGCATGGCGGCCGGCGAAACGGCCGAAGAGATCGTGCGCAAGGCCGAAGCCGAGGGCGCCGGCTACAAGGCCGCGGTCGAACAGATGTACTATGGCAACCAGCAGTTTCTGTTCCTCTACGAGCAGTTCGACGACGTACGCCTGGTGGCGGCCCCGCCCTCGTCGATCGGCAAGTTCGGCGGCGACACCGATAATTGGATATGGCCCCGCCATACGGGCGATTTCTCGGTGTTCCGCATTTATGCAGGTGCCGACAACAAGCCGGCGGCCTATTCGCCCGACAATGTGCCCTACCGGCCGCGCCGTCATTTCACGATTTCGACGCGCGGAGTCGGCGAGGGCGACTTCACGATGATCTACGGTTTCCCGGGCAACACGCAGCAGTATATTCTTTCCGATGTGGTAAAGTACATTGCCGAAGTCTCCGACCCGATGAAGATCGCCATCCGTACAGGCCGGCTCCATATCATTTCGGAGGGGCAGGCGTCCGATCCGGCACTGCGCATCCATTATGCGGCCAAACACGCCTCGATCGCCAACGCCTGGAAGAAATGGCAGGGCGAAGTGCTGGGAATCGAACGACTGGGAACCTGCGAAAAGAAACAGGAGACAGAAAAACGTTTCGTCGAAGCGACGGGGGACGGCGAAGTGTTGCAAGAGCTGAAGAACGAGTTCGCGCGGGCACTGCCTTATTATTATACGCGTGAACTGCTGGCCGAGACGCTGCTCACGCTCCGCTATGGGTTTGCCGACGAAGAAAAAGCCGACCCGATTTTTGCCAAAAGCCGGCCTGTTGAACAAGCTCTTTATCGCCAGGCATTCGAGGAGTATGCGGCTCGTGCCACAATGCTGAAGCCGTTTGCCGAATTCGAGGCCGGAGTCGAAAAATACGAAACTCCTGCGGCCTATGCCGATCATATCTTCGCACTGACGGTCGACGATCCGAAAGCAGAAGAACTGACGGCACTGAAAAAGGGAATCGCGGCGCTTTACGCCCGAATCGTCGACGAATTGGGCACCTCGTCGCTGCGCAACTTCAATAGTGCCCGCATGAACGAACTCTATGCCCGCTATGTCGAGGGATTGCGTCGCTGGGCTGCGGCCGAAAAACGCGAAGGTGCCATGTTTCCCGATGCCAACCTCACGCTGCGCGTGGCCTACGGCTCGGTGGCGGGCTACGAATATGCTGACGGCGAGTATCACAAGCCGCTGACGACCATCGACGGCATCATTGCCAAGGACAATCCTGCGATCTACGACTATGACATCCCCCAGGCGCTGCGCGACCTCCATGCGTCGAAAGAATATGGCCGCTGGGGCGTGGAGATCGACGGCCGTCGCACGGTGCCGGTGTGTTTCCTGGCGACCAACCATACTACGGGCGGCAACTCCGGCTCTCCGATTCTCAACGGGCGCGGCGAACTCATAGGCATCAACTTCGACCGCACGTGGCGCTCGACGATGAGCGACATTGAATTCGATCCGACGATCTGCCGCAACATCGCGGTCGACATCCGCTACGTGCTGATGGTCATCGACCGCATCGGCGGAGCGGGGTATCTGCTCGACGAAATGACGATCCGATAAAGAGAAACGGAGCGAACTGCGGAGTCCTGCGAGAAGCAGGACTCCGCAGTTCGTTAATGCTACTTTTTCGTTGCCTCCTGCTTGTCTTTTTTTGAGGTTTTTCTGCTTGTTGTTTTTCGCCGCTTCTCCTTGCGGCCCTTTCTGTTTCCGTCGTTTTTGTCGCTTCCTGTTTGTTTTCTGTCGGTGGTGTTGGTGCTCCAGTCGTTGCTATTTTCTCTGTTTTCTGTCTCTTCATTTTCCTGCACCCGTTTCTTGCTTCTTGCTTCCTTTGATGCAGCCCACTCCTGTTGTCTTTCTGTTTTCGTTGTTTGGTTTCTCTGTTTTCTGTCTTTTTTGTTGTTGCCTTTTCTGTTTTTTTGTCCTACCGCCCGTTGTTGTATTATCCTATTTTTTTAGTTCTCTCGTTGCTATATTATTTCTGGTTTTTGTTCTGTCGTTGGCATTTCCTGCTTTTCGTTCTTTTATCTCCGTTTACTCTGTTTGCTCCGTTGCCCACCCCGTTTTTTGTTGCTTTTTTTTGTCTCTGTTGCCGTGCTTATATTTGTTTTTGTTCTTTTGGTTGCCGCCTTTTCTTGTTTTTTATCTTATCGTTACTTTTTTGCTTCTTTGTTGACGTTTCCTTTGTTTCCTCATTTCTGGGTGGCGGGTCGATTGCGGGGTGTCGGGTGCTCTGTGTAGGATCATCGATCGGGCCGGTGGCGGATGCGGATAAATTTCTGTCTTCCCGAGCGAAAAATTTGGCGGTTTGAAATTTATGCGCTATATTTGTGCTCCCGAATCGTAAGTTTCGGTATGTGTCGCCCAGGTGGTGAAATTGGTAGACACGCTACTTTGAGGGGGTAGTGAACGTTTAGTTCGTGCAAGTTCGAGTCTTGTCCTGGGCACAATAAGGAGTTGATTTTCAGCTCCTTATTTTTTTTGCATGTTGTTTTGTATGATGAATCATTCGTTTTTGCCTGGGTTGAAATAGGAGCTTTGCGCCAGGATGGCAGCATTGTCGTCCGCGCCGACTGGAAAACCCAGGCGCGGATGACCCCTGCGGCCAAGGTTGATTTGACCCCTGAAA
>NZ_CAJTXD010000004.1 GCF_910580175.1 uncultured Alistipes sp.
GCTTATGGGGTCAAAACAACCTGGCCGCAGGGGTCATCCGCGCCTGGGTTTTCCAACCAGGCGCAGGAGTGTGATCTTCACGTTGGTTCGTCCTTCGTTGATCTTTGCGTTGGCATGCCCCGTCATCGCGAAGCCTCCGGGGCGCAGGGCGTGGGTCGAGACTTCGGCATGCGGGCCGTTGTAGGAGAGGATGTCGGTTTCTGTTTCGTGCAGCAGCGATTCTTTCGTCGTTACCGACGATGCTACGGGCCGGTTGGCCACGATGATGAAGTCGTAGTTTTCTCCCGGCGTTGCATCCGGCACGACAAGTGAGATAGGGGTCGTCGACGCCGCGGTTATTTCCGCGGCCGGGAGACTGCGCCGCAGTTTGATCTCGCCCGCGGCGTCGAATACGAAGACCGTTGCTTCGTTGACTTCCTTTTCCCATACTTCCGTATGTCCCGATTCCGGGGTGCGTGTCGCGGCGGGTGCTGCGAACGAAAGACGGATGTCGCCGTACGTTGTTCGCGGGGTTTCCTCGCTTCGGTGCAGGATATGCGTCGTCTCGTTGCAGGCCGTCATGGCGAGGGTTGCGCTGGTGACCAGCAGGATAAGGTTTTTTTTCATCTTGAAAAGTGTTTTGTTAAAGATTGGTCGTTTTTTAAATTCCGAATTGTTCGTCTTGGATGATCTGGCCGTTCCAGTCGCTGACCCGGATCGTGGTGCCGCTGCTGTGGATCGAGATGTCGATGTTGATTTCGACATCGCGGCCGAGCATTTTTTCGGCATAGTCTGCGAACTCCTGGATATTCGTTTCATAGAGGGTCGTGTAGGCGCATGCTGCGTTGTCGCAGTATACTCCTACGCACAGCGGTGTGTCGGGCAGGAAGAACGGCGTGTAGAACGATCCCGAGAGGCTGCCCCGGTCGTAGGTCAGGGCCGGACACAGAAGTTTGGATTCGCCCGTCGGGCGGTTGTCCATGTCTATGCAGTTGTAGTTCCGGATGCCGAAGTAGTGGTCTTCGCCGTAGGGAAGATCTCCCAGGCCCGTGACCCGGACGTTGATTTTGAATACCGATTTGAAGAAGTGGATGTCCATGTGCAGGGAGTCGCCCTTTACTACCGGGGTCGAGCATACGCCGTACATCAGTTCGTCGGCTCCCGTTTCGTCGGTTGCGATCGTCGTCGTGGCGTAGTTCCCCGGGATGAGCGTTGTGCGGGATCCGGTGTTGGCCCAGCTGATGAACGAGTAGTCGCCGCGCGGGATATAGGTCTGCATGGCGCCTGTGTCGCGCAGGAAGTCTTCCCGCAGCAGCGTCGTGTCGCGGTAGAGCTTTCCCGTTCCGTTGTTGTAGATCAGCAGCCGGATGTTCTCCACTCCGTCGAGTGTCTCCGTGTGTCCGTTGTCGTAGTGATAGACCAGATGCACGATCGCCTTGCGTTTGATCGAGACATCGATGTTTTCATGCAGCTCGCAGCCTGTCAGCAGGATGCCGCCGAGCAGGAGTGCGCAAAGTGTTTTTTTCATGGGTGTTGAGCGTGTTTATTTCATGGTTTCATGGTGATGCTGACAGGGATACGATAGAGCGTCGATGGGCTTGCGACAAAACGGCCGTATGTGTTGAACACCAGTTCCGGGTTATCCTCTTTGTGTATGGAGATGTCGAAAACATTGTCCACAGACCACATATAGCTGCTCAAAGAAGCTCCTATGACGATCGTTGCATACGAAGCGCGACGGGTCACGGGCGGCGGAAGCGGATATATTTCGTATCGGGAGTATTCGTATCGGAATTTCAGTGGCTCGCTTACCCGGTAGTCGGCTTCGATCTGCATGCGATGATCGTGAACGACATAGGGCGTAGGTTTGTCGTTTACCAGAAGCCAGTACTTGTAATCCAAGGTTACCGAGGTGCCGCGGGAGATGTTCACGAGGCGTCTTTTGAGGTTTACTTTCAGGTCGCACGGGCAGTCGCAGGAGGTAGTGATCGTGTAATGATCCTCGCGCGACAGCACGTTTCCTGCGTTGTCGAGCCATTCGGACACTTCGAAGTTGTACTTCGAATCGTTTACCAGGCGCAGGGTGACCTCCTCGCCATCGGTGTCGTATTCTCCGGTTCCGGAGATTGTGAAGCCCTGATCTACGTCGCTTGTCACTTGGATGTCCCGGATGACCTCCATGTACGCGCGTCCTGTGGCGGATATGCCGTCGCTGGAAGCCTCGACTTCGAGCAGGTGCATTCCGAGTTGTGCCGGACGATACTGGATCGTCGTTTCGGCGCCGAGTTGCAGTTCGATGTCATTGATGATGTGGCCTTCGTGGAGAAGATCGCCTTTGCCGGAGACGCAGGTGACCCGGACTTGGAACGGCCCTTCGTTCTCGGGGCTGTGGATCGACAGGGCAAGGGGAATCGTCTCTCCGGAGGGGAGGTTGACGATCCGTTTTTCCGAGGCGATCTCCACGTTCAGGGGTTGGGGTTCTCGCACTTCGAATGTCAGTTCTTCGGAGTTGCTGAAGACTCCTTCGGCGGATTTCGCTTGCAGGAGCACTCGGAGCATCCCGGCCTTTGTCGGCGTGATGTTCAGTTGTGCCGATGCGCAGGTCAGGGTGAACCACTTCCTGAATGTCTGTAGGGGCGCTCCGTCGATCGTGACGGAGGCGCTGCCCTGGGGTATCGTGATATAGAGTTGCGGAAGTCCCTCGGCGCCGGATTGTTGTACGGATATTTCGGTCGGGATGGTCTTGTTTCTTTCGTAGGCGGTGTCGGCTACGGTTATGCGGAGTTGCGGCGCCGGGTCTGTGAGGTGGTAATCCGTTTGCCCGCATCCTGCGACTGTGGCGGCCAGCCATAACAGGCAGAGAAAAAGTGGAGATGTCGTTTTCATGGTACGGTCTATTTGGTGACGATGATTTCGAGAACGCAGAATTGGGTGTTGTAGCCGTCGCTCACGGAGAACTGCAGGCGGTGGATGCCTCGCTCCTCGGCCGTGTAGTAGAGGATTTGCGGGGTATTTACCGGGCATAGGAAGGAGCCGCCGTCGGGAATGTTCAAAGCTCCGAATTGCAGCTTTCCCACGCCTGCGAGTTGTGCCAGCGTAATGGGCAGTTGCAGCAGGGAGAGGGATTTGTTCACGGACAGTTCGATTTCTATGGGTTGGGAGATAGACGCGGGTGACTCGCACTCTGCCGCGATGTCGAGTGCTGTGTTCTCCATGACTTCCAGATGCAGGGTGCTGCGGTTGCTCTGCTCGCCTCCTTTTGTTGAGCGGATTTCGAGGGTGACTTCGAGTGTTCCGCTTTGCTGCGGCGTGAGAGCCAGGATTTCCGTCGGGGAGCAGAGCGTAGACCACGATCCGTCCGTAGGCACGGCCTGGGCGTTCATTTCGAGTTTGCAGTTCCCTTGGGAGATGAGGGGGCATAGCTGGAGGGTTCCCGAATGTACGGATTCGGAGACCTTGAGTTGGAAATAAGCCGTCTGCTCGACGACGTAGGTGTGTTGCAGGGCTATGACCTGGAATGCGGGCGAGGTGTCCGAAAGCAGGTATGCCGTGTCGTTGCAGGCGCAGGTCAGCAGGACGATCCAAGATGCGAAAAGTTGTTTCATGTCTCGATGATTTAGCGATTCCGGATAGGGAAAGAGGTTGAGCGTGTCGGTAGGTTCTCTGGATTGAGGACTTCGCATGTGATTTCGACTTCCTGGCTGCATGCTTCGTCGCTGATGCGGAATATGATGTCATGCTGTCCCAGGCTGGTCGGTTGGTATTCGATCCGTAGGGGTACCTGGCCCGAATGTACGGCGATGCGTTCGCCGCTGTGGAACTCCCGTCCGTATATGCAGTAGCCGCTGCCGGACGTGTTGCGGAACTCCAGCCCGTAGTCGCCCGTGAATCCCGCTTTGGTGATGATGAAGTCGATATCCAACGTCTGGGTAGGGGGCAGGGGGGCGTGGCTGTACTCCGTCTGCACATCGATGGGGGAGGAGTTCAGGACGCACACCTCGGCGCTTTTGCTTGCCGTGATGCGTCCGTCGGCCGTGATGACCGTGAAGTCGATTTGGAATGTCGGGTCGGCGACCGCGAACGAGAGGGGTGTGACGTTGAAACGAAGCGTACGGCTCGATTCGGTTTCGTTGCATACCGAGTAGGAGATTTCCATACGCTTGTTCAAGGGTATATATCGGTCGCCCAGAGTCAGGTTGATCTTCCCGAGGCTGTTCGAAACGATGAGAAAGCAATGATCCGACGTGGCGTATCGCTCCTCGATGGTGAGGATCATTTCGAAGGGCATATCCGTAGGATGGATATTTCCGGCGTCGTAGGCGATATTGATACTTACTTCCGCACTGTCTTTCGAAGCGGAGGCAGGAGATTCGGTTTTCTGACAGGCACCCGTCAGAATGAGCGCGAGGCTCAACAAAGGAATAAGAACTTTAGTTTTCATGGCGGTTGGATTTTTGCATAAACCAGTCTTCGGGAAGCAGTTGGAGAATTTCATCGAAACGTGATTTGGGGAAGACCCAGCCTTTGACTCGTTCGCCTTGCCATGTAAGCCAGGAGTTGTGGCGTGCGCCGATTGCCAGAAGCAGCTGCGCATTCTCGGTATTCTCGGTGAAGATCACCACGGCTTTGCGAGAGTAGTCGCGGATTTTGATTTCGTAGGATAGATGTTTTGTTTGGGGCCGTGAATGCCGGCATCCCAAGCGTCGTTCCACGTTGCTCAACCGATGCACTATCGCTTCGTGCCGTGCGTCGAACTTTCTCTCCAGCCATTGGAGCCGCTCGTTATACCGGCTTCCCAACTCCGCCACTATGTCCGCATTATTAGCGATCTGATTACGCAGCGTAACGAACGCCCGCATAATGGATATATTGATCTCGACAGCGATCTTGCTGTGCAGCACACCCGAAAGCATGGCAACGCCTTCTTCAGTAAATGCAAAGGGAGCATACTTGGGATACTTCCCCCGTCCGTCCATTTCTAAGGTCACAATTTGTGACCTTATTCTGTCTGACAGCGAGTTATACTCGTCATCAGTCAGCTCGAACATGAAATCCGCAGGAAAACGTTCGATGTTTCGGCGTACTGCTTGTTTGAGTGCTTTGGTCTCCACGTTGTAGAGTTTCGCCAGGTCGAAATCCAGCATGACCTTTTGGCCGCGCACTTCGTAAATCTTATTCTGAATGATCTGTAGTTCCATAGTTGTCGTATTATTATTTATTGTGTTACTTGTACGTTGTTTTGTTTGTAGAGCAGTTGGATTTCCGGATCCAGGTTGCCTCGGAACTTCAGCACGGGTTCTTCTTTGATCGCTTTGAGGTAATACTCCAGTCCTTCTGCCGGGCGGTTGAGCCGTGAAAGGGCGATGGCGCAGAGATAGTTCGTGCGGGCGCATGTTTCGTTTGCGGGCAGGTGTTCCAGGATTTCGAGTGCCGCCTCGTCGTAGCTCAACGACAGCAGTACGATCGCCAGGTTCCGGCATTTGTAGGGATTCAGTGTGCGCAGTGCTCCGACATAGTCGCGTTGCCGGAGTTGTTCCACGCCGTGCATGTAGGTCGTATCGAGTACGGTAAGTTGGATCGTATCTTTTACCATGTCGACACGACGCAGATTGTAGCGGAAGTCCACGGCCCGCAGCTGGGGGTAGAGTACTTCTTTCATGAAGGCGTGTTCCCGCGGGTATTGTTGACGGATTGCGGCTTCCGTCGCATCGAGGTTGCGGCTGTCGTCGATCATCTTCGTGATCTGCTGCCAGTGGGGAACGTCGCTGTTGTGGCGGATCAGGCGCTTGAGCAGTGTCCAGTCTTCGCCGATCGAGCGTGTTTTGATGAGTGTGTCGACTTCGCGGCCGAACTTATGGGTCAGATGTTGTTTGATGGCGCGTGCGCGTGCTGCGGAGATGCGGTTGTTCGTCGCCAGGCTGCCGTCCGGGGAGGACGAGGCGGTGATGGTGATCGAGTCGACGAAAAATTCGTATTGGTTGATCAGTGTATCCATCAGGCGTTCGATCCTGGAAAGTTGCATCCGGTTGTCGCCGAGTGTATCCACGATGTCGGATTTTCCGACATGGAACGTGAGATAGTTGCGGTCGTGCACCTCGACATACTTGTCGATTATTTGGATCATGTAGCGGGGTGTGTTGTCCAGCAGCGACAGCATCGATGTTACCGTGTAGGTCAGTGTATCCGAGTTGGCCAGGGCGTAGGTGCTTCGGTCTATGGCATCGATTTGGCCCCGGAAGTAAAGATGCAGGCGGTGCGTATCTTTTCCGGGATGGTATTTCTGCGTGTAGTAATACTGGATTTCTCCTTTGTGGATCAATACGGAATCCAGCCGCGAGTCGGTAAGATACGGGAACGAAAGGGTCTCCTTGTAGGTCGTGGCGAGTTTCCGGGCGCGGGTCTGCTGGGAGGTGCCGATCAGGTGGTTGTAGGCGCGGTAATACTTCGCGGCCAGGGATGTGGAGGTCGTCAGCTCCGAGGTGTCGCGTACGATGCGGTTCAGGTATCTGTTCATCTGCCAGTATTGGCGTTTCTGAAGTTCGGAGAAAAGCTCACCCCGTATCGACAACGGTTGCAGCGCCTCTTCTGTTTGATTGTTCTCGATGACGGGTGTGAGCTGGAGTCCCCAGCTGCTGTTTTGCAGCTCAGCGGGTATGGTGATGATGAAGTCGAGGGCGATTTCCCCGTTGCGTTCGGCCACGGTTTTCGATCGGGCCACCACGTAGACCGTTCGGATGTCGCCGCCTTTGAGTGTGACTTCTCCCTGGTCGTCGCGTTCCGCTTCGGCCAGGTATACGCTGTCCTTACCTCCGGAAATTGCGATCTTGTGCAGTTCTACGGCCCGTTCGACATCTTCGACTTCGGGTGTCTCGATCGGTCCGTTGCTGGGCAGGTGGATATCGTCCGTGGGGGTGCGGCGTTGCAGTTTGTGCGTCATGGCGCAGGAGAGCATCGATGCGCTGATTGCCAGGGCGAGGAGTGTGCGGTAGGGTTTCATGGGAAAGGGCTGTTATTAAAATAGGTAGGAAAAGGAGAGGTTGAGCTTGGTCGGCAGGAGCATCAGTCGGTGATGCCGATAGGTGTATTCGTCGTCGAATTCTCCGATGTATTTGGCGTATTTGCGTTCGGTGTAGGGAGTGTAGATCAGCCCGGCACCCACTTCGACCAGGAAGTTCCAGCGGGTATTCAGCAGTATGGAGTATCCCCAGGAGAATCCGACGCCGTATGCGTTTCCCTGGAAATACCTCTGCCCGTGTCCCAGTTCGTAATTGGCGAAAAACAGCGAGGGCGATATGAAATGACCGATGTAGCGTTCGATCATCCAGTATCGCCAGCCAGGTTGAACAGCTATGTGCCGCCATTGGGTGTTGCCGAATTTGAACGGGTTGACCGAGACCGGGATGTTGACGGTGTTGTGCAGGTCGACATTCACATCGATTGCGACATTGATGTTGCCGGCGGCCCATCCGGTAAGGTTGGTCGAGACGGCTGTAAATTGTGCATGCGATTCCGTATAAACAAGAATCGAGAGACATAATAGGAAAATGTGTTTCATGTGAGAAAAACTGTGTTTTTTTGCAAAAGTATGTTATAAATAAGGTGTTTACAACTTATTTGAAATATTATTTTTAAAATCGCCGATATGGATAATATTCTAATATCGGTTTTTGTATGGGTTTGTCAGTGTTTTACATGTGCTGACTGTGGGTTCGGAGTGGATTTATTGTGTTGAATCTTAATACTGTGGGATTGAAAAACGAATTATGTTTCAGTTTTTTTTTATTTTTGCCGAAAACTCGATCCCATGAAAAAAATAGGGTTGTTGGTGGAGGATGCGGATCATCGGGCCTTTTACTCCATCAAATACACGTTCATCCGTAACGGGCTGTTGAATATCTCCAATAACGAAGTCTTCAAGTGCATGCTTGATGAATACGTCGCCAATCATCCGGAGATTCTGCAAATTCCCGATTTTACTTACGACAACTATATCGCCAAGAGCCAGCGTGCGGCCGATAGGCGGGGCGAGACGATTCGTCGCCGCCGGGGACGTGCGAACGACGAATAAGCTGCGTCGTCTTCTACAACGGCTATTTTCCACTATTGCGGATGTAGATGGGTACGGCAAGGGATTCAATCCCTTGCTGTTTTTTTTGCTTGGATTACCTTTTGTTGGGCGGGTTGGAATGTCGTGTTCTTTGATGCGTGAAATTATTACGCAGCAGCCCCGGAATTATCCGGGGCTGCTGCTACCTTGCGGTATGTTGTCGAACGATAACTCATAGAGGGATGCGGCGAATTTACGCATCCGATGTGTTGTTCGTTCGTGAATAAGCTTTGGTAGTTGGATTTTTGGTGCTTGTAGTGGGGAATTCTTTGGGTAATTTATTCTTTAGCATTCATGGAGAGTGCTTTTCTGCGTATAAAAATAGGGAGAAATCAAAATTTTTCTCCCTATTTGTTGACAGAATCAAGTAAAATGGATTAGTCTGTCATTTCCATTTTTAATAGTTCTAAACTACGAAGCTTATTGAATTTTTCATTGATTGGCTCAATTTCTGTTATTAATGAAGTTCGATGCTGGCTAATCTGTTGCCGTATATCTTGAACGCGGCGGATTACTTTCAGAAAGAAAGCGATAAAGTTTACAAATGGCAATAGTGAAGCAGTAATAATAGTTAGGTCGTTAGCTGATTGCATGAAAGTCTTGAAAACATCCCAATTTCGAATACATAACCATAAAATTATACATACAATCATTCCGCCCGTAAATTCCCAAATAACAACTTTAAGACTGCAAAATAAACGAGACTCATACAAGAACCATCCGCCAATGGAGTAAATCAACGTTAGCAAAGTCATTAAAAATGCTAAACTAATGGCGTTAAAGGGAGCCAAGAAAATCAGGGTGCAACAAAAAAAGAATATCATCAAACTCAATCCAGAGAAACATCTGAAATTGCATTTCAGATTAGAATTAGCCGTAATGTCGTCTGTGATTTGCTCTATTTTCTTTTCTAATTTTTCATATTCGCGTTTAACTTCCTCGATTTTATTGGTTGTGCTTTTCCCGTCGACATCGGTCGAATGGGTATTGTCCAAAGTTGTTCTGTTGACGGATATGGTAGATTTTAACTCCTGAAAAGCGTTGTCGAGTAATTGCGTTATATTGAATACTTTGTCTGACAAAATTCGCGTATAACCTTGCGCTACCTCGACCGCAACGAACGCGATGTTTAAGCCTGCTGCGAGTTGTATGAGGGTTAGAAAGTCCGTGAGTTCCATTTAGAAAAAGAATTAATCTGCAAAGCATTTGTTCAAATCTATCTTTTCTGCATGGCTTCTCTCGATCTGGTCAAAAAAAGCAATGAGATTTTCTGCCCCTTCCGGATGATTGAAATTACAATTCGCAGTTCTTTTCTCAATATCCGTTTCTACCCGATAGGCATTCGCATCTCCGACCGTAAAGTGAACCGGATTTTTTTGAGGGTCTTTTTTTAAATAAGGTTTGGCGGGAGTTTTATGTATTTGTATGTCTGTGTTGTCAAGAGAAGTATAATAGGCTAACCGTTTAAACAGATTAGAATTTTTTGCGCTTTCTGTGTTGAAATCATTTAGTAGAATTCGAACTTGGCCAGCTCGTTCTATAAAATCGCTCAATGCTGCAATATATCGTGGATCATTAGGTACATCACTGCACAGAGATCCCGCGAATATCCGAATGATTTTATTGGAACTTTGGAAAATCTTAATCAAGACCTCCAAGGCGTGATCTTCGTCACTATTCGAAAAATTCTTGTTGATCTTGTTGTTTGCCAATTGAGAAATATATTCGATATATTTTTTCATAATTGGTATTAGTGCGTTAGTTAATACCGTATACAAAAATACAAATATATTTGGAATAAATCCCGTTTCCTGAAAAAATATACTCAAACTTATTGAATTTATGGTCAGAGAAAGCAGTTTGCGTATTAGTTGAATATGGTGGACTTTTGCTTGATCTTGATTTTTCGTGTGCTAAAGCTGGTTTTATTGTCGGTAATAATGCTACTTGCCGAAGAGGGGTGTCCAGGGGCGTCTAATTATGGATGGCAAATAGGTAGTAGAGTTGTTTGCATTCCTAATTGCATTTCCCATGATTCGGTGCCGTTGTTCGGGGGCTTTTCAATACGTTGCCTTTCTGCAAAAAATATTTTTGCGAAAAAACAATACGTTGCCTTCCTGCAAAAAATACGTTGCCTTCCTGCAAAAACGGCATTCCGATACGTTGCCTTCTTGCAAATTATACCTATAATATATATTTATCAAAGAATTTATCTTTGATAAATTCACTATGCAATATGGATAAATATATTTTACAATTATGTTGTACAATCAAAAATATATACTCTACAGTAAGTAACGATAATACGCGCGCGCGAGTGCGCGCGAGAGAGGGTAAGGAATTTGGAGGTCTTTGGATCGGGAAATTGAGCTTTTTTCGATGTGTTGAAATGTGAAGGGAAGAAGTGGCGGATTCCCGCGTAATATGTTGCATGTACGCAAAAAACCGGGTACGGCGTAAGCCGTCCCGGTCTCTTCTATAAAGGTTTTTTTGGAATCGACCCTTTGCGAGCCTTCTTCCCTTCGCAGACAAAAGTAGAATTCCTTTTTCATTCTGCCAAAAAACGGAGCGAAAATTTCTGAAGTGCGTAATATTATAATATCGATAGATGATTAAGCGCCTGAAAAATAATGTATTATTATTTGTGCAACCTCATTTGTCTGTTCTATTGTGATACGCTTTCTTCTCTTCACGTATCAACATGGGTGCGATTGCAGGAGGGCAAAGATGTCTGCTGTCTGCGGCTATGATTTGTCTTTATTTCTGAAATGCACTATATTTGCAGCATTAAGGAAATAAAATAGCAAATGACTTATCTGGAATTCAGAACGCAGCTATTCGATTTGGGATGCTTCAGCATACGGCAGGTGTATGCGTGGCAGCCCGATTTCGATCGCAATAATCTGACACGATGGATCAAGAAAGGGTTGCTCGTTCGGCTGCGGCAGGAGTATTTCGCTTTTCCCGAATATCTCCGACGACCGGATTTCGCGCAATATATCGCCAATCGGATCTACCGACCCTCTTATATCAGTCTGCATACGGCTCTGTCGTTTTATGGGTTGATTCCGGAGGCTGTCGTGCAGATAACGAGCGTATCGACGCTCAAGACGGCAACTTTCCGCAATCCGTTCGGTAAATACTCCTATAAAAGCATCAAAAGCGATCTGATGTTCGGATACGAACCTCGTCCGATGGCCGATGGGCGAACGCTCCTTTTCGCAACGCCGGAAAAGGCGTTGCTCGATTTGCTCTACCTGTATCCGTTTTACGACAAGGAAGATGAGTTGATGCAATTGCGGCTCGATGACGATTATATGCAGGAGGAACTGAATCGGGACCGGTTCGGCGAATATCTCGGTCGGTTCCGGAGCAAGGCTCTCGAAAGGCGGACAGCGGTGCTGATGAAAATTTACGAATTATGATCGATATGGATTTCGTGCGGGGATACTTTCCTCCGCAGATGCGCGAAAATGCGCTTTTCGATAAACACATGCTCAAGGAGTATCTCCAGCTGATGATTTTGGATTTTCTCTCCTCGACGCCCTACATGCGGAAGATGGCCTTTATCGGCGGTACGAACTTGCGGCTCATCAAAGGTATCGACCGTTTCTCCGAAGATTTGGATTTCGACTGCAAGGAGATGGACAAGGAGGAGTTCATGCAGATGACCGACGAGGTGCTGACTTTCCTGCATCGCAGCGGACTCGCGGCCGAAGCGAAGGATCGGGAGAATCCGAAATTGACCGCGTTTCGGCGCAACATCCATTTTCCGCAGCTGCTGTTCGATCTCGAACTGACCGGACACCGCGACGAACGATTCCTGATAAAGATCGAAGCCCAGGATCAAGGTATATCTTATGTCCCGGTGATTGCGAACGTAAAAGGGTGCGGCTTTTTCTTCCCTTTGCCTGTGCCGCCCGACGGCGTACTCTGCGCCATGAAACTCGCGGCATTGCTTGCGCGCAGCAAGGGACGCGATTTCTATGATGCGATGTTTCTCTTGAGCAGAACCGCTCCCGATTTCGATTTCTTGAAAGCTCGTTGCGGAATCGGCTCGTCCGAAGAGTTGAAAACGGCCGTGCGGAAGATGCTCGAAACGACCGATCTGAATGTCAAGAAGCGCGACTTCGAGCACCTGTTGTTCGACCGGAGGAATGCGGACAAAATACTGCGATTCGGCGAATTTATTCGGACTATGTAGGTCTGTTCGCAGAAGCTTCTCTTTCTTCAACTCGTATTGAACGCTTTCTTCCCTTCACGTATCAACATGAATGGAACGATTGAGCTGGGGTGGTATTCGGGATGAGACTGGCGATTCTGAAAAAAGGTATTTCTGCGGCCAAAAGGTCATGCTGGATCGAGACCTCGCAGAACTCTATGGAGTGACGACAGGAAATCTTAATAAAGCTGTTAAGCGCAATATTGAGCGATTCGAGGGTGACGACTTCATGTTTGAATTAACGAATGACGAGTATAACTCTCTGTTAAACAGTATGCGATTCCAAAATGGAATAGCATCGCAAGCAAAGCGGCCTAAAGTATTTTTGCCCTATGCTTTTACCGAGCAGGGTGTCGCTATGCTTTCGGGTGTGCTGCACAGCAAAATCGCTATTCAGGTAAATAGGGCTATTATGCGTGCTTTCGTTACCTTGCGTAGCCAGGTAGCCAGCAATTCGGGTATTGCGGCCGAGTTGGAGGGTGGTGTGGTTGTTTCTCGTACAGAGTAAATAGTGATTGGTCAGTAATCTGTTGGCTTTTTTGTTGCATCGTCTCTGTCTTTTTATTGATATGGGTTAAACAGATTGAGTTGCAATCTTAAATTTAAACGTGTAAAAATGTTCTAATTTGTTATTGTAAATAAATAATTCCGTATCTTTGAGCCGTTATGGCACGATATGACAAACCAGTATTGACTTTTGAAGAGCAAATTGCGTTACTGAAACGGGACGGATTGCGTATTGATGATGAGCGTCGGATGATTCGGCATTTATCGAATATCAATTATTTCCGGTTGTGTGCATATATGCGTCCGTTTCGGCAAATCGTTAATAAAGAGGAGGGGAACTTTAAAGAGGGTACTTCATGGGATGATATTTACGATTTGTATCGGTTCGACCGCAAGTTCCGTCTGCTGATATTCGATGCCATCGAACGCATAGAGGTGGCTTTGCGTACGCAGATCGTCTATCAACTCGGGCGGAAGCATGGTGCGCATTGGCAAGACAAGAGCGAGCTTTTTAAGGTTGTATGTTATGTTGATAAGAAAACAGGGGAAAGGCGTACATATTGTTTATACAATGAGTTGCAAAATCATATCGATGGAGTTTGGACTGATACCAGTTGCTGCGACTCGTTCAAACGTTATAGCCGAAAATATTCGGATCCGAAGAATCCCCCTTCTTGGATATGTATGGAGTTGATGTATTTCAATGAGTTGTCCAAGATATGCAAATATTTGAGCGATCGACAGGATGTTGTAGGGATCGCGGAGTATTTCGGCATACAGTCCGAGAAGGTTTTTTGTTCGTGGCTGCATGCGATCAATTATGTGCGGAATATTTGTGCGCACCATGCCCGTTTGTGGAATATTCGTTTGAGCATTCAGCCCGAGAAATTTTCTTACAAGGGCGAAGATAAGATTTGGCTGTCAAATGAAGAAGTAGATACTATTCAAAGTTCCAGAATCTACTATTTTTTGTGTGTCATCTTGTATTTGCTGCAGACCGTGAATCCGAATAGTAAGTTCCGAAAGCATTTTTTCGATTTGCTGGAGGAATATCCGAATATCGATGTCGGATATATGGGATTTCCGAAAAACTGGAGAGAGCATCCGCTTTGGAAAAAATAAATTGTAATTTCTTTTTATTTTTTTGGAATAAAAGAATTTTTACGTATCTTTGCTCCTACAAATTCGGTATAGTTCTTGTTACTATAAAGATAACAAGCCTCCCAGGCGAGCTTTCGGGCAGCATACTTGGGGGGCGTTTTCTATTTAAATCACTTTCATTCAGTTTGTTGCGAGTAGAGGTTCGGGACGCAGCAGGCTTTGGATTGAAGAATTTAGGCAAATTGTATGCCAAGGGCGACAATTTCATGTTTCAGCTTACATATCAAGAGGTTGAAAACTTGAGGTCACAAATTGTGACCTCAAGTTTGACTTCAGCATATGAAACATTCAATAATTGCGGTGGTCGACGTTATTTACCTTTTGTTTTTACGGAGCAAGGCGTCTTCATGTTGTCGGCTGTTTTGAAGAGTCCCACGGCCGTCAAGGTCTGCATCACGATTATGGACGGCGTTCGTTTCGTTGCGTAGCCAGGTAACATAAATCCATGTTGCTTTGGCGGCCGAATCGTTCGATTTTGGTAAATAGGAATGGCGATTCGATTATAATAATCGAATGTATTTCTTTAAACACCAATGTTTTTCATTCGAAATAGCAAATTTCGAAATATAAACGAATCTCTTGTCCTGGGCACTGTAAAAGAAAATCGCAGCTGATTGTCAATCGGTTGCGATTTTTCATTTCTGTTTTGCACCACATTTGCACCACTCATTTCCCAGATTGAGATTTTACACAGTTTTGACAGGGCACAATCTCCATTACCAGCAGATCGCTATCCAGAACGGTTATATTCCTTTGTCCAATTTTATCGCATTGGCAATAGGTTTGCACTCAATAGCATCGCATCCTGTTGTTTCAAGGCGTCTCGTTGCTAATATCAACTTACATCTTTTCTCTACATATAGTGATTTCATCGTGTCTGTGTTGTTCGGCTTATCTGACCCTCTTTTATGCACAGAGAAACCATCAAATATTTGTGAGAATTGTTATAATAAATACGCTTAGTCATATCGATTTTATGTTTAGTTCGATATTTACGCGGACACTTATTTACCTTGATACCTTATTATAAATCAATATTATAAGGTAGTCAGATGTCTGCTGTTTCGCTTTCAATCCAACCGTTTGAGGCAGGTCAATAGTCATCGGCATTTTCATCAATCTTAATCATATAGTCAACAACAGTGGCCATGCTGTTGCTTTCGGCTTCGAACGATTAGCTTTCTACATTCAATTTCGGAATGTAAGTTGCTGCCTTATTTGTGAGATTCGGCATTGTGACGAGGGATGCGAACAGCATTATTATATGCTCTCTATATTTCATTCTCAATAAAAACGAAATAAAAAATATCCGTATTTTGGATATTGAGATGTTGCTCCATTTGATTTCGGCATAAACGTTATGCGCTTTTTCAGTTCATCAATGTATCTCGTGTGGCGTTGCACTTGTGGGTAGGCGCAACTTACATATCCTAAAAACATGTAGCGCTTGTGATCGTGCTCGATGTGGCAGCTTATATGTTGAAAGTTTGGGGCATTGGAGTAATGGTTTTTTCGATCTATGGGTGTTGTGTTTCGGTAGATGTGTGGTTTTAAACAACAGCGGCACATCGATCGATGTGCCGCTGTGGCTAAATAAACTTTTTACAGTCTACTAAGACATGTGTGTTTCTTCTTCTTTTTTGTGAAAAGTATAAACGGCTTTTCCGACAATAATCCGTGCCGGATGTATGGAGAAGAAAACTTTGCTTTCTCCTTCTATTTTACGTAAAGTCGTCGATATAATTACCAAGTTATTCGGGCTTGATTGCTGTTCACAATCTTGATATTCGGCTTTGTAATTTTTAATACGGGTTTCACGGCAATCGGTTTCCATTTTCTCTTTCGAGTAGAAACTTTTGGGGTAGTCGGTTTGTAGCTGTTTAAAAGTGGAGCCGTCCATGATTTTTTTAACTTCCGCCATGATTTTTTCTTCATCGAACGGAAGCATTGCCCATGTTCGTCGTACTTTGTACTTGGCATAGTCGCCTTTAGCGATGGCCTTATCAAGTGATTTGCCTTCGCGTTTGAGTACTAAAACTATTGGTTGCTCGAAAGTTAGTGTGTCAATGGTGTCAGGATTTATTTCTTCTGTAAAGAGAATATCGTCGTTGCGGATTCCGCATAGCAGCATTGACCATCCTTTGATCCAGAATTTTCGGTAACACCTCGATTCTTTGTTGCCTGTTTTGAGCTTGTTGAGGGATGCGCTTGAAGTCATGATCTGCTGGGGATTTTGTGGTATTGAAGACCCCGCACTGGCGACATCCACCGGTTCGATCTTTGTTTCCTCGGAGTGATAAAAGAAATTGATTATTTGTTTGACAACAAGAACAAGAAAGACTATGCTGCCGATAACGATAAAGGTAATATTCATTAGTTCCATATGGTTTGCTTTTAAAGCACAATGGGAATACCCGTACGCTCCGGATCTTCGTAAATGAATTTTTCTATGTTATTTTGCATCCATGCCTGGATACCTCTTGCTGCAATAGTGAGCAAGATTATGGTTCCTATTGCAATTTTGCATTGGTCGGTATAGGTAAAGGCCATTATAGTTATAATGGCAAGAGCAATTCCCAATACAATACTCCATCGAATGAACTTGGAAGTTAGTATTAAATTTTTCCGCTCTAATCGCTTTGAAATCGTTGTGTCACAAAGCAGTACTATTACTTCAACGACAAATAGAACCAGAGTGGCTGTTATCCTATTGCTTATAGTGGAGGGTGTAATGAATGCACGTACTATGCAAAGAGTCCAAAAAACTGTACGTAAGAACGGAACAACCCAAAAGTGAAAACATTCCCACTTCTTTCTCTTTTTTGTAGTTAGTGCTTGAATGACTGGCCAGCTCGTTTTTGTGAATAGCTGTGCAATTTTGTTAAAAAATCGTAATCCCACAGTTGTAATTTTTGACCGAAACGTAGCGGTGCAAGACGGCCTTACACAACGCGCGTATTCTTGTAAAAAGCGCGCAAATGTACGTAAAGAGTATGGAACTACCAAAGAGGACATGGTTTTGAGCCTTTCTGTGCTATTAAAACGCCTTTATTTGTGTTGTTTTGGCCCATGTGGGCAAAAATCCCGCCATTCTCTGATTCGGTGCCGGGCGATCGGAGAGGGTGGTAGCTTCACAAATGTAAGCAAAGTGGACGCCAATTCCAAATATTAGACTCATAAAAAGCTGAATTATTGATGTTAGTGTCTGGTTTCTATATGAAGCCGGGCACCGTAAAATCTCCGGTGCCCGGCAGTACATGGACGTTGTTTCGATTTCGTTGTTTGGCCGTATTCCCCTATTTATCTGTTAGTTGTCTTTTATACACCGTACCATGCCGCTCAGGACTCGGGTTTCATATTCCGGGGGTGTTTCCGGGAGGATTAGGGGCGTGTCGCTTTGGCATTTGGCTCGTACTTCGTAGTATCCGTTTGCATAGACATAGATTGTGATGCGGAGGTTGTTGCGCCACGCATTATCCGTGCATTCCGGGCAGTATGACGAGGACGTCCAAAAACAAAAACAGCAGGGAATCTCACGATTGCCTGCTGCCCCCGGAGGTTGCCCTCCTAAAACTACTAACCCAAACTTAAATAAATGAAGAAACCTCACTGCGGTTGCTGATCCGCAGTTGACATAACAAATAACAAAGCCCGTGCCAAATGAAGATCCGGGAGTCCCGGATCGACGGAAACGACCGTTCAGGGCATCCTTGTGCCCGAATCTGATGCTATTATCGCCGGAGAGCCTTGTGCCCTTATAGGGCTTTCTGTGCGATTTCTTCGTTCGGGAGTACTTCGTAGACGTTCTTCGACCGGACGCTGTACCGTGTCCAGTCGTTGAAGTTGCAATGGCGCGTTACCCATCCAGGATAGGGGCTCCATACAATTTTACGGAGTTGCAGTCCGCTTTTTTCGGCCAGTTCGGGGTCGGCCGAAAGCACTACGACGTGCCGTTGTTCGGCGGTCAGCATGCGTGCCGCTTCTTCGAGAGCTTCGGCGGTGGCGAAATGCCGGTTGTCGAATCTCTTCGGCATGTAGAATCTCGTTTCTATCACGCGGGCTTCGATCACATATTGCGGCCAGCTGTAATAGGTCTTTTCGTCTGCGAGGTTCAGTGCCACGACGTCCCCTTTTTCTTCGCAGTAGCGATCCATCATTCGGTAGAAGTAGATGTCGGCAGGGTCTTGCACCAGTACAAAGAGGATCGCTCCGGCGTTGAACGCCAGCATGAGGCCCACAAGCCACTGTCGTAGCCGGAGGGGGGCGGTTTGCCGTAGTTCTTGCCAGAATAGTGTGATGAAATAGGGCGCAAAGAAGAATGCCGGGAAGAAGAACCGCACTTCCTTGTGTCCCAGGAAAAAATGCACCAGCAGGAACGGTATCAGTATCCACGTAACGATGTGTCGGCGGTGTGTCCAGAAGAAGCGCAGCATGGCCGCCCAGACCAGCAGTCCGAAAAGGATGCCTCCCTCGGTCAGCGAGGTTGTGAAGTAGTACCACCACGGTTCAACGCCGAATTTGAGCATGTGGCCGTGCAGGATGTTCTCGCGCAGGTAGTTGATCGGAGTCAGCGTCCATTGGCCGTAGAACCAGCGGTCGGCGAGCAGTCCGAGGGCCAGCATGCTGCATAGGCCCGGCACCATGCCGATGAAAAGTTTCGGACGGCGGCAGAAGATCAGCATCCACAGACCATAGCCCAGCAGGGCGAATCCGCTTTGGTAGCGCACGATGAACGTGGCGCCGGCGAGCGTTCCCAGCAGCAGGCCCCAGCGGAGTTCATGTCTGCGGTCGGTCGAGGCGTAGTGCAGCGTGAGACCTGCCAGCAGCAGCAACAGGTTGCCGGTCAGCATTTCGGCGCTGAAATGCACATGCAGGTAGGCCAGGAACCAGAGGAATAGTCCGAGGGCCAGAAAGAGCCGTTCTTGTTGTTCATCGTCCGTTTCGCGGCGTACGACGCGGCCGAAAATTACGAGTGCTCCGATCGAAAGGGCGCCGCTGAACAACTGGAGCAGAAACACCAGAAAGTAGGGCGAGTAGAGGCCCGCCGCCAGCAACAACCGTCCTAAGCACCACACGATCCACGGCTGCACGCCCGAGCGCATCATCAGCGGGTACTCCCAAGCCAGATGTTCGACCGTCGGGGTGCCGAACAACTTCATGTGGGCGTATTCCAGAATCTGGTAGTGTTCGTCGTGGTGGTAGTAGCCGTGGCTGAACCAGGCGTAGAGCAGGGTCAGGAATGCGCCGGCAAGAAGGATTCCCCGGCGGCTGCAAAGGATTTTTTTAAGTTCGGGCGACATGTAGCAGGAAATTCGGCGACAAAGATACGAATAAGCCGAATACAAAACCAAACTTGTTTGGATTTTGTTGAGGCGGAAATATCTAAAACAAAGTTAAAGATACGAATAAGCGAGGGCAAAAGCAAGCTTGCTTGCATTTTGCCGAGCGAGAGTATCTTGGGCAGGGTCAAAAATACGAATAAGTTGAGCACAATGCTGAATTTAAACGTACCATTGTCATAAAAACGGCATCTCGAATCCAGGCGTCGTGGTTTGCTGCCGGCGTCGTTGTATCCTATTTTGGCTCCCACCCCGCACCCCATCCTTGGGGGCGGTCGGAATGTCGAAAGTATTCGAATTTTCACACTATTGGTGCATCAAGGTGTATAACATGAAATAGAAAAACCGCTTTCATGCGAAAGCGGTTTTTCCATCGAGTTTGCGGCTCCGGTTATTTCTTGGCGTAGCGTTCGGCGACGGTCTTCCAGTCGATGCAATTCCACAGCGCGGCTACGGCGTCGGCGCGGCGGTTGCGATAGTCCACATAGTAGGCATGTTCCCATACATCGATGCACATCAGCGGCTTCAGCCCTTCGCGCAGCGGGTTGCCCGCATTCGGCGTGCTGACGATCGTCAGTTCGCCCGAGGGTTTTGCGGCCAGCCATACCCAGCCCGAGCCGAACAGCCCGACAGCGGCACGGCTCATCTGCGTTTTCATTTCGTCGAACGACCCGAAGCTGCGGTCGATGGCTTCGAGCAGGGTGCCCTGGGGAGCCTGCTGCGGCTTGGGCGAAAGTTGATCGAAGTAGAATTCGTGGTTCCAGGCTTGCGCCGCATTGTTGTAGACGGCGCCTTCGGCCGTCAGTACGATGTCTTCGAGCGGTTGCCCGGCATAGGGCGAGTCGACGAGCAGTTCGTTGAGTTTGTCGACATAGCCTGCATAGTGTTTGTCGTGGTGGTAGTGCAGTGTCTCCTCGGAGATGTGGGGCGCCAGTGCATCGTAGGCGTAGGGAAGGTCGCGCGGTGCGAAGCGTGTCGCGGTGGCGGTATCGGTGTGCATAAGAAACAGCGTAAAAAGAGGTAAGATCAAAGGATTCATCGGTTTCAGTCTATCGGTTCGAAAACATCTTTCGGTTCGCCGCATACGGGGCATATCCAGCCCTCGGGCAGTTCTTCGAACGGGGTGCCGGGTGCGATGCCGTTGTCGGGATCGCCGATCTGGGGATCGTAGATGTATTCGCAGACGGTGCAACGATATTTTTTCATGGCAGTAAATGATTATAAGATTCGGGATTCTGCCAACAAATAAAGTGCCCGAATCGGATTTCCCGAAAAATATTCGTAAATTTGAAAAAGGACGGGGTGCGTGCTTGCCGTTCCGTGCGGATGGAGTGGTGCGCCGCCTTGCGCTGTCCTTGAAAACTTTACGACCGACCGAACCTTTAAAAAACTTTTTGCTATGGAACTTCCCTACGCTGAACCTTATCGCATCAAGATGACCGAGGCCATCCGCACTTCCACGCGCCGGGAGCGCGAGGCTTGGATCCGCGAGGCGCATTACAATCTTTTCAAGCTGCGCAGCGACCAGGTTACCATCGACCTGCTGACCGATTCGGGCACCGGTTCGATGAGCGACCGCCAGTGGGCCGCCATGATGACCGGCGACGAGAGCTACGCCGGTGCGTCGTCTTACTTCCGGCTCAAGGAGTGCGTCGAGCGCATCTTCGGGATGCCTTGGTTTTTGCCCACCCACCAGGGGCGTGCTGCGGAGAATGTCATCTTCTCGGCTCTCTTGAAGGAGGACGACATCGTGCCGGGCAATTCCCATTTCGACACCACCAAGGGGCATATCGAGTTCCGGCGCTGTCATGCCATCGACTGTACGATCGACGCCGCGGCCGATACGCAGCTCGAAATTCCGTTCAAGGGCGAGATGGATATCGCCAAACTCGAACGCGTGCTGCGGGAGAATCCCCGTGAGAAAATTCCCTGCGTGGTGCTGACCATTACCAACAACACAGCCGGCGGACAGCCTGTGTCGATGCGCAACATCCGCGAAACGGCCGAGGTGTGCCGTCGCTACGGTGTGCCGCTGCTCCTCGACTCGGCCCGCTTCGCCGAGAACGCCTATTTCATCAAGACCCGCGAGGAGGGCTATGCCGACAAGACCATTAAGGAGATCGTCCGCGAAATCTACACCTACGCCGATCTGATGACTATTTCAGCCAAAAAGGACGGTGTGGTCAATATGGGCGGTTTTGTGGCGATGCGCTCCGAGGAGCTGTTTCGCAAGGCCATGTCGTTCAACATCATGTATGAAGGTTACATTACCTACGGCGGCATGTCGGGACGCGATATGGATGCGTTGGCGGTGGGTCTCGACGAGAATACCGAATTCGAACAGCTCGACGCCCGCATCCGTCAGGTAAGGCTTCTGGGCGATCTGTTGGACGAGTATGGCGTGCCTTACCAGCGGCCCGCGGGCGGCCATGCGATCTTCATCGACGCCAAGAAGGTGCTGCCCGATTTGCCGAAAGAGCATTTCATTGCCCAGACGCTGGGGGTGGAACTCTATCTGGAGGCAGGCATCCGAGGTGTGGAAATCGGTTCGATCCTCGCCGACCGCGATCCCGAGACGCACGAGAACCGTTATCCGGCGCTCGAACTGCTGCGTCTGGCTATTCCGCGCCGCGTTTACACCGACAACCACATCCGCGTCATCGCAGCCGCCTGCCGCAACATCTACGAGCGGCGTCATGAAATCACATCCGGTTATCGGATCACGTTCGAGGCGCCGATCCTGCGCCACTTTACAGTGGAACTGGAGAAAATATGAAATCGGGGATAGGCCTGGAGTAGAAAGGAGACCGCACCTTCCAGAAGGTGCGGTCTCCTTGTACATAAGCGTTGCCGATTGTGCCGGAGGCCGTGTCCCGCAGTCGGAACCTGCGACGCAGGTTTTTATTTCATCAGGGTCTCCAGAATCTGTACGGCGTTGAGCGCGGCGCCTTTGCGGATCTGGTCGCTCACGCACCAGAACGTCAGCCCGTTGTCGCAGGCTAGGTCTTTGCGGATGCGGCCCACGTAAACTGGGTCGTGCCCGGCGACGAAGAGCGGCATGGGGTATTGCTTGTTGGCCGGATTGTCCGTCAGCACCACGCCGGGTGCGGCAGCGAACGCGGCGCGCGCCTCTTCGACCGAGAGGGGGCGTTCGGTCTCGATCCAGATGCTCTCCGAATGGGCGCGCATGACCGGCACCCGCACGCAGGTCGCCGAGACCTGCACGTCGGAGTGCATGATTTTGCGCGTCTCGTTGAACATCTTCATCTCTTCCTTGGTGTAGTCGTTGTCGGTAAAGACATCGATGTGGGGAATGACATTGTAGGCGAGCTGGAAAGCGAATTTCTCGACCGTGGGTTCCTCGCCGGCGCTCAACTGGGCGTGCTGCCGCTCCAGCTCGGCCATCGCCGCGGCTCCGGCACCGCTGGCCGACTGGTAGGAGGCCACGCGGACGCGGCGGATGTGCGACAGCCGTTCGAGAGCCTGCAAGGCCACGACCATCTGGATCGTCGTACAGTTGGGGTTGGCGATGATCCGTCGCGGCGCCTGCCGGGCATCGTCGGGGTTGACTTCGGGCACCACCAGCGGAACATCGGCATCCATACGGAAAGCGCTCGAATTGTCGATCATTATCGTGCCGTGCCGGGTAATGGTCTCCGCATATTCGCGCGACGTGCCGGCGCCGGCCGAGACCAGGGCGAAGTCGATCTCCTTGAAATCGTCGTTATGTTGCAGCAACTTGACCGTGAGTTCCTGCCCGCGGAACCGGTATGTGCGGCCGGTGCTTCGCTCCGAGCCGAACAGCACGAGACGGTCGATGGGCAGCGGCCGTTCTTCGAGAATTTTCAGAAACTCCTGGCCAACGGCGCCGCTGGCCCCTACGATTGCGATTTTCATAGCTAATTTCTTCGGTTCTTATCAGTTTGCGTCAGTCGAAAAATTGTTCGTCTTCCACTTTCTCCTCGATTTCGAATTGTTCCTCGTCTTCCTTTACCCAGCTGCAATCGTAGCGCGGCATCAAGCCCGGACGGGCGAAGGTGTCGAGCCGCGAGATGCCCAGCGTGCCGTCGTTGTAGACCTGCCGCAGGAAGTCGCCCACGATGGGCAGCGCCACCACGCTGCCTTCGCCGCGTGCGAGCAGGTGCACCGACTGATCCTCGCCGCCGACCCAGGCACCGGCTACGATGCGCGGTGCCACGCCCACGAACCAGGCGTCGCGGTTCTTGTTCGAGGTGCCGGTCTTGCCGCCGATCTCCACGTCGTTGAATCCGTATTCCCATTTCAGACGGGCTGCCGTACCGCCCAGCACCACGCCGCGCAGCATCGAAAGCATCGTGTAGGCGGTGCGTTCGTTGATGGCGTCCTGCGACTGGGGGATGAACGAGGCGATGAGGTTGCCCTGGCGATCCTCGATGCGTGTCACGAAGATGGGGTCGTTGTGCACGCCTTGGTTGGCGAAGGTGGCGAAGGCGCTCGCCAGTTCGAAGACGTTCGACTCGGAGGTGCCCAGACACAAGGCCGGCACGGGGTCGATGTAGCTGCGGATACCCATGTTATGGATGAAGTCAGCCACGGCGGCGGGTTCCTTGGCTTGTTTCATGATCCAGGCCGAATAGTTGTTGCGGCTGCGTGCCAGGCCCCACGAAAGCGGATGCAGCTCGCCGGCTTGCTCGACCTTGCCCGCTTCCTTGGGCGACCAGGCCGTGCCGTTGGCCGTTTCGATCGTCACGGGGAGGTTGGGTACCGGCGTGCAGGGGTTGAGACCCAGGTGGCCGATGGCGAAAGTGTAGACGAAAGGTTTGATGGTCGAACCGATCTGGCGCTTGCCTTGTTTGGCCATGTCGTATTTGAAGTAGCGGAAACTCGGCCCGCCGACATAGGCTTTGACGAATCCGGTGCGGGGGTCGAGCGCCACGAACGCGGCGCGCATGATGCGCTTGTGGTGGAGGATCGAGTCGCGCGGCGTCATGAGCGTGTCGCGCTCCCCTTTGAACGTGAAGACCTTCATCGAGCAGGGCCGGTCGAAAGCCGCTGCGATTTCGCGCTGGCTGGCTCCGGCGTTCTTCATCTCGCGGTAGCGATCCGAGTAACGCACGGCGTGGCGCATGATGCGTTCGCGCTCCTCGCGCGTGGCATCGACGAAGAGCGTCCGCGTACGTTTGTACTGGGCGTCCATCTGCGGCTGGATCACGGTTTCAAGCTGTTTTTGTACCGCTTGCTCGGCGTAGCGCTGCATGGTGGAGTTGATGGTCGTATAGATCTTCAGTCCGTCGCGGTAGATGTTGTAGGGCGTGCCGTCGGCCTTGCGGTTCTTGTGGCACCAGCCATAGATAGGATTTTCGTCATACTCCTTGATGGCCTGTTCGTAGTCCCACTGGTTGTAGAACTGGTTGCGGCGCGGCCGCGAGGCGTTCATTACCAGACGCAGCATTTCGCGGAAGTAGGTCGCCGTGCCGTCGTTGTGCGACACGGGTTTGTAATTCAGTACGATGGGCAGCGCGGCGATCGAGTCGTATTGCCCGCGAGTCAAAGCGCCGGCCGCCTTCATGCGCGAGAGCACGAGGTTGCGGCGCGCCAAGGCCCGTTTCGGGTTGCGCACGGGCGAATAGAACGTCGGGGCGTTGACTACACCCACCAGCATGGCTGCTTCCTGCACGTTCAGTTCGTGCGGCTCCTTGTTGAAGAACGTGTGGGCCGCCGACTTGATGCCGAAAGCGTTGGAGCCGTATTCCACGGTGTTGAGGTACATGGCGGCGATCTCGTCCTTGGTGTAGTTGTATTCGAGTTTCAGGGCTGTGATCCACTCCTTGAGCTTGGACGATATGAGTTTGGCCGTGCGGGCCACGCGGCTGCGGTTGTGAGCCGTGTCGCGGGGAAAGAGATTTTTGGCCAGCTGCTGGGTGATGGTCGAGCCGCCGCCTTGCGAGAAGTTTTGCAGCGCCACGGTTTTTACGGCCACGCGGGCCAGCGAGGGGATGTCGATGCCCGAGTGGTTGCGGAACCGGATGTCTTCGGTCGATATGAGCGCCGCGATGATGGGCGGTACCTTGCGGTCGCCCAGGACGATGTGCTGCGCCGGGTCGTCGGGAAAGAGGTCGGCGTATTGCACGTAGGAACGGTTCTGCACGAAGAACGACCCGATGGTCTTGCCGTCCTCCGAATAGATTTCCGTGGCCAGGTTGCTGCGCGGATTCTCCAGCTCCTCGAACGAGGGCATGCGCCCGAAGACGCCCAGTGCGGTCAGTATGAGCAGGACGGCCAGCAGGGCGAACGGCGCGAAGGCGATCGTCCAGATCCAGCGTATGGTTTTGGGACTGACATCCCGATGTTTCTTGTATGCCATAGCGACGAATATTTGATGCGAAGATAGGGAAAATCGAGTTAACAATTAAAAATCGGGGCCTAAAAAAACCGATAGTCCTGCAAGGGAGTCGCTGTCGGCGGTCGTTTTTAAAACGGCAGCCCGACCGAGGCGGTAAACCACAGCCCGCCGTTGGAGGGGTGGTAGAACGAGAGTTTGACGCTCGACGTGGCCGAGTCGGGTTGACGGAAAAGATTGACGTCGAAAATCAGGTCGCCGCCCGCCGACCAGATGCGGCGCCGGATCATGCGTCCGTCCGACAGGCTGCGCCCCGGCCGGTAGTCGCGGAACTCGGCGTAGTCGCCCCCGACGTTGAGCCGGATCCGCTTGAAGTAGATCAGCGATCCGATGCCGCCTTCGGGATACCAGACGGGCAGTTGATAGTCGAGGGCCGCCGCCATGTAGTTGTTGGCCAGGATGTCGGCCGAGGTGTAGCCGCGCGGGATCAGGCGGGTCGAACGGTAGCTCAGGGGAGCATAGCCCGAGGGGAATTTGTAGCCGCCGATCGAAGTCTGGTAGTTTGCGGCCAGCCTGATGGAGTGGTGGGGTGCGAAGCCCGGGAGGTAGCATTGGGCGTAGGCCGAAATCAGATCGCTGAAGTAACGGTCCGACGGGTTGAATGTGTAGCCGGCGCTGAGCGTGTAGCCCCAGCGGGGCGCGAAGTCGCGGTGGGCCAGCTGCACCCGGTCGGAAAAGGCCGCGCCGAAAGAGAGTTTGTGCAGCCCCTCGTGGAACCCGATGTGCTCCAGGTTGGTTATGTTGTGGTCTTTCCACTCGATGCGCCCCAGGTTGGCCACCATGCCGTTGGAGTAGTTCCAGCCGGTCGAGATCGAGAGCTGCCGCGTGTGGTAGCCGCACTGGAAGTAGAGCGGCAGCGTGGCCGACAGGCCCACGGAATAGTATTTGTCTGCGGCGGGCCGTTTTTGGTATTCGTAGGAGCCGGTCGCTTCGTTGTACTGGCTCAGCGAATAGAAAACTTGATTGCCGCCATAGGCCGCGTCGAGGTCGAAACGGACGCCCAGTCCGAAATAGCGCGCTCCGAGCCGGAAGACCGAACCTTCGCGTCGGTTCCAGCCATAGGAGACGAACGCTTCGGTATTCGACAGCAGGTTCTGCGACAGGAGCGTGGCGCCGATGTTCACGTCGATGACATGCTCGTCGACCGCCGCAAAGGGGTCGAACGCCAGCGGCATCCAGCTGTGGACATTGACCAGATTGGGGGCTTTGCGGTAGCGCCGCGTGCGGAATTCGCGGGCTTGCTGCACCGAATCGGCCGCCGTGAAGCGCACCGTGTCGAGGTTCACCACAGGCCAGCGTTTGCGCGGCGGGTTGACGACATTGGCCGGCAGCGGGGCGGGGCGCACGGGGATCAGCGCGCTGTCGGCCACAGGTTGTGCCGCGACTCGGTAGCCCCGCCGGTCGTAGGTCGTGGCCAATATGGCCTCGCCGGCCGGCGCCGGGTCGAACGAGCCGTAGGCGGAAGTCGTGATGCGGTATTCGCACCGGGTCGTGAGGTCGTAGCAGTGGATTTCGTCCTTGCCCGAGGCGATCGAGCCGTAGTAGAGTTTTCCGCCGCCCGCCCGCAGGTTCGAAAGGCTGATGTAGGCGCCCCGGGTTACCGGCTGCACCCCGGTTTCGTCGACATGTCCGATCCACATGCCGCTGTCGTCCGTGACCAGTGCATACCAAGCGTCGTTCGCGTCGTCCCAGGCCAGGCCGTGGATTTCCGACCGGTCGGGGGCGGCGAAGCGCCGGCGGGAAGCGTCGGCTTCCTGTACGACGATTGTATAGCGCCCGCTGTAATCGTATTCGACCCACCCCAGCCGGTCGCCTGCTGCGGTCGGATAGAGCGCCCGCCGCTCGCCCGATATGGTGCGGGGGCGTTCGTCGTCGAGCCGCATGCAGCAGAGTTGCGAATTGACCCGCTGTTCGAAGAGTTTCGACCGCCGGTATTCCGTCCACCAGACGATTCCGTCGCCAAGCGACGGTCGGGTCGAGAGGCTGCCGACGTAGGCCACGAGCCGTTCCTGTTCCGTCGCAGGGTCGATCTCGACGAACCGCGCCGGGCGGTCGTAGTCGGTTTTCACGGCAAGAATATGCCCGTCGGGCAGCGCCAGCGGCCAGCGGTAGACGGTGTAGTTCCGTTCGGGAAGCCGGCACAGGGGTGCGGCGCTGTCCTCCGTCTTCGGCAGGGCGGCCCAGTAGGCGTGCAGGTCGTCGAACGTTTCGCGTAAAAGCTGCGAGACGTCGGTTTTGTAGAATTTCTTCAAGGCCACATGGGTGGTCATCAGCACGTAGGGATTGCGGGCGCTGTACCAAGCCACCTTGTCCCAGATGTTTTCGTCGTATTTTTCGTAGGCGTAGGAGCAGATTTGGTAGCCCAGTTCGTAGTGGTCGGGCACATGGCTGAGGTACGAGCCGCAGAACCAGCGGTCGAGGTTGCGGCGGTCGCGGCCGATGTTGTCCAGGGCGCGGTAGGCCATCGAGAATGAGGGTTGCAGTCCGCGGCCGAACGACGACATGGCCGTTTCGGACATCACGGCGTCGCCCTCCATGACCCAGATGGGTATGCAGAGCAGGCCGATGGTCGACCCCTGCTGGCCGAGGATGTAACTCAACGCACGGATGACACCCCGGTTCAAGTTGTTGTACTGCACGGCATGGCGGTATTCGTGGGCCGCCAGTTGTTTGTACCAGGGCATCGAATAACTTTCGATCGAAGGCGAAGAGAGGAATTCGACGCGTTTGGGCAGGTACATGACCAGACCGTTCGACCGGAAATTCTCGGGGTGCATGACGAACGGGATGCGCATCGGGCCGTGACGGAATCCGTAGCCGATATCGGGCTGCACGGTGCGGATGTAGAAAAGCGTGCGGGCCGCGAGGTCGGATACCGTGTCGGGATAGATCATCCGCACGTCGGGCGTGCGGATGGTCGACCACCGGAGGTTCGCAGGATCGGAACCCCAGGTGTAATACTGGGCCTGAAGCGACTGCGTTGTCAGTATGGCGCAGCCGGCGAAGAGTATGCGCAGGAGTTTTTTCAAAATCAGCCGCCGGCTTTTTTGCAGCGGTAGCCGCTGCGGATAAGAATGTCGATCACGCGGTCGCGGTGATCGCCCTGGATGATGATTTCGCCCTCCTTGGCTGCACCGCCGACGCCGCATCGGGTTTTCAGCAATCGTGCCAGTTCCTGCAAGTCGTCGTTGCGCCCCACGAATCCGCGCACGAGCGTGGCGACCTTGCCGGCCCGCTGTTTGCGGTCGAGCCACACGCGCAAATCCTGCGCGGCGGGCGCGAGGGTCTCCGGTTCTTCGTCCTGCCGGGTGGTGTATGCGAAGTCGGGATCGGTCGAGTAGACCGTTCCGAGCCGGGATTTCCAGTCGTTGTCCGCCATTTTATTCAGTAAACAAAGTGAAAAACGCGCTTTTTCTTCTTGGTTCCTGTTCGAAAGGTAGGTATCGAACGTCGAAAGGGCGCCGTTATTTTGTGCAAAAGTACGAAAATATTTATCTTTACGGAAAAGAAGGCCGTGTGAAATAGAAGCAAGGCCCTACGAGAGGGTAACGCCGGTATCTCAAGGCATGGGGTTGGTTATGAACAAACTGCGCAAAAAAACATTCGTCGCACGTCCGGGAGCGGACGAGCCGCTTCCGCAGCCGCTGCCGGCCGATCCGTCGCAGCGGCTGGTGCGGGTCTTCGTCGAGGGATATGAGGACGTAGCTTTCTGGCGCGGCATCTTCGACCATTTCCGCAATCCCTATCTGCGGTTCGAGATTTCGGTGCCCAACCGCGACGATCTGCCCAAGGGCAAGAAGGTGCTGCTGAACATGATCCCCGAGTCGGGCGACGACCTGCTGTTGTGCGTCGACTCGGACTTCGACTATCTTTTCGCCGGGTGTACCGAGCAGTCGCAGACGGTCAATTCGGCGCGGCACATGTTCCACACCTATGCTTATGCCACGGAAAACTACCTCTGCTATGCGCCGTCGCTGCATAACGTGTGCGTCAAGGCTACGAAAAACGACACGCGCATCTTCGATTTCGTGGCTTTCATGCGCGATTATTCGACGACGATCTATCCGCTTTTCGTGTGGTATGCCTATTCGGCGCAGTTGGCTTCGGAGCATGTTTTCCCGTTGATCGATTTCAAGTCGGCCGTGCGTCTGGGCTATCTGGACATCGCCGACAACGGGGCGAAGACCCTCGCTTGGCTGGCCCGCAATGTGGAGAAGCGCGAACGCCTGCTGCGGGAGCGCAATCCGAAGATGATCGAGCCGATGAAAGCGTTCGAAGAACAACTTCGGGCACGCGGGCTGACGCCCGAGACGACCTATCTTTTTATGCACGGGCACACGTTGATGGACAACGTGGTCATGGTGCTGCTCAACTCCGTGTGCGAGAAACTGCGCCAGCTGTCGATTGCCAAAATCGCCTCCTCGACCAAACAGGGCGTGGCGCTGCGCAACGAAATGTCGAACTACACCAACTCGCTGCGCTCGATCCGCGATGTGTTGCTGGACAACGAAAACTACACGCGCTGTACGCTTTACAAACGCCTGCAACGCGACATCCAACGCTACATCGCCCGCACGATCGTGGACATGAAGCGCCAGGGAGAAATCCGTGACGACACCTTCTGGACGATCCTGCGGAAGTTCAAGGCTCATGAAATGTGATAAGGGCGGGCCGAAAAACCGAAAAACGAAGATCAAGGAGTATTAAAATCTTGCAAATCAAAACTATATAAGTTTCGAACCCTCGAAGTCTCTGAATTCCCCTCTCCGTTTCTGATTGCGGTATATATAAATTAAGGAGGAACGTTGTCATTATTCGTTCCTCCTTTTTATTTTTCGGTCACTTGAAAAATCCTATTGCCGGATTTCGGCTTTCCGTACGATCCTCACGGTCGATTGGGTCGCTTGGCGGATGAAGACCTGCGGGCCGCAGGCATGACGCCGCCATAGTTCCTCGGTATATCCGCGCACGGTAAGCAGTTCCATCCGTTCGATCTTCATCACGTCGAAACCTTCCGCACGCAGTGCAGCGACCGCTTCGTCGATATGCCACGAGTCGTCCACGCAAAGACTCAGGTTGACGGCCGAATTGTGGATCAGGTTGGCTTTTACGCGGAACAGCTCCAGCAGGGCGAAAATCGCGGCGAACTTTTCCTCCAGAACGAACGAGAAGTCGCGCGAGCGGATCGTCAGCAGCACCTGGTCTTTCTTCAGAATCAGTATCGGCACGTCGACCGGCGCCGACATGCCGCGGATCACGGTGCCGGGCTTGCGCTTGTCGCCGAAAGGCCGCACGTAGAGCGGTATATTCTTGTTTTGCAGGGGCTTGATCGTCCGCGGATGGATGATCTGCGCGCCGCTGTATGCCAGTTCGATGGTGTCCAGGTAGTTGAGTTCGGCGATCTGCACGGCATCGGGGAAGATCTTGGGATCGGCGTTCAGCACGCCGTCGACGTCTTTCCACACGGCCATCGATTCGGCGTCGAGGATGTTCGCCGCCACGGCTGCCGAGTAGTCCGAACCCTCGCGTCCGAGGGTCGTCGTCGTTCCGTCGGGGGCACCGCCGATGAAGCCCTGACCCACGAAAATCCGCTCCTTGCACCCCTCCACTTCGGCCCGCAGGCGCGGTGCCGAGGCGTTGAGGTCGACTTCGGCATCTTTGTGGCGCTGCTCGGTAACGAGCGCCCGGCGCATGTCGATCCAGCGGTTGGGCACCCCGGCATAGGCCAGGTATTCAGAAATGATGGTGGTCGAGATCAACTCGCCGAATGCCACGATGCGGTCGTACCATAGTTCAGCATCTTCGGGGCGGTAGCTCTCCGTCGAGGTCGTCTGTTCCAGCTCGGCGAACAGCGCATCGACCCGCGGCAGCGATGTAGGGCCGTGCCAGAGGTCGTCGATGATCGCGGCGTGGTAGGTGCGCAGGGCGGCGATCTCCTCGGCGATCTTCTCCCGGTCGGCGCGCTGCACGCCGGCGAAGACCCGCTCCAAGGCGTTGGTCGTCTTGCCCATGGCCGAGACGATGATGAACAGATCGCGCTCGTCGCCGATGATTTTCAGCAGATTGCGCACGCCGTCGGCATGCCGCACCGAGGCTCCTCCGAACTTATAGACTTTCATGTGAACAAGCGGTCGTGTGAGACTATTTGCAGGGTTTATACGCTACGCCGATGTTTTGGAACGTGAACGCATACATGTCCGTAGCTTCGTCGATGCGCTTGGAGGTGGGTTTGCCTGCACCGTGACCCGCGTTGGATTCGATGCGGATCAGCACGGGGGCTTCGCCCGCCTGGCAGTGCTGCAATTCGGCTGCGAATTTGAACGAGTGGGCTGGCACCACACGGTCGTCGTGGTCGGCCGTCATCACGAGTGTGGCGGGGTAGGTCACGCCCTCCTTTATATTGTGCAAGGGGGAATACTTGTAAATATATGAGAATTGTTCTTCGTTGTCCGACGAACCGTATTCCACGGCCCAGCCCCAGCCGATGGTGAACTTGTGGTAGCGGAGCATGTCCATCACGCCCACGGCCGGCAGACAGACGGCATAGAGATCGGGGCGCTGCACCTCGCAGGCGCCGACCAGCAGGCCGCCGTTCGAGCCGCCGTGGATGGCCAGCTTGTCGGACGAAGTGTACTTCTCTGCAACGAGGTATTCGGCCGCTGCGATGAAGTCGTCGAAGACATTCTGTTTGTTGGCCAGCATGCCGGCCTTGTGCCATGCTTCGCCGTACTCCGAGCCGCCGCGCAGGTTGGCTACGCAGTAGATGCCGCCCTGTTCGACGAACATCAGCGCCGAGGGGTTGAACCCGGGCGTGAGGTTGATCTGGAAGCCGCCGTAGGCATAGAGCATGCACGGATTGGTGCCGTCGAGCTTCATGTCTTTGCGGCGGGTAATGAACATCGGTACGCGCGTGCCGTCTTTCGAGGGGTAGAACACCTGCTCGGTAATGAAGATTTCGGGGTCGAAGCGCACCTCGGGGGCCTTGAACAAGGACGATTCGCCCGTGGCGATGTCGTAACGGTAGATCGTGGCGGGCGACGTGTAGTTGGAGAGGGCATAGTAAAACTCCGTGTCCTCTTTCTTGCCTCCGAAGCCGCCGAGCGAACCGATGGCCGGCAGCTCGACTTCGCGGATCAGCTTGCCGTCGAAGCTATATTGGACGACCTTATGCTGGGCGTCCTGCAAATAGATGGCGAAAAGGCAGTCGCCGCCCGTCGAGACGCCTTCCAGGAGACACTCCTTTTCGGGAATGACGACCTCGGGTTTGCCGGGACGGTCGAGGTCGAGTTTCAGCAGGCGGCGGTTCGACGCGCCGTCGTTGGTGGTGTAGTAGAACTTGTTGTCGCGGCAGTCGACGATTTCATAGTCGGCCTCGAAGCCGGGCAGCAGGGTGCGGAACTTTTTTTCATTCGTGCGGCGGCAGAGGATTTCGGTGCCCGAGGTGCCCTCCGAAGCGATCACGAAGACCCACTTGCCGTCGTCGCTGGGCCAGGCCGAGAAGTAGCGCAGCGGATGGGCCGCGTCGTTGTAGACGAGCTTGTCGGCCGACTGCGGCGTACCGAGGGCGTGGTAGTAGACTTTCTGGAACTGGTTCTGCGACGAATAGACCCCTGCTTTCGGGGCGTCGTAGGCGCTGTAATAGAATCCCTTGGAGTCGGGCGACCATGTGGCGCCCGAGAACTTTACCCATTCGATGCGGTCGCCGGTCGGCTGGCCCGATGCAACGTCGAGCACCCGAATCTCCACCCAGTCCGATCCCGATGCGGCCACAGCATAGGCGCAATATTTGCCGTCCTCGGAGAACGAGACTCCCGAGAGGGCCACCGTGCCGTCGTCGGACAAGGCGTTGGGGTCGAGGAAGACGCGGCCATTGCCGTCGGGCGTATCGGCGCAGTAGAGCACCGACTGGTTCTGAAGTCCGTTGTTGTAAAACCAGTACCAGGCGTCGCCGTGTTTGGCGGGGATGCCCTGCTTGGGGTAGTTCCACAATTCGGTAAGCCGTTGGCGGATGGCCTCGCGGAACGGAATCTGCGCCAGGTAGTCGTCCGTCACGGTGTTCTCGGCCTTGACCCAGGCTGCCGTGGCTTCCGAGGCGTCGTCCTCCAGCCAGCGGTAGGGGTCGGCCACGGCGGTGCCGAAATAGTTGTCGACCGTCTCCCCGCGCTCGGTGTCGGGGTAGGGCAGGTGCTTGATCGTTTTCATCTGTGTGCAACTGGTTGCGAGCATCGCGGCACCGCCCGCCAGGAGCGCGGCCGCACGTACAATAGAGGTCATGGTCAGGGTATTTGCGTAATTTGAGACAAAGTTAAGAAAAAAAACGTAATTTTGGGCGAGAATACGGGGTTTCGGCGTGCGATGTCGAACCGGGCAGGTGTCGGGACAGGCGTTGCAGGCCCGGGATGCTCCCGAATTCATAGAGAACTTATAATATTCTATGGTGTATAACGAACTCAAGCAACTGATCGAACGGGCGTGGGAAGACCGCGCCCTGCTCAAGGACGACGCACAGACGCAGGAAGCCATACGCCGTGTGGTGGAGTTGGTGGACAAGGGCGAATTGCGCTGCGCCGAACCGGTCGACGCGGAAAAGAGCGAATGGCAGGTTAATGAATGGGTCAAAAAGGCCGTGATCCTCTACTTCCCGATCCAGCCCATGCGCAAGATGCGGGCGGGCGAACTGGAGTGGTTCGACAAGATGGAACTCAAGCGCGATTACGAGGCGTTGGGCGTGCGGGTCGTGCCCCATGCCGTGGCGCGCTACGGCGCCTACATCGCTCCGGGAGCGATTCTGATGCCTTCCTACGTGAATATCGGGGCCTATGTCGATACGGGGACGATGGTCGACACGTGGGCCACGGTGGGTTCGTGCGCCCAGATCGGCAAGCACGTCCATCTGTCGGGCGGCGTGGGCATCGGCGGCGTGTTGGAGCCGGTGCAGGCGGCGCCGGTCATCATCGAGGACAATTGTTTCATCGGCTCGCGCTCGATCGTAGTCGAGGGCGCGCACGTCTGCCGCGAGGCGGTGTTGGGTTCGAACACGGTAATTACCGGTTCGACGCACATCGTCGATGTCACGGGGCCGGAGCCGGTAACCTACAAAGGTTATGTGCCGCCTCGTTCGGTGGTGGTGCCGGGGAGCTACCGCAAGCAGTTCCCGGCGGGCGAATACAGCGTGACGTGTGCCTTGGTCATCGGCCGCCGCAAGGAGTCGACCGACAAAAAAACGTCGCTCAACGATGCGTTGCGCGACTTCGGAGTATCGGTATAACCGGCAAGGAACCCGTAGGATGACGGTTCGTTGTCCGAAAAAACGGTTGACGGGCGGTTTCGAAGCCTTCGTCAGCCGTTTATCGTTTTTTCCACTTCCTCTACGATCATGCGGGGCGAGATGGCGCGCAGACAGCGGTAGTCGCCGTAGCGGCAGGGCTTGGCTCCGTAGGTCGAGCAGGGGCGGCACGGCATGTCGGCCTGCAACGCATGCTGCGGGTCGCAGCCCCAGCCCAGGAATCCCAGTCCGGGATGGGTGGCGCCCCACACCGAGACTACGGGTGCGGCTACGAGCGCTGCGAGGTGCATGACGAGCGAATCCATCGACACCACGCAGTCCAGGTGGGCGATCAGGTTCATTTCGTCGGCCAGCCCCATTTTGCCGTAGAGCGCCGTGACATTGGGGTAGCGGCGTTCCATTTCGGCGGCGAATTCCGCTTCGGCGCCGGGGCCGCTATGGATGAAGATGCGGTCGTAGCGCGAGGTCAGCATCCGCACCGTTTCGCGGGCCAGGTCGTCGGGGTAGGTCTTGCCCTGCTGGGCCGAGAAAGGCGCGAAGCCGATCCAGCGGCCCTGCTTCTCGCCCATCGGATTGGGGCGTTCGGCCGCCGCGACCGAGGGCGCCGGGTCGTCGAACTCGAAGCCCAGACGCCGGAAGACGTCGCAATAGCGCAATATCGTATGCCGCAGCGGCGCCGCGCAGGCTCCGCCTTGGCGGATGAAGTGGCGTTTCTCGGAGTGCTCCTTGCGGATGCGGGCGATGGGGATGCCGTGCAGGCGCATGATGTAGCGGAACACCTCGGAACGGATCACGCCATGCACGTCGGCCACAGCGTCGATGCCCATGCGCTGCGCCTTGCGGGCCAGCCGCCACATCCCCACCAGCGAATGGTGGCGCCCCTTGGTGTCGGCTTCGAGAAACTCGATGTCCAGCCCTTCGAAGAAAGGCCGGAAAAGCCGCGGCGTGGCTACGGTAATGCGCAACTCCGGATACGCCGTGCGCAGTGCGCGCAGCGCATGGGGCAGCATCGCCACATCGCCCATGGCCGAGGTGCGGATGACCAGCAGATGAGTCGGCAGTTTTTTACTTTTTGCCATAGAGCACCGGGTTGAGCGCCGGGTCGTTGTACATCTTCATCTGCTTGTAGGTCTTCATCAACTTGCGCCCCGCTTCGATGTCTTCGATCAACTCTTCGATGGCCTGCGACAAGTCGGTCTGCTGCATGAGCAGCACGTCGAGCTTCTGCCGGCAGGCGGCGCGGTGGGCGTCGTCGACGTCCGTGCGCTCGGTCTCGCGGGCCATGTGATAGATCTTCAGGGCCAGAATCGAGAGCCGGTCGATGGCCCAGGCCGGGGTTTCGGTGTTGAGCCGGGCGTCGGGCGCAGGCGCAATATCCTTGTATTTGTCGAGCAGATAGGAGTCGACGTATTCCACCATGTCGGTGCGGTCTTGATTCGATTTGTCGATCCGGCGTTTGATCGTCAGCGCCTCGGCGGGGTCGATCTGGGGATTGCGGATGATGTCCTCCAGGTGCCATTGCACCGTGTCGATCCAGCTCTTGTGGTAGAGCAGGCAGTCGAGCGAGCCTGTCTGATAGGGATTTTCGATCGGGCGGTCCACATCGTCCCAACGGTGGTAATCGTCGATCGCACGGTTGAAAATCGCGTTCGCATGCTGGGTAAACATAGTTCGATAGGTTTTAATATTGTGATTTTCGTAGGAAAATCATACCTTTGTTGGGTAAACTTAAAACAAAGATAATGATTTTTTCCAGAACTGCAATATGGGTTGCAGGAATCCTGCTTTCGACTCTTTCAGCTGCTCAGGCGCAGCCCCGCCGCACGAACCGGCTGACGCGCGAAGAATATATCGACCGCTACAAGTCGATCGCCGTGGCCCAGATGGAGCGTTATGGCATTCCGGCCAGCATTACCATGGCCCAGGGCATCCTGGAGTCCGACAGCGGCAACAGCCGGCTTTCGCTCGAATCCAACAACCATTTCGGCATCAAGTGCAAGCGCAACTGGACGGGGCCGAAAGTCTATCACGACGATGACGCCAAGGACGAATGTTTCCGGGCCTACGAGTCGGTCGAGGCGTCGTACCACGACCATGCGGTGTTCCTCGATACGCAGCCTCGCTACGATTCGCTTTTCGCCTATTCGGCGACCGACTATAAGAGTTGGGCGCGGGGTCTGAAGGCGGCCGGCTATGCCACGGCGCCCGACTATGCGCAGCGCCTGGTGCGGCTCATCGAGAGCCACAAGCTCTACCTGCTCGACCAGCCCGACGGCGAACGGCTCTATGTCTCGGGCGTGCGCGGCAAGAGCGATCCCGACGAGTGGTTTGCGTCGCAGAGCAGCGTGAGCGGCCACGGCACGCTCTTCGATCCGGACAACTTCCGCGTGACGATCAACGCCCACGAGGGCTACAACGTCTATGCGACCAACGGCGTGCACTATGTCCTGGCTAAAGAGAACGACACGTTCGAGAGCATCGGCAAGAAATTCCGCATTTCGGCAGGCAACTTGCGTAAGTTCAACGATCTGAAGCGCAGCCGGCGCGTGCAGCCCGCCGCCGGCGACGTGATCTACATCGAGCGCAAGAAAGCTGGTTGGGGCGGCAATGCCCGCCAGCACATCTGCCGCGAGGGCGAGACGGCCCATGCCGTGGGGCAGTCCTATGCCATCCGCACCCGGTCGCTCGAAAAGCTCAACCGCCTGAAAAAGGGCGTGCGTCTCGAATCGGGCCGCGAAATACGGATCAAATAGATATGGACAAATCTTATTTTTTCGAAATTCCAGTCGAAAATATCATTGAGGAATCGGAAACCAAAACCCGCGGATTTTGCAATAAGCGATATCTTGTGTATGTTCATCCGTATGATTCTTGCCGCAAGATTCATGTGAATACATACTATCGGATTCAAGGGCAGACGGCTGAATTGTGCATTCATTATGACCGCGGATTGTGCGGATTGACGGATTACGAAAAATTGAGTAGGAAAGATATCGAAAGACAGGCCTACGATTCTTGGATGGATGGGGCGAAGTGATTTTTAAGTTTTAACGATTAGTTTCTTGATTAATATGGAAGTTCCTCCGCTCAGAGCGCGGATTCTCGAAACCGTGATCCGCAAGTCGACCTTGAAGCAGAAGGTTTTCGACAACACTTTCGCAACATTCAACCTCTTGAAGGATACATTGTTGGAGATGGCCTCCGAAATGGACGACGCCCTCGACGGCAAGCTCGACCGCCGCGTGCGGATCGAGTACCGCGACCGGGGCAAGTTCGAGGTGCAGCTTCAGGTGGCCAACGATTTGCTGATCTTCCAGATGCACACCGATGTCTTCGACTTCGGGCCGGAGCATCCCGTGCGGCAGACACCTTATGTGCAGGGCGGGCCGGAGAATGCCTATTGCGGAGTGGTCAACATCTATAATTTCCTTTCCGATTCGTTCAAGTTCAACCGCAATGCCGACGAGGGTTACCTCATCGGGCGGCTCTTCATCAACCGCGAGCGCCGCTTCTTCGTCGAGGGCAAAGGGCAGACTTCGGTGCGGGCTGACGCGTTCGGCAGTGCCGAGATCGACCGCGACGCTCTGGTAAAGGTGCTCGAAGAGGCGATAGCCTTCGCTTTGGACTTCGACTTGTTGACCGTGCCCTACGATATTTCGGCTCGGGTTACCGTCGACCAGTTCAATACCAAGATGGATAATTCCAAGTTCGTGACCGGCAAGCGCTTGGGTTACGAATTCGATACGCAAGACATATAATTTCAGGAGTGCCCGTCCGCAAACGGTGCTTCCTTGTTGTTCGCTGCCATGAAAAAACTGGTTTTTACCTTTTTCGCCGCCGTTGTTTGCTTCGCAGGCTTCGCGCAGAACGAGTATGCTGAAATCGCCCGCCTGCGCGCCATGAACGGTCGCGTGGCCGGCATCCGCTCGATGAACGACGGCGAACACTATACCGTCGTCGAGGACGACAATATTGTCCGATACAGCTATGCCGTCGCGGAGCCGGGCACGAAGTTGCTGCCTCGGACGCCCGTCGGCTTCGGGATCGTCGACTATGCCTTTTCGCCCGACGAACGATGCCTGCTCGTCGCCGCGGGCCGCACGCCGATCTATCGGCATTCCTATACCACCGATTATTATCTTTTCGACGGTACGGCGCTGCGGCGCATTCTGCCCCAGGCCGCCATGCCGCGCGATGCCTCGTTCTCGCCCGACGGCTCGTCGATCGTCTACTCGGATCGCAACGACCTCTATCTCTACGACCTCGCTTCGGGGCAGACCCGACGCCTGACGTCCGACGGCGAGTGGAACGCCGTTATCAACGGCACGACCGACTGGGTTTACGAGGAGGAGTTCGGTATCACGCGTGCCTATGCCTTTTCGCCCGACGGGAAGCGGCTGGCCTACCTGCGGTTCGACGAACGCGACGTGCCCACAGCGCAGATGATGCGCTTCGACGGCAAGCTCTATGGCGAGGTCTTCTCGTTCAAATACCCCAAGGCCGGGGAGACCAACTCCACGGTGCAGCTCTTCGTGGCCGACCTGGAGACGGGGCGCAGCGAGCGCATCGACACGGGCGGCGAGAGCGACCAGTACGTTCCGCGTCTCGGTTTCACGCCCGACGGGCGGCTGTGGTTCCACCGCATCGACCGGCGTCAGAATACGTTCGAAGTCCTCCTTTGCGAACCTCATGGAGCGCAGCGTACGATCTACGAGGAGCGCGCGCAGCAGTATGTCGAGCGGGTCGGCGACAACACGGTAACGTTCGTCGACAAGGATCGTTTTCTGGTGCGGCAGGAGAGCCATACGGGTTTCATGCACCTCTATCTCTACGGCATCCGCAGCGGGTTGATCGCCCAAGTAACCAAGGGCGATTGGGAGGTAACCGAGGTTGTGGGCGTCACGCCCCGGCGGGTGTGGTATCTTTCGACCGAGACGTCGCCGCTGCGCCGCAACCTGTACAGCGTGGCGCTCAACGGCAGGGATAAACGCCGTCTCACTGCGGGCGAGGGTTTCTATACCATCGCTCCGAGCAAGGGGATGAAATACTATGTTTCGACCTTTTCGTCGGCTTCCGTGCCCAACCGGGCAGAGGTTTGTACGGGCGAGGGCCAGAGCGTGCGCATCTTGTTCGACAGCCGGGCGTTGCAGGAAGAGCTGGAGACCGCGCGCCGCCCCGTGAAAGAGTTCTTCGCCTTTGCCACCGAGCGCGGCGACACGCTCAACGCCTACATCGTCCGACCCCGCGATTTCGACCCTGCGAAGCGTTATCCTGTGTTGTTGACGCAGTATTCCGGCCCGGGTTCGCAGACGGTCTGCGACCGTTGGTCGCTCGACTGGGAAGATGCGCTGGCGGACAAGGGTTACATCGTCGTCTCGGCCGACGGCCGCGGCACGGGATTCCGCGGCGAGCGGTTCAAGAAGCAGACCTACGGCCGTCTGGGAGCGTTGGAGGTCGAGGATCAGTTGTCGCTGGCGCGCCACATGGCCGCCCAGCCGTGGGTCGACGCCGGCCGCATCGGCATCTACGGGTGGTCGTACGGCGGTTTCGTGGCATTGAGTTGTGCGCTGAAAGGCAACGGGCTGTTCAAGATGGCGATCGCCGTGGCTCCCGTCACGTCGTGGCGCTACTACGATACGATCTACACCGAGATCTATAACAACCTGCCGCAGTACAACGCCGCGGGTTACGATGAGCATGCCCCGATCCGCCTGGCCCGGCTGCTCGACGACAAACGCACCCGCCTGCTGCTGATCCACGGCATGGCCGACGACAACGTGCATTTCCAGCATACGGCCGAAATGGCCCGCGCGCTCAACCGGGCCGGCAAACGCTACGACATGATGGTCTATCCCGATCAGAACCACTCGATGATGCCCGACGACACGGGCAACGTGCGGCAGAAGATGATCGACTACACGTTCGAACACTTGTAACGATGGAGGTTTCCGGCTGCTGGTTCGAAACACCCCTCGGGCCGATGACGGTCATGGCGACCGACGAAGCGGTGACCGCTGTCCGGTTTGGTACTTCCGGCGATGCTGTCGCTCCGGAGGAGAAGTTGCCGCCCATATTGGCTCGGGCCGTCGGGGAGTTGCGCGAATATTTCGCAGGCGTGCGGCGCGATTTCACGTTGCCGCTGGCGCCGGCCGGCACTCCGTTCCAGCAGCAGGTGTGGGCCGCCCTGCGGGAGATACCCTATGGCGAGACCTGCACCTATGGACAGATCGCCGCGCGCATCGGCCGCCCGAAAGCCTGCCGGGCCGTGGGCATGGCCAACAACCGCAATCCGATCGCTATCGTCGTGCCTTGCCACCGTGTGGTCGGCAGCTCCGGTGCTTTGACGGGCTATGCGGCAGGACTTTCGGTCAAGGAAGCGCTGTTGCGGCTGGAAGCGGAGGCCAGATAGAAAATTTTACCCTTGCTGCAAAGTCGTGCAGGGGTAATTTTCGGAGCGCACGTTTCTTGTTTATTGTCCGTCTTTCTCTTTAATGTATGCGTCGATCGCCCTTGCGGCCGTGCGTCCGGCTCCCATTGCCAGGATTACCGTGGCGGCACCCGTCACAGCGTCGCCGCCCGCGAAGACCCCTTCGCGCGAGGTCGCGCCTTGGGCATCGGCCGTGATGCAGCCGCGGCGGTCGGTCGCCAATCCCTCGGTCGTGGCGGCCAGCAGGGGGTTGGGCGAGGTGCCCAGCGCCATGATCGCCACATCGCATTCGATGTCGAATTCCGAACCGGGTTTCACGACCGGCGAGCGGCGTCCGCTCGGGTCGGGTTCGCCCAGTTCCATCTCCACGCAGCGCATGCCGCGCACCCAACCGTCGTCCGTGCCCAGAATTTCGACCGGGTTGGTCAGCATCCGGAAGCGGATGCCTTCTTCCTTGGCATGGTGCACTTCTTCGGCACGTGCCGGCAGTTCCTTTTCGCTGCGGCGGTAGACGATCGTCGCCTCGGCGCCCAGACGGCGGGCCGTGCGCACGGCATCCATCGCCACGTTGCCGCCGCCCACGACGATCACACGCTTGCCGACGTAGATCGGCGTGTCGTACTCCTCGTCATAGGCGCGCATCAGGTTGGCGCGGGTCAGGAATTCGTTGGCCGAGACCACGCCGTTGAGATTCTCGCCCGGAATGTCCATGAAGCGCGGCAGCCCGGCGCCCGAACCGATGAATACGGCGTCGAATCCCTCGTCGTCGAGCAGCGAGTCGATCGTCAGCGTGCGCCCCACGATCACGTCGGTTTCGATTTCGACGCCTAAGCGGCGCACCTCGTCGATTTCGCGCGCCACGATCTTCTCCTTGGGCAGCCGGAATTCGGGGATGCCGTAGACCAGCACGCCGCCCACCTTGTGGAGCGCTTCGAAAATCTTCACTTCGTAGCCCATCTTGGCCAGGTCGCCCGCGCAGGCCAGCCCGGCCGGGCCGCTGCCGATGACGGCTACGCGGCGGCCGTTGCGGGGAGCCGTCTCCCCGGCGAAATGCGGTTGTCCCAGTTTCCAGTCGCCCACGAATCGTTCCAGTTTGCCGATGGCGACCGGTTCGCCCTTGATGCCGAGGATGCACGAACCCTCGCACTGGGTCTCCTGAGGGCAGACGCGGCCGCAGATCGAGGGCAGCGAGCTGTCGCGCGAGATGACGGCGGCCGCACCGGCCATGTCGCCCCCGTGCAGGGCGGCGATGAATCCGGGGATGTCGATCCCCACGGGGCAGGCCGCCACGCAGCGGGGATTCTTGCAGTTCAGGCAGCGCGACGCTTCGAGCGTCGCCTCTTCGGGGTCGTAGCCGTAGCAGACTTCTTCGAAGTTGGTTGCGCGGCGTGCAGGGTCTTGTTCGCGCACGGGAACGCGCGGTATCTTATTTGCCATAGATGTGCTGATGGTTGACAGCGCCGATTTGTCGTTCGAAGCGCGAACGTACCGGCGCCGGGTTCGAATTTACTTGTCCAATCCTATTTTGCATGTGTGGCCGGCTGCGCGCTCGGCCGCGATGGCTGCTGCGCGCTGCTCCTGGGTGCGGTACATGCCCTGGCGGCGCATCGCTTCGTCGAAGTCGACTTGGTGGGCGTCGAACTCGGGGCCGTCGACGCAGGTAAAGCGCGTGCGTCCGCCCACGCTCACACGGCAGGCGCCGCACATGCCCGTGCCGTCGACCATCAGGGCGTTGAGCGACACGGTGGTTTTCAACCCGTACTTCTTGGTGGTCAGCGCTACGAACTTCATCATGATCATTGGGCCGATGGCCACGCATTCGTCGTAGTGTTCGCCCTCGGCGGTCAATTTTTCGAAAAGTTGCGTTACCAACCCTTTGAAGCCCTCCGAGCCGTCGTCCGTGGCGATGTAGAGGTGCTCGGCCGCGGCCCGCATCTCGTCGGTATAGATCAACATCTCCTTGTTCTTGGCGCCGATGATGACATCGGCCCGCACGCCGTGTTCGCGCAGCCACTTGACTTGCGGGTAGACGGGGGCCGTGCCGACTCCGCCGCCGATGAATAGGTAGCGCCGCTTGCGCAGTTCCTCAAGCGGCAGCTCGACGAATTCGGAGGGGCGGCCCAGCGGTCCGGCGAAGTCGATCAGGGCGTCGCCGGCCTCCAGGGAGCAGATTTTGCGTGTCGAGACGCCGATCGTCTGGGTAACGATCGTCACACTGCCTGCCGCGGCGTCGAAATCGGCGATCGTCAGAGGGATGCGCTCGCCTTGTTCGTCGGCCCGTACGATAACAAATTGTCCGGGCAGCGCCGCCCGGGCGACGCGCGGCGCGAGGATTTTCATAAGCCAGATGCCTTCGGCGAGACACCGCTTTTCGAGAATGGGATACATTTATTTGAGATTGGGTTTTACGCTTCTATTCTTCGATGATGGCGTTCATGCGCAGCCGTCGCATGGGACGTTCGGGATCGTTGGTAATCAGCAGCAGATGGTCGGTCAGGATGCCGTAGTCTTGCACCGAGGGGTCGAGCAGCAATTCGACCGTGCAGCTGCCGCCGGGAGCGATCGTGCAGCCCGGCTCCAGCACCACGGCGATGTGCCCGTCGTTTTCCACGGCACGGACGATCAGATCGCTGCCGCCCGAATTCGAAAGCACGAAAGTCCGGCGTTGAACGGGGGCCGAGTGCTTCACGGGGCCGAATTTGACGATCGTCGGGTTGAGCCGGGCCTGCGGCGCGGCACCCTTGCCCGGCTGGGCGGGGTTGTCGATGCCGATGGCATGGGCCACCAGCGAGATGTCGCTCTTTTGCCCGTCGATCCACACCTCCAATGCGTCGCGCAGCGTACCGTAGTGCGGTTCGCCGGCGGGCAGCGTATAGGCGAGGTTGATTTCGCCCTGCTCGCCCGGTGCTGCCAGACGGGGATAGGCTGCGGCGAGCAGGCCGCTCGAAATCCGGGGCCGCAACTCCAGCCGCACCGGTCGGTCGGACGTATTCGCATAGCCGACGGCCGTCTGCTTGTGCTCTCCTTGACGAATATAGGTAAAGGCGCAAAGCGTTTTGTCGAGCCGCAAGCCGCCGCCCGCGTCGATCGGGTAGAGTTCGTCGAGGGTTTTTTTGCGCGGGACGACATCGCCGCGGATCGTGAGCACAGCCATCCGCGTTTTTTCGGAGGAGTAGACGCTCAGTTCCTTTTCGAAGACACCGGGTCGGTTCATGGGGTCGAACGTCACTTTGATGCGTGCCGTGCCGCCCGGCAGGACAGGCTTGCGCGAGAACTCCGGTACGGTGCATCCGCACGAAGTCGTCACGTCGAGGATCACCACGGGCTTGTCGCTGCGGTTGACGCCCTCGAAAACGTGGCTGACGCGTCCGTCGCTCTCCTCGATCGATCCGAAATCCTGCTCCGCAGGTTCGAATACCAGCTGGGCATGCGCTGGGAACGCACACCATAGCAGTGTGAATGCGAGTGCGATATGTTTTTTCGAAAGCATCGTCGTCGATCGGTTCGGATATGCAAAGGTACATTTTTTGCGAAAAATTCGCACAATAATTTTGCGGGAATCAAAATTTGCTATATATTTGCACTCCGAAACGGTTACAAGCCGGCTTCGAAATGCCTGAATAGCTCAGTTGGTTAGAGCACATGACTGTTAATCATGGGGTCCTAGGTTCAAGTCCTTGTTCAGGCGCAGATGTGCGAGGGTTGCACAAGGTTCTTTCATAGAGAGGTAACGGTTCGAGGAGTAGCAGCCGAAGTCGGGATGTCCGATGGAGGACGACGGGCGAAAGGCCGGGCTTCCGTAAGCGGAAGCGTTCGAGCGGCGAAGAAACGAAAAATTTTCGACAGAAAATTTGGAGTTCGCGAAAATTGAATTACCTTTGCAGTCCCAAGCCATTTTTAGGGGAGCTTAGCTCAGCTGGTTCAGAGCGTCTGCCTTACAAGCAGAGGGTCGGGGGTTCGAATCCCTCAGCTCCCACAAATTGAAAATCAAGCACTTGCAGTTTTGCAGGTGCTTTTTTGTGCCGAATTTTTGCCGAATCCCGAAAAATAGACCGCCTTTGCGGTGCGTTGCGGTGCGTTGTGGTGCGTCTTCGGTGCGTTGTAGAACACACCCTACTTGCAAAAAACTCGTATCGACCGCTTTTATGGTTGTGTATGAATACGCAAAGCGATCGATATCTGTCGATCGCTTTGCGGTTTTCCGAATCCGGCGGGTGGTTTACTTCGTCGGGCGTTGCCAGCCGCCGCCGAGCGTCTTGTAGAGTTGCACCAAGGCCAGATGTTCGTCACGAATGGCATTGCTCAAACTGGTTTGGGCGTCGAAGTAGCGGCGTTGGGCGTCGAGCACGTCGATGTAGTTGATGCTGCCGGTGCGGTATTGCAGTTCGGCCAGTTCGACATATTTGCGGGCTGCGTTGCGCGAATGGGTCTTCAGCACCGTTGTCTGCCGCACGTTGCGATAGGTCGACACGGCGTCGTCGGTCTCTTTGAATGCTTCCAGAACCTTCTGCTCATACTTCAGTCGGGCTTGTTCGTAGGCCGCCAGCGCTGCTTTGTAGGCCGCTTTTTTGCGTCCGAATCCGAAAAGCGGGGCAGCAAGTTGTCCCGCAACATAGGAAAACGGCGAGCGGAAGAATCCGTTCAGGGCGTCGTTCTCCCATCCGCCTTGCAGCGTGAAGGTCAGCCGCGGAAACCGGTCGGCGTAGGCCATGCCTACCGCTCCCATCGCTGCACGGAGTTGCTGTTCGGCGGCCCGTATGTCGGGGCGGCGTTGCAGCAGCTGCGACGGCAGTCCCACAGGCAGCGAGTCGGGCGCCAGGGTCTCCGGTTCCGCTTCGCCGCGCGGGATTTTTTCGCCCGGATAGGTGCCCATCAATAGACATAGTGCGTTTTCCGTAATTTCGATGCGGTTCTCCAGATTGGGGATGAGCGTCGCCGTGGTGGCATACTCCACTTGCGCCTGCTGGTAGACGATTTCGGAGGTCAGGCCTCCCTCGAAGCGCAGTTTCGCTTTGGCGACTCCCTCGCGGCGTGTCTCCAGCGTGCGGCGTACGATGGCCAGTTCGTTGTCCAAAGCTACAAGGCGGAAATAGGCCGATGCCGTCTCCGCGACGAGCACCATCCGCATGGCGCGCTCGTCTTCGATCGAGGCCAGCCATTCGGCTTCGCCCTTGCGTTTGGCCCAGCGCAGGTTGCCCCACAGGTCGAGTTCCCAGCTGAGGGCCGCCTTCAGCCCGAATTCCGGGTCGCGCTTGGGCGATTCTCCGGCGTAGTCGTTGGTTTCGTGGTCGGCCAGCGCGTTGAGACCCAGGTTGGGCAGCCGGCCGGCTTTCCGAATGCGGTACAGCTCGCGCATTTGTTCGATGCGTGCGGCGGCAGCACGGATGTTGCGGTTGCTTTCGAGCGTGCGGCGGATGAGATCGCAGAGCGTGCTGTCGCCGTAGAACCGCCACCACTCCATGTCGGCGAGCGTCAGGGTGTCGACAGCCCCCGGAACCACGGTTTGCGGAAGATTCAGTTCCGGAGCCTGGCAGTGGCGTACGGCTGAGCAAGCGTAGAAAAGCGGCGCGGCGAGTGCTGCGAAGATGATCGAACGTATCTGTTTCATCGTTTCATTTTTTCTTTCAATCTGTACACCCATACGAAGAAGAAGGGCACGAAGATGATGCCCACAGCAATGGCAACCAGCATGCCGAAGAAGACACCCGTGCCGATGCCTTGGCGGCTGGCCGATCCCGGCCCCGAGGCGAAGACCAGGGGCAGCAGCCCGAGGATGAACGAGAGCGACGTCATGACGATCGGGCGGAAGCGCAAGTGCATGGCCGTGAGGGCCGCCGCCACGGCGTCGCGACCTTTCTCGACCTCCTCCTTGGCGAATTCGACGATGAGGATGGCATTCTTGGCGACCAGCCCCACCAGCATGACCAGGCCGATCTGGAAATAGATGTTGTTCTCCAGCCCGCAGAGCCAGATGCCGATGTAGGCGCCCAGCCCGGCGATGGGCAGCGAGAGGATCACGGCGATGGGCACCGACCAGCTCTCGTATTGTGCGGCGAGGAACAGGAAGACGAACAGCAGCGCCAAGGCGAGCACCAGCCCCGTGTTGCCGCTTTCGTGCTTCTCCTGGTAGGAGAGGCCGCTCCATTCGATGCCGATGTTTTCGGGCAGATGTTCGCGTACGATACGCTCCAGCGCCCGCATGGCCTGCCCCGAGCTGTATCCGGGGGCCGCCTCGCCCGTGATGGGAGCCGCGTAAAACATGTTGAACCGCTTGATCGTTCCGGCACCCGTGGTGTAGTGCGTCGTGCCGAGCGCCGTGACGGGGATCATCGCGCCGTCGGCGCCGCGCACGAAGAAGAGCCGCAGGTTGTCGCGGTAGGCCCGGTAGGGGGCTTCGGCTTGGATGTAGACGCGGTAAATGCGGTTGAACATGTTGAAGTCGTTGACGTAGAGCGATCCCGTGAAGGCTTTCATCGTCGAGAAGATGTCCGACATGGGAACGCCTTGCAGGCGGGCCTTGTCGCGGTCGACATCGTAATAGAGCTGCGGGATGTTGTTCTGCATCGAGGTCGAGAGTCCCGCCAGCTCGGGCCGCTCCGCGGCGTAGCGCATCAAGGTGTCGACGGCTCGTTGCAGATCGGCGTAGGTGGCGTCGCCGCGGGCTTCGAGCACCATTTCGAAGCCGCCCGACGTACCCAGACCCGGGATGATCGCCGGGGTCGAGAGGTAGACTTTCGATTCGGGGTAGCGCGTCAGTTCGCGGCGCGTGCGTTCCATGACGGCGGCGATGCCCTCCGAGGAGCGCTCGTCCCACGGCTTGAGGATCACTGTCAGCTGGCTGCGTGCTTGGTTCGAGCCGACGCGGGGACTCGATCCCGTGACATTGAGTACGTGCTCAACATCGGGATCGGACAGCAAGAACTCCATTGCCCGCTCGGTAACCGCGCGTGTCCGCTCGATGGTCGCACCCTCGGGCAGTTCGAGTTCCACGGTAAAGTAGCCTTGATCTTCCTTGGGCATGAAGCTCCGGGGCACCAGTTCGTTCATCAGCCAGATGCCGACCAGCGCGATGCCGAATGCAGCGAACATCCGGCGCGAGTTGCGGAGCGTCTTCTCGACCAGCCGGCCGTAGAATCGGTTGCCGACGGCCAGGCCGAAGTTGATCGAGCGGAAAAAGCGGTTCTTGGGCTTGCCGCCGTCGGGTTTGAGAAACAGCGAGCACATCACGGGGCTGAGGGTGAGGGCCACGACGGTCGAGATGATGACCGACACGGCGATCGTGATCGTGAATTGGCGGTAGAGTTGTCCCGTGATGCCGGGCAGAAAGCTGACCGGCACGAAGACGGCGCACAACACCAGCGACATGGCGATCAGGGCGCCGCTCAGGTTGCTCATGGCTTTTTTCGTCGCTTCGTAGGGCGACAGCCCCTCCTCGTGCATGATGCGGTCGACATTCTCGACTACCACGATGGCGTCGTCGACCACGATGCCGATGGCCAGAATCAGTCCCAGCAGCGTCAGCATGTTGAGCGAGAATCCGCAGGCGAGCATCACGCCGAACGTGCCGATGAGCGAGATCGGCACCGCTACGACCGGGATGAGCGTCGCGCGCCAGCTTTGCAGCGAGAGGTAGACGACCAGAATTACCAGCAGCAACGCCTCGAACAGGGTTCGGTAGACATGATGAATCGAAGCTGCGATGTAGGTGGTCATGTCGAACGGAATGGCATAGCGGATGCCTTCGGGGAAGTTGCGGCCGATCTCCTCCATCGTCTCCTTGACTCGCTCGGCGACCTCCATGGCGTTGGCCCCGGGCAGCATGTTGATGTTCAGCACCGCGGCGTTTCCGCCGTCGATGCCGCTTTCGGTCGAGTAGGACGAGGCTTCGAGCGAGATGCGCGCCACGTCTTTCAGCCGGATGATCGAGCCGTCGGGGTTGGCCCGCACGACGACCTGTTCGAATTCATCGACCGACGAGAGGCGCCCTTGCGCCGTGATCGGTATGGTAATGTCGACTCCTGCGATCGGGGCCTCGCCCAGCACGCCGGCGGCCGATTCGCGGTTCTGATCCTTCAGTACGGATTGCAGGTCCTTGACCGTCAGTCCTAAGTCGGCCAGTTTGTCGGGCTGCACCCAGACCCGCATGGCATAGTAGCGGCTGCCCACGTTCGAGACGCTGCCCACGCCCGGCACGCGGCGCAGCAGATCGAGGACGTTGAGCGTCGCGTAGTTCGAGAGGTAGATTTCGTCGAATTTCGGGTCGGAGGAGAGCAACGTTATGGTCATCAACTTGCTGGCCGCCTGCTTTTCGACCGTGATGCCGTTCTGCACCACCTCGGCCGGCAATCGCGACTCGGCTTTCTTTACCCGATTCTGAATCTCCACGGCGGCCAGGTCGGGGTCGGTCGAGATGTCGAAAGTTACCGTTGCGGAGAAGCCTCCCGAATTGGAACTCGACGATTCCATGTAGATCATGCCCGGCGTGCCGTTGAGTTCCTGCTCGATGGGTGTGGCCACGGCCTGCGTGACGGTCTGCGCGTCGGCGCCCGGGTAGGAGGCGGCCACGCGCACCACGGGCGGCACGATCTGCGGATACTGGTCGATGGGCAGCAGCGTCAGGCCGATCGTCCCGACGATGACGATGACGATCGACAGCACCGTCGAGAAGACGGGATGGGCGAGGAAAAAGTTGCGTTTCATGGCTGCGCCTCCTCCGGGGCGGCGTGGGGCATGGAGGGAGTCTCCGAACCGGAAGAATTTTCGGAAGCCGGAGGATTTCCCGAGCCGAAAGATGCGGTGGATATAGCCGTCGTGTCGGACACGGGGGAGTTCTCGGATACCGGGGGATTGTCGGCCGGTTGTGCAGAGTCCGTGTTGCCGACCGTCGGCGTGTTTTTCGAGGTCGGTTCGACTTTCATACCATGAGAGAGCTTATGGAACCCTTCTATGACAATTCGTTCGCCTGCTGCAAGTCCGCGTTCGACGATGGTGTTGTTTTCTATTTCGGGGCCGGTTTCGACGAATCGTTTTTCAACGATGTCATCGGCTCTCACAACATATATATAGGCGCCGCCGTTTTCTATTACCAGGGCTTTCGTCGGTACGACGACCGCATCTTCGCGTACGTCCATCAGCAGTTTGACGCGTGTGAACTGCCCCGGCAGCAGGATATGATCGGGGTTGGGCATTTCGGCCCGCACGGAGAAGGTGCCCGTCTTGGGGTCGATCTGCGGGTCGGCGAAGTCGACCAGACCGCGCAGCGGGTAGGTCGAGCCGTCGGCCAGCGTTACTGTGATGTAGGGATCCCACGTGCGCGTGGTGTCGCGGTGTCCGAGGTTGACGTTGCGGGCTTTCGAGCGCAGGTATTCGAGCGAGGTCATGCTGAAGTCGATGCGCACCGTGTCGCTCTTGACCACGGTGGCCAGCAGCGATTGCCCGCCCGGCCCGACCAGCGCGCCGATGTCGGCGTTGCGTTCGGAGATGTAGCCCGAAACCGGCGACCGCACGGTGGTGTAGCCCAGCGTAAGTTCCGCCTGCGTCAGGTCGGCTTCGCACACCACCACATCGGCCGCGGCGCTCTCGTAGGCGGCCACGGCGTTGTCCAGGTCGAGTTGGCTGGCGGCGTTCTGTTCGTAGAGGGGGCGGATGCGGTTCAAATCGCGTTGAGCTTTCAATGCTTGTGCCTTGGCCTTGTTCAGCTGGGCTTTTGCGCGGTTGGCCCGGGCGCGGTAGAGTTGCGGGTCGATGATGAACAGCGTCTGCCCCTTTTCAATATAGGTGCCTTCGGCAAAGAGCATCCGTTCGAGGTAGCCCTCCACGCGGGCGCGGATTTCGACGAATTGCTGGGCACGGATGCGGCCTACATATTCGCCGTAGATGTTGACGTTCTGTGTCGTGACGGGTTCCACCTCCACCACGGGCAGCATTTCGGGAACGGGCCGCGAGCGGAGCACGAAAACCACGGCGGCCGCGATGATCGCCGCGGCACAGAGCGTGCCGGCGATCCAGCGGCGGGTGCGGCGCGGCAATTTCCCGATGCGCGCGGCGCATGCACCGCCGAAACGTCGCAGATAGGATGCGTAGGTTTGCAGCAATAGCTTTTCGGGCCGTATTTCCTTTCCTTGGTTTGCCATAACTTTTTGTTTTATGTCGTCTTCCGGTGTCTCGGTCGGGCATGGAAGATGCGGATGACGCCTCAAAGATACGAATAAGCGAGGGCAGAAGCAAGCGTTAGCTTGATTCTGTTGAGCGGGAGTATCTTCGGTGTAACCAAAGATACAAAGACATACGGTTCGGGTTCCGAATTTATTGTGCAAATGTGTGGCCGTTTTTTGTTTTCGGGCCGATGGGATTTCGGGTAAAAAAAGTAATTTTGCTGGACGATGCCTTGCTGCCGGGGTGTCCGCTGCAAATATGGAAGTCGTTTTGCAAATATTGGTCGACTGGGGTTATTGGGGCCTTTTTCTCTCGGCGTTCATCGCCGGAAGTATTTTGCCGTTCAGTTCCGAGGCCGTCATGGCCGTGTTGCTCGGCATGGGGGCCGACCCGGCAGGATGCCTGGCCGCCGCTTCGGCAGGCAATACGCTCGGGGGCATGACTTGTTATTGGATCGGCACGCTGGGCCGTTGGGAGTGGATCGCCAAGTTGGGCGTCGGCCCCCGGCAGCTGGCCCGGGCACGGAAGTTTCTGGCCGGACGGGGCGCCGCGATGGGCTTTTTCGGCTTTCTTCCCGTGATCGGCGAGGCGATCGCTATCGTTCTGGGTCTCATGCGCAGCAATCCGTGGGTCACGGGCGGCGCGATGCTCGTCGGCAAGGCCCTGCGCTATGCTTTGATCCTGCTCTCCTACGAGGGGATCGTTTCGTTGTTTTGAGCCTATGGAAACTGCAATCTTCAAGACCGACACCCCGCCGTGGGAGCTGCTTCTGCTGGGCGACGAATCGCCCGAATCGGTGGCTGACTACATCGACCGCGGCGATTGCTACGTGGCCGTCGCCGAGGGGCGCACCGTGGGCGTCTGCATGCTCGTGCGCACCCATCCGTTCACGGTCGAGATCGTCAATCTGGCGGTCGACCCCGCTTTCCAGCGCCGCGGGATCGGCTCCGATCTGATTTTCCATGCGCTGCGCGTGGCCCGGGAGGCGGGGCATCGCCGCATCGAAATAGCTACGGGCAACGTCGAAAACGGCCCGCTGCACCTCTATCGGTCGTTCGGGTTCGAACCCGTGGAGGTCGAGCGCGACTACTTCCCGAAACATTATCCGGTTCCTATTGTCGAGGCCGGCGAAGAATGCCGTGATCTGGTGCGGCTGAGAATGGAGTTGTAATCTTTACCGATCCGTTATGTCCGTATCGTGGAACCCGTGGCACGGCTGCTTCAAGATCAGCGAGGGGTGTCGCCATTGTTATGTCTACCGGCAGGATGAACAGCATGCGCTGGACAGCACCCAGGCCCGTAAAACCGCCGCGTTCGATCTGCCCGTGCGCCGCAGGCGCGACGGCCGGTTCAAGATTCCCGGCGGCGAAATGGTCTATGCGTGTTTCACGTCGGATTTTTTGCTGGAGGATGCCGACGCTTGGCGTCCTGCGGCTTGGGAGATGATGCGGCTGCGTCACGACCTGCGGTTCATGTTTTTTACCAAGCGGATCGAGCGGCTCCGCGACGCGCTGCCGCCGGACTGGGGTGCGGGATATGAAAACGTCATCATCGGCTGTACGGTGGAGAACCAGGCCGAGGCCGAGCGGCGCTTGCCCTTGTTTTTCGATACCCCGATCCGCCATCGGATAATCGTGTGCGCTCCGCTGCTCGGGCCGTTGGAGTTGACGCCCTGGCTCTCGCCGGCGGTCGGAGAGGTCTCCGTGGGCGGCGAGTCGGGGCCTCAAGCTCGCGTGTGCGATTACGATTGGGTGCTTTCGCTCCGGCGGCAGTGCGTCGATGCCGACATCCCGTTCCGCTACCACCAGACCGGGGCGCGGCTGCTGAAAGAGGGGTCTCTCTACCGCATCCGCCGCGAATACCAGCATGCGCAGGCCCGGCAGGCGGGAATCGATTATAAAATAGAAAGGTAAGGAGCCTGTAAATTCATCGTATCCGGATTCTCCATCAAAAACGTCCGACCTTTCGAAGGCCGGACGGTAATGCGGGAGGAAAGTCTCCGGGACTTATTCTGCCGTTGCCAGCGGCGAGGGCTGTGCGTAGACGCGGGTCGCCAGTTCCTTGTCGAGCGTGTAAAGGCCGAACTTGTTGCCTTCGACGGCTTCGAACGATTGGATCATGCCGCGGGCGTTCTCTTCTTCCTCGATCTGCTCGTCGATGAACCATACGAGTTTGTTCGACGAGGCGAAGTCTTTCTCTTCGGCGGCTATGGCGGCCAAGTTGTGGATCATCGCAGTGACTTTCTTTTCATGCTCCAGCGTCTGCTTGAACATCTCCAGCGGCGAGGCCCACGTGGCGGGCACTTCGGCGATAGGCAGCAGCGTGACCTCGGCGTCGCGCGAAAGGAGGTAGTTCATGAAGATGCGGGCGTGATCCTGTTCTTCGCGGAACTGGATGTAGAACCAGTTGGCCACGCCTTTCAGCCCCTTGTTCTCGGCGTCGAGCGACATCGAAAGGTAGAGGTAGGCCGACCAGAATTCGGCGTTGATCTGTGCGTTGATCGCCTCGTGCAGTTTTTTGCTTAACATAGGAATATTTTTTAGAGTTACTATTCGGCAGCGGGTCGGGCGGAGCCGTTGTCGGATCGCCCGTTTCCGGATGCGAAGGTACTAAAAATTTCGTTGGGTGTTCGGTTTATTTCGTAATCAGGCGATATTGCTTTTCTTTTGCTTCGTGTTTTTTTGCGGATTATGCCTATCTTTGACTCCGCAAACCGTATCGATTTTGCCATGAAGCGTTTTTGGGTGTTGCTCTTTGCTGCGGCGGCTTTCGCAAGTTGTTCGCTTTTGAAGGTCTCGGTCTCGTCGGGCGATCCGCTGCCCCGGCGCGATGCCGAAACCCGGTTGCTGACCCGCGGGTTCTACTACGATTTTTCGTCGGAGGTGGCCCGTGCGGCCGATTCGATCGTCGAGGCGGCGCCCGAGTTGGCAACCCGTCTGGCGGCCGTGAGATGGAAGATCCGTGCTACCCGCGCAGGCGTTTCGGCCGCCATGCAGAGCATTCCCGATGTGGCGCTGGCCGACATGTGGATTCTCTGCCGGAGGATGGACGAGGGGTTCGCTGCGATGCCCGATTCGTTGCTTTTCGGGGCGCAGAGCGATCTGGCGCGTGCCACGGCGGCGCGGCTCGACGGACGCATCGGGCGGCTGGCCCGGCAGGCGCTGACCGGGGAGCGCTACGAGTTGATGGTGCGGTTCGTCGAGCGGTTCGTCCGGGAGCATCCCCTCGCCGAGCAGGGCGTCGAGCCGGCCAACACCACGCTTGCGTGGATCGAGTTCCTGCGCGAGCAGGGCGTCGAGGCGGATCATACGACCGGCACCATCGCCGAGGTAATCGCCGATATCAACGACCGGTTGAGCGGTCAGACCCACCAGTTGGCCAACAGCGTCGGCTGGTCGAAAGAGATGTTGGAGATGGAGTTGCGGCAGGACAGCCTGCACGTGCAGCTGGGGGCGCAGCTCGATTCGTTGGAGCGCGACTTCGGCCGTCTGGTGCTCGTGGCCGAGCATCTGCCCGAGATTTCGGATCGCATCATGATGGGGCTGAACAGCGAGGTGGCGCAGTTGGTCGACACGATGAATGCGTTGGTCGACAATGCGTTCGTCGACTTCGGGCGTCAGCGCGAGGCCTTGCAAGGTTACGTCACGCAGGAGCGCCAGGCTTTGGTGGGGCAGTTGCGCCGCACGGCCGAGGAGTTGTTGGCTTCGACGATGGATGCCGTGCCGGGGATCGTCGGCCGGGTATTGTTGTACGTTGTCTTGGCATTGGTCGTGTTGGTCGGCGGGCCGTTCGCGCTGGGTTTCTGGCTGGGCGGCGTTAGGCAGAAGTTGAAAACGAAAAATTGAGAATCGAACGGAGGTTCGGAAGCGCCCGCTTTTTGTCGCTGCGGGTCGTCATTTTATCTTAAATGCTATGGCACGAAAAAAAGCGAATTACCCTTTGATCGAAGGGCTTCAAATAACGACCCTTGCTGCCGAGGGCAAGGCCATGGGGCGTTGGAACGAGCAGGTGGTTTTCGTCCCGATGACCGTTCCGGGCGACGTGGTCGACGTGCAGATCCGTCTTAAACGCCGTCGGTTCATGGAAGGATATGTAGTCCGTTACGTAAAGAAGTCGCCGTTGCGGGCCGAGCCTTTCTGCCAGCACTTCGGGGTCTGCGGCGGTTGCAAGTGGCAGAACCTGCCCTACGAGGAGCAGCTGCGTTTCAAGACCGGTCAGGTGCGCGACCAGCTCGCGCGCATCGGCAAGGTCGAGCTTCCCGAAATAGCCCCGTGTCTGGGGTCGGAGCATACGCAGTTTTACCGCAACAAGTTGGAGTTCACTTTCGCCGACCGGCGTTGGCTGACGCACGAGGAGGTGGCGGCCGGCGGCGACATCGAGGCCGAACCCGCCGCAGGATTCCACATCCCCTCGATGTTCGACAAGGTGCTGGACATCCGCAAATGCTGGTTGCAGCCCGAGCCGTCGAACGCTGTCCGGCTCGAAACCAAGCGTTTCTGCCTGGAGCACGGCTATACATTCCACAATGCCCGGACGCATGAAGGGTTGATGCGCAACCTGATCGTGCGTACCGCTTCGACGGGCGAAGCGATGGTCATCGTGGTGTTCGGCGCCGACGACCGGCCGAAGATCGAGGCGCTGCTGGATCATCTGGCCGCCGAATTTCCGCAAATCACGTCGCTTTTCTATGTCGTCAACACCAAATTCAACGATTCGACGGGCGACCTCGATGCGGTGTGCTACCGCGGCAAGGATCATATCGTCGAACAGATGGAGGGTCTGCGTTTCAAGGTCGGCCCCAAGTCGTTCTACCAGACCAATTCGGCCCAGGCCTACGAACTCTACAAGGTGGCGCGGACGTTCGCTGCGCTGAAGCCCGACGACGTGCTCTACGACCTCTACACCGGCACAGGCACCATCGCCAACTTCTGTGCGCGCTATTGTCGCCGCGTGGTGGGGATCGAGTATGTGCCCGAGGCCATCGAGGATGCGAAGATCAATTCGGCGATCAACGGCATCGAAAATACGGCGTTTTATGCGGGCGACATGAAAGAGGTGCTCGACGATGCGTTCGTCGAGGCCAACGGACGGCCCGACGTCATCATTCTCGATCCGCCGCGTGCCGGGGTCGACGAGCCGGTCATCGGCGTCATCCTGCGGGCCGCGCCCGAGCGGATCGTCTACGTGAGCTGCAACCCCGCCACGCAGGCCCGCGATCTGGCTTTGCTGGACGGCGCCTATCGCATCGAGGCCGTGCAGCCGGTGGACATGTTCCCCCACACGCATCATGTCGAAAACGTGGTAAAATTGGTGCGCCGTTAGGGCATGCGTATAAATTTCGAGGGCGCCGACGTACTAAATCGGCCTTTGCGGCGTTTATTTTGCAGCGTTAGCAGAAACATAAAACCGAGAGATCATGAAAAAGTTCGTTTTGTTCGCCGCCGCGCTCTTTGCCGCGGCCGCTTCGATGGCTCAGAGCACCGAAGCCTATCCCAGTTATATTCAGGTCAACGGCCGTGCCGAAAAGGAGGTCGTGCCCGATGAGTTCTACCTCTCGATCGTCATCAACGAGCGCGATTCGAAAGGCAAACTTTCGGTCGAGAGCCAGCAGCGCGACATGATCGCGGCGCTTCGCCGCCAGGGCATCGACGTGGAGAAGCAGCTCAAGGTGGCCAACCTGTCGAGCGAATTCTTCAAGAAGAAGAGTTCGGTGGCGACCGCCAAATACCAGTTGCAGCTCGGTTCGGCTGCCGAGGTGTCGAAAGTATGGCAGGCGCTCGACAACCTGGGCATCTCGAACGTCTCGATTCTCAAGGTGTCGCATTCGCGCATCGACGCCCTCAAGGAGGAGGTGCGCGTCGAAGCCATCCGCAATGCGCAGCAGAGCGCCCGTACGTTGGCCGAGGCGATCGGCCAGCGCATCGGCAAGTGCTTCTACATCTGGGATTCGAATAACGACATCTTGCCCGCATATTACAACAACGGGCTGACCATGCGCAGCATGAAGATGATGGATACCGCGGCTGCCGAGGGCGCCGCCGAGGAGGAGCCGCTCGACTTCAAGACCATCAAGCTGCAATACAGCGTCCAGACCAAGTTCGTGCTCGAATAGCGCCTGTGCGCATGGCCCGGAGTCTGGAGAGGATGCCCCGGCGGTGTCCTCTTCGTCGTTGCAGGGCCGGAATACAGGGCGCAGGGCCGGAATACAGGGCGCAGGATGCGGAGTGCGGAAGGCTGGTTGCAGAGTGCTGGTTGCAGAGTGCCGGTTGCAGAGTGCCGGTTGCAGAGTGCTGGTTGCGGGTCGTGCAGCGGCAACTATAAGCGATATTCGGAGTTGGCGTTTCCCGACCAATGTTTTCCGGGTGATATTTTCCCACCGGCGTTTCCGGGACGGCGTTTCCCGGTGTTCCGTGCGGTTGGGCGCCGCATTTGGCGGATTCGATTTTTTTGTTGTATATTTGTTCTCTTACTTCCTTCAACTATGGAAAAGGAATATCGATTCAGTTACGAGCATTACGAGTCGCTCGAAGCGTTGCCGGAGGCCGACCGTCTGTTGGTGGAGGAGGCCCGGCGCGCCACGGCCAAGGCGCATGCTCCCTATTCGAAGTTTTGCGTGGGGGCTGCGGCCCGGCTGCGCAGCGGTCGCATCCTCTACGGCGGCAACATCGAAAGCGAGGTTTTCCCGGCCGGATTGTGCGCCGAGCGGTCGTTGCTTTTCTATGCGCAGGCCAACTATGCCGACGATCCGGTCGAGACGCTGGCCATCGCCTCGGAACCTTCCGAACGCGAGTGCTATCCCTGCGGTCAGTGCCGCCAGGTGCTGGTCGACGTGGAGCGTCGTCAGGGCAGCCCCATGCGGGTCATCATGAGCGGCAACGGCACAGCGACCGCGGTCGGATCGGCGGCCCTGTTGCTCCCCTTCACTTTCATTCTTTAGCTCCATGTTTTCGCCCGACGACATCCTCTTCGAAGACAACCATCTGTTGATCGTCAACAAGCATTGCGGCGATCTGGTGCAGCCCGATCCTTCGGGCGCAAGCGCTCTCGAAGATCAGATCAAGGCTTACATCAAGGCGCGCGACGCCAAACCCGGCGAGGTGTTCCTCGGCGTGGTGCACCGCATCGACCGTCCCGTGAGCGGGGCCGTGCTTTTCGCCAAGACGTCGAAAGCCCTCGTGCGGCTCAACGAAATGATCCGCCAGGGCAGCATCCGCAAGGTCTACTGGGCGCTTACCGAAAACCGGCCTGCGGAGGAGAGCGGCGAGCTGCGGCATTACATCCTCCGCGACGGACGCACCAATCGTTCGAAGGCTTTCGATGCGCCGCGTCCCGAGGCCAAGGAGGCTCGGTTGAAATACCGCATGGCCGGTGCCGGAACCCATTATACGCTCGTCGAGGTCGAGTTGTTGACGGGGCGCCACCACCAGATCCGCGCCCAGCTGTCGAAGATCGGGTGCCCGATCCGTGGCGACCTGAAGTACGGCGCCCGGCGCTCGTTGCCCGGAGGCGGCATCTCGCTCCACTCCCGGAGCGTAGCTTTCGAGCATCCTGTGCGCCGCGAACCCGTCGAGGTCACGGCTCCCGTTCCCGCGGGGGACAAGTTGTGGGCTTGTTTCGAAAACGTCCAGCCATGCGCCTGTTGATCCAACGGGTAAGGAGCGCCTCGGTCGACATCGACGGCAGGCGTTTCTCCGAAATCGGGGCCGGCTTGCTGGTTTTCGTCGGCGTGGGGACGGACGATACGCCCGAGGATGCCGAATACCTCGCCGGCAAGCTCGTGCGGCTGCGGATTTTCGACGACCAGGCCGGAGTGATGAACCTCGACGTGGCTCAGATCGGCGGCCAGGTGCTGGCCGTGAGCCAGTTCACGCTGCTGGCCTCCACGCGCAAGGGCAACCGTCCGTCGTATGTCAGGGCTGCGCCCGAAGCGATTTCGAAACCCTTGTACGAGTCGTTCGTGCGCCGGGTCGAAGAGTTGCTCGGGCGGAAGGTGCCGACCGGCCGTTTCGGCGCCGAGATGCAGGTGTCGCTGGTCAACGACGGCCCGGCGACCATCTGGATGGATTCGAAAAACAGAGAATAAGAAGATAGAGAACTAAATCGATTTCTATGAGGAGAATCTTTGTGTTTGCAATGTATTGTTTCGCCATGACGGTCATTGCTTGTTCCGACGAAGATCAGGTCGGCGGCGGCGACAGCCAGTGGTTCCGGCAGCCGGAGGTCACGGTCGACGGGACGAATGTCGATGTCCGGTGTCTGGCATTGGTGGGCGAAGGCGTGTTGTCGGCAGGCCGGAGCGGTTTCGTCTGCCTGCCTTCGGAGGGCGGTTCGGCTGTGGCGGTCACGGTAACCGATCCGGTGGTCGAGGGGACGATCCTGCGTTGCCGGATCACGGGCCTGACTCCTCGCACGCACTACATGATCTACGCTTACGTCGAGCTGAACGGCCAGCGGCTGATCGGTCAGCCGGCCGTTTTCGATACCGGCGAAGCCAGCGTGGAGCCGGACGATCCGGAGAATCCCGATAATCCGGAGAATCCCGATAAACCCGATCCGGACGATCCGACCCCCCCCCGGCCCGGAGCATATTCCGGTTGGCCCGAACTGCCTGTCAAGGCCTCCGGTGCCGATCTTTATTATGCGACCCACATCTGCCCCGCTTTTACGACCGCTTCGGGCGTGTTCGAGAATAACTTGCGCAGTTATACCGTATGTTACAGCAACGCCATGAAGTGCGCCATGTGGGTAGCTTATCCGATCCATGCAAGTTACAAGGGTTCCACCAAGCGTACCGACAAATGGGCGTTCGATCCCATCGTTCCCAAGTCGGTGCAGCCTTATCTGGTGTCGGGGTCTTACAAGCCCCGCGAACTCGATTATTCGCGCGGCCACATGCTCGCGTCGAACGACCGCACGGGCAGCGTCGGCATGAACGAACAGACGTTCTACGTTACCAACATGACGCCCCAGAAGCAGACCAACTTCAATTCAGGCATCTGGTCGACGCTCGAAGACCGCACTTGGAACAACGTGTGCGCCGATACGCTTTTCGTGGTAACGGGGGCTTATTTCGCCAATACCGACGTGACGTGTCTGGACAATGCCTCGCCGCAGAATACGGTTTATGTGCCGACGAATTTCTACAAGGTCATGATCCGTTCCAAAGCCGGCAATACGGGCAAGCCGCTCTACCAGCTCGATGCCGATGAGTTGCAGTGCGTGGGCTTCTGGCTCGAAAACCGGGCTTATTCCGGAACAACGCTGACGTCGGTCATGACTTCGGTCGCCGAGATCGAGACTACGACCGGCATGAAGTTCTTCGAGCATGTGCCGCAGGCTCCTAAAGCGGTTCTGGACAAGAGCGCTTGGAAGTTTTGACGCCATGACTTGCGGCTGCGGCGCGCCCCTTGTCGGCGGGCAGGCCGCCGCATGCCTGCATCGGCGCGGGCCAGGCGGAGGATCGGAAGCATGAGTTCGGACAGCATGTACGTTTGGGGCGATTCGCGGCGGTATAATTCTTATGCCGGATATTTTCGCCGGTTGTTCGGCGGGCGGGTGCAGAAGCTCTCGGTGGATGCCGGCTTCACATGTCCCAACCGCGACGGCACGATAGCCCAGGGAGGGTGTACGTTCTGCAACAACGGAGCGTTCACCCCCTCTTATTGTTGCCCTTCGAAGAGCGTCGGGCAGCAGATCGACGAGGGGATCGAGTTCCACCGGCGGCGTTACCGCGGCGCTTCGCGTTATCTGGTTTATTTCCAGTCGTTTTCCAATACCTATGCGCCGCTCGGCCGGTTGCAGACGCTCTACGGCGAAGCGTTGGCCCGCCCGGAGGTGGCCGGGATCGTCGTCGGCACGCGGCCCGACTGCGTCGATGAAGAGAAGCTGGATTATTTTGCCGAATTGGCACGCACGCATTATGTGGCCATCGAGTACGGCATCGAGTCGACCTGCGATGAGACCTTGCGCGCCGTGAACCGCGGCCACGACTTCGCCGCGGCCGAGCGGGCCGTGAGGATGACCGCCGCGCGGGGATTGCATGTCGGCGCCCATTTCATTCTGGGGCTTCCGGGCGAGAGCGACGAAATGCTGCTCGCACAGATTTCCCTCATCAATGCCCTGCCGCTGACGACGGTCAAGTTCCATCAGTTGCAGGTTTTCCGCGGTACGCCGATGGCGGCCGAGTACGACGCCGACCCCGGGCGGTTCCGTTTCTGGACGCCGGAGGCATATATCGACCTCTTTACGGAGATTCTGCGGCGCCTGCGTCCTTCGTTGGTCGTCGAGCGGTTCGCTTCCGAGGCGCCGCCGCGTTACCACTACGGCCCCAACTGGGGTCTGGTGCGCAACGAGCGGCTGTGGGCCATGCTCGAAGCAAGACTGGAGGAGCTGGATGCCTGGCAGGGCGAGCTTTATGATGCTTCGCCGTCGAAAGCGGAGTTCCGAACGGGCGGATGATCGGGCTGTGGCGGGAGCCGGAGAGCCGGGCGGCCGCAGTTTTTCGCGGGTTTCCAGGGGTTCCGGTTCATTATTCGTTTTCGAAGTGTCTCGGCAGGGTATATCTTGACGATTTTTTTTATACATTTGTCCTGACCATAATTCCTTGTGCCATGACCATTACCTTGTCGTTATCCCGCATCCTTGCCGTTGTCAAGGAATATTTTCTGATGAGTGTCGGCATGTTTCTCTATGCTTTCGGTTGGATCGGCTGCATCTTGCCCGCCGACGGCATGGGCGGCGGTGCGGCAGGTCTTTCGCTGGTGCTCTGCAAGGCTGTCAGCCAGTGTTTCGGTTGGGAGGTCAGCATCGGCGACATGGTGTTTTACATCAATGCCGTGTTGTTGTTGGTCGCTGGGTTCATCGTCGGCTGGAAGTTCGGCATCAAGACCGTCTTTTCGATCATCATGATCTCCGTGGCCATGAATTTCTGGGAGTGGTTGTTGCCCGCAGAAGGATTGTTCGTCGGCATGGAGAACATCCTGCTGGTCATTCTGGGCGGTATTTTGGCCGGCATCGGCGTGGCCGTCTGCTTCAAGCAGGGCGGTTCGACCGGCGGCGTGGACATCGTGGCGATGATCATCAACAAGTACCGTACGGTGCGCTACGGCAACATCGTCATGTGCTCCGACTTCATGATTATCGGTTCGTCGCTGCTCGTCGGTTCGACGCTCAATACCGTGGTCTATGGTTATATCCTCACGGCCGTGTTCGGTTATACGGTCGACATGATTATGTCGGGCAACCAGCAGTCCAACCAGGTGCTCATCATGAGCCACAAGTACGAGGAGATTACCAAGGCGATCCTGGAGGATGCGCATCGCGGCGTGACGCTGCTCGACGGCATGGGCGGTTATACGCACGAGCCGATGAAGGTCGTGGTCGTCGTGTGCCGCAAGCGCGAGACATCGAAGGTGCTCAAGGTCGTCAAGTCGGTCGATCCGGCCGCTTTCATGTCCATCGGCTCCGTGGCGGGCGTCTACGGCCAGGGTTTCCAGGCTCTGCCCAAGATGTAGATGGAGCGCTACGCCGACATCGTGCTGCCTTTGGCGCAGCCGGCCTATACCTTCGCTGTGCCGGAGGGGATGGCGTTGGCGGCGGGTTGCGCCGTTGCGGTGCAGTTCGGCCCGCGCAGGTTCTATGCGGGCATCGTGTGGCGCGTGCACGACCGGCGGCCCGACTTCAAGCGGATCAAGTCCGTGGAGCGGGTGCTCTACGACCGGCCCCTCCTCTCGGCCGGTCAGATCGCTTTGTGGGAGTGGATCGCTTCTTATTACATGTGTTCGCTCGGCGAGGTCATGCGTGCTGCGTTGCCCGCTTTGATGAAGCCTTCGGCCGACAGCGCCGAGTTGCTGGCCCAGGAGGAGTTTCGGCCCCGTACGGAGCGTTATGTGTCGCTGGCGCCGCAGTTGTACGACGAAAATCGTTTGCACGAGACGTTCGAGACCTTGGAGCGTCGGGCGCCCAAACAGTACGGGGCGCTGCTCGAAATCGCGTCGGCCGGTTCCGGCGGCGGACTTCCGCCCGGCGAGGTGCCGCGGCGGTTGTTGCAGGCCGATCTGACGGTGTTGCATGCGCTGGAGCGCAAAGGATACCTCCGCATCGTCGAGCACGAACGTACCGTCGAGCGGGCCGCTCCCGTTTTCCGGCTGCCCGAGTTGACCGGCCACCAGCAGGCGGCGTTCGATGAGTTGCGCCGGCAATTCGAGACCGGAACACGAACCGCCTTGTTGCATGGGGTCACTTCGTCGGGCAAGACCGAAATCTACATCCATCTTATAGCCGATGTGTTGGCGCAGGGCGGCGACGTGTTGTTGCTGGTGCCCGAAATCGCCCTTACGGCCCAGCTCGTCGAGCGCATGGAGCGCATCTTCGGCAGCCGGGTAACGGCCTACCATTCGCGCCTGACCGACCGGCAGCGGTCGGAAACCTACTTGCGGCTCAACGCTTCGCAGGGGGGCGAGTTCGTGGTGGGGGTGCGGTCGTCGATATTTCTGCCGCTCGGACGTCTTCGGTTGATTATCGTCGACGAGGAGCACGACGCCAGTTACAAGCAGGCCGAGCCGGCGCCGCGCTATAACGCCCGCGACTGCGCCGTGGTAATGGCCGGGCTGTTCGGCGGGCGGACGCTGCTGGGCAGCGCCACGCCTTCGCTCGAAACATGGCTCAACGCCGCTGGAGGCAAATATGGCCGTGCGTCGCTCACGGAGCGTTACGGCGAGGCCCGGATGCCCGAAATTCTGGTCTCCGATACGTTGCGGGCGGCCCGCCGCGGCGAGCGGCACGCCCACTTCAACAAATTGCTTCTGGATAAGATCGGCGAACGTCTCGATCGGGGCGAGCAGACGATGTTGTTCCAGAACCGGCGCGGTTTTTCGCCCTATGTCGAGTGCACGGAGTGCGGATGGACGGCCCGCTGTCCCGACTGCAACGTCACGCTGACCTACCACAAGGCCGGCGGGCGTCTGGTCTGCCACTATTGCGGCCATGCCGAGCCGGTGCCTGCGAAGTGTCCTTCGTGCAGGGTGACCGACGTCGTGCCGATGGGTTTCGGCACCGAGAAGATCGAGGAGGAGATCGTCCGTCTCTTTCCCGAGGCCCGCGTGGTGCGTCTCGATCGCGATACGGTAACTTCGCAGCGGGCGTTCAACGCCATAGTCGCCGGGTTCGCGCGCCACGAAGCCGATATTTTGGTCGGCACGCAGATGATAACCAAGGGGTTCGATTTCGAGGGCGTGTCGCTGGTCGGGATTCTCAATGCTGACAACCTGCTGAATAACCCCGACTTCCGGGCCGGCGAACGGGCTTTCCAGTTGATGATGCAGGTCGCCGGGCGCGCCGGGCGCCGGGCGCAGGGGGGCGAGGTGGTCATTCAGACCGCCGAGCCGGGACACCCCGTGATCCGGCAGGTGGCGGCGGGCGATTTCGAGGGCATGGCCCGGGCGCAGCTGGCCGACCGCGAAGCCTTCTTCTATCCGCCTTATGCCCGCCTTACGTCGCTGACGCTGCGCCATCGCGATCCGCAGTTGCTGCGGCGCGGTGCTGCGGAGCTGGCATCCCGGTTGCGCACCCGCTTCGGGCGGCGGTTGCTGGGGCCGACGCCTCCTCCCGTCGACCGCATCCGGGGCGAGTATCTCGTGGGGCTGCTGCTCAAGATTGAGAGCGGCGCCTCGTCGCTGCGGGCGCGCGGACTGTTGACCGAGGTGTTGCAGGCGTTCGCCCGGCATCCTGAGTTCCGAACCATAGTCGTGGTGCCCGATGTCGATCCTCAGTGAGTGGGCCGGCGATCTGGCGGCGCTCTTCTTTCCGCCGGTGTGCCCTGTGTGCGGCGGGCCGCTGGTCCGGGGCGAGCATGCCGTCTGCACGTTGTGCCGCGCGACCGCCCCGTTGACCGGATTCTGGGCCGAAGCCGACAATCCGGTGCTGCGCAAGTTCTGGGGTCGGGTGCCCGTGGTGCGCGCTTCGGGATTTCTGTTTTATGTGCATGGCAGCGGCTGGCGCCGGGCGATCCATGCTTTCAAGTATCGCGGTGCGTGGCGTCTGGCCCGTGCTTTGGGCGAGTGGTACGGCGCCTCCTTGTGCGGGAGCGGCCTCTATGGCGATGTCGACGTGGTGGTGCCCTTGCCGCTTCATCCGTTCAAGCGGATGTCGCGCGGCTACAACCAGGCGGAGTATATCGCCGAGGGGATCGCCGTGCAACTGGGTGTCGGGGTCGACCGGCGCAGTGTGCGCCGCAGCCGCAACACCGCCTCGCAGGCGCTCAAGCCTCGCCGCGAACGGGCGGACAACGTGGAAAACGCCTTTGCGGTGCGACACCCCGGGCGGTTGGCCGGCAAGCATGTGTTGCTGGTCGACGACGTGATGACCACGGGTTCCACCTTGATCGCCTGCATCGAAGCCGTGGTGCATGCCGTGCCCGATTGCCGGGTAAGCGTGGCGGCGCTCGCCGTATCGCGCCACGAATTGGGCGTGAAAGAGTGAAAAACACTTATTTTCCGGAGAAGACGCCGAAAAAGGGGGAAGCCGCGGATGCTTGCCCCCCCCCTGAACTTGTCTGTTTTTATCTTGCACTTATTCGTCCGCGAAATTCGCAGAGGCAGGTCTGTCCTCGTTCGTGGGTCATCCGCACGGAGCAGCGGTCGCTGCCGGTATATACCGTCACGAGCAGCTTGTACGTTGCTTTCGGGTTGGTTTCGTTGGCGATGCTCACGGTGAATTGCAGGTCGCCGTTCTTCCGGATTGCAGGAGCGCTTCGGTCGAGTACCTTATAGTCGTTTCTCAAATCGCCCAATTTGCGGAACGGCCGCTCGCGGAAGACCTCCGGCGACAACTGGAGCACGGCACCCGTTTGCGTGGTGCAGAAATAGCTGTCGTTCACGTCGAGGCTTTTGCCTTCGGGGCTGTGGATCTTGTCGATGTCGATGCGGTAATGCCCGGCTTCGACCGCATGCGTCAAGACCTCGGCGGCAGCCGTGTCGGATCGGGCTTGGACGTGCTGCTGTGCGGCGCATCCGACGGACAACAACATGGCGGAAACGAAAAGGCAGGATTTCATATAAAAAATCATAGGATTAATTTTAATATGTACAGAAAGCATCTCATTGACATTGCATTCGCAATAGTCGTCTTGGTTGTGGCAACTATGAAAAATAGACAATAAAGCAATTCTTTTTCATATCATCTATTCTTAAGTTTAGTTATTGCAATATAATGAAATAATTTATATGTAAAAATATTTTTTTACTTTTTTGGCAAGCAATATCTAAAACATGTTTTTTGTTTTTATCGACTACTTTTTTGATATGTCCGCCCGAATCGCTATTTTTGAACCCTTGAAAGCGTGGTTTTTCGACCAGCCGCAATGCGATGCCGGATCGGTTCGGATTTCGCCGGCACGAAAAGCCTCCATATGAACCCAACCCAATGGCTAAGGATTTCACCCCTTCGCGGCGCAATAGCGAAGCGTATGATGCGCTGACCGAGACGGTCGGCAGCGTGCCCCCGCAGGCGGTCGAGCTGGAGGAGGCGGTATTGGGCGCCCTGATGCTCGAAAAGGACAGCATCATCGCCGTGCAGGAGTTCGTCACTCCCGAGTCGTTCTATACCGAGGAGCACCGCTCGATCTACAAGGCGATCGAGGAGTTGTCGATGGAGCTGAAGCCCATCGACCTCTACACCGTGACCGAGCGGCTGAAGGTCAAGAAGGAGTTGAAGAAGGTCGGCGGCGCTTCCTATCTGGCGCAGCTGACCCAGAAGGTCGGTTCGGCGGCCAATGTCGAGTTCCACGCCAAGATCATCGCCCAGAAATACGTGCAGCGCGAGCTGATCCGGTCGGCCACCGAGATACAGAAGCGTTCCTACGACGAGTCGACCGACGTCACGGAGTTGATCGGTTTCGCCGAGGGCGAGATTTTCAAGGTCTCCGAGGGGCACGTCAAGCGTTCGGTGCAGTCGTCCAAGGACATCCTGGCCCGGGCGTTGATGCAGATCGAGGAGGCGTCCAAGAACACCAGCGCCTTCAACGGCGTGCCGTCGGGTTTCATGGCCATCGACCGCGTGACGTTGGGTTGGCAGTTGTCCGACCTGATTATCATCGCCGCCCGCCCGTCGATGGGTAAAACGGCGTTCGTCCTCTCGATGGCCCGCAACATGGCCGTCGATCACGAGGCCGGCGTGGCGTTCTTCTCGCTGGAAATGTCTTCCGTGCAGTTGATGATGCGTCTGATCATCGCCGAAACCGGTTTGAGCGGCAACGACGTGAAGTCGGGCCGCCTGACGCCCGAGCAGTGGCGCCACCTCGAATCGGCGACCAAACCGCTGGGTGCCGCGCCGCTCTTCATCGACGATACGCCGGCTCTTTCGGTCTTCGAGTTCCGCTCCAAGGCGCGGCGTCTGAAGATACACAACGACATCAAGATCATCATCATCGACTACCTCCAGCTCATGACCGGCAACCAGGATTCGAAAGGCAACCGCGAGCAGGAGGTGGCTTTCATTTCGCGTACGCTCAAGGCCATCGCCAAGGAGCTGAACGTGCCGATCATCGCGCTTTCGCAGTTGAGCCGCGCCACCGAAATGCGCGGCGGCTCGAAGCGCCCGCAGCTTTCCGATCTGCGCGAGTCGGGCGCCATCGAGCAGGACGCCGATATCGTGGCGTTCATCCACCGCCCCGAATACTACGGCATCAACCAGGACGAAAACGGCATGCCGACGGCCGGTCTGGCCGAGATCATCATAGCCAAGCACCGTAACGGCGCCGTGTGCGACGTCAACCTGCGCTTCCTCAAGGAGCAGGCCCGCTTCGCCGACATGGACGACACGTTGCTGCCGCCTTCGCAGGCGCTCGACAGCCAGCAGGCTTACGACGACTATGCCAGCGGATTGAACGGCAGCCTGGTGTCGGACGGCCTGGCCTCGGCTTCGGGCGGCGGAGAGTTCGACTTGACCCCGCCGTCGTTGAGCGACGAGGTGCCTTTTTAACCTTTATCCGCACTCCGTACGATGTTCGTAAAGACTTTCGCAGGTGCAGTCGTCGGGATCGACGCCGTGACGGTGACCGTCGAGGTCAACATCGCCGGCGGCGGATTGGGGTTGTATTTGGTCGGGTTGCCCGACAATGCCGTCAAGGAGAGCGAGCAGCGCATCCGCGCCGCGTTCGAGAACTCCGGCGAGCGGATGTCGGGCCGCAAGGTGGTCGTCAACCTGGCGCCGGCCGATCTGCGCAAGGAGGGTGCGGCGTTCGATCTGCCCATCGCCGTCGGGATTCTGGCTGCCATGGGGCGCGTCGACGCGGCTGCGGTGGCCGATACCTTGTTCGCCGGCGAATTGTCGCTCGACGGCACGGTCAAGTCCGTGCGGGGCGTTCTGCCGATGGCCGTGCAGGCTCGCCGCGACGGTGTGCGGCGGTTGGTCATTCCTGCGGCCAATGCCGCCGAGGCGGCTGTGGTCGGGGGTGTCGAGGTGGTCGGCGTGGCGAACTTGCGGGAAACGGTCGCATGGCTCAACGGGGAGACGGAACTTGCCCCGGCCGTGGCGGCGGAGTGCGAAGCGGCGGCATCCGTGTCGGGCCGCTACGATGAGGATTTCGCCGATGTCAAGGGTCAGACGCATGTCAAGCGTGCGTTGGAGATTGCGGCGGCCGGCGGACACAACGTGCTGATGATCGGATCGCCCGGTTCGGGCAAGACGATGCTGGCGCGGCGCATGCCGACGATTCTGCCGCCTCTGACGCCCGACGAGGCGTTGGAGACGACCAAGATCCATTCCGTGGCAGGGTTGTCGCGGATCGCGGGGTTGATGACCCGGCGGCCGTTCCGGGCGCCGCATCATACGATTTCGCAGGTGGCCCTCATCGGTGGCGGGCAGTCGCCCCATCCGGGCGAGGTGTCGTTGTCGCATAACGGCGTGTTGTTTCTCGACGAACTGCCCGAGTTCGGCCGCAGCGCTCTGGAGGTGTTGCGCCAGCCGCTCGAAGAGAAAAGCATTACCGTGGCGCGGGCGCGTTATCGGGTGCAGTATCCGGCCAACTTCACGTTGATCGCCGCCATGAACCCTTGCCCGTGCGGATACTACAACCATCCGACCAAGGAGTGTACGTGTTCGCCGGGGAGCGTGCACCGTTACATGGGGCGGATTTCGGGGCCTTTGATGGATCGCATCGACATGCACATCGAGGTGACGCCCGTGGCGCCGGCCGATCTGGCCGATGCGGCGCCGGGCGAGCCGAGCGCTGCGATCCGCCAACGGGTGTGCCGGGCGCGGGAGGTGCAGATGAAACGTTTTAGCAATTGTGCCGGAGTGCATACGAATGCGATGATGAATGCGGCGATGCTGCGTGAGCATTGCCGGCTCGATGCTGCTTCGGCAGCGTTGTTGGAGCAGGCCATGACCCGGCTGTCGCTCTCGGCGCGGGCTTACGACCGGATTCTGAAGGTGGCCCGTACGATCGCCGACCTGGCCGGGCGCGCACGGATCGAAGCGGCCGACGTGGCCGAGGCGATCAACTACCGATCGCTCGACAGAGAGAGTTGGGGACGATAGATGGAGAATCGGAAGATGAAGCAGAAACTATATAATATTTGGGTGCAGGTCGGCGGGATGGTGCGCGTGTGGGTGCGCGAGCGCTTGGCGCGGGTAAAACTTTTTCTCGACCTGGCGTTCGGCAAGAAGCCCAAGTTTTTGGGCGAACGGATCGAAATAGAAACCGATAATATAATATGAAGTAAATCATGAGTCAGCCGAAACATATCATTCTTTCGGGCGGCGGCACGGGCGGCCATATCTATCCCGCCGTGGCGGTCGCCGAGGCTTTGAAGCGCCGTTTGGGCGAGGCCGTGGAGTTGCTTTTCGTGGGTGCCGAGGGCAAGATGGAGATGGAGAAGGTGCCCGCGCTGGGCTACCGCATCGTCGGGCTGCCTATTGCGGGGTTGCAGCGGCGCCTGGAGTGGCGCAACCTGCTGGTGCCTTTCAAGGTGTGGCGAAGTCTCCGCAAGGCCCGCAGGACGATCCGCGACTTCGGCGCCGATGCGGTGGTGGGTTTCGGCGGGTATGCCAGCGCTCCGGTGCTGTGGGCCGCCCAGCGCATGGGCGTGCCGACGCTCATCCAGGAGCAGAATTCCTATGCCGGCGTGACCAACAAGATATTGGCCAAGGGCGCCCGGCGCATCTGTACGGCCTACGACGGGATGGAGCGTTTTTTCCCCGCCGGCAAGATCGTGTTGACCGGCAATCCCCTGCGCGGCCGTTTCTCCAAGCAGGGCGCCGACCGGGCCGAGGCGTTGCAGCACTATGGCCTGACGTCCGGCAAGCCGGTCGTGCTGGTGGTCGGCGGATCGCTCGGCACGCGGTCGCTCAACGAAATGATGAAAGCATGGATTCTGTCGCTCGGCAGTGCTGAAGTTCCGGTGCAAGTGATTTGGCAGACAGGTAAATATTACGAGCGCGAGATGCGCGACTTCCTTGCGGCCCACCCGACGCCGGGAATCTGGCAGGGGGCCTTCATCGAGCGGATGGACTTGGCCTATGCTGCGGCCGATCTGGTAATTTCGCGCAGCGGCGCCGGCACGGTGTCGGAGTTGTGCCTGGTGGCCAAACCGGTATTGTTCGTTCCCTCGCCCAACGTGGCGGAGGATCACCAGACCATGAATGCCCGGGCTTTGGAACAGCAGGGGGCCGCCGTGCTCGTGCCCGATGCCGTGTGCCGCACCGAGGCGATGCCGCGGGCGCTGGAGCTGCTCGCCGACAAGGAGGCGTTGCGGCGCATGAGCGAAAACCTCGAACGTTTGGCCAAGCCCCGTGCGGCGGAGGATATTGTGGATGAAATCATCGAATTGCTGAAGTGATGGAATTTTCGAAAGTCTATTTTCTGGGCATCGGCGGCATCGGCATGAGCGCTCTGGCCCGTTACTTCCTCCACGAGGGCAGGCAGGTGGCGGGCTACGACCGCACTCCCACCCGCCTGACGGCCGAACTCGAAGCCGAAGGCGCTGCGATCCATTATGACGACGACATCCGGGCCGTTCCGGCGCCGTTTCTCGATCCGCGCGATACGATCGTGGTCTATACCCCTGCTGTGCCGCAGGAGCACAGCGAGTTGCGTTATTTCCGCGAGCATGGCTTTACGATCGAGAAGCGTTCGCAGATGCTCGGCCATCTCTCGGAGGGCAAATATGTGATGGCCGTAGCCGGTACGCACGGCAAGACGACCACTTCGACCCTCGTGGCGTGGCTCAATCGGAGGTTGACCGGCGGCGGTTCGGCTTTCTTGGGCGGCCTGTCCAAGAACTTCGGCGGCAACCTGGTGCTGGGCGCGGGCGCCCGACTGGCGGTCGAGGCCGACGAGTTCGACCGTTCGTTCCTGCGGTTGTTTCCCGATGTGGCGGTGGTCACGTCGGCCGATGCCGATCATCTGGACATCTATGGCACGCACGAGGCCGTCAAGGCAGCTTTCTCGCAGTTCGTGGGGCAGATCAAGAAAGGCGGCGCGCTGGTCATCAAGCAGGGGGTCGACATCGCGATCGACAATCCGGGCATCCGCGTCTACCGTTATGCTTACGACACGCCGTGCGATTTTTATGCTCGCAACATCCGGTTGCTGGAGGGCGGATATTATCGCTACGATCTGGCGCTGCCCGACGGTGTGGTCGAGGGATGCACGCTGGGCATTCCCGGGTGGGTCAACATCGAGAATGCCGTGGCGGCCGTGGCGGCCGTGTGGTGTGCGGCGCAGGCTGAAGGGACGGCTCTCGACACCGGGAAGCTGCGCGAGGCGCTGGCCTCCTATTCGGGCGTCAAACGGCGCTTCGAATTCTATGTCAACACCCCCAGGCAGGTCTACATGGACGACTATGCCCACCACCCGCGCGAACTCTGCGCGACGCTCACGTCGGTGCGCAAGATGTTCCCCGGGCGGCGGATCACGGCGCTCTTCCAGCCCCATCTGTATACGCGTACGCGCGACTTCTACGAGGGTTTTGCCGAGGCGCTGTCCCATGCCGACGAAGCGGTGCTGCTGCCGATCTACCCGGCGCGCGAGGAGCCGATTCCGGGCATAACTTCGGAACTTATCGCCGAGCGGGTAACCGTGCCGTGCCGGATCGTCGACCGCGACAGACTGGCCGACGAAGTGGCGGCCATGGAGACCGACGTGGTGGTAAGCTTCGGTGCCGGCAACATCGACGCCTGCTGCGAAGCCCTCGCCGAGAAACTGAAACTCAAAAGCGGACGATGATCCGGCGAGTCGGACGTTGGGCCGCTCCGCGCCGGCATCGTTGCGATGAATGGTTGTAGTAAGTAGTTGATTTTGGACAGGTATTTTCGATATGCGTGGTTGGCGCTCTTGTGGGCGGCCGTGGGCGGGTACCTGCTTGCGGCAGGCATCGCCGTACGCCGTGCCCGGGCCGTGCGTACGGTGTCGCACGTGGCGATCGAGGTCGTCGACAGCACGTCGCGGGGACACTTGGTCTCGACGATGCGCGTGCGCGAATGGATCGTCCGCAGCCGGATTCCTACGATCGGCACGGCAGTTGATACGGTCGACCTGACAGGAATCGAGGCGTTGATCGCCTGCAACGGGTTCGTGGAGGATGTTGCCGCCTACGTTACCTATTCGGGCGAGTTGTGCGTCGAAATCAGCCAGCGCGAGCCGTTGTTGCGGCTGCTGACCGACGGGGTCAACAGTTACATTACGACTGAAGGGTATGTTTTCGTGGCGCCGCGGGCGTCGTCGTTGTACGTTCCGGTGGTCACGGGCAGTTACCGGCTGCCGATTCCTGCCGATTATGTGGGCGACATGCGTACGTATATCGACGGCAAGATCGAGGAGATACAGCATCGGATCGTCGAGTTGGAGCGCGAAAAATACCCGTTCTACAAGCGTGAGCGCGAGAACGACCGCCGCATTGCCGAGCTGGCCCGGCGGCGGGTGCGGCGCGGCTGGTTCGAGAGCGCCCGCCGGTTCGAGCAGCGGGTGGCCGAGTTGCGTCAGGAGAAGGCGCTGCTGCGGCGCAGCTACCGTTACGAAGCCCGCATGGTGCAGCAGGAGATCGACCGTTTGAGCGCCGAGCAGGAACGCGAGCGCGAACGGCAAAAAAAATTGGAGAAAAGCTACGAAGATTTGATGAAACTCCTTACCTTTGTAGAAATTGTCGAGAAAGACCCTTTCTGGAGGTCGGAGGTGGTGCAGATCGTAGCCCGTTCGACCCCCGGCGGCGTCTTGGAGATCGACCTTGTGCCGCGCAGCGGCCGCCATACGATCCGTTTCGGCCGTCTGGAGCAGCCGGAGCGCAAACTCGACAAGTTGATGCGTTTCTATCGGGGCGGACTCTCGCGTACCGGGTGGGACGAATACCGTACGATAGACATAAGATATAAGGATCAGGTGGTTTGCAGGAAATAAAAGATTCAGTCGTGGAAAGAAAAAATTATACCGTTGCCGTCGATTTGGGTTCGTCGTCCGTCGTGGTGGCCGTCGGCGAGAAGCCTGCGGAGGGGCGGATGAACGTGCTGGCGCTCGTTTCGAAACCCGTCGAGGGCGTCAATGCCGGGCGGATAGACAACATCGAGCTGGTCAGCCGGGCCATCCGCGAGGCCGTTTCGGAGGTCGAGGAGCGGCTGGGCATCCGCATCACGGAGGCCTACGCCGGCATCTCGGGCGATTTCGTGCGCTGCGCCCGCCATACCGACCACGTGTATGTCTACGATCCGCAGACGGGGGTCAACCAGAAGGATGTCGATGCGCTGTTCGACCGCATGCGCAACGTGCAGGCTCCCGACGACGAGACCATCATGGAGCGCATCCCGCAGAACTATATGGTCGACGACAGCCAGGAGGTCAAGAATCCCGTAGGGTCGTTCGGCAAGAAACTTTCTTCGACGTTCAATTTCATCCTTTGCCACAAAACCCCCATTCAGCGGCTTGATATGGCCTTGAAGAGGTTGAGTATCAAAATGTTGGGTGTCGTGTCCGATGCGTTGGCCACCCCCGAGGCCGTGTTGCTTCCCGAGGAGAAAGAGGAGGGTGTGGCCGTAGTCGACATCGGCGACGGCGTGACGGACGTCACGGTTTATTATCGCAACGTGGTGCGTTACACCGTCTCCATCCCCATGGGCGCTTCGGCCATCAACCGCGACATCCGCACCATGGGTGTGCCCGAGAAGCACGTCGAGAGTCTCAAGCGCAAGTACGGTTCGGCGGTGGCCGATCTGGCGCCCGAGGACAAGTTGATCCGTGTCAACGGTCGGACGACGCGCGAGGCCAAGGATATTCTGTTGCGCAACCTCGCTACGGTAATCGAAGCGCGTGCTACGGATATCGCCGAGTTCGTGCAGCAGGAGATCAGGGATTCGGGATATGCTTCGAAACTCGCTTACGGCATCGTGTTGACCGGCGGGTCGGCGCAGTTGAAAGATATCGACGAATTGTTCCGCCGCGTGACCGAGATGGACGTGCGCATCGCGTTGCCCGATGCTGCCATTGACGAGGCATCCCGGGAGCGGGTCGCCAGTCCGGCGTTCTCTACGGCCGTGGGTATTTTGCTCAAGGGTGCGCGGCAGGGCGCATGCGCAGTGGTCGAGCATGTCTCGACGCCGACGCCTGCTCCGGCTTCGGATTCCGCTGCTGCACCTTCCGCTTCCCAGCCGGCTGTGCAGAGTTCCGCTCCGGCTTCCATCCCGCCCCGACAGACTCCGGCAGAGCGTCCGACGACGCTCCCGCGTCAGTCTGCGGAGCAGCCGCGCGGGTTCGCTCCGTCGCCGGCGCAGCCGACACAGCCTGAAGCCCGTTCTGCGGTGCATTCCGGACCCGCACCCCAGCCTGCCGCCCAGCCTCTCGCCCGGCCGGCGGCTCGCCCCGCAGCGCGTCCTGCGGCTCAGCCTTTCCGGCAGACGCCGCCGCGTATGGCCCAGCAGCCGGTGCCTCCCGCACCTGCGGCCCGGCCGATGGTCGCGCCCGGATTGCCGCCCGAACCCGATCCGATGCCTTATATCGAGGCCGAACCGCTCGCGGCGCCCGATTTTTCTGACGATTTCGCACCTGCCGACCCGAAGCGCAAGCGCGACTGGGGGTCGATTTTCCAGAAGGCGTTCGACAAGGTAAACAAGAGTTTTACGGCTGCCGAAGACGAAGAAATATAGAATGGCGGGTGGCATGAATGAGCTGACCGCGAATTAATTTTCTTTTTACCTGCTTTTAACGACTTATGACAGACGAATTGATGTCGGAGATCAAAGCGCCCCGTGCAAATAACTCGATCATCACGGTAGTGGGGGTCGGCGGTGCCGGCGGCAATGCTGTGAACCACATGTGGAGCCTCGGCATCTGCGGTGTGTCGTTCATGGTTTGCAATACCGACCAGCAGGCGCTGGACAAAAGTCCCGTAGAGACCAAGATCCGGCTGGGCAGCGAGGGATTGGGCGCCGGCAACGACCCCGAGAACGGGCGCCGTGCCGCCGTGGAGACCTTGCCCGAAATCCGGCAGCACTTCGAAGCGGCGGGTACGCGCATGATCTTCATCACGGCAGGTATGGGCGGCGGCACCGGTACGGGCGCTTCGCCCGTGATCGCCAAGCTGGCCAAGGAGATGGGGCTGCTGACCGTGGCCATCGTCACTTCGCCGTTGGCCGTCGAGGGGAAGATCCGTTACGAGCAGGCGTTCCGCGGTATCGAGGAACTGCGGCAGAATGTCGATTCGCTGCTGATCATCAACAACGAAAACATCCTCGAAATCTACGGACGGCTCTCGCTCAAGCAGGCTTTCGGCAAGGCCGACGATATCCTGGCTTCGGCCGCCAAAGGCATCGCCGAAATCATTACCGTGGAGAGCGACTTGGTAAACGTCGACTTCGCCGATGTCTCGAAAGTCATGCGTTGCAGCGGCCGCGCCCACATGGCCGTGGCTACGGCCGAGGGCGACAGCAGGGCCGAGGCTGTGGCCGAGGCGTCGCTGCGGTCGCCGTTGCTGGATCACAACTTGATCTCGGGGGCCAAGAATATCTTGTTGAATATTTCTGTTGCCAATGCCGACGAACTGATGTACGAAGAGGTCGTGCGGATTCTGGAGTATATCCAGGCGCATGCCAGCGTGCAGGACGACGAGGGCGCCGTGCACAATGCCAACATCATCTGGGGTACGAGCGAAAAGCCCCAGTTGGGCAACGCCATCGAGTTGGTGGTGGTCGCCACGGGCTTCCAGAGCGAGGAGGTCAAGGAGGTGATGAAGCAGATCGCACCGGCCGTGATGCCGGCCAAGGAGGGCCAGACCGAATCGGTGCTGGAGCCGATCAAGCCGCTGGCGGCGAAGTCCGTGCCGCGGCCCGGCGAGCAGGTGGTGCTGGGCGCCAAGTCGACGCGCTACAACAACATCGACGCGCTGTTGTCCAAGCCGGCTTATCAGTCGCGCAATTCGAAGTTCATCGTCCAGATGTCGGGCGGCCGCAAGGAGGTGCTGCGCAACGATTCGGCCGCGACGCAGACCCCGGAGGAGAAGCCCGACGGCGGGTCGCTTTTCGATTAACCAACCGCACCCGAACTTGGAACACGCTCCCTGGATCATATTCAACGGGTTCTCGACCCATATCGTCATACGTTGCGTCGCAACGTTGCTTCTGTTGTGCGTTTCGGCGCTCGTGTCGGGTGCCGAGACTTCGTTTTTCTCGCTTTCGCACAACGACGTGCAGCGATTCAAGCAGCGGACGAGCGCTTCGGCCGCCGCTGTCTTGAAATTGTTGGGCGATGTTGATTTTTTGTTGGCCACGATTCTGGTCATCAATAATCTGGTCAACATCTGCATTACCATATTCATGGCCGGCATCGTCGATGCCCTTTTCACGTTCACGCACCTGGAGTTCCTTTTCAAGACGGTCGTTGTTACGTTCTTCCTGCTGCTCTTCGGCGAAGTGTTGCCTAAGGTGTTGGCGCAGACTACGCCGGTAAAGTTCGCCCAGTTCGTGGCTCAGCCGTTGGCGGTGCTGCGGTGGGTGTTCTATCCGCTTTCCTACATCCTGGTGCATACGAGCAGCCGCATCAGCGAGAAAGCCTCGCACAAGAGCGAAATTTCGCTCGACGATCTGGCCGATGCCGTCGACATGACCCATACGGGCAACCCGGAGGAGCATGTGATGTTGTCGGGGATCGTGAATTTCGTCAACACCGAGGTGCAGGAGATCATGAAGCCCCGCGTGGACATCACAGCCGTCGAGTTGACCGACGATTACGAGAAAGTCAAGCGGACGATCATCGCGTCGGGATTTTCGCGCATTCCGGTCTTCGAGGAGGATATCGACAACATCCGGGGTACGCTTTATGTCAAGGATTTGTTGCCCTACATCAACAACGGCAACGAGTTCGGATGGCAGCAGTTGATCCGCAAGCCCTATTTCGTGCCGGAGCATAAGAAGATCAATGACTTGTTGGGCGACTTCCAGTCGAACAAGGTGCACATGGCTATCGTGGTCGACGAATACGGTTCGACGTTGGGTCTGGTGTCGCTGGAGGACATCATCGAGGAGATCGTCGGCGAAATTTCCGACGAAAGCGACAACGACGAGAGTTTCTATACGCGTCTGGGGCCTAAAAGCTATCTTTTCGAGGGCAAGACCCATATCGGCGATTTCGAACGCATCCTGGCGCTCGACGAGGAGACTTTCTCCGACGTGCGGGGCGAGGCCGAGACCCTGGCCGGCCTGATGCTCGAACTCAAGCGCGATTTCCCGCGCAAGGGCGATGTCTTCACGTCGCACGACATCCGTTTCACGATCAAGGAAACGGATGCGCACCGGATCGATAAGATACGCGTAGACATAAAGTAACGAACGATTAAGCCTCGTCGTTCGGATTCAAGATTCCGGCTCTTACTGCGCATCAAAGTATATAAGTTGTGTTCCGCCTTATCGTTTCCCAGCCTCTTTCCGAGACCGAAATCGCGCTTCGGACTACGCCCGAGGAGCAGGCGCATGCCCGGACGTTCGGTTGTGTGCGCCGGCGTAGCGAATGGCTTTCGTGGCGGGCGATCGTGCGGCGCGAATTGTCCCGCGAATGGGTCTGCGACCCGGCCGGAATCCGGATCGGTTACGATGCGGCGGGTGCTCCGAGGGTCGAAATCCTGGAACTCCGAAAATCGGTTCCCGGATCGTCGGAGTCCGGAATTCCGGGTTCGGGAGAGCAGGAAGCCGGGATGGCGGTTTCCGGAATTTCGGGTTTCATAGGTTGTGCTGTGCATGTCGCTGTGTCGCATTGCGAGGGCAGTATCGCTGTGGCTTTTGCCGACACGCCTTGCGCCGTCGATGTCGAATCGGCAGCCCGCGATTTCGGGCGGGTCGTTTCCCGTTATATGACCGTTGAGGAGCAGACTTTGTCGGACGTGCCGTGGTGGCCCGCCGTCGTGTGGTGTGCCAAGGAGACTCTTTACAAGTTCGCCGGGCGCTGCGAGTTGGATCTATTGCGCGATTTGCGGATCGAGGAGGTCGATTTCCATACCGCTGCGCTCGTCGGTAGGATTTGCGGCGGCGAGGCGTTGCGGCTGCATTTTTTGCAGCTTGGAGGCCGTATCATCGTCTTTTTGTCTTGATTATGGAAATTGCGCCGCCCCGTTTGCCGGAAGATTCTGCATTTGTTGCCGATGTTGCGTTGCTTGTCGATGCCGAGGAGGTCGTCGATGCGGTGTTCCGCGGTGTTGCTTTGGCCGGACTGGTTCGCGAACACCTTTCCGTCGAGCGGTGCATCTTTTCCGGATGTCGTTTCTCGGGGGCCGTGTTGGCGCAGGCCCGGTTTTCCGATGTCTTGTTCCGCAACTGCGACTTCTCCAACGCCGATTTGCGCGGCAGTGCGTTCCAGCGCGTGCAGTTCGTCGATTGCAAGTTTACCGGCGCCGAATTCGCCGAGACGGTTTTCGGTTCGGCCGTCTTGGCGCGTTGTCGGGGCGAGTTCGTCGGGTTCGCCGCTGCGAGGTTCCGCCGGGTAAGGTGCGAGGAGTGTATCTTGCGCAGTGCCGTGTTGAGCGAGTGCCGTTTCGAGCAGACCGCATTTTCCGCTTGCGATCTCTCGACGGCCGAGTTCTTCGGCACCCGTTTGCAGGGGATCTCGCTGGCCGACTGCGACATCCGCGGCATCCGCCTGCGCGATTGTGCGTCGTTCGAACTTCGGGGCGCTCGGATTTCTCCGGCGCAGGCGCTCGATCTGGTCAAACTTCTCGGTGTGGAATTCGAGGACGTATGAAAAAGTTTTGATGAAACATGAAAACGCCGGAATCCGTTCGTGTGGATTCCGGCGTTTGTTCAAAGCGCGGTGTTCTCCGGGAACTCCTTTCGCTCACGGTTCTATTCGAACCCCAGTTTTCGGGCGATGTGTTCGGGCAGGGCTTTCTTGTTGAGCATGATCGAGGTCGTCTTGTAGGCTACGAACGGCTGCGAGAAATACCAGTAGCCTCCGTAGGGCGGACGTTCGCCCCACGAGTTGAGCACCTTGTAGAACGGATTCCCGGCCTGGTCGGTGGCTTTGCCCACGATGACCATGCCGTGGTCGTCGGTGGTCTCGTAGTTATCGAACGCCTCCTGACGCTTGGCCTGCGTCACGACCAGCTCCTTTACGGGTTTGTCGAACGAGTAGATTAGCGTCTCCTTCTCCTGCTGGGTAAGTTTGCCCCATTTCTCGGCTTCCGTGCCGCTCATGTTCTCGAGCGCGATTTCGGGAACGATGCCGATCGCCTTGGTGCGGCTGAAGCCCTTTTCGCTCACGTCGGTGCCCCACGAGAGTGCATACCCCTGGTCGAGCGCGTGGTCGACGGCCTCCATCATTTCGTCGAGCGGCAGGTTGTAGACCGTGCCCCACATCCAGTTGTCGGGCACTTCCATGATGAACTGCGTGTAGAACGGATGGTGGGTAAACGACGTGATGTCGATATAGTCGTTCATGTCGATGGGCAGCGATGCCGCGAACGAAGCGGGCGTGTATTCTTTGCCCTGGTAGACGAACGTCTCGGGCACGGGGCCGAAGTACTCGTCGAGCAGGGCGTTGAAAGCGCGTTTCCAGGCGGTCGAAAGGGGCATGTTCGACTTGTCGCCTGCGCGGATCACAGCGTCGAGATAGGCCTTGAGCGCGCCCGAGAGTTCATGGAAGTCGGGTTTCTCGGTGCCATAGTTCAGACCCGGGTAGGCTTCGAACGGCACGATGCCGTAGTTCTTTATCATCTCGATGACGTCATGCGAAGCACCGCCCTCGGCGAAGTTCAGATGGCCGTGCATGCGGACATACTTCATGGCTTTGTCCATGAACGTGTGGCGCACGATCCACATCTCCGACAGGTGCATCGCCTCGCCGCCGGCGCGCATGATCTCGCTTTCGAGGAACGAGCAGGTCGAGAAGCTCCAGCAGGTGCCGCTGCGGCTCTGATCCTTGACAGGGGTAACGGGCACCGACCGGCTGTCGGTAAAACGGTAGCCTTTCTCTTCGGCCGTTTTGGGCGTGCGGGCCGCAGCGCTGAAGAGCGCGCCGGCGAAGAGCAGGGAGAAAACGAGGTTTTTCATGGTATTCGGGATGTTTGGGTGTTGAAATTCTATTTTTTCGATCCGGCGACGATCTTCTGGCAGGCTTCCAGAGTCAGCGCGGCCGGGTCGGTGCCTTTGGGGATGCGGTAGTTCTTGCCCTTGTAGGCGATGTAGGCGCCGTAGCGGCCGTTCTTGACCACCATTTCGGGGTCGTCGGCGAAACTTTTCAGCGGCGTGTTGGCTGCCGCGGCGGCTTCCTTGTGGGCGCGAACGACCTCTACGGCACGGTCATAAGTGATCGTGTAGGGGTCGTCGCTCTTGGCCAGCGACGCGAACGACTTGCCGTAGCGTACATAGGGGCCGTATTTGCCGATGCCTACGGCCAACTCTTCGCCCTCCAGCTCGCCCAGCGTGCGGGGCAGCGCAAAGAGCGCCAGAGCCTCGTCGAGCGTGATCGATTCGATGAGCTGCCCTTTCTTGAGCGATGCGAAGCGGCTTTTTTCGCCCTCCGCGCCCTCGATCTCGACCATCGGGCCGTAGCGGCCGATGCGCGCTTTGACTACGTGTCCCGTTTTAGGGTCGTTGCCCAGGATGCGGGCCTGGCTTTTTTTGTCGTTTTGCTGCTCGATGGCCGTGTCGACCATGCGGTGGAACGGTTCGTAGAACTCGCCGATCATGCGGTCCCACGTGATGTCGCCCTCGGCGATGCGGTCGAACTCCTTTTCGACGTTGGCCGTGAAGTTGTAGTCGATGATGGGGCCGAACTGCGCTTCGAGGTAGTCGTTTACCAGCATGCCGATGTCGGTGGGCGCCAGGCGGTTCTTCTCCTTGCCGAAGTTTTCGATAAGGTTCTTGGCGGCGATCTTGCCGTTGGCGAGCGTCAGTTGCACGAAGCCGCGCTTCTGTCCTTCCTTGTTCTGCTTGACTACGTAGCCGCGGTTGATGATCGTCGAGATGGTCGGGGCATAGGTCGACGGGCGGCCGATGCCCAGTTCTTCGAGCCGCTTGACCAGCGACGCTTCGTTGTAGCGGGCCGGGGCCTGCGTGAAACGCTCTGTGGCCGTGATGGTGTCGGCCGTGAGGGCATCGCCCTGCGCCAGTTTGGGGAGCAGCCCTTCGCCGCTCTCCTGCGCCTGGTCGTCGTCCGTCGATTCGGAGTAGAGCCGCAGGAAGCCGTCGAAGCGCACCACCTCGCCCGAAGCGACGAACTGATGGGGCGAGCCGGCCATGTCGATGGCGATGGTCGTGCGATCCAGCTCGGCGCACACCATCTGCGAAGCGACCGTGCGCTTCCAGATCAATTCGTAGAGCCGCTTTTCGGCCGGCGTGCCCTCGATCTGCTGGCGGTCGATGTAGGAGGGGCGGATCGCTTCGTGGGCCTCTTGGGCGCCTTTGGTCTTGGTCTTGTAGTTGAACCAGCGGGAGTATTTCTCGCCGTAGAGACGGATGATCTCCTCCTTGCATTGGGTAAGCGCCTGCTGCGAAAGGTTTACCGAGTCGGTACGCATGTAGGTAATCAGACCCTGCTCGTAGAGGTGCTGTGCCACGGACATGGTCTGCGAAACGGACATGCCCAGTTTGCGGCTGGCTTCCTGCTGGAGCGTGGAGGTCGTGAACGGCGGTGCGGGGTAGCGCTGTGCGGGCTTCTCCTCGCATTTCGATACCGTGAATGCGGCGCCGATGCAGCTGCGGAGGAAACTTTCGGCCTCCTCGGCCGTTGCGAAACGGGTCGGAAGCTCTGCTTTGAAGAGCGTTTTTTCGGTGTCGGCCGTGGCGTAGAACTGGGCCACGACGCGGAAGTAGGGCGACGGCTTGAACGCGATGATTTCGCGCTCGCGCTCGACGAGCAGACGCACGGCGACCGACTGCACGCGCCCGGCCGAGAGCGACGGCCGCACCTTTTTCCACAGCACGGGCGACAGCTCGAAACCGACCAGCCGGTCGAGCACGCGGCGCGCCTGCTGGGCGTTGACCAGATCCATGTTCACGGTGCGGGGTTTTTCGATGGCGTCGAGGATCGCCCGCTTGGTAATTTCGTGGAAGACGATGCGCTTGGTGCGCTCGACGGGGAGGCCCAACACTTCGGTCAGGTGCCATGCGATGGCTTCTCCTTCGCGGTCTTCATCGGAGGCGAGCCAGACGGTCTTGGTCTTGGCCAGGCGGGTCAGCTCGTCGACCACTTTCTTCTTGTCGGCCGGCACTTCGTAGACGGGGGCGAATCCCTCTGCGATGCGGATGCCGAGGTCTTTTTTCGAGAGGTCGCGGATATGCCCGAAGCTCGACTTGACGATGAAATCCTTACCCAGGAACTTTTCGATGGTCTTCGCCTTGGCGGGCGACTCGACGATAACTAAATTCTCCTGCATTGCGTTGATGTATGGCTTTTTCAGAAATGCGAAAACCTAAGTGCTCGACTTAGGTTGCGCATTCGTTGATTGGTTGCGGGTTGTTATTTCTTGATTAAATTGTAGGTCAGTTCGAAACGGATCGGGGCGTTGTTTCCGGCAGGATCGTCCGGCAGCGTGGTCATGCCTTGCAAGACGGTGTAGGCCGGCGTGTAGTAGCTGTAAGCTTCGGGGGCGGCATAGATCGTACGGTTCCCGATCTTCGTCAGGTCGATCTCCCGTTCTTCGCTCCGTGCGGCGTCGCGTTCGGCTGCGTAGCTGTTCCAGAGGGTCTGGATGTAACCCGTGATGTCGAACGTGTAGCAGCCGCGGCTGCGGTTGATGTACCCGCCGTAGGCGAGCGACGTGTCGTAGTTCTTCTCGTAATAGTAGTTGTAGTCCGGGATCGCCGTAAGGGTCTTGTAGTTCGTATAGAGACCGATGCGTTCCGGTGCGGCGTCCATGTCGAAGATCAGCCTGCCGGGAGCCGCGGGATCGATCGCGTCCCACTCGTAATCGCTGTCGCCGAAGTAAACCAGCATGCGGGCCTGGCTGAACGCCAGGGTCGAGAACTCGTAGCCCTCCCTGTTGGCTTCTTCGATCTTGCTCTCCAGTTCGTTGAAGAACTCTTTCGTGAACGTGATCTCGGTTACCACGCCGCCCATGCCTTCGACGATCATCCGGCTGTCGGTCTTGCGGTTGTCGGGGGTGCCGGGAGCGGGTTCGCGAACCTGGGCCGGGTCGATCTTGCTGCCTTCGTAGTTGCGTTTGAAGACGTTGACCGAGACGTTGCCATGGGTGGACGACAACTCGGTGTCCTTGAAAATGTAGAGCAGCGACAGGGTGTCTTTTATCAGCGAAGGGTCTTCCTTGAGCCTGGTGCGGCCGTAGACCGCCAGGCCCGAGCCGCTGAGATCGAGGGCGTACATGCCGCCCTTGCTTTTGGCGGTCTGATCGGCCAGAGGACGGATATAAAGCCCCTTGAATTCGTCGACCCACTGCGCGAGACTGTCGAGGGTGGTATAGATCGAGTAGTCGTCCGCGTATTTGCCGCTCTGGAGCATCAGCCGGTCGATGAACTCGCGGCCGCCTTCGGCCAGATCAAGCGTCACGGACGTGGTGGCGGGGCCGGTCTTCTTGCCGTCGGGGAACTCGAACGTGAACAGCGGGGTTTTGCTTACATAAGGATCGGGATCGAAATCGAGGTAGAACGTGGAGTCCTCCCGTTCGGTCAGATAAGCGTTGTCGGTAATTTCATAAATGCCGTAGAGCTGCGGGGTAAGAGTGTCGCGGTCGTAGTCGGTAACCGTGAGCAGCAACTGCGCGGAGTCGAAGATCGGCCGCTCGCCGAATCGGTCGGCGTCGACTCCCACATAGTAGAGATATTGGGTCAGGAAGCCTGCCGAGCGCAGCCCCAGCGTGTCGTTCAGCTGCGAACCGATGTAGCCGTAGGAGATGTTCGACGTGCGGATCGAATCGCTCTGGAAGAGCCGGGTTTCGACGTATTTTTTCGGATTCGGCTCTTTTTTGAGCGGAAAGGTCGCATATCCGGCCCGCATCTGCTGGGTGTCGGGCACGAGGTTCGAACCCAGCGAATCGTCCACCGTGGTGCAGCCTGCCCACCCGGCCGCCCCCGCAAAAAGGGCCGCGGAGAGCATCGCACGACGGAAACTATTGAATTTCATCATAGAAGCGGTTGTAATTATCGAAAAAGTCCTCTGCCTCGGGCGCCTGGTATTCCAGCATCGGCTTGCCGCTTTGGCGGGCGATTTCGAGCACCCGCTCGTCGACGCCGGCGGATGCCGCGATCACGCCGTCGGCATACTTCATAACGAAACGGCAGAGGTTTTCGTATGACGGCGTGTCGAGAATCGACAGATTTTTGTCCTTGACCCCCTCGCCGGCGATCTTCGCACCGAAACCCTTGTTCAGCTCGCCGCCGAAGCCGTCGTCGTAGAGCGACACGACGACCTTCACGTTGCGGAAGATCGGATCGTCGGCGAAAACCTTCTTCAGGTATACGGGCACGACTCCCGTGAACCATCCGTGGCAATGGACGACGGAGGGTGCCCAGCACAGCTTCTTGACCGTTTCCAGCACGCCGCGGGCGAAGAAGATGGCCCGCTCGTCGTTGTCGGGGAACTCCAGCCCTGCGGCATCCTGCAACACGGCCTTGCGCGAGAAGTAGTCGTCGTTGTCGATGAAGTAGATCTGCACGCGGGCGGCAGGAATCGATGCCACCTTGATGATGAGCTGGTGGTCGTTGTCGTCGATGATGAGATTCATGCCCGAAAGGCGGATCACTTCGTGGAGCTGGTGGCGGCGCTCGTTGATGCACCCGTAGCGGGGCATGAACGTGCGGATTTCATTGCCGCGCTCCTGCATCGCCTGCACCAGCGAACGGCATAACACGGAAGCCTCCGTTTCGGGGAGGTAGGGCATTATTTGCTGACAGACGTACAGAATCTTGCTTGCCATGAATCGTAAGTTTTAAGGTCGGAAAACCGGCTCCTCGGGCCGCTCCCTTCGCGGTCGTCTCCTGGCGGGCCGCCCTGTGCGAGGGTCGCTCTTCTGCGAAACCGGGACACACCAACGCAAGATGGACTGCGAATATTGCAGGGCGCCGCTTGTATTTTGCAAAGATAGTGAAAAAATATTAAAGAATAAGCATCGCGTCGCCGTAAGTGCCGAAGCGGTATCCTTCTTCTTTAGCGATTTTGTAGGCCTTCATCACGTTTTCGTAGCCGCCGAACGCCGCCACCATCATCAGCTGCGTGGAGTAGGGCAGGTGGAAGTTCGAGACCATCGCATCGGCGACCGAGAAGTCGTAGGGTGCGAAGATGAACTTGTTCGTCCAGCCCTCCGAGGCCTTGATCATGCCGCCCGTCGAGACGGCGGTTTCGATCGTGCGCATGACGGTGGTGCCGATCGCCACGACCTTGCGTCCGTCGCGTTTGGCGGCGTTGACCGTCGCAGCGGTTTCTTCGGTCACGAAGAACTGCTCGGAGTCCATCTTGTGTTTCGAGAGGTCTTCGACATCTACCGTGCGGAAGTTGCCCAGCCCGACGTGCAGCGTGACGAACGCGCTGTCGATCCCCTTGATCTCCATGCGTTTGAGCAGGTGCTTCGAGAAGTGCATGCCGGCCGTAGGGGCCGCCACGGCGCCCTCCTTGGCGGCGAAGATCGTCTGGTAGCGTTCGGCGTCCTGGGGTTCGACCTTTTCGCGCACCCACTTGGGCAGCGGGGTTTCGCCCAGGGCGAAAAGCGCTTCCTTGAATTCCTCGTAGGAGCCGTCGAAAAGGAAGCGCAGCGTGCGGCCGCGCGAGGTGGTGTTGTCGATCACTTCGGCCACCAGCAGGTCGTCGTCGCCGAAATAGAGCTTGTTGCCTATGCGGATCTTGCGCGCCGGGTCGACCAGCACGTCCCACAGGCGGAGTTCGCGGTTCAACTCGCGCAGCAGGAAGATTTCGATCTCGGCGCCGGTCTTCTCCTTGTTGCCGTAGAGACGTGCAGGGAAAACCTTGGTGTCGTTGAACAGAAAGAGGTCTTTCTCGTCGAAGTATTCGATGATGTCCTTGAACTGGCGGTGTTCGACGGTGTCTTTGGCGCGGTCGATGACCATCAGGCGCGATTCGTCGCGGTTGTCGGCCGGATAGCGGGCCAGCATTTCGGGCGTGAAATCGTAGCCGTACTGCGATAGTTTCATAGCGGGGAAAGGTTTCTCAAAAAGGTTTCTCGGTGGAATCGTGTGTGACAATACTAATTGTATACGCAAAAAAATCTATTTTGTTTCGATCTCGTGCAGATTTTTTATCAGCTCCTCCAACTGCCATGCCTTTTCGGCTGTGAAGCCGCCGCTGCGCGTGCGGCGCAGCGAGGAGAGGTGGGCGCCGCTGTCGAGCACTTCGCCTATTTCGCCGGCCAGCGAACGGATGTAGGTGCCTTTGCTGCAACGCACTCGGATGCGTATGCGGGGCAGGGCATATTCTTGGAGTTCGATTTCGTAGATATGGATCGGAGCCTTGCGCAGCTCTACGGAGTCGGTCGTCCCGCCCGCCCGGGCCAGTTCGTAGGCCCGCATGCCGTCGATCTTCTTGGCTGAATAGAGCGGCGGCGCCTGGAGCCGCTCCCCCTCCAGGGAGCGGAGCGCTTCGACGACTTTCTCGCGGGTGATGTGTTCGGTCGGGTAGGTGCGGTCGATGGGGTGTTCCAGATCGAAACTGGGTGTCGTGGCGCCCAGCACGACGTCGGCTACATACTCCTTTTCTTCGGCTTGCAGCGCCTCGACCATCTTCGTGGCGCGGCCGATGCAGACCAGCAGCACGCCCGTGGCCAGGGGGTCGAGCGTCCCGGCATGCCCCACTTTGATGCGGGGATAGCCTATCTTGCGGAGCGCGAACTTGATCTTGCGCACCACGTCGGTCGACGTCCACTCCAGCGGCTTGTCGATTACGGCGATGTAGCCCTGCTCGAAATCGAGACCGCGCAGGTCGGTTGCTTCGGGCGTCATAGGGCGTAGCTGATAATGGATACGGCGCCCGCTGCCGCGCAATAGATCGCGAACCAGATCAGACGTCCCCGCTTGACGATTTCGAGCATGAAGCGGCAGGCGGCGCAGCCGGTAACGAACGCAGCGAGAAACCCTGCCAGCAGCGGCCCTGCGGCGATGCCCGACGTCAACTCTCCCGAACAGATTTCGAGGAACGTCTCGCCTAAAATGGGCGCCAGCACCATCAAGAACGAGAATTGCGCCACGGCGGCTTTTTCATTGCCCAGCAGCAGCCCCGTGGCGATGGTCGTGCCCGACCGCGAGAGGCCCGGCATGGCGGCGCAGGCCTGCGCTACGCCGATGATGAAGGCGTCGCGGTAGGAGATGATCTCTTTCTGCCGTGGTTTGGCGTAGTAGGCGAAAGCCAGGAGTGCGGCCGTGAGCAAGAGCATGGCTCCCACGACTGCCAGGATCCACGGTGCGTTGAGCAGCGCGTCGATGCGGTCTTTCAAGGCGAAGCCCACGATGCCGATCGGAATCATCGAGAGCGCCAGTTTCAGCACATAGGCCTGCTCGGCGTTGAAGCGGCGCGAGAACATCCCCCCGAGGAGCCGGCGCACCTCGGCGTGCAGAACCGCCAAGGTGCTCAACACCGTGGCGGCGTGCAGCGTCACGTCGAACGTCAGGTTTTCCTCGATCTGCACGCCCAGCAACTCCTTGGCGATCTGGAGGTGTCCGCTGCTCGAAACGGGCAGGAATTCGGTAATTCCCTGCACGATGCCCAATATAATGGCTTGAAGCGTATCCATCGGGTCACTCGTAGCGTTTCAGGATGGCATAGATTTCCAGCACGAAGCCGCCGACGGTCACGATCGGTGCCAGCGTGATGCGGCGCCACGAGAACATGGCGTAGTCGAACTCGTCGGGCGAATCGCTGCCGCCGCCGGTCATGAGGACGAATCCCAGCACGATGACGGCGAAACCGACGGCCAGCAGGATGTAGTTGCGGCGTGTGAGCGGCAGCCGGGGATTGTCGGGAGTGTTGTTCGGTCGTTTCATGTCAGTAAAGATAGATTTTGTTCGATTTCATGTTGACGAATTTGTTGAGGGCCGCCCAAGTGAAGAGTCCCGAGATGACCACGCCGCCGCCGATCATCGTGCCGAAGATCAGACCGCCCGTGCGGCTCGCCTCCGCCAGGGCCTGCAACTCGGGCACGGCTTCGTTCAGTCCGTAGGCGGCCAGCGCCAGCAGCAGCGAAGCCGCCGTGCCGGCCAAGATGCCCTGCGTGATGCTGCTGGCCAGGAACGGCCGCATGATGAACCACTTGGTGGCGCCGACCAGTTTCATGGTGTTGATCTGGTAGCGTTTCGAGAAGATCGCCAGCCGGAGGGTGTTGCTTACCAGGATCATCGAAACGAGGAGCAGCGCTCCGCCGAAGAGCAGCAGGATGAAGCGGATTTTTCCCACTGTGGCGTGGAGCCGCGCCGCCATGAGGGCCGGGTAGCTCACATGTTCGACGCCCGAAAGGTGGGAGATGCCCGTGATGAAGGCGTCGATCGCCTCCTTGTCGGACGAATGCGCCGTGAGGGTCAGTTCGTAGGAGTCCAGCAGCGGATTTTCGCCCAATACCTCGTCGAATTCGCTGCCGAACATCTTTCGGAACTCTGCATCTTCCAGTTTCTCTTCCTTGGGTACGTAGACGATCCCGCCCACCAGCTCTTGGTCGGCGACCCGTTCGGCGATCGCTTCGCGTTGCTTGTCGGTCAGCCCGTTTTTCAGTTCCACCGACACCTGGATGCTCGATTGCAGCGTGCGGGCCACCTCCATGGCCGCCAGCATCAGGTAGCCCACCGACCCCAGGAGAAAGAGCACCAGCGTGATGCTGACCGTGGATACGATGTAGGAGTTGCGGACTTTGCGTTTGAGTCGTTTGTCGTCCTTCATGTTCAATGCGTTATTCTGTGCGTTTGGTTTTTATTACCCACAAGATGAGCGCCGTCAGAGCCGCCGCCAGAATTGCCAGCGAGGCGGCCAGCGTCGCGCTTTCGACCGCCGTCCAGTGCGGGGCGCGGAAGCGCCATTCGACCGTGTGGCTGCCGGGCGGCAAGAGCATGGCGCGCAATACGTAGTCGGCCCGGAAATAAGGCGCCGGTTCGCCGTCGATGAAAGCGCTCCAGCCGTCGGCATAGTAGATTTCGGAGAATATGGCCACAGCTTCTTGCGGGGCGGAATATTCGTACTTCAGGTAGTTGGGGCGGTATTCCGTCAGCTCGATGCGGGCCGCCGGATCGGCTGGTGCTGCGGCAGGCAGAGGCGTGTCGGTCGCGACGACCGCCGTCGTGCGCAGGTCGAGGCTCCCCAGCGCGTCGATTTCGGCTTGGGCCGTCGGGGCGCAGACCACCGAGTCGACGAACCAGGCGGCGCCGAATGCCGTGTCGCGGAAGACGGCTTCGGGCTGTCCGTCGTTGCCCGGAACGATCGCATAGCGCGTGTTGAGCATGTCGAGCACCCCCTCGTCGAGCGACGAAAGATAGCGGTCGATCAAATCTTGGTAGCGGGCCAGCTTGGCGCCATGATAACCGCCGACCGACCGGTGGAAATAGGAGGTCGTGGCGTCGTTGAAGGGGCTGACCGTGAGGTTGATGACGCGGTATCCCGGTGTTGTGTCCGCCAGAATCGCCTGGTCGGCGGCCGTAGGAGCGATCTGCCGGCGGCGGGCCGGCACGAAGTCGTCGGACGAAAGGAAACGCAGGTCGACGGGCACCAGGTCGAGCAGCATGACGCCGGAAAGCAGGGCGACGAGCACGTATCGGTTGATCTTGCGCCGCACGAAAAGCAGCGTGCACCCTGCCGCAAGCAGAATCATCGCCAGCGACCGCCAGGCATCGGCCCGCATCATCGCTGCGCGTTCGGTTGCCATTGCGTCGGCCGTCCGTTCGCCCCACTCGACATCCATGCCGCGGTCGATGTAGGCTTGCAGACCGTTGGCCTCGAAGATGCGGTGGTACTGGTCGGTCATCATCGCCGCGCTCTGGTCGCGTCCGAAGTCGAACAGGGCGCCGCCCGTCGTGGCCAGCAGCAGGCAGAGACCGCCCGTGATGCCGGCCGCCCAACCTATGGCCCGCAGCCGCCGCCCGCGGGGAATCTCGTCGCGCCACAGCCGCATGAGCGCCAGCGCACCCAGCATCGGCACGGCCCATTGCACCACCACCAGTGTCATCGAGACCGTGCGGAACTTGTTGTATCCGGGCAGCCACCTGAAGGCCCATTCGGTCAATCCCATCAGGTTGCGGCCCCAGGCCAGCAGGATCATCAGCCCGCAGATGGCGGCGATCCACCATTTGTTGCGGCCGCGGGCCAGCGCCAGGCCCAGCGCGGCCAGGAAAAGGGCTGCGGCGCCCAGGTAGGTCGGGCCGCCCGTATAGGGTTGCGTGCCCCAGTAGGCCGGGAGTTGCTGGGCGGCTCCGCGCAGTCCCAGTTCGCCGGTCACGGAGGCCACTTCGCCGTTGCGCGAGAAGGTCGTGCCCGAATCGCGCCCCATGAAGTCGGGCACGAGCAGGTTCAGCGTCTCGGCGCGTCCGTAGCTCCAGGCCGTGGCGTAGTCCAGATCGAGTCCGCTCCGTTTTTCTGTCGTGTCTGCGGTCAGTTCCGAGCCGCCGCGGATGGTCTCTTTCGTGTGGCGGGCCGTATACCAGAGGGGGGCGAAGTTGGATGCTACGGCCAGTATGCCGGCGCCGAGGAGCGCGGCGGTGCGCAGGCCGAAGTCGCGCAGCCGTTTTTCGCGCAGGGCGACGATCGCGTCGTTGATCCACAGCGCCGCCATCGCCAGCAGGAAGTAGTAGGCGATCTGCGGGTGGTTGGCACCGATTTCGAGCGACGCGAACAAAGCTGTGAGCGCCGCACCGTAGAAGATGTTGCCGCGCAGGGTCATCCAGGTGCCTCCGAGCATCAGAGGTGCGTAGACCAGCGCCCACATCTTGGTCAGGTGCCCCGCGCCGATAATGAGCAGCAGGTAGGTCGAGAGTCCGTAGGCCAGGGCTGCGACGATGCCGACCCAGGGGTCGACGCCCGTCATCAGGAGCATGAGCCACATGGCCGTCATGGCGAAAAAGAGGAAGGCGGCCGGCGTGTCGAGTATCTTGGTAATCTGTCCCGCCGTGCGTTTGACCAGCTGGGCCGGGTAGGCCACATTGATCAGGTAGGCGGGCATCCCGCCGAACATGCCGCCCGTCCACTGGGGGTCTTCGCCGCGCTCCAGGCGCATTCGGGTAATGTCGTGGGCCATGCCTTCGTATTGCACCACATCGTGCTGGGGCAGCGCTTCGCCACGGAACTGAGGGGCGAAATAAGCGGCGCTTACCACAAAAAAGAGCGACAGCGCGGCCGCTGCCGGCAGCAGCAGCCGAACGAAACCTTTCGAAAGAATCATCTCCATTGTGCTTAACCGAGTGCCGGAGCTGCGGGGCCGCAGGTAAAACGGAGTCGTCCGATCCTGCCGGGGCGAAGCAGCTAAGGCGGAGCCAAAGGTACGAAAAAATAGTCACTTGGCACGTGGCAATCGTGAAATTTCATTATATTTGCAGTTGGTTAAAATGCAAACCGGGAACATTTTTCCGGCAAGGCGACGGGTCTTCGTTCCGCAGGGGTGCCGCAGGCGCGCCCGCAGGTTGCACGGCGGCGCCTTCCACAGCTATCGTCCGGGGCGTCCGGCAGCGGTTCGGGCCGTACGGATCGGGCTGAAAAGCTGCTCTTTACTTCGTTTTTATGATTACACTCGATACCATCCGCAAACCCGTGGCCGCCGATCTGGAGGCTTTCGACGAATTCGTCGACCGGCAGTTTACTGCCGAAGGGGAATTGTTGTCCGGGATGTTGCGCTATGCGCTGTCTTCGCGCGGCAAGGGCGTGCGTCCGTTGCTGGTCATGCTCTCGGCTGCGATGAATGCGCCGTCCAGAGGGGCGACGACCGGCCGCCGGGCCTGCCTGGCCGCCATGCTGGTTGAAATGATCCACATCGCCTCGTTGATCCACGACGATGTGATCGACGAGTCGGATACGCGCCGCGGCCGGCCGTCGGTCAATGCCCGCTGGCAGTCGCACAAGGCGGTCATCTTGGGCGACTACATCCTGGCGCGCAACATGAACATCGGCCTGCGGAGCGGGCAGTTCGACCTGGTCACGCATGTCTGCGGTTCGATGGCGGCGTTGTGCGAGGGCGAGGTGCTGCAAAGCGACTGCGCCGAGCGGCACGCCATGACGCGCCGCACCTATCTGGACATCATCTTCAAGAAGACGGCCAGTCTGATCGGCGTGAGCGCGTCGGCCGGAGCGATGGCCGCGGGCGCCCCCAATGAAAAGGTGGCGCTCATGCAGCGTTTCGGCGAAGCACTGGGCATGGCGTTCCAGATGCAGGACGACATCCTCGACTACAAACCCTCCGCCCGAACGGGCAAACCGGTCTACAACGATCTGCGCGAGGGGAAGATCACGCTGCCGCTGCTCTGCGTGATGGAGCGGATGGACGAGTCGCGCCAGGCCGAGGTGGCCGGCCGGCTGAAGCGCTGCCGCGAGGATGCCTCGTCGCTCGAATATTTGCAGCGTATCGTCGAGAATGAGGATGGTATCTCGCTGGCTACGAGCGTCATGCGCAGTTACCTTTCGCAGGCCATCGAATTGCTTACCGGCTTCGAACCTTCGGAGTATCGTTCGGCGTTGATCGATCTTTGCGCCTATGTGGGCGAGCGGGATCAATAATTGTAAGTTGCGGAAACATTCTTTATCTGAAAATAGCATGAAGCAGAAAAACAGTTATAAGCTGCCTGTCGCCATCATGTTCGCGCTTTTCTTCATGATCGCGTTCGTGACGGGTTTGCCTTCGCCCATGGGCGTCATTGTGGCCAAGCAGTTCGGCGCATCGGCTTTCGAGTCGCAGCTGGGCTTTTTCGCCAACTTCATCGCCTATGCTTTCATGGGCATTCCGGCCGGGTTGATGCTCCGCCGCATCGGTTACAAGAAAACCGCTATGGCGGCCGTGACGGTGGGGTTTGTCGGTGTCGGCGTGCAGTATCTTTCGGGGGCCGTCGGCAGCTTCGCCGTCTATCTGACGGGTGCTTTCATCTGCGGATTCTCGGTCTGCATGCTCAATACGGTGGTCAACCCCATGCTCAATACGTTGGGCGGAGGAGGAGACAAGGGCAATCAGCTGCTTCAGTTCGGCGGCGCCTGCAATTCGATCGGGGCGACGATCGTGCCGTTTCTGGTCGGTTATCTGATGGGCGCCGAGGCCGGGCGCACGATCGAGAAGGCCAATCCGGCGTTGTTCATCGCCATGGCGATCTTCGCGGTGGCATTCGTCGTGCTGGCCGCCTCCAAGATTCCCGAGCCGCACATGGAGCAAGGCGCCGACAAAGCACCGACGTCCGACCGCTACGGCCCGATGTCGTTCCGCCATTTCGTGCTCGGCACGGTGGCGATCTTCATCTATGTGGGTATCGAAATCGGCCTGCCCTCGACGGCCAACCTCTACATGACCCAGGAGTTGGGCATCGACGCGGCCGTGGCCGGATCGATCGTGGGGCTTTATTGGTTGCTGATGCTGGTCGGACGCCTTGTCGGCGGGTCGGTCGGCGCCAGGGTGTCGAGCCGGACGATGATGATTGCCGTTTCGACGGTCGGACTGGCGATGGTCGCTGCGGCGATCTTGCTGCCCGCGTCGTCGGGCGTGGCGCTGCCGGCTTCGCTGGGCGGCGTGAGCGTGCCGGCGAGCGTGGTGCTGATCGTGCTTTGCGGTCTCTGCACCTCGGTCATGTGGGGCGGCATCTTCAACCTGGCGGTCGAGGGACTGGGCAAGTATACGGCTGCTGCGTCGGGCATTTTCATGGTCATGGTCTGCGGCGGAGGCATCATTCCGACGTTCCAGGGCTGGGTGGCCGACCGTATCGGCTACATGGCTTCGTATTGGGTAATGTTCGCTTGTTTCGCCTACCTGCTCTACTATGCGGTAATCGGCTGCCGCAACGTGAACAAGGATATACCGGTTGGTAAATAGTTTGCGACTCCGGCAAGCATGTTGCCGGCAAACGTGTGTGCGCCCTCTTCCCTGCCGACAAAAAAAAGGATGTCTTTCGAAGACATCCTTTTTCTTTTCGACCTTGCGCGGATTATTTCTCCGTGCGGGTCACGCGCTTCTCCTTGATGCGGGCTTTCTTGCCGGTCAGATCGCGCAGGTAGTAGATGCGGGCACGGCGAACCACACCGATCTTGTTGACCTCGATCTTCTCGATGTGCGGCGAGTAGAGTGGGAAGATACGTTCTACGCCCACGCCGTTCGAAATCTTGCGGATCGTGAACATCTTGGTCTTGCCCTGACCCTTGATCTGGATCACTACGCCGCGGAAGCTCTGGAGACGCTCCTTGCTGCCCTCGACGATCTTGTAGGTCACGGTAATCGTGTCGCCGGCCTTGAACGACGGTACGTCGGCGTCCGTCTTGGGCCACATCTGCTCGTTTACGAGCTTGATGATTGCATCCTTGTTCATTGTTGCAACGAATTAGAGTGTTTCGCATTCGACATTCCCGCTGCGCCGGACTACCATGCCGCTGCCTTGAGCCGCAATCCCGCGGCCTGCGGCCGCCTGCGCCGTAGCGCCCAATGAAAGAGGTCGATATACGTTCCCGTAAGGGAGGGCAAAGATAGAAAGTTTTTTCGTTTTGCGCAAGAGCCGAATATTTTTTCCTATATTTGGCTGCGCCCAAGATACTTCGTCTCGGCATAATCAAGCTAACGCTTGCTTCTGCTCTCGACTTTTCGTATATTTAACTTCGTTTTAAATACTCCCGCTCGGCAAAATGCAAGTAAACTTGCTTTTGCGCTCGCTTATTCGTATATTTGTATTCCGGAAACCCGCAGTCGGGGAGACGATCGCGGGGCGCACCGAACCGCTGCCGTTGCGAGGCTGCAAACGTGCTTCGAGAAGTTGCGGACAGGAGAAATCGATGTTGTTATGGAGAATCAACGATTGATATTCGTTACCAACGACGACGGCTACGCGTCGAAAGGGCTGGCGGCGGCCGTCGAGGTGGCGCGCGCTTTCGGCCGGGTGGTGGTCGTGGCGCCCGAGACCGCACAGAGCGGCATGAGCCAGGCCATTACCATGTACAATCCGCTTTACCTGCGCTGCGTGAGTCAGGAGCCGGGTGTCGAGGTCTATGCCTTTTCCGGCACGCCGGTCGACTGCGTGAAGATGGCTTTCGACTATCTGTTGCGCGAGCAGCGGGTCGATCTGGTCATTTCGGGCATCAACCACGGTTCGAATTCTGCTGTCAACGTGCTTTATTCCGGAACGATGGGCGCCGCCATCGAGGGGAGTTTCTACGGGTGTCCGGCCGTCGGCCTTTCGCTCGACGACCATGCGCCCGATGCCGATTTCGAAGCCGCCGTCCGCTTCGGCAGGCAGATCGTCGGGCAGGTGCTCGACGGGCAGGTCGAGCTGCCTCTGTGTCTGAATGTCAACGTGCCTGCCGGGCGGCCCGAGGAGCTGCACGGCATCAAGCTCTGCCGGCAGAACCGCGGTTTCTGGCGCGAGGAGTTCTACCGGCATGAAGACCCGCGGGGCCGCGAGTATTTCTGGCTTACCGGCGAGTTCGTCAACTCCGAGCCTTCCGCCGAGGATACCGACGAGTGGGCGCTCGCCCACGGATGGGTGTCGGTGGTGCCCGTGCAGGTCGACATGACCGACTACGGGCAGTTGAAGAAGCTGGAGTCCTTTTTCCGTCGTTGAGCTAAAAACGTATCGTTTAAAATCATCGGTCTATGTTGATTAAAATCCTGCTTGTCATATCCATCGCCGTGCAGACTTTGGCCACGGTCTATGCCCTGCGGCTGGTGCGCACGACCAAATACAATTCGGTGTGGATTCTTTTCATCGTGGGGTTCTCGCTGCTCTCGGTCGAGCGGCTGGTGCAGTTGCTGATCGCCTGCGGTGCCGAGGTCATTCCCCGTTGGTGGTTCGCCTACCTGGGGATCGTGGTCTCGGTGTGCCTTTCGATCGGCGTGATGTATGCCCATAAGCTCTTCAAGTACATCGCCCGGCTCAACCGCCAGCGGCAGCTGCTCAACAAACGGATTCTCACAGCTGTGCTCCGCACCGAGGAGAAGGCGCGGTCGCGTTTTTCCAAGGAGCTGCACGACGGACTGGGGCCGTTGCTTTCTTCGGCCAAGATGTCGCTTTCGGCTCTCGCGCGCGAGGAGCGCACGCCCGAGCAGCAGGAGATCATCGACAACACGACCTACGTCATCGACGAGGCGATCCGCTCCCTGCGCGAAATTTCGAACAACCTTTCGCCCCACGTGCTCAACGACTTCGGTCTGGCACGGGGCGTGCAGCACTTCATCGATCGCAGTGCCGCGATGCACAACGTGAAGATCCGTTTCACGACCAATCTGCGGGGCGAGCGCTTCGAGACCGACATCGAAGTGATCCTCTACCGCGTGATCTGCGAGTTGATCAACAATTCGCTCAAGCATGCCGCCTGCACGACGGTAAATCTTTCGCTCTCGCAGAACGGCCCGGCGCTCGTGCTGGACTATTCCGACAACGGCCGCGGCTTCAACCCCCAGGCCATGATGGATTGCGGCATGGGCCTTTCGAACATCGCTTCGCGCATCAATTCGCTGGGCGGATCGTTCGACATCGTTTCTTCCAAGGGAGCCGGCATGCGGGCCTCGATCCGTGTGAATACCGTGCAGGAGCCGGCGCCGCGCGTTCGTCGTAACCGTCGCAGAGGATGAAAGCCCGCAACATAGTGCTGGTCGACGACCATTCGTTGTTCCGCAACGGACTTCGCGGACTGCTCGAACACAGCGGCGGTTGCCGGGTCGTGGGCGAGGCCGGCAGCGGCGAGGAGTTCCTGGCCCTGCTGCCGCAGCTGGATGCCGACGTGGTGTTCATGGATTTCTCGATGCCGGGACTCGACGGAGCGCAGACTACCGAGCGGGCGTTGTCCGTGCGGCCCGACCTGCGGATCATTACCTTGTCGATGTTCGGCGAGGAGAGCTATTATTCGCGCATGGTCGAAGCCGGTGCCCGGGGATTCTTGTTGAAAGATTCCGCCATCGGCGATGTGCTCGAAGCCATCGATGCCGTGATGGCGGGCGGGAGCTATTTCAGCCCGCAGCTGCTCGCGTCGCTTACCGACCGGATGCGGACGCGCGAGGATGCCTCCGACGAGCAGCTGTCGTCGCGCGAGCGCGAGATTCTGGTGCTCGTGTGCCGGGGACTCTCCAACCAGGAGATTGCCGATGAACTTTTCATCTCCAAGCGCACGGTCGACAAACACCGGGCCAACATCCTCGAAAAAACCGGTTGCAAGAACACCGCGTCGCTGGTGGTTTTCGCCATCCGCAATGGCATAGTGGAAGTGTGAAAGGAGTCGGCCGCGCGGGAACAAGCGCGATTTTCGTTGGGACTTTGTAAACCCTATTTTTCGTTGTCCGGTAAATACTGCGAGAGGGAAAAACATCGTGTTTTTCCCTCTCGTAGTATGCAGGCGGATTCGCTTTTTACTTGATTCGCTCGTAGTATTCGCGCGTGCGGGTGTCGACGCGGATCTTGTCGCCCGTGTTGATGAACAGAGGCACGCGAACCGTGGCTCCGGTGTTGACCGTGGCGGGTTTGAGCGAGTTGGTCGAGGCCGTGTCGCCCTTGATGCCCGGTTCGGTGTAGGTTACCTCCATGTCCACGATCGGAGGAAGTTCGGCCGAGAGGACGGTCTCCTTTTCGGTGTGGAACATCACTTCGACGATCTGGCCGTCGGCCATCAGGTCGTAGTTGTTGATCAGGCTCTTGTCGATGTTGATCTCCTCGAAAGTCTCGGTGTGCATGAAGTGGGCGCCCAGGTCGTCTTCGTACGTGAACTGGTAGGGTCGGCGCTCCACGCGCACCTGCTCGATCTTCTGGCTCACGGACGAGAACGTGTTCTCCAGAACGCGGCCGTTCTCCAGATTTTTGAGCTTCGAGCGTACGAATGCGGGGCCTTTGCCCGGCTTGCAGTGCTGGAAATCGACTACAAGGAACGTCTTGCCGTCCATTTCGATGCACATGCCGATCTTGATGTCGGCGGCAGTGATTGTCATAAGAATATCGTTTTGAAATTTTTAGCTGCTGACAAAAATAGGAAAAAATCCGCAAAGCTGCAAAAAACCAGATGAGCACTATGCCGATCTGCTATTTTGCGGTGGCGGTTACCCTATTATTTTGGCTGCAAAGATACGAAAGGAGATTCTTCGGGTGTCGATTTTTCGGGGCCGAATTGGGGAGGGGATTTTCGGATGCGATTCTTTGGGTGCGCCGAATGCTATCACTCTCTTTTTCGGGATTCAGATTTCGATTCCCTTGCATTTCCAGCCTGCCTGGCGAATCTTCTCCAGCGTTCGCGGCAGGGCGTAGCGCATGTTGCGGAAGGCCTTTTCGCTGTCGTGGAACACCACGATCGCCCCGGGCGCCAGGTGTTTGGTAACGTTCTTCAGACAGGCGCGGGGCGAGAGACTGCGGTTGTAGTCGCGCGAAATGATGTCCCACATTACCAGTTTGTAGCGCTGGCCCAGAAACCGGGCTTGCGCAGGCGTGATCCGGGCGTAGGGTGGGCGGAACAGATCGCTGCGGATCAGGTCGTTGGCGAAGTCCACGTCTTCGGTGTACCGTTCCAGACTCATGCCCCAGCCTTTTTGGTGGGAGTAGGTGTGGTTGCCTACCTTGTGTCCGGCGTCGAGGATGCGTTGGAACAGATCGGGGTACATCTCGACATTTTTGCCCAGAACGAAGAACGTCGCTTTGGCATCGTACTTGTCGAGTGTGGCCAGTATCCATTCCGTGATGCCCGGCGTGGGGCCGTCGTCGAAGGTCAGGAAAACGCTTTCAGGGTCGTCGATTTCCCAGATCAGATCCGGCAGCAGGCGCCGGATTATTTTCAGAGGTTTCAACCGCATAGCTGTTGCAAAAGTAGTGAAAATCTGCGCCGAAACGAAAAAAAAGAGTATCTTTGTAGATGGAGCGCATTTCGGCGCTCCGGAGCCGTTTCCCCGTTTTCGGCAGTCGGTTTTACTATATAACGTTTTTTACGATGAAAATATTCCGGTTTCTCTGTTTCGCGGCGCTGGTTGCCGTCATGGCAACGGGGTGCGACGCTTTCCAGAAGTCGACCCGTTCGCGGCTCAAGACGGCGCAGGGCGCCCCCTACGAGCTGCTTGTCGTGTGCGGGCAGCGCGAGTGGACGGGCGAGGTGGGCGATACGCTGCGGGCCGTGTTGACGGCGCCGATCGCCTATCTCAACCAGACCGAACCCTTGTTCGATGTGTTGCGCGTGCGTGCGCAGGATTTTACCGGCATGCTGGCCGATCATCGCAACATCTTGAAGGTCGTCGAAGACCCCGCGCTGACCGAAGCGTCGGTGGGCGTGCAATATGATCTGACGGCCGCTCCGCAGATCGTGCTGACGCTCCAGGGGCCGGACGACCGTGCCGTCGTGGAGTATGTCTCGAAGCATCGCGCCGAGTTGGTGCAGGTGTTGGAGGCCGCCGAGCGCAGGCGGGCCGTCGATTTTGCGGCTTCGTTCGGCGCTCCCCAGGTCGAAAAGGCCGTCCGGCAGACGTTCGGGGTCGACATGGCCGTGCCGCGGGGATATATCCTCGCCGCCGGGCAGGACGATTTCATCTGGGCGCGTTACGAATATCCCACCGCCAGCCAGGGTTTCTTCGTCTATTCCTATCCTTACGACGGCCCCGCGTCGCTCTCGGCCGAGGCGCTGCTCCAGGCCCGCAATCGCTTCGCGGCCCGGATTCCTGGCCCCTCCGACGGGTCGTATATGACCACTTCGATGGTCTTTCCGCCCGATTTCCGCATGTTCCGGCTCGAAGGGCGGCTGTGGTGCGAATTGCGCGGGTTCTGGGATGTCGAGGGCGACTTCATGGGCGGTCCGTTCGTGAGCTATACGACCGTCGACACCGCCACCGGCCGCGTGTTCACGCTCGACTGCTATGTCTATTCGCCCAAATTGCACAAGCGCAATTTCCTGCGCGGCGTCGAACATTTGCTCTACGGCGTGAAGTTTCCGGCGCAGGACGGCCGATAGCGCGCAGGAAGAGGCCGGTCTCCTTGCCGCCGTCGATGCGGGGCGTCCGCCGATCCGTGCCGACGACCGTCAGGCGGAAAAGCTAACCCATTGATTCCTATGCAGCAGATTCTGACCACGATATTTCTGGTCGTCTACACGGTGACGATCCTCGGCGTCGTTCTGGTCATCATTACCGATAACCGGAATCCGCTCAAGACGCTGCCGTGGATTCTCGTCTTGATACTGGCGCCCGGTGCCGGGCTGTTCTTCTACTTCTTTTTCGGGCAGAACCTTTCCAAACAGCGGATCATTTCGCGCCGCACGCGCAAGCGGATTACCATGCAGCTCGAAGAAGTCGACACGGCCGGGGGCCCGGCCGTTCCGCAGCACCATCTGCCGCTTTCGCGTCTGTTGCGCCAGACGGCCCATGCCGTGCCGCTCTACGGCAGCCGCATCACGCCCTATGTCGAGGGCGGGGCCAAGATGGATGCTTTGTTAGAGGCTGTCGGGTCTGCCAGCCACCACATCCATGTCCAATATTACATCTTCTGCGACGACGACACCGGGCGGCGGTTGCGCGATGCGCTCGTGGCCAAGGCCCGCGAGGGGGTCGAGGTGCGGGTGTTGTACGACGACGTGGGGTGCATGCGGGTAAAGAAAGCGTTTTTCGAGAGCATGCGCGCCGCCGGCATCGAGGTCTGCGCTTTTCTGCACGTCAAGTTCCCGCTTCTGACCAGCAAGGTCAATTATCGCAACCACCGCAAGATCGCGGTGGTCGACGGTTTGGTGGGATTCATCGGTGGCATGAACGTCGCCGACCGTTATGTTCGCGGCACGGCGCAGGGCGTGTGGCGCGATACCCATTTCCGGGTCGAGGGGTGCGGCGTGGCCGGTTTGCAGGCTTCATTTTTGAGCGACTGGTCGGCTACGACGCGGCAGAATGTTTCCGGCCCGGCCTACTATCCTGCTGCGGGACGTTTTACCGACAACATCATGCAGGTGGTCGCCAGCGGCCCCTTCGGCAAGTGGCGCACGCTCTTGCAGGCCGACAGCTTCGCCGTGTCGCGCGCTGCGCGCCGCATCTGGATCGAGACGCCCTACTGCCTCCCCTCCGATGCGCTGAACATGGCGTTGCAGGAGGCGGCCTTGGCCGGTGTCGACGTGCGGCTGATGCTGCCCGGACACTCCGATTCGCGTGTGGTCGATCTGGCGGGCCGTTCCTATTTGGACGATCTGATGAAAGCCGGCGTCAAGATCGCATTCTATACGCCGGGGTTCCTCCACTCCAAGTTGTTGATCGTCGACGACGATCTTGCGGTCATCGGCTCCGCCAACATGGATTTCCGGAGTTTCGAGCACAACTTCGAGGTCAGCGCCTTCGTCTACGACCGCGATTTCAATGCCCGGATGGCGGCCGTTTATGAGGACGATCTGCGGCAGTGCCGCATGCTTTCGCCCGGCGAGTGGTTCAACCGTCCGCGCACGCAGCGCTGGGCCGAATCGTTCATGCGGGTATTTTCGCCGTTGCTGTGACGAAGCACCCGACGGACGATCGTTGTTTTGTCCGCTGTCCGGTGTTGTTAAAACGCTTGTTAAAACGTTTTAATTGACTCTGTACGCTCGTTGTACGCCCTTGATCCGCAGAATCGAGTGGATCAGCGTGTCGACGACTCCCGTACCCGGGACTTCCACCGCCACCGTGCCGGCCACGCAGCCGCCCGAGGCGGTCTCGAAGTTCATCGAGCGGATGTTCAGCTTCAGGTCGCGGCTGATGGTCTCCGTGATGCGGTTGGCCATGCCCGTGAGGTCGGCCGCCACGATGCGGATCGTCACGCGGAACGCGCCGTCGGCCGCGCTGCGCCAGCGCGCCTCGATCACACGGTAGGGGTAGTTCTCGCGCATGCGCTTGGCATTGGGGCAGTCGGCGCGGTGGATGGTAACTCCCGCGTTGATGGTCACGAAACCGAATACCTCGTCGCCTTTGATCGGGTTGCAGCAGCGGGCCAGCTTGTACTGGATTTTCGAGATGTCGTCGTCGATGACCAGGGCGTCCTGCGAAGCGGGAGTTTCGCGCGGAGCGTAGGCTTTCTGCCGTTCGGCTTCGGCCGCCGCAGCGCGGCGTTCCTCCTCGGCCTGGCCCGAAAGATGGCGCGCCAGAATCTCCTTGATCGATCCGAAGTCGACTTTTTGCGTGGCGATAAGGGCATAGACCTCGGTGCCGAGCCGGAGTTTGAAGTATTTGCCCAGGTAGGCCACCGCCTCGTCGATGCTGAGGCCCAATTTCCAGTTCTTGAGCTTGCGCTCCAGCTCCTCGCGCCCCATGCGGGTATGCTTGGCCTGCTCTTCACGCAGGAACGATTTGATCTTGTTGCGCGCCTTGGAAGTAACCACCACCGAGAGCCAGTCGGCCTTGGGTGTCTGGTTTTTCTGGGTCTGGATCTCCACGATGTCGCCGTTGTGCAGCACGTCGCGGATCGATGCCGCACGGTTGTTGACCTTGCCGCTCACGCAGGTCGCTCCCAGCGAGGTGTGGATGTCGAAAGCGAAGTCGAGCAGCGTAGCTCCCTCGGGCAGCTTGCGCAGGTCGCCGTTGGGCGTGAAGACGAAAATTTCGCCCGACGCGGGCTTGGCGTCGAAGCGCTTGGCCAGCGAATGGGGCGTGTCCTCCATCAACTCGCGCAGGCGGCTGAGCCACATTTCGCTGGTCTGCGCCCCCTGGTTCACGCCCTTGTAGCGCCAGTGGGCCGCAATGCCGCGTTCGGCCACGGCGTCCATGCGCTCGGTGCGTATCTGCACCTCGACCCAGCGGCCCTCGGCCGAGACGGTGGTGTGGAGCGATTCGTAGCCGTTGGACTTGGGAATCGAAATCCAGTCGCGCATGCGCTTGGGGTTGGGCGTGTAGAAGTCCGTTACCACCGAATAGGCCGTCCAGCATTGCTGCTTCTCCTCTTCGCGCGGGCAGTCGATGATGATGCGCAGGGCGAAGATGTCGTAGACGCCCTCGAAGGGCACGTGCTGCTTGTGCATCTTCGTCCAGATCGAAAAAATCGACTTGGTGCGGCTCTTGATGTGGTAGCGGATGCCCAGCTTTTTCAGCCGCTCCTCGACCGGTACGAGAAAACGCGCGATGAAAGCGCGGCGCTCGTCGGCGCTCTCTTCGAGCTTCTGCACGATGTGCTCGTAGTCTTTGGGTTCGAGGTATTTGAGCGCGATGTCTTCCAGCTCGCTTTTGATGCCGTAGAGACCCAGTTTGTGGGCGATCTGGGCGTAGAGGTTGAGCGATTCCCAACTCTTTTTGCGCCATTTCTCGCGCGGGAAGATGTCGAGCGAGCGCATCACTTCCAGCCGGTCGGCCAGCTTGATGAGGATCACGCGCGGGTCTTCGGAGTAGCTGACGATCAGGTCGCGGAAATTGTCGGCCTGCTCCTTGGAAGTCTTGAGTTTCAGAGCCGAGATGTTGGCCAGCCCTACCGTGATGCCTGCGACTTCTTCGCCGAAGCGGGTGCGGATTCCGTCGGTCAGCGCCAGAAATTCTTCGCCGGGCAGCTGCTTGTGGGCCAGGCGCACCACGTCGTGGAGAATCGAGGCGATGGCCGAATTGCGGCCCAGCCCGATTTCGGAGATGACGATCGCCGCCACTGCCACGGCATGATCCAGCATCGGCGTGCCGTCGTAGCGGAGCTGATCCGCCAGATGCTTGTCGGCCCACTCCAAGGCTTCGTCGACCAGCTGTGCGGTATGATCCGGAAACGAGGCGCGCACCAGCGTCCGGAATTTTTCGTAGCGTGAAAAGTCCATTTTACCTAACCTTTTAACCTTGTGCCGTTTCTGCGGAAACGGCTATTTGCAAAGATAGTAATAAGTTGAGTGCAATGCCAAATTTATTTGAGCATTGCCGAAACGAAGTATCTTCGGTGCAACCAAAGATACGAATAAGCCGAATACAAAACCAAAAGCTGTTGAGACGGAGTATCTTCAACGTAGCCAATGTACAAAAAAATCCCTACATTTGATGCGTTCAATTCCGTCCCCTTATGCAGGCAAAAACGAAACCGGTCTATGTGCCGACCGTAGGCGAGGAGATCGCCAATTCGATCACTCATGGCGTGATGTCGCTGGCGACGCTCCTGGCATTGCCTTTCTCGGCCGTGTGGGCCTATGCGCATGCCGGCGGCAGCGTGGCTGCGGCGGTTTCGGTCAGCGTCTTCGTGGTGTCGATCTTTCTGATGTTCCTCGCTTCGACGCTCTACCACTCGATGAACCCGCAGTCGCGCCACAAGGAGGTGTTCCACATCCTCGACCATATTTTCATCTATGTCGCTATCGCCGGAAGCTATACGCCGGTGGCCGTGTCGGTAATCGGCGGGTGGCAGGGATTGACGATTACCTTGCTGCAATGGGCTATGGTGGTGTTCGGGGTCTTCTACAAGTCGTTGTCGCGCAAGTCGATCCCTGCTGTCAGTCTGACGATCTATCTGGTCATGGGGTGGACGATCGTTTTCTTCTTGCCGCTCTTCGTCCGCCAGGCCTCGGTGCCGTTGTTGGCGCTGATCGCCGCAGGCGGGGTGTTCTACACCGTCGGGGCCTGGTTCTACGCCCGCAAGGGATTCCGCTACCACCACATGGTGTGGCATCTGCTCATCAACCTGGCGGTCGTCTGCCATTTTATCGGCATCGTTTTCTACCTTTATTGATCTTTTTGCCGATCCGTGGCGGCGGGTTCATAGGCCGGAATTCGACGTTTGTATACCACGTAGATGTGGTCTTCAGGCAGAGCGTAGCGCTTGCGGTCGGCTTCGTCGAACGCGGCGGCATAGTCGATGTCGGCCGCCTCGAATCCCGCTTCGCGCAGCCGGTCGGCGTAGTCGGCGCCGTAGATGCGCCGGTGGTCGTATTGTCCGAAGATGCGGGTGCGTTGCTCGGGATCGGCGATGGTGTCGTCTTCGAACGTGCGTTCGCGGTTCGGGTCGACGGGCGAAAGCACGATGCCCCAGCCTCCGGGCCGCAGGATGCGGTGCAGTTCGCGCAGCGCCAGCCGGTCGTCGGCCACGTGTTCGAGCAGGTGGTTGCAGATCACGGCATCGACCGACGCATCGGGCAGCGGGATGCGCTGCACGTCGAAATGCAGGTCGGCCAGCGGGCTTTCCAGGTCGGCCGTGACATAGCGCTCGGGGCAGGTCGTGAAGTGAGGCTTCAGATGACGCATGATGCACGCTTCGGGTGCTATGTGGAGCGTCTGGGGATGGGTGTGCAGCAAGTCGGTTTCGCGCGTGAGGTAGAGCCACAACAGCCGGTGGCGTTCGAGCGATAGGCAGTTGGGGCATAGTGCGTTGGGACGCGAATGCACGTAGCCGTAGGGCAGCAGCTTGCGGTAGTGCCTGCCGCAAACCGGGCATTCCACGCGATGTCCTTTGTAAAACAGGCCGGCCAGCGGCACGGCCCAGCCGGCCATGCGTTGCAGCACGGGCCGGGGGATGCGGTTGAGCGCCCAGCGGATCAGAGAAGCCATATTCAACATTTCGGTCGGAGTTCAAGACGGCGGGATGAGCCGTCGGGGTGTCTCTATTCCAGGATTTTGTTCACTTCTTCTTCGGCTTTCAGCAGCCGCGCCTTGCAGGCGGCGATCAGCGCCGTTGCGCGGGCGACTTCCCGGGCCAGGTCGTCGATGGCGATCTCTTCGCGCTGGATGCGTCCCAGAATCTCCTCGACCTGGGTCATCGCTTCTTCGTAGGTCGGTTCTTTTTTTGCCATAGGGTCGTGTGGTTTATCGTTGCGTTGAGGCTGCCGTCGGCGAGACGGATTTCCACTTCGTCGCCGGCTTGGATCTGTGCGGCCGAGGTCAGCGCGCGGCCGCCGCTGCGCAGCAGGGCGAAGCCCAGCTGGAGCAGCCGTTCGGGGCTGTGCGCCGCGATGATTTCGGCCGCGTTGTCGAGGCGCAGGCCTTGGTGGGCCAGCAATTCGCGGGCCACGTCTGCCGGGCGGCCGCTCTGTTGGGCCAGCCGCATCTTTTCGCGCGCGAAACGCTCGCCAGTCAGGTGCCGCAGGTCGCCCCGTCGTTTTTCGAGTTCCAGCGCGGCGGCATGGGTGCGGCTGCGGGTGGTCTCCGCCAGCCGCAGAGCCGCCGTGTCGAGGGCGGTGCAGAGCTGCCCCGATCGTTCTACGAGCCATCCGGCCACGGCGGTGGGGGTCTTCAGGGCCGCGAATGCCACCATGTCGGCGATGCTCGTGTCCTTGTCGTGGCCGATGCCGGTCAGCACGGGGAGCGGGAACTGCGCCACGTGGGCGCAGAGTCGGTAGGCGTTGAAGCAGTTCAGGTCGCTGGCCGAGCCGCCGCCGCGGATGAGCGCCACAGCATCGAATTCCTCTTGCTGCCCGACGATGCGGCCGAGTGCGTCGATGATCGAATTTTCGGCTTCGGCACCTTGCACGAATGCGTCGAAAAGCGTGATCCGGAAGCGGTAGGGGGATTGCTCCAGCTCCTTGCAGAAGTCGCGGAAGCCTGCGGCCTGGGCGCTCGACACCACGGCTATGCGCTGCATGGCGGCCGGTGCGCATATTTCGCGGTTCATCTCCCAGACCCCCTCCTGCTGCAATTGCTGGATGGTCTGCTGCCGCTGCCGCGCCATGTCGCCCAGCGTGTAGGCCGGGTCGATGTCGGTAATCTGGAGCGAGAAGCCGTAGATTTCATGATAGGTAACCAGCGCCTTGGCCAGGATATGCAGCCCTGCGGTCAGCCGCTCGCCCGTGCCGGTCGCGAAAGCCGCTGCGATGCGCGGGTAGTTGCTGCTCCAGATCATGGCGCGCGCCTGGGCCGTCGGCACGCCGTTCGCTCCGCCTTTTTCGACCAGCTCCAAGTAGCAGTGGCCCGAGTAGTTGACTTTGATTTCGGCGATTTCGGCACTGACCCACACCGGCAGTTCGAACTGCTCGTCGAGCGTCCGTTTGACGGCGCGTTGCAGTTCGCGCAGGGTAATATGCCGGGGTTCGGCCATGCTTTAGCCCAGAAGTATGCCGATGGTAAGCAACAGACCGAACAACTGCATGTTGCGGGCCGTTTCGCCTAAACAAACATTCAGTTCGTCCCCGTGGTCGATGCGGATCATCTTGCGCCACGTCCGAAAGAACGGTATGCCGTAGAGCAGCGGCAGGAATGCGGCCCAAGGTCGTCCGTCGAGACCGAGCGAAAGCGTGAGCGCCAGAGCGGCGATGCCGAGCGCCAGGTAGCCCCAGCGGCCGGCCTGCTCGCCCAGGATGACGACGATCGTGCGCTTGCCGCATCGGGCATCTTCGTTACGGTCGCGGAAATTATTGATCCACAGCATGGTATCGATGACCAGTCCGCATGCCAGCGCCGCGGCTGTGATCTGCGGTGTCCAGCATCCGGTCTGAATCCAGTAGGTAAAGCAGGCGGGAATCACGCCGAAGAAAGTAACGACGGCCACGTCGCCCAGTCCATGGTAGGCCAGGGGCCAGGGGCCGGCCGTGTAGAGGTAGGCGAAGAGTATGCAGGCCAGCCCTACGAAGATGAGTTCCCAGCCGCCGAAAAAGAGCAGCCCGCAGCCGACGGTTCCGGCGGCGATCGTGAATCCGGCGATGCCGGCTTTCATGGCCGGCAGCGTGATGTAGCCCTTGGCGAATGCGCGGTCGGGGCCGAGGCGGTCGGGCTGGTCAGCGCCCCGCTGGAAATCCCATAGGTCGTTGACCAGATTGGCTGTGCATTGGGTCAGTACGGCGAAAAGCAAGCACAATGCTGTGATCGTGAGGCTGAATTGTCCGTCGCTCCAAGCCATGGCCGAGCCGACGGCCACGGGAATGACCGCCGCTCCGAGGCTGTAAGGGCGCACGGCGAGTATCCAGGCGGCTAAAGAATTGGTCTTCATTGAGTTATTTTTTTGCGGTTTTTATGCTGCGGTTTTTCGCGATGGCCCCGCGTTGTTCATCGTATTCGGATGTAAGGTTCGCCCGGCATGCGTTTGCCTTCGGGAAGCTGGATGCTCACGACGCCTTCGCTTTCGACGGGCCGGCCGTTCTTGAGTGCCGGACGCCACTGCGGTGCTTCGGCCATGGCTTTCAGCACACGCCGTTTCAGCCGGCTGTCGGTCGCGTCGAGCACCTGGGTAACGACGGTCGCGCCCTCGGCGGTGACCTTGTAGCGTACGGCCACCCGGGCGGCCGGTTCGTCGCTGTCCCACCGCACCTGGCGGGCGATGTAGCGCCCGAAAGGAAGCGAGTCGGGGAAAACGGCCGGCGAGTCGTATTTCAAGGTAATGACGACCACGCCGTTGGATGCCTTGTCGCCGTAGCGGGCTATGGTCTCCTCGTCGGCGGGCAGGCAGTCGATGTGTTCGATATCATCGGTGTCGATCGAGCCGGCCTCTTCGGCGGGGCATACCTTGCCGTTGACGATGTAAAGCGGCGGACGTTGCTGCGCGGCGAGCGGCATCCCCATGCAGAGAAGCGCCGCCAGGAGAAAAAGATTACGGATCATGGCAGACTTTTTTGCCGAACGCTTCGGGTGCCTGAAAAATTGCCTTTAGAGTTCGCTTTCCTTGAGCCGCTCGGCGTTCTCGGCCACGATCAGATGGTCGATGCAGTCCTGGATGTCGCCGTCCATGAAAGCTGCCAGGTTGTAGATCGTGTAGTTGATGCGGTGGTCGGTAATGCGCCCCTGCGGGTAGTTGTAGGTGCGGATCTTGGCCGAGCGGTCGCCCGTCGAGACCATCGTCTTGCGCTTGGAGGCGATTTCGTCCAGATACTTGGAATATTCCAGGTTGAAGACGCGCGTGCGCAACTCCTCGAACGCCTTGTCGAAGTTCTTGAGCTGCGATTTCTGGTCCTGGCACTGCACGACGATGCCTGTGGGGATGTGGGTCAGGCGGATGGCCGAATAGGTCGTGTTGACCGACTGGCCGCCCGGCCCCGAGGCGCAGAAGATGTCCTTGCGGATGTCGTTCATCGAGATTTCGATGTCGAATTCTTCGGCTTCGGGAAGCACGGCTACCGAGGCTGCCGAGGTGTGGACGCGTCCCTGGGTCTCGGTCTGCGGCACGCGCTGCACGCGGTGGACGCCCGACTCGTACTTGAGCGTTCCGTAGACGTTCTGTCCCGAGACTTTCATCACCACTTCCTTGTAGCCGCCGGCAGCGCCTTCCGAGAAGGAGGTGAGTTCGTAGCGCCACCCTTTCGACTCGACATACTTGGTGTACATGCGCAGCAGGTCGCCTGCGAAGATGGCCGCCTCGTCGCCGCCCGTGCCGCCGCGGATCTCGACGATGGCGTTCTTCGAGTCCTGCGGATCCTTGGGGATGAGCAGCAGCTTGATTTCCTCCTCCATGCGGTCGATGGCCGGTTCGAGTTCGGCGATCTCCTCGCGGGCCATTTCGCGCATCTCCTCGTCCTTGTCGTTGAGCAGCACGTCTTTGGCTTCGGAGAGGTTGGCGATGGCCGTGCGGAAGCGCTCCGACGTTTCGATGATCGGTTCGAGTTCCTTATACTCCTTGTTGAGCTGCACGAACTGCTTCACGTCGGCGATCACTTCGGGGTCGGTAAGTTTCTGCCCGATCTCCTCGTATTTGAGTTTCAGCCCGTCGAGACGGGTCAGGATGGAAAGGTCTGCCATAAAAGTGTCTTTGCTTAAGACGCAAAGATACGAATAAGCGAGCGCAAAAGCAAGTTTACTTGCATTTTGCCGAGCGGGAGCGTCTTGGGCGCAGCCAAAGTCGAAAAGCCGGGAGTAAAAGAGGGGGCGGTTTTGCCCGAATATCGTATCTTGGACGCGGTCGAATGATAATCGGGAATCCTGATTCCCGGCAGGTTTTTCCGTATAAATTGTTATCTTCGCATCATGATTCGTTTGTCGCTCGTCATCCCTACGCACAACCGGGCTGCTTCGTTGTTGGAGCTGCTCGAATCGGTGGTGCGGCAGACGGCCGATCCGGCAGCGTGGGAATGCGTGGTGGTCGACAACGCCTCGACCGACGATACGTCCGTACGCTTCGCCGCTTTCGCCGCCTCCCACCCGGATTTCAACTTGCGGATGGTCTACGAACCCGAACCCGGGGTTTCGCACGCCCGCAACCGGGGTTTTCAGGAGGCGCGGGCCGCGAGGGTGGCGGCGGTCGACGACGACGAGCGCATCAACGAGGGTTTCGTCGCTGCCTATCTGGATTTCTTCGCTGCGCATCCCGATGCTGTGGTGGCCGGGGGGCGTATCGTGGCGGAATATACGACTGCACGGCCGCGCTGGATGTCGAAATATACCGAGATGCCCGTGGCCAATCCGATGGATTTCGGCCCGGAGGTGCGTCCGTTTCCGCGCGGGCGGGTGCCGGGCGGCGGCAACATGGCGTTCCGGCGCGACGCGGCGCTGCGTTACGGCGGGTTCGACGTGTCGTTGGGGCGTGTGGGCCGCGAGTTGATCGGCGGCGAGGAGAACGATCTGTTCGAGCGGATGCTGCGGGGCGGCGAGACGATCTGGTATGTACCCGGCGCTGTGATATGGCATATCATCCCGCCCGAAAAACTGACCGAGTCTTATTTTCGGCGCTTGTGTTGCAACGTCGGCCGGAGCCAGCGGCTGCGGGCTGCGATCCATCGCCGCCGGTGCAAAGCGCGGATACTCGAAATCATGAAATGGGGCGCTACGCTGCTGCTGTGTTGCACGATGCGGCCTTCTCAGGCCCGCTGGCTGTTAAAAATGCGGTGGCATATCTCCCGGGGGCTGTTTTTCGAATAAAACAGGAGGGAGCGCCTTCTCGGACACTCCCTCCCGCTTCTTCTTCGCCGCCTGCTCAAAACAGGTACTTTTCGGTCTTTACCTTGTTGACCAGACGGTAAATGTCTTTCCAGGCATCTTCGCCGAACGTGGTGCCCACGACTTCGATCACTTTGCCGGCCGTGATGGCACCGATCGTGCCGCACTGGCGCAGCGACAGCCCGTCGCACAATCCCGAAAGGAACCCCGCGGCATAGAAATCGCCCGCACCGGTGGTGTCGACGCGTTTGGCTGCCGCCATGATGCCTACGTGCACTACTTCGTCGCCCTGCTTGATCAGGGCGCCTCGCGTGCCGATCTTCACTACGGCCAGCTCGCACATGCCCGAAATCATCTGAAGCGCATTGAGCGGCTCGGCCTCGCAGGTAAACGCTTTGGCTTCGTCCTCGTTGGCGAAAACGATGTCTACGAAACTGCTTACCAGGTCGCGCAGGAACACCAGATTCTCGGCCACGATGTTGAAGCTCGCCAGGTCGATCGCTACTTTCAGTCCGCAGGCCTTGGCCGTCTCGGCCGCCTTGCGGATCAGGGCGTGATCCTGAACCAGGTAGCCTTCGACGTAAAGGCAGTCGTAGCCCTCGAAGATGGCGGGGGCGATCTCTTCGGCGCTCAATTCGAGCGCCGCACCCAAGTGGGTAACCATCGTTCGTTCGCCGTCCGGCGAGATGAGCGACACGCATTTGCCCGAACGCTCCTTGCCGCGGAAGACCACCGGCGCGACCTTGAGGTTTTCGAGCGCCTGGACGAAGAAGTCGCCCGTGGTGTCCTGTCCCACCTTGCCGATGAAGCCCACTTTGCAGCCCAGCTGCGCCATGGCGCGGATGGTATTGCCGGCCGAGCCGCCCAGCGAGAGCGAGTAGGGAAGTCCGGCCACCGACTTGGAGATGTCGGTTTGCAGGCGGGTGTCCACCAGGTTCATCGAGCCTTTGGGCAGGTCGAAGCGCTCCAGCACGGAGTCGGTTTTCAGGTTGACCAGCATGTCGGTCAGCGCGTTGCCGATGCCAATAACGCGGTTTATCGTCAGCATGAGTTCGGGTTTAGGGTCGCAGGATTATATCGAAAGGATTTTTACCAGATCGAGGTTTTGACGGTCGATGCCTTTGTTGTGTTTTACGGCCTTGGAGAAGGGCACGTAGACGATCTTGCCGTTCTCGGTGCCGATCATCACGTTGCGCTGTCCCTCCATGATCGCTTCGATGGCTGCTTCGCCCATGCGCGAGGCCAGGATGCGGTCGAAAGCCGTGGGCGAGCCGCCGCGCTGGATGTGGCCCAGGATCGTGACGCGCGCGTCGTATTGCGGGAATTCTTTCTTGACGCGTTCGGCCAAAGCTGTGGCGCCGCCCGTCAGGGGATTCTCGGCTACGATGACGATCGCCGAATTCTTGCTCTTGCGGAAGCCGTGGTTGATGAGTTCGGCCAGCTGGTCGACTTCGGTCTCCATCTCGGGGATGATCGCTGCTTCGGAACCGGTAGCCAGAGCGCTGTTGAGCGCCAGGTAGCCGGCCGTGTGGCCCATGACCTCCACGAAAAAGAGGCGTTCGTGGCTCGACGCCGTGTCGCGCAGCTTGTCGACGGCCTCCATGATGGTGTTCAGTGCCGTGTCGTAGCCGATCGTCGAGTCGGTGCCGCCCAGGTCGTTGTCGATGGTGCCCGGAAGTCCCACGATCGGTACGTTGTACTCCTGCGCGAAGATGCCGGCGCCCGTGAGCGAACCGTCGCCGCCGATGACCACCAAGGCGTCGATGCCGGCGGCCACCATGTTGTCGTAGGCTTGCTTGCGTCCTTCGGGCGTGGCGAACTCCTTGCATCGGGCGGTTTTCAGAATCGTGCCGCCCAGCTGGATGATGTTGCTGACGCTCTGCGATTTGAAGTCGACGATCTCATTGAACACCAGGCCTTTGTAGCCGCGCATGACTCCTTTCACGGCAAAGCCGTTGTAGATCGCGCTGCGGGTTACCGCACGGATTGCCGCATTCATGCCGGGGGCGTCGCCTCCCGACGTGAGAATGCCGATACATTTGATACTTGCCATAGTTTACCGTTAACTAACAAAACCGGTCAAAGTTAATAATTATTTCAAATTTCTCAAAAAATGCCGGGCGGAGTCGCAACCCTGCCCGGCATTGTCGTTCCGTCGTTTCGACGCTTCTTATTCAGTGGTGCCGTCCGCAGCGTTGTCCCTTGTCCGGGATGCCGGTTTGCGCGCCGTTTTGTTCGTTTTTCTGTCTGCCGGTTCGTCGGTCTGCACGGTGGCAGCGATGCGCTTGCCGTCGGAAGTGATGTCCAGGCGGGATTTTTCCTTGTCGACCACGATGTCCAGTCCTTTCGAGGGGACGGTTATATGGACGGACTTCAAGTCGTTTTCGACGATTTGTTCATCTTCGAATTCGTTGAGCATCCGTTCCAGGGTCGTCGTGTCGCCGTCGATGACCACTTTGCTTTGGAGCATGCGCCCCATCGTCTTGTATTTGTGGCTTATTCCTGTGCTTACGTTTTCGCGCACGGCCAGGCACGAGAGTGCGACGATGTTCGTCAGCCACAGCAGGAAGAAGATCAGCACCGTCTTGCCGCCCGGCTTGCGCGAGGCGATCAGACACATCATGACGTAGATCAGCAGGATGACCGGAATGAGCAGGGCGAAGATGCCGAGAATCGGCAGCCACAGCGACATGTCGTGCAGGAACGCCGGCGAGAGCGGCAGATCGTGGCCGCCCACCAGCAGGGCGAACAGCCCGATGATCAGGGCGCAGGCCAGCATGATGAATCCGAAGACCAGCAGCCCGGCGAAAATCTTGCAGAGCATCAGCACGATCTTGCCCATGACCGAAACCGCTTCGGCGATTACCGGTTTGGCATGTCCGTCGGGGTCGTAGGCTCCTGCGGCGGCCGTCGTGCGGCGGATGGTCTGTTCGGTAATCTTTTCGCCGTTCATCTCCAGTTTCTGACGGGCGGTGCGGGCCGCCGGCACAGCGAACCACATGATCAGGTAGCAGATGATGAAGATGCCGAACAGATTGGCCATCATCGGCCCTGTCCAGCGCAGCAGCGGCACCCACTGGAAGCAGGTAAGCAGCAGCGGCAGGAAGAGCGCCAGCCGCACCCACACGGGGTCGATGTCGAAGTATTTGCCGATGCCCGAGCAGACGCCGCCCAACTTGGCGTTGTCGCTGTCGCGGTAGAGGCGGCGGGGGATGCGCGGCCCGCCGCGGCGGGCGTCGTCCAGATCGGCGTCGGAGATGTCCGCGGCCGAACCCATCTGGCGGATGATGTTCTGCACCAGGGGCAGCTCGACCACGTGGGTGTTGTCCTGCGCCGAGAGGATCAGTTCGGCGATGCGCGCCTCGATGTCGGCCACGATCTCTTCGCCGTCGGCCGAATTCTCATAGCTTTTCTTCAGGCTCTCGATGTAGGCGGCGAGCGCTTCGTAGGCGTCGGTGTCCAGTGTAAAGGCCACGCCCGAGAGACTGCATTTTTTTACCTCTTTCATGATATCTTGCGATCTGGGTTATTCGGCGTGCACGCTGCCGCCGCTCGATTTGCTGATGCGGGTTTCGCATCGGCCCGAATAGCGGATGAGCGAACCGCTCGAAGCCTTGGCCTGGAGACGTTCCGTACAGCGGATGCGGGCCGAGGAGCCGCTCGACGTCTCGATATCGTAGTGCTGCACGGCGAAGTTCTTGGCCGTTAATTTCGAGGCCGAGCTGAGGTCGGCTTCGCACTCCTGCGCCGTGCCTTCGATTTCGATCTTCGAGGCGCTCGACGCGGCGATGTCGCACTTCGCAGCGTTGACCGTGGCTTCGATTTGCGAGGCGCTCGATGTCTCGATGTCGCAGTCGGTGGCCTTTACCGTGGCTTCGATCATTGCAGCGCTCGATGCGTCGATCTTGCACTCCGTAGCTTCGACGGCTGCGACGATGCGGGCGGCGCTCGATGCCGAGAGCTTCGTTTTCGCGGCGGTCAGCGGCTGCTTGCAGCGAATCTGCGCCGCGCTGTTCGCCACCAGGCTGCGGAGTCCGTCGGGATGGGGTGCCGTGACGGAGACATGACAGTCGCGCAAATCCTTGACCGACCGGTCGATGCCGACTTTGAGCTTGCCTTCCTCGACGGTCACGATGACCTTGTCGATCAGGTTGTCGTCGGCGTCGATGCGTGCGGTGCGGCTTTCCGTGCCGGTCACGATGACTTCTACGCTGCGCGAGGCTTCGATGGCCTGGAATGCCGGCACCTCCTGCATGCGGGTAACGATTCGGCCGCTGCCTTTCACGCGCTGGGCAAAGAAACGTTCGTCGGCGAACACTTTTTTTGCCGTCAGTCCCAGCAGACAGCCGATGATGGCGGCCAGGAATCCCAGGCCGGCGATGAGCAGAAAGAGTTTTTTCATAATCGTGGAGTGTTGGTTCGGGTTCATATTTCGGTTTTGCCGTGGCGGATGGTGCGGATCTGTCCGACCAGCTCGTCCCAGGCCTGATCGAGGGCCGTCAAATACTCGCGGCCTTTCTCCGTGAGGGTGTAGTATTTGCGCGGCGGGCCTTGCGGCGACTCTTCCCAGCGGTAGGTCAGCAGCCCGGCGTTCTTCTGGCGCGTGAGGATCGGGTAGAGCGTACCCTCGACCACGATCATCTCGGTTTGCTTCAGCTCGGCGATGATCTTCGGGGCGTAGGAATCCCCGCGCGAGAGAATGGCCAGGATGCAGTACTCCAGGATGCCCTTGCGCATCTGCGCCTTTACGTTGTCTTCAGCCATAGCGGTCAAGCGTTAAGTTGTTTGGGGGCCTTGGGCACGAGGATCCAGAGGATGATGTAGACCCAGAGCGAAAGCCCGCCGAAGAGGATCAATATCAGGGTGGCGATGCGCAGCAGCGCCGTATCCAGGCCGAAGAATTCAGCCAGACCGCCGCAGACGCCGGCTATGATGCCGTTGCGCGTGCGGTAGAGTTTTCGTTTGTCGGTTGCCATGTCGTTATGGTTTTTTGTCGGTTGTCGTGAATTTCGGTGCGGGGGCCTCGGGAATGATGATCCATAGGATGATGTAGACCCAGAGCGAAAGCCCGCCGAAGAGAATCAGCAGCAGCGTGACGATCCGAACGAGCGTGGGATCGGTGCCGAAGAACTCGGCCAGACCGCCGCAGATGCCCGCTATCGAACGGTCGCGGCGCGACCGGCGCAGCATCGGGCGCGGAGTTGCGGCGGGTGCGTGCTGCTCGCCGAAGTCGGAGGGCTGTCCCATGCGCTCGATGGCCGCGCGCACCATGTCGGCCGTCACGACCTGCATGGGCGATGCGATGCGCTCGTGGAAAATTTCGGCGAAACGCCGTTCGATGTCGTCCATGGTCTCCTGTACGTTGGCTGAAAGCCGGCTGCGTACGTCGTCCAGATACTCTTTCAACAGTCGGTAGGCGTCCAGGTCGACGGTAAACGCTACCGAGCCGATATTGGCGTTGATCGTTTCTTTCATGATCCGGCTGGTTTGCTATTTTTCTGCTGCAAATATAATGCAAGTTTTGGTATTATGCAATACAAAGTACTAATTTTTTCAAAAATTTGATGTTTCGTCCGATTTCCATTATCTTTGTTTCCGGCCGGGGAGTGCTTGCTGCGCTTCCCGGTGCGGAGCGGCGGCCGGGTACGGACGCAGAACCGTCGGGAAAGAGAGGGAGGATATTCTCCCCTGCTTTTCGTGGCATGACGAACGAATACCTCTAAGATATACATACAGATAAAAGACAGTTCCCATTCGACCCGGAGTGGCGGCAAGCTACGGCTTCCGCCAGTGTGGTGTGTAGATTCAGCAATCCGCTGACGGCGTAAGACGCAATCCGCATGCGTATGCGATTTCCGCAACGAGCGATTTTGCGGTGCCGTCAGTTGTCCATCCCAGTTTGCGGCGGTGTTGCTCCGAAGGACTCCTCCGCCGCATCCATTCCAGCGATTGCTTTTCACGGTTGCCACGGGCTACCGCAGCAACGCGACGGGAGCCTTGGAGAACGTCGGCACGAACGGCTATGCTTGGTCGTCGTCGTCCTACGCAGCGGGCAATGTCAACGCAGGCATGTTGAACTTCAATTCAGGCAACGTGAACCCGTTGAACAACGGGAACCGCGCTATCGCGCGTGCCGTGCGCTGCGTCCAGCATCTGCATGGGGCTGTTTTTTATCTTCTTGCTTTCGGGCTGCGGGGCCGCAACCGGATGCTTCGGCCCGGCGGGCCGAGGGTCGGACAATTTGTTCCGGCGGGCGGATATGGAATTGCTGCCTCCTCGGCGAACGAACCGCACGGGAGAGACAGCGACCGGCAGCTGATTATAAGCAAGGTTCTGTCTCTATTATTCGTGCGGGCATGCAGCCCTTTCCTGTGGTCATGGCGCCGCTTTCACAACAAAACCTGCAATCGGAAAAGATTGCAGGTTTTGTTGTGAAAGCGAGACCTCCCGAAACACCGATGAACGTATGCTCTCTCGGTGTCCGGAGCGGGGCTTTCCATGAAAGACTTCCGGGCGGGCGGCAACAGCCGCATCGGTGGAACCCTCTTTTTTAGTCCTCGAACTTCGCCGAGAGGAATTCGCGGTTCAGTCGGGCGATGTGGGCGATCGAAATCGACTTCGGGCACTCGGCCTGGCAGGCGCCGGTGTTGGTGCAGTTGCCGAAGCCCAGTTCGTCCATCTTCGCCACCATGGCCTTGGCGCGGCGGGCACCCTCTACGCGGCCTTGCGGGAGCTTGGCCAGCGACGAGACGCGGGCCGCCACGAAGAGCATAGCCGAGCCGTTCTTGCACGTCGCCGCGCAGGCGCCGCAGCCGATGCAGGCCGCCGCATCCATCGACTCGTCGGCATCGGCCTTCGGAATCGGCATGGCATTGGCGTCGGGCACCGAGTTGGTGCGCACCGAGATGAAGCCGCCGGCCTGGAGAATCTGATCGTAGGCCGAACGATTGACCACCAAGTCCTTGATGACGGGGAACGCTGCCGAGCGCCACGGCTCGATGGTAATCGTCGCGCCGTCCTTGAACTTGCGCATGTAGATCTGGCAGGTCGTCGCACCCTGGCTCGGGCCGTGGGCCTCGCCGTCGATGTGCAGCGAGCACATGCCGCAGATGCCTTCGCGGCAGTCGTGGTCGAATGCCACGGGTTCCTTGCCTTCGTGGATGAGGTTGTTGTTCAGGATGTCGAGCATCTCCAGGAACGAGGTGTCGGCCGAGATGTTGTCGACCTTGTAGTATTCGAACGCTCCTTTCGACTTGGCGTCCTTCTGACGCCATATCTTCAAAGTGAAATTCATAATCTCAAATTGTTATTTCTCGTCCCGCTGTCGCAGACCCGAGTTGTCGGGGCCGGCGGTGCGGTTTCGATTCATGTTGTACGTCAGTCGGTTTTAGTCTTTGTAGTTGCGCTGGGCCGGGTGTACGAACTCGAAGTTGAGCGGTTCTTTGGTCAGCTCCGGCGCCTCGTCCATGCCTTTGTATTCCCATACGGCGGCGTAGACGAAGTTTTCATCGTCGCGCTTGGCCTCGCCCTCCTCGGTCTGGTGCTCCGAGCGGAAGTGGCCGCCGCACGACTCCTCGCGGTTCAGTGCATCGCGGGCCATCAGCTCGCCCAGTTCCAGGAAGTCGGCCAGACGCAGCGCCTTTTCCAATTCGACGTTGAATTCGTTTTCCGAGCCTACGAGTTTCACATCCTGCCAGAACTCCTTGCGCAGGGCCTGAATCTCGGCGATGGCCTTTTCGAGCGACTCCTTGGTGCGGGCCATGCCGACGTTCTCCCACATGATGTGGCCCAGCTTCTTGTGGATGTCGTCCACCGACTGCTTGCCCTTGATCGAGAAGAGCTTGGCGATCTTCTCCTTCACGTCCTTTTCAGCTTGGTCGAAAGCCGGCGTGTCGGTCTTTACCTTCGGAGCTTGGATCTTGTGCGAGAGGTAGTCGCCGATGGTGTAGGGCAGCACGAAGTAGCCGTCGGCAAGACCCTGCATCAGGGCCGAAGCGCCCAGACGGTTGGCTCCGTGGTCCGAGAAGTTGGCTTCGCCGATGGCGTAGAGGCCCGGGATGGTGGTCATGAGGTTGTAGTCGACCCAGATGCCGCCCATCGTATAGTGCACGGCGGGGAAGATCTGCATCGGCTCCTCGTAGGGGCTGACGTCGGTGATCTCTTCGTACATGTCGAAGAGGTTGCCGTAGCGCTGCTTGATGATCTCCTTGCCCAGCCGTTCGATCGCGGTCTTGAAGTCGAGGAAGACGGCCAGGCCGGTCTCGTTCACGCCGAAGCCTGCGTCGCAGCGCTCCTTGGCGGCACGCGACGCCACGTCGCGCGGCACGAGGTTGCCGAACGCCGGGTAGCGGCGCTCCAGGTAGTAGTCGCGGTCTTCTTCGGCGATGTCCGAAGGTTTCTTGGCGCCCGAGCGGATGGCCTTGACGTCTTCGATCTTCTTCGGCACCCAGATGCGGCCGTCGTTGCGCAGCGACTCCGACATGAGGGTCAGTTTCGACTGCTGGTCGCCATGCACGGGGATGCAGGTGGGGTGGATCTGCGTGAAGCAGGGGTTGGCGAAGCCGGCGCCCTTGCGGTAGCACTGGAATGCGGCCGAGCCGTTCGACGCCATGGCGTTGGTCGAGAGGAAGAAGACGTTGCCGTAGCCGCCCGTGGCGATCACGACGGCGTGGGCTCCGTGGCGTTCGATTTCGCCCGTTACCAGGTTGCGGGCGATGATGCCCTTGGCTTCGCCGTCTTCGATGACGATGTCGAGCATCTCATGACGCGGGTAGCTCTTGACCGAACCTGCGGCGATCTCCTTGTTCAGCGCGGCGTAGGCGCCCAGCAGGAGCTGCTGGCCCGTCTGGCCGCGGGCGTAGAACGTACGCGACACCTGTGCGCCGCCGAACGAGCGGTTGGCCAGCAGGCCGCCGTATTCGCGGGCGAAGGGTACGCCCTGGGCCACGCACTGGTCGATGATGAGGTTCGACACCTCGGCCAGACGGTAGACGTTGGCTTCGCGGGCACGGTAGTCGCCGCCCTTGATCGTGTCGTAGAAGAGGCGGTATACCGAGTCGTTGTCGTTCTGGTAGTTCTTCGCAGCGTTGATACCGCCCTGCGCCGCGATCGAGTGGGCGCGGCGGGGCGAATCCTGGATGCAGAAGATTTTGACGTTGTAGCCCAGTTCGCCGAGCGACGCGGCTGCGGAGGCGCCGCCCAGGCCCGTTCCGACGATGATGACGTCGAGTTTGCGTTTGTTGGCCGGGCTTACGACCTTGATCGCCGCCTTGTGGTTGCTCCACTTCTGTGCGAGTTCGCCGGCGGGAATTTTAGCATCTAATTTGAGAGCCATATATTCGTATTGTTATATTGTTCTTGAAAACGGGTCGGAGGGTTAGCAGATGCCTGCGCAGCAGGGGCACAGACTCTTGGCGAAGTAGATCACGACCACGGCGGCGAAGCCTGCGAAGATGATCGTAGCCACGATGTTGGCCAGGCACTTCAGGCGCGGATACCACGTGTCGTTGGCCCAGCCCACGGTCTGGAACATCGACCACACGCCGTGCGTGAGGTGGAACCAGAGTGCTGCGAACCACAGCAGGTAGAGTGCCACGTAGTACCACTGCGAGAAGGTGTAGGCGATGAGCGCTGCGCCGTCGGTGGGGGCGTAGCCCAGCGCGTTGACGTGGCTGCCCGTAAGTTCGACGAGCTGCATCTTCGCCCAGAAGTTGAAGAGGTGCAGCGCCAGGCCGCCCAGTACGATGAAGCCCAGCACGAGCATGTTCTTCGAGGCCCACGACACGCCGTGCTCCTTGACGGTCACTTCGTAGCGCTGCGAGCCGCGAGCACGGTAGTTGTTGAGCGTCAGCACGACCGCATAGGCGAAGTGCAGTACCACCAGTGCGGCCAAACCTGCCGTGCCGACCAGTGCATACCAGTTGGCGCCCAGGAATCCGCAGATTGCGTTGTAGGCTTCGGGCGAGAAGAGCACGGTAATGTTCATGGCCATGTGGAAGAGGATGAAGAGCACCAGGGCGCAGCCCGAAACGCTCATTACCAACTTCTTGCCCAGCGAAGAATTGCAGAGAAAGCAGTTCATAACGATAATTTTGTTATATTTGTTAATATTTGATGTGTTCCGTCTGCAAAGATAGCCATTGTTTGCGGAATAACAATAGAAGCAGCGGGGAAATTGAACCGAAAACGAGGGTTTTATGACAAAGAAAGAATGGCGTGCGATGATGAAACGGCGTAACCTCGCATTGGCGGGCGACGTGCGTCGCCGGATGTCGGAGCAGCTGATCGGGCGCATCGGGGAGTTGCCGGAGTTCGCCGCGGCACGATGCGTGGGGCTGTTCTGTGCATTGCCCGACGAGCCGGACATGACGGCGGCCCTGGCAGCCTGGAGCTGCGGGAAACGCGTCGTCGTGCCGCGGGTCGAGGGCGAAACGATGCAGTTCTACGACTACGATCGCGCGACGATGGTCTGCGGGGCGTTCGGCATCGCCGAGCCGGGGGCCGGTGCGCGGGTGTGCCGGCCGGAGGAGATCGAGCTGGTCGTGGTGCCGGGCGTGGCGTTCGATCGCTGCGGTGCGCGCCTGGGGCGCGGAAAAGGGTTTTATGACCGCTATCTGTCGCAGTCCGGGGTGCGGGCCGTGAAGATCGGGGCGTGCTATGCCCACCAACTGGTCGAAGCGCTGCCGGTCGAGCCGCACGACGTGAGGATGGATCGGGTGGTGTGTGTCGGAGAGTGACGCCGCAGGCCGGGACGGAGACTTTTTTGTTTTGTTTCGGCACGATGCGTGCAAGAATCGGCAAACCGAAAATCAAAAGAGAGGAGAGAAGCAGAATATGGAGAAAAGAAAAGTCGCTTTGGTACTGGGTGGCGGCGGCGCGCGGGGCGTAGCCCACATCGGAGCCATCGAAGCGCTGGAGGAGGCCGGATTCGAGATCACGGCCGTAGCCGGCACCTCGATGGGTGCGCTGGTGGGCGGCATGTACGCCGCGGGCCACCTGGATTTGTTCAAGGAGTGGATGTGCGAACTGGATCGCTATAAAGTGCTCAGCCTGGTCGACTTTACCTTCAGCGCCGAGGGGCTGGTCAAGGGCAACCGCGTGATCCAGGCGCTCAAGCAGCTGGTGCCCGATGTGCGGATCGAGGAGTTGCCTATTCCGTTCGCGGCTGTGGCGGCCGATCTGATGACGGGCCGCGAAGTGGTTTTCGACCGCGGGGGACTCTACGATGCCATTCGCGCGTCGATATCCATTCCGTCGGTTTTCCAGCCCATGCGCATGGGCGACATGGTGCTGATCGACGGCGGAACGGTCAATCCGCTGCCCCTCAACCGGGTGCGGCGCCGGTCGGGCGAACTGCTGGTGGCCGTGGACGTGAGTGCGTCGTTTTCGGCCCAGGAGCGCAGCTCGGTAAATTATTATAAGTTGATTACCTCGTCGTCGGAGATCATGCAGCAGCGGATCGCCCAGTTGATGTGCCGGCTCTACAAACCCGACGTGCTGATCGAGATACCGGCCGACAGTTTCGGGCTTTTCGAGTTTTACCGTGCCACGGAGATCGCCGAGGCCGGGCGCCGGACGATGGAGGCCTCCTTGCAGCGAAGCCTGGCGCTGGCCGAAATATAGGATGACGCCTGTCTGAAAAAAAGACCGTAGCGTATATTTGCGCTACGGTCTTTTGTAAAAATTGCGGCGGCCCTTGAAGAATTCAAAAATTTAGTGACGCAACTTCACACAGATTTCCGGGCCGCCGCAATATGTATTCGGATCGTGACCGTCGAATGACGGTTCGTTTTATTTTCAGTGCAACAAAGGTAAACAAAGATTCTGAAATTACAATACCTCTGCCCGATTCTGGTATGGGTACGCCTGAAATAGCTAAATCCCGGGTCTTTTACCGGGTTTGCAGTCGCTTTTTCCCTTATTGGGGCGAACTTTATCCGATATGGATATGAAAAATTCCCGGATCGACGCATCGGCCGATCCGGGAATCGTGTGGTTTTCCCCACGCTATTTGCGGTCGGAAGCGCGGACGTATTCAGCCACGCGGTGGCTGCGCCGGCCCAGGGGAATACCCAGTCCGAATGTTACATTCATGGACTTTTGTTTGACCGGTATGAACTGCGGCGTGAAGCGCGTCGCCACCAGATCGGTGCCGACGAAGAAGTTGATCCAGCCCGGGCAGAGGTTCAGGGCCAGCCCGAAAGCGCCCATACCGCTGCCTGCCGTATAGCTGCCCGAGAGCGTGAATCAGCGGATCGGCGAGAAGTTGATCGAGCCGGTAACGCTGTGCAGGGTCTTGAATTCGCGGAAGCGGGCCTGGTACAACAGACCGAAGCCTACGCGATGATCCCACATGAAGTATCCGAGACCTGCGTTGACCGATGCCTGGAGCGCGCGGACACTCCCTTTCGCTTCGATGGGCCGGAACTGCTTGAGGTCGTCCAGCGAGAAGTCGGGCGTGGAGGAGGTTTCGCCGTTCTCGATCATGATGCCCGTATATTCGATGCTCGTCTCGGCGCGTCCGGCGACGGTGCTGGTCTTGCTCCAGTTGATGAATCCCAGGTCGGTCACGGCCAGCGAGGCCTGGAGTCCGGGCAGGATTTCGTAGGTGGCGCCCAGGTCGACGGCGAATCCGTAGCCGGCGGGTTTGATTTTGTTGATTTCGATGTCGTCCGATTCGAAGTAGGGTTGTCCGTAGTCGTCGTACCGGTAGTTCACTTCGGCGCCCGGGATGTTGGCTTCGATGCTTCCTTGCGCCTCCACGGCCCAGCGGTTGTCGTGCAGCGTGATGTCCATACGGTCGAAGTTGACCTTCGCGCGGGCCAGTCCGACGATGAACTTGGCCTTGGCGCCTACATAGAGTTTGTCGCCCAGCAGCGGGAGCGAATAGCTGACCCCGGCGTCGGCATACATCTCGGCCTCCAGTCCCAGGTTGCGGATCGAGCCTTCGTCGCCGCGTTTGATGAATTCGAAGAGCGCGCCCGGAACGTTGAACTCCGCGTTGGTGCGCAGGTTGAGGTCGAACGACCAAAAATTTTTGTGGTTTTTCGTGAACTTGCCGAAGCCGATGAGGCTCATGCGCACTTCGGTGCCCAGCAGGTTGTCGGTTTTCAGACCGGCGAGCGCTTCGTCGGCGGAAACCGAGGGGTCGAGCAGCGTTACCAGGCGCCCGTCGCGCGGATAGAGCAGTTTGCTCAACGGCAGGTTGTTGGTTATGCCTGCTTGGATGCTGCCGACGAACGGGATGTTGACGTAGCCGCGCAGCGGCGCGAAAGCCGGGTTGAACTGGGTGCGGAACGTGCTTCCTTCCATGAAGTAAGCCGTGGGGTTTTGTGCCGCGGCGCCTGCCGCCCAAAGCAGCATCGCCAGAAAAAGAGGGATTCTTTTCATTTTCGATGGAGAGTGTCGGGGGTCAGATGTCAAGATTCAACGAGCCGGTTTTTACCAGGTTCAGCCGGATGGAGATGGGATTCGGGTCGAGCTTGCGGCCGGGATGGTATCGTTGCAGTTCGACGGGCACGACGATCTTCACGTTCGAGGCTTCCGTCAGCGCGCGCAGGTCTTCGGCATAGATGCGGGTCGAGGGGATTTCGGTCGTCGCGTCGACTTCGACCGTGAAGGGGGAGAGTACGAGTCCCGTAGGGGTAAACACGGGCGAAAGCCGCATGCTCAACGGCAGCGTGCTCTCTACCCTGCCCTCGATCGAAAGCGTGTTCACGGGGTCGGCCGTACCCTGCGGGTCGAGGTTCTTGGTCAGCATGTCGAGCACTTCGCCTAAGTCGAGCGAGCCGAGTTCGTACGAAAGGTCAGAGACGTTCAGCAGTTGCAGGTATTTGCGGGCCGATGCCTCGGTCTGCTGCCGCAGTGCGGCGTTGGTGGCGAACAACTTGACGAAAGCCTCCTTGAAACGGGTCTTGTCGACCGATGCTTCGCTCAGTCCCAGCAGGGCGAGGAAATCCTTTTTGTAGCTTCGCCATGCCAGGTCGGCCACCTTGTTGAGCCGCTCGTCGCTGCGGCCCATTTCTTCGATCAGGGTGCCGGTCAGCTCGCCGAGGTAGGCGTCGTCGACATAGAGCCGGGCGAAATCGACGTATTTTGCGCCGCCGGGCAGTTGCGAGGGCAGCCAGATGTCGGCCTCGTCGAGCATTTCTTGCAGCGATCCTTCGCTGTCGTGGATGTCGTCCAGAGCCACCGTCACGGTTACCAACGGCACCGTGAAGCGGGATGTTGCGCTGCCGACCGCGATGCCGTCGGTATCGATATCGGTCAGATCGTAGTCCTTGTCGATGCACGAGGCGGACAGCACGCCAAAAAGACACAAAAACAATAATTTTTTCATGGGTTCCGGCTTGAAAAGATAGGGTATTCGTTTGCAAAGATATTACATTCGGACATATAATCAAAAAGAAGCGCTTCGCGAACCGCTGGGAGCGGCAGTCGCGTGTCCTGTGCGGCGGTTTGTCGGATTTTTGCTAAATTTGCCCCCGTATGGCCGAAGCCGGAAAAACCGATCCGAAGAGTCAGGCGGCGCTGCTGCCGCTCTCGCCGGGCGTCTACCAGTTCGTGGATCGCTCAGGGACGATCATCTATGTGGGCAAGGCCAAGAGCCTGCGCAAGCGGGTATCTTCCTATTTTGTGCAGAGCAAGGAGCACAGCGCCAAGGTGCGGGTAATGGTCAGACAGATCGTCGAAATCCGCCACATCGTGGTCGATAGCGAGGCCGACGCCCTGCTGCTCGAAAACTCGCTCATCAAGAGCCTCCAGCCGCGCTACAACATCCTGCTCAAGGATGACAAGACCTATCCGTGGATCGTCGTGCGGCGCGAACGCTTTCCGCGCGTGCAGTCGACGCGGCAGCTCGTGCGCGACGGCTCGCAGTATTTCGGCCCTTACGGTTCGATGGGGATGCAGCATAGCGTGCTGGAGTTCATCCGCGAGGTGGTGCCGCTGCGCACGTGCAAACTCAACTTGGCGCCCGAGCAGATCGCGCGGGGCAGATATGCGGTCTGCCTGCAATATCATCTGGGCAACTGCAAAGGCCCCTGCGTGGGGCGGCAGTCGGAGGAGGAGTATGCCCGGGCGGTCGACCTGGTGGTCTCGATCCTCAAGGGCGATCTGCGGCCCGTGCGCCGCTATCTGGAGGAGGAGATGGCCCGTGCGGCCGGCGAGTTGAGGTTCGAGCAGGCGCAGCGCTACAAACAACGTCTCGACGCTCTGGATCATTATGCCGGCAAGTCGGTAATCGTGAGTTCGCGCATCGTCGACGCCGATGTCTTTTCGCTCCTGCCCGACGACGAGGTGGCCTACTGCAACTTCGTGCGCATCCGCCACGGCTCGATCGTGGGCGTCTCGACCGTGCGCCTTTCGACGGGCGTCGGAGCCGACGAACGCGACATGCTGACGCTGGCCATCCAACACATGGTCGAAAAGATGGCCGACGGCTTGCTGGCCCGCGAGGTCATCGTGCCGTTCCTGCCTTCGACGACGCTGCTTTTCGATGGCGTGACGTTCACGGTGCCCAAGCGGGGCGAGAAACTCGACCTGCTGGAGTTTTCGCAGAAGAGCGCCCGCATTTACCGGGCCGAGCAGCTCAAGAATCTGGAAATCCGCAATCCCGAGCGGCATGCCGACCGGCTGATGGATGCTATGCAGAAAGAGCTGCACCTCGATCGTCAGCCGCGCCATATCGAGTGTTTCGACAATTCCAACTTGCAGGGCAGCCATCCGGTGGCGTCGTGCGTGGTTTTCCGCGACGGCAAGCCCTCGCGCAAGGAATACCGCCATTTCAACATCAAGACCGTCGAGGGGCCGGACGACTACGCATCGATGCGCGAGGTCGTCTATCGGCGTTACAGCCGGCTGGTGGCCGAGGGGGCCGAACTGCCCGATCTGATTATCGCCGACGGCGGCAAGGGGCAGATGGGCGTGATCCGCGAGGTGCTGGAGTATCTTCAGCTGGACATTCCGGTCGCCGGACTGGCCAAGGACGACCGCCATCGCACAGCCGAACTGTTCTGCGGCGATCCGCCCCTGCTGGTCGGCTTGCGTCCCACCTCGCCGGTGTTCCATTTGCTGACCCACATCCAAGAAGAGGTGCATCGTTTTGCGATCTCGTTCCATCGCCAGAAGCGCAGCAAAGCGTTTATTCACAGCGAACTGGAGCAGATACCCGGCGTGGGGGAGAAGACGATCCGCGAGCTGTTGCAGCACTTCCGTACGGTGGCGAAGGTCAAAACCGCCAACTTCGAGGAGCTGGCGGCGCTGGTGGGCGAAGCCAAGGCCCGCAAAATCCGCGATTTCTTTCATCCTCAAGTGTGAGAGAGGACGGGCGTTGTTCGTCGGGTGTTCGAGGTTGTCCGAGCGTGCTCTCCATACCTTTTGGTCTCGTGCAAAGTTATCCGTCAGCATCGTTTCCTGGCGTTCAAGGAGCCTTTTAGATCGGTTGCTTTCGGAGGCCGCAGCCGTTTTGACGTTGCGGATGCTTCGGATCCAGGTTGCGGAGCCAGACTTCGGATTCAGGCTTCCGTTCCAAGTTCCGGCTCCAGGCTGCGGATACAAGTTCCGGTTTCGTCCGGCGGTTCGTCCGGAGCCGTGCTTTTCGGCCGGCCGGGTATTTTGCGGGGACTTTCGCGCTGCCGGTCGTAATTTTTCGTTCCTTTGTTTTGTCTTTCCGATTTTATTCGTATCTTTGCAGTCCCGATTCTCGTTGGAGACACGGTTTGCCCGGATGGCGGAATCGGTAGACGCGTTGGTCTCAAACACCAATGACAGCAATGTCGTGCCGGTTCGACCCCGGCTCCGGGTACGAAAGCAAGCGCTCCGCTGAATTTCAGCGGAGTGCTTGCGCTTTCTATACTAAAGGGTTCACTATTCTATCATATTTTGAAAAATCGAAGTGTTGTATCCGATAAATATTCTGCTTGCACTATCAGAGTCCTTGCTGATTCCGATCTTCTCCAAAAACATTTCTTTTATCTTCTCTTCTTCTCGTAATTTATATCGTTCTTCAAGCGGCAGGTGGGTTTTCCCGTCCCAGTAGAACAGAATTGCATAACATCCCGAACGTTTTATTCGATCCCCTATCGAAGTCCACCAATATTGGTCGGTGTCGCCGATAGACATGCCGAAGATGCAAATGAGGGCTGCTTCTTTTATCGTTGCGAGACATATGTCATCCGTCGCGTATCCTAATTTTTTGTTGAAGACGGGTTTGACCAATTCGGATGCGATCGTATCGTTGTTTTGGAAAGCGGTGTTTGCGATTTGGGATTTGTCGTTTACTCCGAATAGCATGGTGCCGTCGAGTGTCCCGTGGATATGTTGGGGTGCTGCTATGGTAATGATACTCCGACCTCGATGCAACGATGAATGCCGGGCGCTGGCTGCGAAGATGTCGATTGTTTGTGTGTAGTTGAAGTTGATGATACGTATATCTATTGTTTCGATGGAAAACAAATGTTGGATTCTTCTTTTTTCTCGTATGAAAGAATCCGGGGCTGTTAATGAATTTATAAAAGCAGGAATGTTTATTGAAAGAGCGGAAAACTTTTCGGTTTCGGCCTTCAAGTATTTTTGCATTTCTTGAAGAATATCGTCGTAGAGCAAATCGAATTCTTCCGGATCAGCGATTTTTTTTGTGTAGATTCCGAATGCTTTTTCGAAATCGGACCAGTTTTCCAGATCTTCTTTTATTGCTTGTTTTAGTTTTTTTATACATGGTTCTATGTGGAAAGATCGTGTGTAATATTTGTGGAAATCGGTGTAGCTGGTTTTCAGCCCGAGCGAAATGTCGAACCCGTTTCCCATTAAAAAAACGATGCGCATGGGTCTGTTTTGATTATTAGTCGGATGGTGCTTTTTTATTCGTGTATTGCAAAATTAGTAATTTATCTAAAAATTGGGCGTAGTGTATATTTGAATTGTCATAATTATTTGGGGAATTTGGTCGAAAAGCTAAATTTTATTGGTTGAAATAGTTTGGGTTTTGAAGATTTTTTTCTGCTTGCAGGGCGGTTCGAGGCGATGCGGCATGGTCTGCGATTTTTTAGTGGGCTAATTTTTCAATTTTTCACGGCGAATTTTATAACTTTGCGCCACAAGAGGAAAAAATCGTAAATTTCAGGATACTATGGGAAGAGCTTTCGAGTATCGCAAGGCGCGGAAAATGAAGCGTTGGGGCCACATGGCCCGCACGTTTACCAAGTTGGGCAAGGAGATCGAAATCGCCGTCAAGGCCGGCGGCCCCGATCCCTCGGGCAATACGCGTCTGCGCATTCTGATGCAGAACGCCAAGGCCGAGAACATGCCTAAGGAGAACGTCGAGCGTGCCATCAAGCGTGCCACCGAGAAGGATGCGGCCGACTACAAGGAGGTCGTATACGAAGGTTACGGCCCCCACGGCATCGCGTTTCTTGTGGAGACGGCCACCGACAACACCAACCGCACGGTGGCTAACGTACGCATGCACTTCAACAAGTGCGGCGGTACGCTGGGCAACAGCGGTTCGGTGGGATTCATGTTCGACCACAAGTGCATCTTCAAGTTCCATGCTCCCGCCGGCACCGACGCCGAGGAACTGGAGTTGGAGATGATCGACCTGGGAGTCGACGAGTTCTATCCCGAGGAGGACGGCATCACGGTCTATGCGCCTTATGAGTCGTTCGGTTCGATCCAGAAGTGGTTGGATGACAAGGGATTCGAGATCGTGTCCGGCGAATCGGCCTACCTGCCCACCGACACCAAGGAGTTGGATGCAGAGGGCCGCGAGTCGGTCGAGAAGCTGGTGGAGCGTCTGGAGGAGGACGACGACGTGACCAACGTCTACCACAACATGAAAGAGGTCGAGGAAGAATAGTTTCCCGATCGCTCTGTTTCGAAAAGGAACGGGCTTTCTTGAAAAAACCGCCCCTGCTGCAACATTTGCAGCAGGGGCGGTTTTCATGTGGTTTCATGCAGGCAGGGGGCGGGTTGGGGGCCGAGTTTCATGTTTCATGCAGGCAGAGGGGGCGAGTAAGCGGAGCGGGATTTTGTGCGAGATAGCGGGTTGCGCAGGAGGGCAGGCCATGCGTTTCGTCGGGCCGGCTTTTTTTGCGGTGCTTATTCGAACCGTACGAATTGTTGGCTTGCGGTCAGGCAGAGCGGGCAATAGGGTTCGCAGTAGACCGAAGTGAAGATGTTGCCGCATTGCGGGCAGACCAGATATTGCCATTCGGTGTCGGACGATTGCGGCGCGCGGCAGAGGTGCATCAGCGTGGCTTGGCGCATGTCGACCGACGAGGCCCAGATCAGCAGGCGCGCGGCGTAGCGGTTGTCGCAGGCCAGGGCGCGGTTGATCTCGCCGCATTTGCATTCCTGCATCGTGCGGAGTTCATAGGCTATGCTGCGTTCCAGGTTGCCGTCGGTCGTGCCGCGGAAAACCAGCACTTTTTCCGGCGGGAGATAGCTCCCGCCCAGCCGCAAGATGGCGTTCATGCCGTTTTGTTCTTGGAGCCGGGCCGAGAGAGCCAGAGCGCGGAACAGCCGGGCGGCATGGGCCCGGTGTTCCTTGTCGGCGATGCTGGCGAAGTGGTCGTATTGCATCGACTTCACATGCTTGCGGCGGCAGCAGGCGTCCAGATCGGCGATCGTCGTGCGCCAGGGCGTCTCGTTCCGGACTTGGTGCGTATGCGTGGCAGCATAGTAGATCCAGGTCAGCACGACCGCCGAGACGACGAAAAGCAGCAGAATGAACAACGGACGAAGTTTCATGACATGATAACAATATGACGGGGAAAACTCCGAACTGCATTTTTTATGCCAGCCGGAAACACCCTGCTTTCCCTTTTGGGCAGTGAGGACATTGGGGCGGGGTATTATGATTTTCGAATTTCGACCGATTCGATATAAAAAAGACGAACCTCCATCGTGGGAGGTTCGTCCGAATATTGAGCCGCAGTATTTTACAGCCGTGCTTTGATCGCTTTCGAGTCTTCTTCGTAGCCCGGTTTGTCCAGCAATGCGAACATGTTTTTCTTGTAGGCTTCCACGCCCGGCTGGTTGAACGGATTCACGCCTAACAGGTAGCCGCTGATGCCGCACGCTTTTTCGAAGAAGTAGAGCAGTCCGCCCACCGCATGGGCGTCGATGCGCGGAATTTCGAGACGGATGTTCGGCACGCCGCCGTCCACGTGAGCCAGCTGCACGCCCAGTTCGGCCATGCGGTTCACTTCCGAGATGCGTTTGCCCGCCAGGAAGTTCAGCCCGTCGAGGTTCTCCCGGTCGGCCTCGATCTTCACTTCGTTCGCCGGTGCGGCCACCGAGATGATCGTCTCGAAAAGCGTGCGTTCGCCCTCCTGGATGTATTGGCCCATCGAGTGCAGGTCGGCCGTGAGGGTCACGCTCGCCGGGAAGATGCCCTTGCCCTGCTTGCCTTCGCTCTCGCCGTAGAGCTGCTTCCACCATTCGTTGACATATTGCAGCTGCGGTTCGTAGGAACCCAGGATTTCGATCTTCTTGCCGGCTTGGTAGAGCAGGTTGCGCGTCGCCGCATAGATCGCCGAGGGATTCTCGTCGAACGGGATTTTTTCGTCGGTGGCCCGTTCCATCTCCTGCGCACCGCGCACCAGTGCCCGAATATCTACGCCTGCTGCAGCCAGAGGGAGCAGACCTACGGGCGTCAGCACCGAGAAGCGTCCGCCCACGTCGTCGGGAATGACGAACGTCGGGTAACCTTCGTCGGTAGCCAGCGTCTTCAGCGCGCCGCGCGCCTTGTCGGTTACCGCCACGATACGCTGGGCTGCCTCGGCCTTGCCGTAGCGTTTCTCGATTTCGGCTTTCAGCAGCCGGAACGCGATGGCCGGTTCGGTCGTCGTGCCCGATTTCGAGATCACGATGGCCGCGATCGAGTGTTCTTTCGACGCTTCTATCAAGGCATGGATGTAGTCTTCCGAGATGTTTTGCCCTGCAAATACCACCGTGGGGTTCTTCTGCTCCTTGTGCAGCAGTTTGAAGGGGTCGCTCATCGCTTCCAGAACAGCCTTGGCGCCCAGGTAGGAGCCGCCGATGCCGATGCAGACGATCAGGTCGGCCTTCGCACGCAGGCCGGCCGCCGTTTTTTCGATGGCTGCGATGTCGGCGTCCGTTATCGACGAGGGGAGGTGCACCCAGCCCAGGAAATCGTTGCCTGCGCCCTTGCCCGAGTGGAGCAGGGCGTTGGCTGCCTGTGCCTGGGCTTTCATGCCGGCCGGAATCTCGAGGCCCGTCTTGCGAATGTCTACTTTCAGTGTTTCCATAGGTTTTATGGTTTTTAGATCAATTTCGAGGTCAGTTCCCGCATGCAGCGGCGTGCCGAAGCACCTTCGTAGAGCACCTTGTAAACCATTTCGGCGATCGGCATGTCGACCCGGTGGCGGGTGTTGATGTGGCGGATGCAGTCGGCCGCGAAGTAGCCTTCGGCGACCATCGTCATTTCGTTCAGCGCGCTGCGCACCGTGCATCCGTGACCGATCAGCAGGCCCAGACGGCGGTTGCGGCTGTAAGTCGAATAGCAGGTTACCAACAGGTCGCCCGTGTAGGCCGAAACCAGCGTCTCGCGCGCCGCAGGGTAGCTTTCGTCCAGGAAGCGTTTCATCTCGCCGGCTCCGTTGGCGATCAGCACCGCCAGGAAATTGTCTCCGTAGCCCAGCCCTACGGCGATGCCGACGGCCAGGGCGTAGATGTTCTTGAGGATCGAAGCATATTCGATGCCGTAGAGGTCGGTCGAGTAGCTCAGTTTGATATAGGGCGCGGCGAACTTCTGGCCGATGGCGCGGGCGTTTTCCAGGTCGGTGCAGGCCATCGTCAGATAGGTAAGCTTGCCGCGCGACACCTCCTCGGCGTGCGAGGGGCCTGTGAAGATGCCCAGCTGCTTGTAGGAGAGTCCGTAGCGGTCGTGCAGATACTCCACCACCGTCTTGTAGTCGCCCGGAACGATGCCCTTGATGGCCGACACCACGAACTTGCCGTCGAGCGGTTCGGTAAGCGGTTCGAGGAAGTTTTTCAGGTAGGCCGACGGCACGGCCAGGATCAGGATGTCGGCTTCGCGCACCACTTCGTCGAGGTCGTCCGATACGGCGATGCGCTCCATGTCGAACTCCGCGTCGCTCAGGTAGCGCGGGTTGCGGCCCTCGGTGCGCAGGCTCTCCAGCACTTCGGGGTTGCGCACGTACCAGCCTACGCGCGTCTGGTTGGCGGCCAGCAGGCCTACGATGGCCGTCGCCCAGCTTCCGTAGCCGATCACGGCGCATCGGGCGTCCTTTCCGATTTTGTATTCCATGCAGAAACAGGTTTTGCGTTACAAAAGTAAGTAAAAAAATCTTAAAAAATAGAAAAAGATTTGCGTCTTTTTGTTACCTTTGTCCGGATAGATTCGTTTTTGCGTCCGGGCCGTGCTTGCAGCAAGACGGCCGGATGACGAAAATGTTGATCGCCAGAATTTTGTAAAAACAATACGGGAAGCCGACAATGGGAATATTTTCACTCACACAGGAATTGGCCATCGACTTGGGTACGGCCAACACGTTGATCATCTATAACGGCAAGGTCGTCGTCGACGAGCCGTCGATCGTGGCGCTCGACGTGCACACGGGCAAATTGGTGGCCATCGGCCGCCAGGCTCGCAACATGCACGAGAAGACCAATCCCAACATCAAGACGATCCGTCCGCTCAAAGACGGCGTGATCGCCGACTTCAATGCCACGGAGTTGATGCTCAGGGGCATGATCAAGAAAGTCAAGACTTCGGGCAGCGTCTTCGCGCCGTCGCTGCGCATGGTGATCTGCATTCCGTCGGGGTCGACCAACGTCGAGATCCGCGCCGTGCGCGACTCGGCCGAGCATGCCGGCGGCCGCGAGGTCTACATGATCTACGAGCCGATGGCCGCGGCGCTGGGTGCCGGACTGGACGTCGAGGCGCCCGAGGGCAACATGGTCATCGACATCGGCGGCGGTACGTCGGAGATCGCCTGCATCTCGTTGGGCGGCATCGTTTGTTCGGAGTCGGTCAATGTCGCCGGCGACGTCTTCACGACCGACATCCAGAGCTACGTGCGTCAGCAGCATAACATCCGCATCGGCGAGCGTACGGCCGAGGCGATCAAGTGTTCCATCGGCGCCGCCGTGACGGAGTTGGACGACGAGCCGGAGGATTTCGTCGTAACCGGCCCCAACATGCTTACCGCGCTGCCGCAAACCGTGTCGCTCTCTTACAGCGAGATCGCCTATGCCTTGGAGAAGTCGCTCACGAAGATCGACGCGGCTTTGATGAAAGTGCTCGAATCGATGCCTCCCGAGTTGTATGCCGATATTGTCAAGAACGGCATCTACCTGGCCGGCGGCGGCGCCCTGATCAAAGGCCTCGACAAGCGCCTGACCGAGAAGACCGGCATCCCGTTCCACATCGCTGAAGACCCTTTGCGGGCCATCGCGCGCGGAACCGGCATCGCGCTGAAGAACATCAATCGGTTCTCGTTCTTGATGAAGTAGGAGAAGCACTCGGATGGCGGGACTGCTTCGCGGCTTCGGAGCCGCATTTCCCGATCCGCTCTCCGGCAGGGATTTCGGGCGTCGTCCCGAACGAAAAATACGTTTTAATTTGATTGCGGGCAACAGGCCCGCAATCTTGAATTAGAAGCAACGCTTTGCATAAGCTCGTCGAATTCATACGCAGCATCTACGTTCTGGTGTTGTTCGTCGCTTTGGAGGTGTTGGCCATCGGTTATTACGCCCGATCGTCCTACTACACCGAGGCCCGTTTGCTGGCGCATTCCAACCGGATGCTGGGTGCTCTGCGCGGCCTTTCGGCCGACGTGCGCCGCTACTTCCGGCTGGAGGGGGAGAACCGCGTGCTGCTCGAACGCGTCGCGCAGCTCGAAGAGCGGCTGGCCCAGTACGAGGAGGCCGATGCGATTTCGCGTTTGCAGCGTTATGTAGCGGACTTGGGCGATTCGAAATACCGGGTAATGACCGCTTCGGTGGTTTCCAATTCGATCAACCGGGCGCAGAACTTCATTACCGTCAATCGCGGCCGCAACGACGGCGTGATTCCCGATATGGCCGTGCTGACGCCCGACGGCGCCGTGGTGGGTTACGTCGTCGATTGTACGGAGCGTTATGCCGTGGCGATGCCCGTGTTGAATACGTCGTTCCGTGCCAGCGGCAAGTTGGCCGGAGCCGATTATTGCGGGTCGATTCTCTGGGACGGGGGCGATCCCCATGCGGCGATCTTCGCCGAGTTGTCCAAGTATGCCGAGCCTATGGTGGGGCAGGAGGTGCTGACTACCGGGTTCTCGCATTTCTTTCCTGAGGACGTGTTGATCGGATGGGTCGAGAGCGCCACCATGAACGAGACCCGCACGGCCTATACCGTTCGTGTGCGGCTGGCGGCCGATTTCGCCCGGCTGACCGACGTCATCCTGGTGGAGAACCGCGACTTCAACCAGTTGCAGGAGCTGGAACATGGCGAGGGTGTCGAACAATATTTGCAGAAAAAACAATAGATGTATCGGTTTTTCACATATTTCTTGCTTTTTCTGTTCACGGTGTTGTTTCAGGTGTTCCTGTTCGACAACTTGTCCGTGAGCGTTTATCTCAATCCGCTCGTTTACGTGGCTTTCATCGTCCTGCTGCCTCTGGAGACGCCGCCCGTGCTTCTGCTCGGCGCCGGGCTGGCCTTGGGCGCCGCGATGGACTTCACGATGGGCGCGGCCGGCATCAACACCATCGCTACGCTGCTCATCGCTTTTGCCCGCCCGGCCATCCTGACCGTGCTCTACCGCCGGGAGGATTTGCGCGAGGGCGGCGTGCCCTCTCCCGAGCGGCTCGGACATCGGGTATTCCTCGATTACGTCATCGTGCTGGTCGTCCTGCACCATATCGTCTTCTTCTCGCTGGAGGCGCTCTCGTGGAGCCATGTGCTCCGCACGGTGGTGCGGATCATCGCCAGCAGCGCCGTGTCGGTCGCCGGCGTCTGGTTGGCCGCACGAATCTTCACGGCTAAAGTCATCGCCCGGTTATGAGCGGTTCCTATGCCGGATACATCCGCATGCGCGTGTTGCAGGGTGTGGTAATCGTTGTTTTCCTCATCTTGGCCGGCCGCGTGGCCTGGTTGCAGCTTTTCGATGCCCGTTACGAGGAGATGGCCAAGGCCAACGTGCTGCGCCATGTCGTGCAGTATCCGCCGCGGGGCGAGGTGCTCGATCGCAACGGCGGCTACCTGGTGCAGAGCCGCGAATGTTACGACTTGATGGTCATATACAGCGAGATCGGCAAGCGCGGTTTCGACACGGCGCGCATGTGCGAAGTGCTGGGATTGTCGCGCAAGCGTCTGGAGCGGGAGCTGGCCAACGCCCGCATGCGTCCCCGGGCGCCGCGCGTGGTGGCCAATTACATTTCCAAGGAGGATAAGCTCCGTTTCGACGAGTGCAATTTCCGGGGATTCTATACCGTCTACCGCACCGTGCGGCGTTATCCCAACCATGTGGGCGGCAACCTGCTGGGTTTCGTGAGCGAGGTCACGCCCAATTATCTGAAGCATCATCCCGATTATCAGGTGGGCGATTACGTCGGCTTGAGCGGTGTCGAGTCGGCCTACGAGTCGGTGCTCAAGGGCCGTAAGGGCGTGATGATCCAGGAGGTCGATACGCACGGTGCCATCAAGGGTTCCTACATGGACGGTTACTACGATTCGCTGCCCGAGCCGGGTCATTATCTGGTCAGTACGATCGACGCCCGCTTGCAGTTGTTGGGAGAGGAGTTGATGGACGGCAAGGTCGGCGCTGCCGTGGCGATCGAGCCGTCGACGGGCGAGATTCTGATGATGGTTTCGTCACCCACCTACGACCCCGACGAGTTGGTGGGGCGCGAGCGAGGCAACAATTACATGAAGATGTTGCGCAATAAGCGCGGCCCGCTTTTCAACCGCGCTGTGAAGGCCAAGTATCCTCCGGGTTCGACGTTCAAGCTGGTGCAGGGGTTGATCGGGTTGCAGGAGGGCGTGCTGCGCCCTTCCGACCTGCATAGTTGTTATATGGGTTACCAGGCCGGACGCCTTAAGATGGCCTGCCATGCCCATGCGTCGCCCATCGACCTGCGTTTCGCAGTCGCCACGTCGTGCAACGCTTATTTTTGTTATGTCTTCCGCGATATTCTCGACAATCCCAAGTACGGCGGTGTCCGGGAGGGCTTCAGCACTTGGAAGGAGTATGTCGAGAGCTTCGGTTTCGGCCGCAAGCTCGGTTCCGACTTCCTCGACGAGGGCAGCGGTTATATTCCCGATGCCGATTATTACGAGCGCCGGTATCGCGGCACCTGGAATTCGCTTACGGTGCTTTCGCTTTCGATCGGCCAGGGCGAGTTGGGTTGTACGCCCTTGCAGTTGGCCAACTTGGCCGCCATCGTCGCCAACCGCGGTTACTACTACATTCCCCATATCGTCAAGCGGGTCGAGGGGCGCGATTCGTTGGACGCCCGTTTCTACGAGCGCCATTATACGATGGTCGAGCCGAAGCATTTCGAGCCGATCGTCGAGGGCATGTGGCGGGGCGTGCATGTCGACGGCACGTCGACCTCCGCTTATCTTGAAGGTCTGGATGTCTGCGGCAAGACGGGTACGGCCCAGAACCCTCACGGCAAAGACCACTCCACGTTCCTTTCGTTCGCCCCCAAGGACAATCCCCGCATCGCCATTTCGGTCTATGTCGAGAACGGCGGTTTCGGCGCTTCGGCCGCGCTGCCCATCGCCAGTTTGTTGGAGGAGTTCTATCTGACCGACACCATCCGGCGCCCCGAGTTGCTGGATTATGTCAAAAACATGGAAATCCATTATCCTTTCTATGACCGCTAACCGCAATACCGGACTCTCCGAGCGGGTCGATCTGTGGACGATTCTCCTTTACGTGTTGATCGTTCTGGCCGGCGCCCTCTCCATTACCGCGGCTTCCTACAAGGAGAACACGGTAAACGTCTTCGCTTTTTCGCATTTCTACATGAAGCAGCTCATGTGGATCGGTATCGCTTGGGTCGCGGCGCTGGTCGTGTTGTTGTTGGACAAGCGGGTCTACCACATGTTGGCTTATCCTGCTTACGCCGCCGGTCTGTGCATGCTCCTTGCCGCCCTGGCGTTCGGCAAGGAGGTCAACGGCGCCAAGGCTTGGTTCGAGTTCGGGTCGTTCCGCCTGCAACCCGCCGAGTTCGTGAAGATCGCCACCGCCCTGGCGCTGGCCCGCGTGATGAGCACCTATACCTTTTCGATCAATCGTCCGCGCGATCTGTTCAGGGTGGGCATGGTCATCTGCGCGCCGTTGATGATCATCATCTTGCAGAACGATACCGGTTCGGGCATCGTGTTGTGTTCGTTTCTCTTCGTGCTCTATCGCGAAGGGTTGAACAAGTGGTTGTGCATCCCCGTCGTGCTGGTGGCCACCTTGTTCATCGCTTCGTTCATGCTTTCGCCCATGTTGCTGCTCGTGTTGATGATTCTGCTCTGCACTTGTGCCGAGGCTATGATGAACGGAGCCTGGCGTTCGCGCATCGTCTACCTGGCCGCCTTGGCCTTGGCTACGGTGTTGCTGTGCATCTCGATGCACTTCATCGCACCGGGCGCGATGACGCCCTATGCGGCTTTGCTTACCGTCACGCTCTTGTCGCTGGTCGGGGTCGTCGCCTATGCTTGCCGGGCCAACTTGCGCAACATCTTCATTCCTGTGGGGTTGTTCGTCGGCACTTTGCTTTTCCTCTCCACGACCGATTATATCTTCGAGTCGGTGCTCCGGCCCCACCAGCGCGATCGCATCCTCAGTTTCCTGGGCATCATCAGCGACCCGCGCGGCATCGACTACAACGTCAACCAGTCCAAGATCGCCATCGGTTCGGGCGGTTTGTTGGGCAAGGGGTTCTTGCAGGGTACGCAGATCAAGTACGGGTTCGTGCCCGAGCGGCATACCGACTTCATCTTCTGCACCATCGGCGAGGACTGGGGTTTCGTGGGGGCCATGACCGTGCTGTTGTTGCTGTGTCTGTTGATTCTCCGCCTGATGCGCATGGGCGAGTTGCAGCAGGAGCCTTTCGGGCGGATCTATTGTTATTGCGTGGCATCCATTCTGCTGTTCCACGTCTTGGTCAACGTCGGCATGACCATCGGGTTGATGCCCGTCATGGGCATTCCGTTGCCTTATATCAGTTACGGCGGTTCGTCGTTGATCGCTTTTACCATCATGTTGTTCATCGCCGTGCGGCTCGATGCTTCGATGCGGCGCTTCTCGTTGAAAAATTATTGATTTTTTGATTTTCTTGTTCTTATGATCCGTTTCGATCCCGCCGGTCTGACTTCCGAGGAGGCCGTTCGGAGCCGGCGGCTCCATGGCCGCAATGTGGTCACGCCCGTCCGCGAGGAGTCGCCTTGGAAGTTGTTGGCCGACAAGTTCCGCGATCCCATCATCCGTGTGTTGTTGGCCGCTGCTGTGCTGTCGCTCGTCATCGGGTGCGTGCACCGCGACTTTACCGAGGCCGTCGGCATCGTTTCGGCTATTTTGTTGGCCACCTGCGTCGGCTTCGTCTTCGAGTGGGATGCGCAGCGCCGGTTCCGCCGCTTGAACCGGGTCAACGACGACATTCCCGTCAAGGTCATGCGCGAGGGCGCCATGCGGACGATCCCGCGGTGCGAGGTCGTCGTCGGCGACCTGGTCGTCATCGAGAGCGGCGAGACCGTGCCTGCCGACGGGGAGCTGGTCGAGGCCGTGTCGTTGAAGATCGACGAGTCGACCCTCACGGGCGAGCCGGAGGTCGACAAGACCGTCGACCCCGCCCACTTCGATGCCGAGGCTACCTATCCCTCCAACCTCGTGTTGCGCGGCACCTCCGTCGCCGACGGATACGGGCGCCTGATCGTCACGGCGGTCGGCGACGGTTCCGAAGCGGGGCGCGTCACCGAGCAGGCCACGGTCATGTGCGAGGAGCCGACGCCCCTGAACCGGCAGTTGACGCGTCTTTCGCGGTTGATCGGGCGCGCGGGCATCGCGCTGGCCGCGGCGATTTTCTGCATCATGTTGGGCAAAGCCTTGTTTTTCAGCGATCTGTTGCAGCAGGATTGGCTCGACGTCGCGCAGCATCTCTTGCAGCTCTTCATGGTCTCGGTAGCCATCATCGTCATGGCCGTGCCCGAGGGACTGCCGATGAGCATCACACTGTCGCTGGCTATGTCGATGCGCCGGATGTTGAAAACCAACAACCTGGTGCGCAAGATGCACGCCTGCGAGACCATGGGGGCCGTGACGGTGATCTGCACCGACAAGACCGGCACCCTGACGCAGAACCGCATGCAGGTGCAGGAGCTGGTGCGTTACGATGCCTTGCCCGATTGCGATTTCGCCGAGGTCGTAGCGGCTAATTCCACAGCGTTTCTCGATGTCGAGGGACGCATCCTCGGCAATCCCACCGAGGGGGCGTTGCTCGCGTGGCTGCGCGAACGGGGGTTCTGTTACGAGGATTTGCGGGCCGGCGCCGCGATCGTCGACCGGCTGACCTTCTCGACCGAGCGCAAATATATGGCTACGATCATCCGCAGCGGGGTTTCGGGGCGGCGGATCGTCTGCGTCAAGGGTGCGCCCGAGATCGTGCGGGCGATGTGCGTCGCCGACGGCAAGGATGCGCTCATAGCCGAGCAGTTGTCCGGATTTCAGAACCGGGCCATGCGTACCTTGGGCGTCGCATGGGCCGAGACCGATGCCGCAGGGTGTGCGGAGGCTGTGGCCCGGGGCGGGTTGAGTTTTTCGGGCGTCGCCGCTATCGCCGACCCCGTGCGGGACGACGTTCCGGCCGCCGTGCAGCGGTGTATCGACGCCGGGATCGCTGTGAAGATCGTCACGGGCGACACGCCGGCTACGGCGTGCGAAATCGCCCGCCGGATCGGCCTGTGGAACGATGCCGAGGATGGAGAGGCCCACCGCATGACCGGTGCAGAGTTCGCTGCGGCTTCCGACGAGGAGCTGCTCGGACGCGTTCGGTCGCTCAAGGTGCTTTCGCGGGCGCGGCCTTTGGATAAGCAGCGTTTGGTGCGTTTGCTGCAACAATGCGGCGAGGTGGTGGCCGTCACGGGCGACGGCACCAATGACGCCCCGGCGCTCAACTTCGCCAATGTGGGCCTTTCGATGGGGTCGGGCACCTCCGTGGCTAAGGATGCGTCGGACATCACGTTGTTGGACGATTCGTTTTCTTCCATAGCCACGGCAGTGATGTGGGGCCGTTCGCTCTACCGCAACATCCAGCGGTTCGTGCTGTTCCAGCTGACGATCAACTTCGCGGCGATCGTCATCTGCTTCGCCGGGGCGGTTTTCGGCACCGAAATGCCCCTCACGGTGGTGCAGATTCTGTGGGTCAACATCATCATGGACACCTTTGCGGCTATGGCTATGGCATCGCTGCCGCCCAGCGCCGAAGTGATGGACGACAAACCCCGGCCTCGCGACGAGTTCATCATCACGCCGGCCATGGCCCGCACGATCCTTGTTTGCGGCGGCATTATGGTGGGGGTGTTGTTGGGCATGCTGGCTTCCTGGCATGTCGGAACGGCGGCGCCCGATGTGCGGCAGCTTACGGTTTTCTTCTCGGTCTTCGTCTTCATGCAGTTCTGGAACATGTTCAACGCCAAGGGTTTCGAAACCCGCCGTTCGGTATTCGCCTCGATAAGGGGATGCCGCGAATTCTTCTTGATCCTGCTGGCCATCGGAGCCGGGCAGTTCGCGATCGTCGAATTGGGCGGCGAGGTGTTCCGCACCGTGCCCCTCTCGTGGCAGGAGTGGCTCGTCATCTTCGGCGCCACGTCGCTGCTCGCCTGGGGCGGGGAGATCGTGAGGGCGGTAAAAAGAAAATGGAAACGCGAAATTTGAAATATCGAAGCCGCCGCCGACAATGCCGGCCTCTTATATAATATGAAAAGGTGGGAAGTCGAGACTTCCCACCTTCTTCTTTGTGCGGCGCGATGATTACAGGATGCCCTGCTCGACCATCGACTTGGCCACCTTCATGAAGCCGGCGATGTTGGCGCCCTTCATGTAGTTGATGTAGCCATCCTTCTCGGTGCCGTACTCCAGGCAGGCGCCGTGGATCGACGACATGATCTGGTGCAGCTTGGCGTCGACCTCCTCGGCCGTCCAGTTGAGTTTTTGCGAGTTCTGCGTCATTTCGAGTCCCGACGTAGCCACGCCGCCCGCATTCACGGCCTTGCCCGGGCCGTAGGGAATCTTCGCAGCGATGAACGCGTCGATCGCCTCGGGGCGGCAGCCCATGTTCGAAACCTCGGCCACGATCTTCACGCCGTTGGCCAGCAGTTGCTTGGCATCTTCGCCGTCCAGTTCGTTCTGCGTAGCGCACGGCATGGCGATGTCGACCTTGACCTCCCACGGCTTGCGGCCTGCAACGAACTTCGAACCCGGGAACTTGTCGGCATAAGGAGCCACCACGTCGTTGTTCGAGGCGCGCAGTTCGAGCATGTAGGCGATCTTCCCGGCATCGAGACCGGCAGGATCGTAGATGTAGCCGTCGGGGCCGGAGATGGTCACTACTTTGGCGCCCAGCTCCGTGGCTTTCGTCGCGGCGCCCCAGGCCACGTTGCCGAAGCCCGAGATGGCGATCGTCTGGCCCTTGATCTCCATGCCGGCCTTTTCGAGCATCTGGCGCAGGAAGTAGACGGCGCCGAAGCCCGTGGCCTCGGGACGGATGAGCGAACCGCCGTAGGTCATGCCCTTGCCCGTCAGTACGCCTGTGTTTTCGCGCGCCAGCTTGCGGTACATCCCGTAGAGGTAGCCGATTTCGCGGCCGCCCACGCCGATGTCGCCGGCCGGTACGTCGGTCTCGGGGCCGATGTGGCGCCACAACTCGGTCATGAAGGCCTGGCAGAAGCGCATCACTTCACGATCCGACTTGCCCTTGGGGTTGAAGTCCGAACCGCCCTTCGCGCCGCCCATCGGCAGCGTCGTCAGCGCGTTCTTGAAGATCTGCTCGAAGCCCAGGAATTTCAGGATCGAGGGGTTTACCGAGGGATGGAAACGCAGACCGCCCTTGTAGGGGCCGATGGCGTTGTTGAACTGGAAGCGGTAGCCGGTATTGACCTGCACGTCGCCCTTGTCGTCGACCCATACCACCTTGAACGTGAAGCTGCGGTCGGGTTCCACGATCCGCTCCGCAATGCGGTTGGCTTCGAATTCGGGGTGCTGGTTGTAGGTCTCCTCGACGGTCATCAATACTTCGCGCACGGCCTGCAAATATTCGCTTTCGCCGGGGTGCTTCCGTTCGAGTTCGGTCATCAGATTGTTGACATTCATAGGACTGTTGTGTTTTAAGGTTTGTGTTTATTACAAATGTAGCTATTTTATCGATAGATTGTAATTCTTTTTGCGAAATTTTCTACGAATCGGTTTCTTCCTCCATGTTTTCGCAGACGATTCCTTTGTCCGCCCGCCCGTCGATGCAGACCCACAGCGGCTGCGGGAAGCGCACGCAGCGCAGATAGGGGCCGTCGTAGACGGCTTCGCAGGCGTCCAGCCTGTCTTGGCGGAAGATGCCGTCGCCGCGGAACGGGTTGATGGTCAGGTAACCGACGCCCAAGGAGGTGACGTTTTGGAAAAAATGGGTGCCTTGCGAGGGTTCGACGTCGAATTGTTCGATGCCGCATTCGACGATCGCCTTCGCTTCGGAGATGTGCGTCCACTTCACGGGGATGCCCAGATAGGGATCCGACGATCCCCACCGGCCCGGCCCCACCAGGATGTAGGGGCGTTGTTCTTCGCGCAGGCGGGCGTTCAGAGCCAGCAGTTCGTCGGCGATGCGTTCGGTCGAGAGCGAGTTGAACGCTTCGGTCTTCACATACACGATGTCGGCGATGTCGGCCATGCGTCCTATGCCCAGGGCGCTTTCGCCGTAGATCAGCGCCCGGGAGGTGTCGATCCGGTTCCAGTCGATCGAGCGGTTGGCCTGGTTGTCGATGATGGGGCGGATTTGCAACAGGTTGAAGATTTTCTCGCGGCCGGACGGAACGTCCATGTTCACGGCGAATTCCACCTCCACGGGGCAGCGCATCTCCTCGGCGCCCAGCGCCAGGATGTCGGAGACGATTTCCGCCAGCGGGAAGGTGTTGTATTTCAGTATATTGTTGAATGTGATGATTTTGCGGCCCCGGTCGAACGGGCTGTCGGAGATGCGTTCGTTCTCCCTGTCCCACACCGAGGTCACATGGCGGACGTTGCGGCATTCGCCCAGTTGCGGGAGCGTGAGCCGCCGCAGGTTCACGCCGTCGTCGATCGAGGTGCGGAATTCTTCGGGCCGCAGGCTCAGCGCCAGGATTTCGCTTTGCGTGTCGCGCAGCGCCAGTTCAGGCGTCGAGGTTTGCAGCACCTTGTGCGGATGGCGGGGCGAGAAGCGCAGCGTGCGGCCGCCGTCGACCACCAGTTTGCCCAGTCCCATCGCCACGTTGCAGATGCCGTCTTCCGCTTTCTCGTCGCCGATGGGGTAGCAGTTGATCGAGCGGGCCACGCCCGAGAAAGTCGGGAAGAACAGCCCGTTTTCTTCGGTGCCGCACACCTCCTGGATGATGACGGCCATCTTCTCCTCCGAAATCAGGTTCTGCGACGTCTGGATGTAGGCACGCGACGCCGCGAAGTAGACCGAGGCGTAGACGCTCTTCACGGCGCGCAGCACCAGCCGCAGCATCTGGTCTTCGTTGGCGGCGTAGGGGATCATGTAGGTCGAATAGATGCCCGCGAAAGGTTGGTAATGCGAGTCTTCGAGCTTCGACGACGAGCGTACGGCCAGCGGCGACCGTACCGTGCGGATGTAGGCCTTGAGTTCCTCCTGCAACCGGGCCGGCACGGTCGAGGTAACGAATTCGGAGAGGATCTCCTCGTCGGTAAATTCTTGCGAGACGATGTATTGCAGGCCGTTGAGGGCCATGAATTCGTCGAAGTAATCGGTTGCGATGACCACCGAACGCGGAATCATGATCCGTACCCCTTCGTGTTTGTCGTACTGGCGGTGCTTGATGAGCATCGAGTTCATGAAAGCCAGACCGCGCGCCTTGCCGCCCAGCGAACCTTCGCCGATGCGGGCGAAAGCCACCGCGTCGGAGTAGGTTTCGGGGTCGAAGCGCGCCACCACGCCCTGCCCCAGCAGCGTGCGGTAGTCGCGGATCAGACCGACCAGCGCGCGCCGGTGTTCGTCGACCGAGGCGAAGTGGCTCTTGTTGTGGCGGCGGATCGAGGCTGCGAGCGGAAAGAGTCCCCGCGAATAGAGCCATTTCGACAGGTGGTTCTGCGAGGTGTGGTATTCGAACGCGTCGTCGGGCACCGTGGCGATCATCTGTTGCATCTGCGCCAGGTCTTTGGCCCGGCCGATCACCGTGCCCGTCGCAGGATCGCGGAAGATGAAGTCGCCGAACGCGAATTCGGCAGATATGTAGTTCTGCAACTCCGAGAGCAGCGTTTTGGAGTTCTTGGCGATGAATCCGGCGCCCAGTTCGCGGGCCTGCTCGGCCAGTTCGACCTGCGACGATTGCAGCAGCACGGGCATCAGCGGATTGTCGCGGCGGATGCGGCGGCAGAGTTCCAGCCCGGCGTCGGGCCGCTCCAGGGCCGGCGGATCGTCGGGGCGCATGACGAACCCCACGTCCGAAATCACGCCCAGCAGGTTGTTCTTGTAGCGGTCGTAGAGTTCGGTCGCCTCGTCGTAGTTGGTCGCCAGCAGCACCTTGGGGCGTGCCCGCTTGCGCAGGATCTGTTGTTGTTCGTTGAGCGCATCCTTCAGAAATTCTGTGTTCTGCATCAGCAGCAGCCGGTACAGTTCGGGCAGGTAGGTGGAGTAGAAGCGGATCGAGTCTTCGACCAGCAGGATGGCCTGCACGCCCCCTTGCAGGATGTCTTCCTCGGCGTTCATCTTGTCCTCGACCAGCTTGATGATGGCGATGATCAGGTCGTTGTTGCCGTGCCAGCAGAAGATGTAGTCCAGGCCCGAGCGGTCTTGTTCCTCGATGCGGCGGTAGATGTCTTTCGAAAAGGAGGTCAGCAACGCTACCGGAATTTGCGGATGGCGCTCCTTGACGATCTTGGCGAACGTGAAGACGTCGACTTCGCCCACGTTGTACATCGTCAGGATGAAGTCGAACGTGTCGTCCTCGGCCAGCAGCTCCAGCGCTTCGGCCGTCGAACTCACGCGTGTGAACGACGGCGGGTTGGAGAGATTCAGGTCGAGGTACTCTTGGTTGATCTGCGATTCGATGTGTCCGTCCTCTTCCAGGATGTAGCCGTCGTAGCTGCAACATACCAGCAAGATTTTGTGCATCCGGTACTTCATGAAGCGGTGCGGCGTCCGGGTTCCGTCGGGCAGGTATTCTTCGAGTCGTTTTTCCATAGAGCGTCTTCGGATCATTTTTTTCGGGGCGGGTTCCGGCTTTCGGTGCGGCCGCGGCAAAGTTGCGTTCGATTCCCTAACAAATATAGAAAAAAATGGTTATCTTTGGTGCGGTTCCTTATAAATATCCTACGATGAAGTCGCAAAAATATCTTTTGCAGGAGGTCGCCGCGCCGCAGACGGAGCGCGAATGGCTCGATTTTCCGAAAAAACTCTACAAGGGCAACCCCAACTGGGTCTGCCCCCTCGACGACGACGTGCGCGAGGTCTTCGATCCTGCGCGCAACGAACTTTTCGCCGGCGGCGAAGCTGTCCGCTGGGTGGCTCGCGATGCTTCGGGCGAGGTCGTGGGGCGCATCGCCGCGTTCTACAACCGCGAGAAGGCCGCATTGGAGGAGCAGCCCACGGGCGGCTGCGGATTCTTCGAGGCGGTCGACTGCCAGGAGGTGGCCGACATGTTGTTCGACGCGGCCCGCATGTGGCTCGCCAGCCGCGGCATGGAGGCGATGGACGGCCCGATCAACTTCGGGCAGCGGCGCGACTGGTGGGGGCTGCTGGTCGAGGGCTACGAGTTCCAGCCGCTCTACAAGAACCCCTACAACGCTCCTTATTATAAGGAGTTGTTCGAGAACTACGGTTTCAAGAACTATTTCAATCAGCACAGCTTCATCTGGCGCAAGGATGCTTCGGAGGCCAACAAGCAGATTTTCGCCCGCGCCGAGCATCTCTATGCGACGCCCGGTTACCGCGTCGAGAATATCGACATGCACAACCTGGAGGAGGCCGCCGAGAGCTTCCGCGTGGTCTACAACAGGGCTTGGGCGCTCTTCTCGGGCGTCAAGCCCATGACGCAGAGCGAGGCGCTGGCTATGATGCGCGCCATCAAGCCTGTTATCGATCCCGACATCGTGTTCTTCGCCTACTACAACGAGGAGCCGATCGGCTTTTTCGTCACGGTGCCCGACCTCAACCGCCTGATCGGCAAGTTCCGCGGCAAGTTCGGGTTGTGGCAGAAGCTGCGGCTGATGTGGGACTTGAAAGTCCGCAAGTCGTGCGACCGCATCTTCGGCATCATCTTCGGCATCGCGCCCGAGTTCCACGGCAAGGGGGTGGAGTCGGCGATCATGGTCGAATATTGGAAATATATGGAGCGCAAGGACATCCCCTACAAGACTCTGGAGCTGGCTTGGATCGGCGACTTCAATCCTGTGATGAACCGCATGATCGAGACCTACGTCTGCGCTTCGCGCCATAAGATACACACTACCTACCGTTATCTTTTCGACCGCGAAAAGGAATTCCACCGTTGTCCGCGTCTGGGCATGAAGAAACGCCAAGAATAGTCTCGAACCGGCTACCATAAAACTTCATTTTCTATGAAAACCACTGCTTTTACCAAGTATCACATCGCCGCAGGGGCCAAGATGGCCGAGTTCGCGGGGTACAACATGCCCATCGAGTTTTCGGGCATCAACGACGAACACATGACCGTGCGCCAGGGTGCCGGGGTCTTCGACGTCAGCCACATGGGCGAAATCTGGGTCAAGGGGCCTAAGGCGCTCGCCCTTTTGCAGCGCATTACCTCCAACGACGTGTCGAAGCTCTACGACGGCAAGGTGCAATATTCCTGCATGCCCAACGGACGAGGCGGCATCGTCGACGACATTCTGGTCTATCGCGTCGACGCCGAGACCTATCTGCTGGTGGTCAATGCCGCCAATGTCGAAAAGGACTGGCAGCACATCTGCGCCGAGGGGGCCCAGATGGGTATGCAGGCCGGCCACGGCAAGGAACTTTACAACGCCTCGGACGAAATCTGCCAGCTGGCCGTCCAGGGGCCGCTGGCGATGAAGATCGTGCAGAAGATGTGCGACGAACCGGTGGAGGAGATGGAATACTACACGTTCCGCAAGATGCGGGTCGCCGGGTGCGACGCGATCCTTTCGATCACGGGCTACACCGGGTCGGGCGGCTGCGAAATCTATGTGGCCAACGAGGACGGCGACAAACTGTGGGCTGCGCTCTGGAAGGCCGGTGCCGAATACGGGCTGAAAAACATCGGTCTCGGTGCGCGCGACACCCTGCGTCTGGAAAAGGGCTTCTGTCTCTATGGCAACGACATCGACGACACGACCTCGCCCATCGAGGCCGGCCTGGGCTGGATTACCAAGTTCGCCGAGGGCAAGGAGTTCATCGACCGCCCGCTGATGGAGAAGCAGAAAGCCGATGGCGTGACGCGCAAGCTGGTCGGCTTCAAGATGATCGATCGCGGCATACCGCGCCACGGTTATACGCTGGCGGCTCCGGACGGCGCGCCGATCGGCCACGTGACGTCGGGCACCATGTCGCCGTGTCTGAAGATCGGTTTCGGCTTGGGCTATGTCGCAGCGGAGTTCGCCAAGCCTGGGACGGAGATTGCTGTTATCGTTCGCGAAAAACCGTTGAAAGCCGAGGTAGTAAAGATACCGTTCGTTTAGCGAGGGTTTCCGACCATTCGTTCGCGTCCTGCCGGTCTTGCCCGGCGGGACGTTTTTGTTGGGCAGGGGCTGCAGATCATAGGGCCGTCGGCTCCCGGAGAGTCGAATATTTGCCCGCTCTTGGGGAATCAAGGTGTCGGCGAATTCCGGACATCAAGTTCTTGCTCGCCCTCGAAGATCGACTCCCTTTCCGCTTGCGGCGAATCGAGTTCCTGCCGACAGGAAAGAGCGTGGCTGTGCCGCTCGAAACGGTCGGATCGATTTGTGGGGGCATAATCATCGACGGTCGGGTGGATTTTTCGGCATAATAATCGCGGTAGGGCTGACATATGATTGTTCAGCTATGAAAACGCATTATCTTGGTTTGGAGTTGTCGTCGCCCGTTGTCGTCGCCAGCTCGCCTTATACCGCTACCCGGGAAAATATCGAAAAGTGCGCGGCACAGGGTGCCGGCGCCGTGGTGTTGAAGTCCATTTTCGAGGAGCAGGTGCTGCATCGCGCCGCGGCGTTCGACTATCGGCCGCAGGGGATGGGCGATTCGGGCGAGTACCTCGAACGCTACCTCGGCGACGCTTACAAACTCGATTTCTTGCAGTTGATCGGCGATGCGCGCAAGACCGGACTGCCCGTCATCGCCAGTGTCAATTGCGTGTCGGCCGGCAACGGGTGGGTCGACTATGCTGCGGCGATGGCCGATGCCGGGGCGGCGGCTTTGGAGTTGAACATCTTTTTCCAGCCGACCGATCCGTGTCGTTCGGCCCGGGAGATCGAATGCGATTACGCGGCCGTCGTGCAGCGGGTGGTCGAGGCGGTCGGGATTCCGGTTTCGGTCAAGTTGCCCATGCGGCTGACCAACGTCCTGGCCGTGGCCGATGCGTTGCGCCGGTGCGGTGCCCGGGGCGTCGTGCTGTTCAACCGGTTTTTCGAACCCGACATCGACATCGAGCGCATGGAGTTCGTCGCCGGCGATCCGTTCAGCCGGCCGTCGGAGCTGCGCAACGTGTTGCGTAGTGCGGCACTTTGTAATGCCGCCTTGCCCGAGTTGGATTTGTCCGTTTCGACAGGCGTGCACGACGGTGCGGCCGCCGTCAAGGCTTTGTTATGCGGTGCCCGGGCGGTGCAGGTGTGTTCGGCGATTCATATAAACGGCTATGGCGCGATTGCGGAGATCGGTCGTTTCGTCGACGAGTGGGCCGAGCGACACGGGTTCGCGTCGCTCGACGATTTCCGAGGAACGATGAACTACGGCAACCCTGGCAATGCGCTTTTCCAGCGGGTGCAGTATATGAAATATTTCCCGCTCAAGGATAAATAAAACGTTATTAAGATTAATTAAAACGTTTTAATGTCCGGTTTCCTGCGTGTAGATTTCATCGAAGCGGCGGCGGAGCGTTTCGCGGTCGCGGATCACGGCGCGTAGTTCTTCGAGACGCCGGGCGTTGTCCGAGAAAGGAATCCAGAGCCGCAAGTAGCCTCCGTCGGCATATTTCCGTTCCAGATGCTCGCAGCAGCGGGCGTATTGCCCCTCGCGGTCGAGGGCCGGGTTGTGTGCGAGTCCGTATTGGATCGTGCGCCGCAGCACCGTGTCGACGTCGATGCAGCGATCGGCTTCGGCGACGATGCGCCCGTAGATCGTGCAGGGTGCGTGGTCGGACGAGGCGCGGTGGTCTTCGACGGCGTCGCGCATGATGGCGATCTGTTCGTCGGAGAACCATTTGCGCAACACGGGGTCGGCCGCGAGGATTTCGCCCGAGCGGATGTGGTGCCGCTCGCGGCCGTCGGCCAGTCCGGTGTCGTGGTAGGCGGCGATGGTGCAGACCATATCGGGGTCGATGTCGTAGTGGGCCGCCAGGGACTGGCTGCGGGCGATGACCGTGCGGGCATGGTCTCCCCGGTGCGCGGCGTCGAACGCCTCGTAGCGGGGCAGGATGTCGGTTTCGATGTAATTTTGCAGTTCAGGATTCATGGGATGAAAACAAGGAAAAACGAACGGGATTCGCGGCGACACCGTTGTGCCCGCTTGTCGGGAGGGGCGTTCTTCGGCCGGGAAACGACAAGTCCGCTTATTTAAGCGGACTTGTCGATCAATGGCGTCGGACGGGCGAACCGGCATGTATGATATGCCCACGCAACCCTACGCGTCGTTTGCTCTGTGCGATCGTTCGCCGGGGCGCCGGCCTATTTGGCATACGATACGGCCCGGGTCTCGCGGATCACGGTAATCTTTACTTGGCCCGGATAGGTCATTTCGTCCTGAATCTTCTTGGCAATATCGTGCGAGAGACTCTCCGACTCCTGATCGGTCAGCTTGTCGGCGCCGACGATCACGCGCAACTCGCGGCCCGCCTGGATGGCGTAGGTCTTTACCACGCCGGGATACGACAGCGCGATGTCCTCCATCTCTTTCAGTCGCTTGATGTAGCTCTCGACCACTTCGCGGCGTGCGCCGGGGCGCGCTCCCGATATGGCGTCGCACACCTGGATGATCGGCGCGATGAGCGACGACATCTCCACCTCGTCGTGGTGGGCGCCGATGGCATTGCATACCTCGGGCTTCTCCTTGTACTTGTCGGCCAGCTTCATGCCGATGATGGCGTGCGGCAGCTCGGGTTCGTCGTCGGGCACCTTGCCGATGTCGTGGAGCAGACCGGCGCGGCGGGCGATCTTGGGGTTCAGCCCCAGCTCGGCGGCCATGATGCCGGCCAGGTTGGCCGTTTCGCGGGCGTGTTGCAGGAGGTTCTGGCCGTAGGACGAGCGGTATTTCATCTTGCCGATCATGCGGATCAGCTCGGGATGCAGGCCGTGGATGCCCAGGTCGATGGTCGTGCGCTTGCCCACCTCGACGATCTCCTCCTCGATCTGTTTGCGGACTTTGGCCACGACCTCCTCGATGCGGGCGGGGTGGATGCGGCCGTCGGTAACCAGCTGGTGCAGCGACAGACGCGCGATTTCGCGGCGCACGGGGTCGAAGCCGCTCAAGATGATCGCCTCGGGCGTGTCGTCGACGATGATCTCGATGCCCGTGGCGGCCTCCAGAGCGCGGATGTTGCGGCCCTCGCGGCCGATGATGCGGCCCTTGACCTCGTCGCTCTCGATGTTGAAGACCGTCACGGCGTTTTCGATGGCCGTCTCGGTGGCGACGCGCTGGATCGAAGCCACGATGATGCGCTTGGCCTCTTTCGAAGCGGTCATCTTGGCCTCCTCGATGGTCTCGTTGATGTAGGCGGCCGCTTCGGTCTTGGCCTCGGCTTTCATGTTGTCGATGAGGATGTTCTTGGCGTCTTCGGTGCTCATGCCCGAGATCTGCTCCAGGCGGACGTTCTGTTCTCGCTTCATCTGGTCGATCTCCTCCTTCTTGTGCTCCAGGATTTGCAGCTGGTTCTGCATCTGCTCCTTGAGACGGTCGTTCTCGCGGATTCTGTTGTCCAGATCGCGCTGCTGGTTCTGGAGGTTCTGTTCGATCTGCCGGGCGCGCTGTTCGCTCTGGGCGATCTTCTGGTTGCGTTCGTTGACTTGGCGGTCATGCTCGCTCTTGAGCTGCATGAACTTCTCCTTTGCCTGGAGAATCTTCTCCTTCTTGAGCATTTCGCCTTCGGCCTCGGCCTCTTTGAGAGCCGTTTCGCGCCGTTTGCGGATCGACGTGCGGACGACCAGGTTGGTCACCGCGGCGTAGATTCCGACGGCGGCTACGGCGGAGATGCAGGCTGCCAGAATGATGGTATTCATTGGTCTTTACGTGTTTTTTGTGTTAGGGTTTCTGTTATGATATTGTGTCCACTTTTGTCATAAAAAAACCGCATAGTTTCCTTTAGTTTGTTTGACGAATCTGCAAGATAAGTCATGTGTGGAGGCTCCGGCCATCGCAACCTTCCAACGGCACGCCGCAGCGTGCACCCCTTGCGGGGTCAAGGCCTGGTTTTGAAGCGCCCCGAGTTGCTCCAATGTAAGAAGTGTTCAGTTTCGCAAAACTCCAAGGAACCTATGCGGGTAGATTCTTCGTATGTAAAAGAACGTCCGGAGGAACGTTACCCCTCCAAAGTGTTGAGGTAGGCGTCGAGTTCTTCGTCGAGCCGCTCCAGCCGCCCCAGGTCGTCGTCGTCCGGCTCGCGGCTCAGCCGCGCGGCCACGTTGGCGATGGCGAACTTGAGCGCCGTCATCGAGAGATAGTCCTGCTCGCCCCAGTTGCGGATGTTCTGCTGTTTGATCAATGCCAGAAAACCGTTTACCTCGCGTTCGGCCAGACGGTAGACCTCTTCCTTTTCGCTCTCGATGGAGAACGGGTAGCTTCTGCCTGCTATTTTCAGCGTTATCGCCTGCTTGGCCATGTTCGTTCCGTCTCTCGTTTTTTAGCCGTTTTAGGGCTGGGCGTCAATGTATTTTCTCAATCTTCTTCAACTTCGGGCGCCGGTTCCTGCGGCTGTGCGGCCCTCTCCTGCGTTTCTTGTCCCGAACGTTCGAGCAAGGCCAGACACTTGTCCACCTCCCGCATAAGTTGGTTGACGCGTGCCCTCGCTTTGTCCCGGTTGCTGCTTCCGCCCGCCAGCCCCTCGGTCAGCTGCATGCGCGCCACCTCGGCATCGAGTTCGCGGATGCGTCTTTCGAGCGTTCGGTTTTCGTCGCGCAGCGCGTCGCGCTGGGCCGTCAGTTCCGCGCAAAGTCCCTTGAGACGGCGGTGCTCCTCGATGAGCCGCCGGGTCCGGGTCTCGATATTTTCGATCACGCTTTTGTCGGTCATGACTGGCGTCCGGATTGCGTTTCCCTCTCAAAGGTACGAAAAAGAACGGGAATACGCAAATTTTATTTTGCGACGACCTCGCCGTAGAGGTCGTAGTCGGCCGCCGAGGTCATGCGCACCGGGTAGAAACGGCCGCGTTGCAGCCGTCGTCCGGCAGCCGGAATCAACACTTCCTGATCGACTTCGGGCGAGTCGTATTGGGTGCGCCCCACGTAGAAGTCGCCCTGCCGCGAATCGATGATCGTCCGTTCGGTGCGTCCCACGCGGCGGCGGTTGTTCTCCAGCGCGATTTCGCGTTGCAGGGCCATGATCCGCTCGACCCGTTGCTGCTTGACCGCTTCGGGGATGTCGTCGCGCAGCCGGAGTGCCGAATGGGTGCCCTCCTCCTCGGAGTAGGCGAAAACCCCGAGCCGCTCGAAGCGCACTGCGCGGACGAACTCCTCCAGTTCGGCGAAGTCGGCGTCGCTTTCGCCCGGATAACCGACCAGCAGGGTCGTGCGCAGCGCCAGGTCGGGGATCGCGTGCCGCAACTTGTCGATCAGCTCCATCGCCTCGGCCTTGGTGTGGCGGCGCAGCATGGCCGACAACTGATTGTCGGCGATATGTTGGAACGGGATGTCGAGGTATTTGCAGATTTTGGGTTCCGAGGCCATCGTTTCGATCACCTCGTCGGGGAAGCCGGCCGGGTAGGCATAGTGGAGACGCAGCCACTCGATGCCGTCGATGCGGCAGAGCCGGCGCAGCAGCTCGGCCAGCATACGTTTGCCGTAGAGGTCGATGCCGTAGTAGGTGGTGTCCTGGGCGATGACGAGCAGCTCGCGGACGCCCTGGGCGGCCAACTTGCGGGCCTCCTCTTCGAGCACCTCCATGGGGACGGAGACGTGCGGCCCGCGGATGAGCGGAATGGCGCAGTAGCCGCATTTCCAGTTGCAGCCCTCCGAAATCTTGAGGCAGGCGTAGTGGCGCGGCGTTGTGAGGTGCCGTTCGGTGGCCAGCGCCGCGTCGTCGGCAGCGCCCAAGGCGCGAACGATGCCCTCCCAGGTGCGGGCGCCGAAGTAGTCGTCGACCTCGGGGATTTCGGCCCGCAGCTCGTCGGCATAGCGCTCGGAGAGACAGCCGATGACGAAGAGCCGCTCGATGCGCCCCGCCTTTTTTGCTTCGGCGGCCCGGAGAATCATATCGATCGACTCCTGCTTGGCATCGCCGATGAATCCGCAGGTGTTGACGACCACGGTTTTGGCGTCGGTGCGGTCGCTGTCGAACATGACCTCGTAGCCGGCGGCCGCCAGCCGGGCCATGAGGTGCTCGCTGTCGACCGTATTCTTGGAACACCCGAGAGTGATGACGTTGATCTTCTTCATGCTGCGGGTCAGTTTTCCTCCTTGCCGAACAAAGCGTCGACGAATGCTCGGCGGTCGAACATCTTCAACTGGTCGATGCCCTCGCCGATGCCGATGTAGCGCACCGGCACGCGGAAGCGGTCGCTGATGCCGATTACCACGCCGCCTTTGGCCGTGCCGTCGAGCTTGGTAATAGCCAGCGAGGTAACTTGCGTGGCCTGAGTGAACTGCTTGGCCTGTTCGAAAGCGTTCTGCCCGGTCGAGCCGTCGAGCACGAGCATGACCTCATGCGGTGCGCCGGGGATCACTTTGGCCATGACGTTTCGGATTTTGGTCAGCTCGTTCATCAGCCCTACCTTGTTGTGCAGGCGTCCGGCCGTGTCGATGAGCACTACGTCGGCGCCGTTGGCTTTGGCCGAAGTGAGCGTGTCGAAAGCCACCGAGGCGGGGTCGGAACCCATCTCCTGGCGGATCATCGTGGCGCCGGCGCGGTCGGCCCACACCTTGAGCTGGTCGATGGCGGCGGCGCGGAACGTGTCGGCGGCGCCGATCCAGACCTTGCGCCCAGTCTTGGCAAGCTGGGCGGCGAGTTTGCCGATGGTGGTGGTCTTGCCGGCCCCGTTGACTCCTACGACCATCACTACATAGGGTTCGCCGGGCCGGGTGTCGAGACCGAAGTGCTCGGCCGAGCCGTGCGCCTCCTCCAGCAGGGCGGCGATCTCCTGGCGCAGGATGGTTTGCAACTCGGAGGCGTTCATGTATTTGTCGCGGGCGGCGCGCTCCTCGATGCGGCGAATGATCTTGACGGTGGTCTCCACGCCGACGTCGGAGGTAATGAGCACCTCTTCCAACTCGTCGAGCAGATCGGCGTCGACGGTCGAGCGGCCGGCCACGGCGCGCGTCAGTTTCGAAAAAAGTCCTGCTTTGGTCTTCTCCAGACCGGCGCTGAGTTCCTTCTGCTCGTGTTGTGCGACCTCGGGTTGTGCGGGAGCCGGAGTGTCGGATTTCTTTTTGAAAATATCGAAAAAAGCCATAATCTTTTGAAATAGTCCCCTGGGGGTATCTGTTTTGCAAAGATAGAAAGATAATAAGAAAGTCTGAAAAAAAACGTTATCTTTGTAAAATATGCTCCGGCGGCGCACGATGACTTCATGTGCTATCGCCGGCCCGATCATTCGTAATATTATGATGAAGAAAAGAGTATTTTTGGTGTTGGCCTGCGTGTGCGGAACCGCTTCCGTATTGGCGCAGGATTTGATTGTCAAGCGCGATTCGTCGCGCATCGAAGCCCGGGTAACGGAGGTCTCGCCCTCGGAGGTGCGCTACAAACGCTTCTCCAACCCCGACGGGCCTACCTATGTACTGCCCACGGCCGACATTCATGCGATCCGCTATGCTAACGGCGAGGAGGAAGTTTACGAACTGCCGGCACCGAAATCTATGTCATCCGCACCAGGCACGGAGCCGGGTTCGACTTCGGGTTCGACGGCATCCCCGGCGCCGCGACAGTATGAAGTGGGCGACTACTACGAGCGCGGCGATGTGCGGGGCGTGGTGTTCCAGGTCGAGGAGGACGGATGGCACGGAACGATAATCTCGCTCGACGAAATCATGCTTCCGTGGTGCGTTTTCCGCAAGGCGGATGCTTTTGCGACGGGGGCCGACGACCTGAAAGACGGCATGGCGAATATGGAGACTTTGGAACGCTACATTGCTGCGCATGGACTGTCGTGGGCCGACTTCCCGGCTTTCGAATGGTGCCGCGGGCTGGGCGAAGGGTGGTATCTGCCTTCGATCGACGAAATGTTGGTCGCCGGACATTGCTACAACGGCGGTTCGCGCACGCGCTATGACCGCAAGGCTCGCAACCGGTTCAACGACACGCTGCGGGAGCACGGCGGCAAGCGGATGGATCGCATGGTCTACTATTTTACCTCGACCGAGCAGGATGCCGACCATGCCTACACGACCCATATGGATCTGGAGCCGCCCTATTCGCAGCCGATTCCGAAGCACAACCGGTTTCTGGTGCGGGCCGTACACCGATTCTGAAACGGGGACGATGGGAAGGCAAGGGGCTGCGAGGCTGCTGTTTCCATCGCTGTCCGGAATATAAATACAAAGGGCATCCCGCGGGATGCCCTTTGTATTTAAGAGTCCGGCTCTTAAAATACTATTTCTTCTCGTCAGCGAAGAATTCCTTTACCTGGTCGTTGGGGATGATGCCTTCCTTGAACATATAGGCGCCGGTCTTCTCCGATTTGACCATCTTGATGCACTTGGTAAAGTTCTTACCCGTGCCGGTTTTCAGTGTTGCGACTACTTTCTTTGCCATGGTGTGCTAAAACTATTTGATTTCACGGTGAACAGTGACGCGCTTGAGGAACGGGTTGTACTTGCGGCGCTCCAGACGGTCGGGGGTGTTCTTCTTGTTCTTGGTGGTAATGTAGCGGGACATGCCTGCCACACCGCTTTCTTTCTGCTCGGTGCATTCGAGGATGACTTGCACGCGATTGCCTTTCTTAGCCATTGTGACGATTGATTTTTAGTAAACGGTTTTGGGGGCTGCGGCTTCGCGGAGAGCTACCTCCAAGCCTTTCTTGTTGATGGTTTTCATGCCGGCGGCCGTCACCTTGAGCGTGATCCAGCGACCCTCCTGCTCCGACCAGAAGCGCTTGGTTTTCAGATTGGGACTGAATTTGCGCTTGGTCTTGTGGTGCGAGTGGGAGACGTTGTTGCCCACGATCGCCACCTTGCCTGTGATTTCGCAAACTTTCATTGGTTGTTTGATTTTTTGGTTAAAATCCGCATAAAACGGGATGCAAATATACGCTATTTTTTGAGAAATAGCAAAGGATCGACGAAAAACCATCTTTCGCGGTGTTGTCTGCCGGCTTCGGATGAGGGGCCGAACCGGGTGGAGCGCCAGAGTGGACTATTAGGGTAAGTCGCGGGGCGTTGTTGGGGTGCGGGAGCTGACGCCGGGCTGCGGGGGTAAGGGGGCCGAAACCGGGTTGCTGGATTGTTGGGCGTTGCGTTATTCTGCGGTCAGCTGTTCGCGCAGCAGGGCGATGGCATACGACGACGCCCGGTCGATGATCTGACCGCGGTCGGTGCCGCACTGTTTCCGCACGGCGACCGTGCCGCGGGGCGTGGCCACGGCGATCCAGACCGTGCCCACGGGTTTTGCATCCGAACCTCCCGTCGGCCCGGCGATGCCGGTCGTCGCTACGGCGAAGTCCGCTCCGGCAATGCGGCGCGCTCCCTCGGCCATCTGGCGGGCGACCTGCTCGCTGACGGCTCCGTGGCGTTCGAGAACTGCGGGGTCGACGCCCAGGACGTCGATTTTGGCTTCGTTGCTGTAACTTACCACGCCGCACAGAAAATAGGCCGAGGCGCCGGGCATGGCCGTGAAGCGTGCCGCGATGGTGCCGCCCGTGCAGCTCTCGGCCGTGGCGAGGGTCTGGCGCCGCTCGGTCAGGCGGTTGTGGATCAGCTCTTGGACGGTGGCTGTTTCGAATCCGACGACGTGTTCGGGGATCAGCGTGCGGAGCGTCGCGAACTGCTGTTCGATCTCCTGCGAGACGCGCTCGCCCTCGACTTCGTAGGCCGAGAGGCGGAGCCGCACGGAACCGGGATCGGGCAGGTAGGCCAGCTTCAGATAGGGCGGCAGGGCGTTCTCCCAGGCTTCGATGCGCTCGGCGAGCATCGATTCGGCGAGTCCTGACGTGATGAGCGTGCGGTGGACGATGCTTTTGAGCGCAAAACGGGCCTTGAGGCGCGGCATCACTTCGTCTTGCATGAGGTGCTCCATTTCGAACGGCACGCCGGGCAGCGACACCACGATGCGTCCCTGGCGCTCGAACCACATGCCGGGTGCCGTGCCGTGGGCGTTGAAAAGCACGGTGCAGCACTCCGGCACGAGGGCCTGCGAGCGATTCAGCTCGTTGAATGCAATGCCGCGTTGGGCGAGCATCCGTTCGACATGGGCGGCGACGGTCGGGTAGTCGACCAGGCGGCTGCCGAAGGTCTCGGCGAGCGTCTTCTTGGTAATGTCGTCCTTGGTGGGGCCTAATCCTCCCGTGATGATAACGACCTGCGAGGCGGCGAGCGCCCGGTCGAGCGTGTCGACGATCTGTGTGCGGTCGTCGCCGATCGAGGCTTTTTCGTGCACGACGATGCCTGCGGCGTTGAGATGCCGGGCGATGGAGACCGAGTTGGTGTCGACGATCTGGCCGATGAGGATTTCGTCGCCGATCGTGATGATGGTGGCTTTCATGCGAAGCGGATTAGAGGTCGGAGTGCTCGGGCTGCCGGGCTTCTGCGGGGGCTTGCGAGGCGGGGAGCTGGGATTCGTCGGCAGGGGCGGTTTGGGCCGTACCCGTTTCGGCGGCTTGCGCCGCTTCGGCATCGGCGATCAAGGCCCGGCAGATGTTGCCGGCCAGGTCGGGGCCTTCGTAGATGAATCCTGTATAGAGTTGTACCAGGTCGGCGCCGGCCGCGAGCATGGCGCGCACGTCGTCGGCGTTCATCAGGCCGCCCACGCCGATGATGGGATAGGTGCCGCCCGAGCGCGAGTGGATGCGGCGGACGATCTCGATGGCCCGGCGGGTCAGCGGCTCGCCGCTGAGGTTGCCCATGCCGATTTTGGCTACGGCCGCGGCATCGGTGTGCAGCTGGTCGCGGCTGCGGGTGCCGGTCACGGCCACGATGCCGTCGAGCGGCGTTTCGATGAGGATGTCGGTTACCGTGTCGATCGTCGCATCGTCCATGTCGGGCGAGATCTTCAGCATGATGGGCCGGTAGTGGTTCTGCCCGCGGCGGAAGTCGAAAAGCGGGTCGAGAATCTGCAAGACCTGCCCGCGGATGTCCTGGTCGGCTTCGTTGCAGATGTTGCCGCAGCCGATGTTCACGGTAAAGTAGTCGGCATACTGGTAGAGGTTGCGGAAGAGCTTCAGGTAGTCTTCGGTGGCGTTTTCGGGCGGAGTGGAGGTGTTGCGGCCGATGTTGCAGCCTACGATCACGCCCGGGTGGGGGCGGCGCAGGTGGCGGATGGCCGTTTGCAGGCCGCGGTTGGCCAGGCCCGTGCGGTGGATGATCGCCCGGTCTTTGGGCAGCCGGAAGACGCGGGGCCGCGGATTTCCCGGCTGGGGCCGCGGCGTGAGGGTGCCGATCTCGACGAATCCGAAGCCCAGGGCCGTCCATTCGCGGAGCGCCTCGCCGCAGCGGTCGAAGCCGGCGGCCAGACCCACCGGGTTGTTGAAGCGCAGGCCGAAGACTTCGCGTTCGAGCGACGGATGTTTCACGGCGTAGCATTTGCCCAGCAGCCACCGGCCTCCCGGGAGCAGGCCGATGAAACGCAGCAGCCACATCACCATGCGGTGCGCCCGCTCGATGGTGAGCGCGAACAGAATAGGTCTGATGATTCGACGATACATAGCTTGGTTTGACGATCGACGGGCGCAAAAGTACGAAAAAACTATTTAAAAGTATTCGCGCCGATAGGCATATTCATCGCGCATGCGTTCGAAATCCTCCGGACGGGCTTTCAGTGCGCGGTTCTGGGCTTCGATATCGAAAGCCCGGCCGATGGAGGTGCAAAGTTCCGGCCACGTTATCGGGCGCGGGGCCGGCGGAGCCGCTTGGGGCGGGTACCAGCCGGCGAGGGGAAGCTCCAGCATGCGGGCTGCGGCCGCGACGGCCATGGCTGTGGCTGTGGCCTTGCCCTGCTCGGAGTAGCCGGCGATATGAGGTGTGGCCAGCGTCGCATGGGCCAGCAGCGCCGGGTCGATCTGCGGCTCGTGCTCCCACACGTCGAGCGCGCAGGTCACACCGCTCGCCAAGAGAGCCTGTCCGTCGATCACTTCGCCGCGGGACGAATTGATGACTGCGGCACCGGGTTTCATACTGCGGAAAAGCGCTGCGTCGGCCATGCGACGCGTCGTGGCATCGAGCGGCACATGGAACGTCAGCAGGTCGGCTTCGCGGGCGACCGCCGGCAGCGGCAGGAAGCCGCAGTGTTCGCGCGTCTCGCGCGGAGGGTCGCAGCAGACGACGCGGAAGCCCCACAGCTCGGCATATTGCTTGACGAGCGAGCCGACATGTCCTACTCCGACGATGCCCAGCGTCTTTTCGTCGGGCCGCCAGCCGTCGCGGCGGGCGAGGCAGGCCAACACGGCGGCTACCCATTGCAGTACGCCCCGGGCATTGCAGCCGGCGGCCGTCTCGACCCGGATGCCGTGCGCCGCGCACCAAGCCGTGTCGATGTGGTCGAACCCGATGGTCGCCGTGGCTACCAGACGCACGCGCGAGCCGGCCAGCAGCCTGGCGTCGCAGCGGGTGCGGGTGCGGACGATGAGCGTGTCGGCCTCGCGCACGTCGTCGGGCGCGATGCGCGAACCGGGGATGCGGCGCACATCGGCCCACGGTTCGAGAACGCCCTCCAGAAAGGGGATGGCGCTGTCGACGACGATCGTGGGACGGGCAGGTATCGGAGGTGCGATATTTTTCATGGTCGTGCAGATGCGAAGATCGGGTTCGTCTTTCCCGGGGCGGAGGTTTTGCGGCAAGGGCGCCGGCGCACATCGGCGCGCACGGTCGGATGCTTTCCGGGCGATGTTTCTCCGCGCAAAGATAGAAAAAAACAAAAAATGTGTATCTTTGTTGTCCCTATTACTTTGTTCCTATGGCAGATTCGCATGCTTTCGATCCCGACGGCGTCGGCGTGGACACCGGAACCTATTTCGGGCTTCCTTTCGAGCCGGAGGAGGCCGCCCTGGTGCTGATTTCGGCCCCGTGGGACGTGACGGTTTCCTATGGCGCGGGCACGGCCTACGGCCCCGATGCGGTCATCGAGGCGTCGACGCAACTGGATTTCTACGATCCGCTTTCGCCCGATGCCTGGCGGCGGGGAATCGCGACGGCCGATGTCGATTATTCGTTGCAGGAGGAGTCGCAGCGGCTGCGCAGCGATGCCGTGAAGGTAATCGACCACCTCGAACGGGGCGGTTCGGCCGACGACGACAGCGTGGCCCGGAAGATCCGCCGGGTAAACGAAGGATGCGCCGCCATGAACGCCAACATCGAAGCGCAGGCCCGCCACTGGCTGGCCCAGGGCAAGATCGTGGGGCTGGTGGGCGGTGACCATTCGACCTCCTACGGACTGATCCGCGCGTTAGGCGAACGTCATGAGCGTTTCGGAATTCTGCATATCGATGCCCATTGCGACTTGCGCGAAGCCTACGAGGGGTTCGAGTTCTCGCATGCCTCGATCATGTTCAATGTGCTGCGCGACGTGCCGCAGGCGGCGAAGATCGCCCAGGTGGCCGTGCGCGACTTCAGCCAGGGGGAACTCCGCACGGCGCTGGCGTCGGGGCGGGTGGAGCTGTTCGACGACCTGTCGCTCGCTGCGGCGGAGTTCCGGGGCGAGACGTGGGATGCGCAGTGCCGCCGCATTGTCGAGAGCCTGCCGCAGGAGATCTATGTGAGCTTCGACATCGACGGACTCTCCGTCGAGCATTGCCCCCGCACCGGCACACCGGTGCCGGGAGGCCTGAGCTTCAACAAGGCGATGTGGCTGGTCGACACGGCGGTGCGTTCGGGCCGCCGGATCATCGGGTTCGATGTGGTGGAGACCGTGGCTGCCCGCGAGGAGCGGATCGACGCCATCACGGGTGCCCGCGTGCTGTGGAAACTTTGCGGCATGGCCCTGAAATCGAAAGAAAAAAAGTAGAAGTATTAAAATTATAATCGTATGCGTCTGTTTTCAATGTATCGTTGGGTGCGCGGCAGCCACAAGCTCTCGCTGCGCAGCCGCGGTTTTATGGAAGCTCCCTGGGCGGGCGGCGTCGTGCTGCTCGCCTGTGTGGTAATCGCCATGCTGTTGGCCAATCTTCCGATGACCAAGGAGTATTATCACAACTTTCTGGAGACCGATCTTTCGCTGGTCGTGCACTCGCCCAATGGGTTGATCGACTGGGCGTTCCCGCAGGGAATGACCGTCGAGAAGTTCATCAACGACTGCCTGATGGTAATCTTCTTCTTTACCGTCGGGTTGGAGATCAAGCGCGAAGTGGTCAACGGGCAGCTTTCATCGATGCGCAAGGCGATCTTGCCGGTGGTGGCCGCGGCAGGCGGCATGTTGTGCCCGGCCTTGATCTTTGCCATTTTCAATCACGGTACCTTCGCGGCCAACGGATGGGGCATCCCTACGGCGACCGACATCGCTTTCGCTGTGGGCATCCTCTCGATGCTGGGCGACCGGGTGCCTGTGTCGCTCAAGATTTTCCTCACGGCCCTGGCCATTGCCGACGACCTGGGCGCCATTCTGGTCATCGCCTTCTTCTATGGCGGCGAATTGCAGCTGGGACTCTTGTTGATCGCTTTGTTGGTCATGGCGGGCGTTTATGTCATCTATCGGTTGGGCGAGAAGCGCATGATCTTCTACATGCTGCCGGCTGTCGTCGTGTGGGGCCTTTTCTATTATTCGGGCGTGCATGCGACCCTTTCGGGTGTGGCTATGGCGCTGCTCATACCCATGGAACCGCGTTACAGCAAGGAGTATTTCATTCATAAGATGCGTTGGCTGAAAGATCATCTGCTGGCGGTCGAAGCGTCGGACGAGGAGTTTCCCAACGAGGAACACCGCTTCTATCTGCGCCAGATGACCCGTCTGGGCGCCCGCTCGGCAGGCATGAGCTATCGGCTGGAACATGCTCTGGCTCCCTATGTTACATTCTTGATCATGCCGATTTTCGCGCTGGCCAACGCCGGGGTGGAGATCACGTCGCTCGAATACATCAACATCTTCCATTTCTCGCCCGAGATCGGCTCGGTGGGCATGGGTGTCTTCTTCGGACTTCTGGTGGGCAAACCCCTGGGCATCTTCGCCGCCAGCTGGTTGGCCGTCAAGAGCAAGATGGCTGTCATGCCCGAGGGGGCATCGTGGCGCATGCTGCTGGCCGTGGCCTGCCTGGGCGGTATCGGGTTCACGATGTCGCTGTTCGTCGATTCGCTGGCCTACACCGATCCCGGACTGATCGACCGCGGCAAGATCGCCATTCTGATGGGTTCGACGGCCGCCGCCGTCATGGGCAGTGTGCTGATCGTGTTGTTCTCGAAAAAACAGCCGCAGGAATGAGACGGTCGATAGCTCTGCTGGTCTGCCTCGGGCTGCTGACCGCCGCATGCTCGCGGCAGTCGGGCAGCGGCGTGAAATTGAAAGCCGACACCGATTCGGTGGCTTATGTGATCGGCATGAACATCGGCATGAACTTGCTGCGGATGGATTCGACGATCAATGCGGCGGCCGTTTGCGAGGGAATTCGCGATGCGATGAACGGCGCGCCGAAGTTGTCGTTGGCCGAAGCCGAGACTTTCTATCTGCGCTACATGAACTACGCCTTGCCGGAGAAAGCCCGGGCCTATGAGGAACGGTTTTTGTCCGACATCGCCAAATCCAACCGTGCATACGCCCGTACGGCGTCGGGCGTTACCTACACCGTGGGCGAGGTGGGCGACCAGGGACGGGTGCCTGCGGCCGACCGCGACACGGTGGCGATCCGCTACGTCATCCGCACGGCCGACGGCAAGGAACTCTATTCGTCCTACGAGCGGGGCGATACGCTGCGCTGTGCGTTGGGCGACTTGCGCAGGGGCGTGCGCGAGAGTCTGAAACTTGTCGGCAAGGGCGGGCGGATCGAAGCCTGGCTTCCGGCAGCGACGGCCTACGGAGCCGAGGGCGACGCCGAATTGGGCGTGGCTCCCAACGCCACGCTCTTTTATGGAATCGAACTGCTCGACGTTGAGAAGTATTCCGTCCGCTCGCAGCGCAGCAATCTGCGCTGATCGGCCGGAGTGTGCGGATTTTGCGGGCCGGGTCATACGTTTTTTCGGTTTCTGTGCCGCAAGTTCGTGCCGGGCTTTTTTATTTCGGGTTTATTTTATACCTTTGCTCCGATTTACGATTCGTATCTAAACTACAATAAAACAATGAAAAAGATTCTTTTCGCCGCGGCGCTCGCTGCGGCTGCGACGATGACCGCCTGCTGTTGCGGCGGCGGCAAAAACCAGGTTCGCATGGGCAGCCTTTCCGATTTCGACACGCTGTCGTATGCGTTGGGCGCCAACATCGCTTATGGGGTCGTTTACCAGATGAGCGACATGCCGTTCGACTACAAGGCCATCGAAAAAAGCATGACGGAAGCCGCCATGGGCAAGGCTTCGGTTTCGCATGAGGCGGCGATCGAAACGCTGCGCGACTACTTCATGACCAAGCGTCCCGAGCGCATGCAGACCATCGCCAAGAAACGCGCCGAGGCCGACAGCATTCGCCTGGCATCGGGCGACACCACCAAGGTGGAGTATCCTGCGGCCGATCCCGAGATGTTCGAATCGGAGGAGGAGCGCGCCGCCGTGTCGTCGGCATTCGGTACGGACATCGGATTCAACATCATGGAGAGCGGTATGCCCATTCAGATGGTTTGGATCGGCGAGGCGATGCAGAACGTCATCGACAAGAACCCCAAGATGACCGAAGACGAGGTAAACCAGTATTTGCAGTATTATTTCATGGTAAAGCAGCCGGCCGAGAACGCCGAGGCTTCGGCTGCATGGCTGGAGAAGGTTGCTAAGAAATCGGGTGTGAAGAAGACCGAATCGGGTCTCCTGTACAAAGTCAAGAAGACCGGCGACAAGAACTTGCACCCGTCCGATCCCCGCGATGTGGTGCGTGTGCACTATACGGGCCGTACGCGCAACGGCAAGGTATTCGACACGTCGATTTTCAAGAACCGCACCAAGCAACAACAGGAGATGCTCAAGCAGCAGCGTCCCGACGACTACGACAAGGACGAACCGGTGGAATTCCCGCTCAATCGTGTGATCAAGGGCTGGACCGAAGGCTTGCAACTGGTCGGCAAGGGCGGCAAGATCACGCTCTGGATTCCGGCCGACCTGGCCTACGGCTCGCGCGGAGCCGGTCGCGACATCGGCCCCAACGAAGCGCTGGAGTTCGAAGTCGAGTTGATCGATGTGATCCCTTACAAGAAACCGGAACCTGAAACGCCGGCAGAAACGGAGAAACAACCGGCAGAATAAGGCTTGGAAAACGATGAAACGAAAGGCCGCCCTTGCGAAAGGGCGGCCTTTCGTTTTTTCTCGGTCGGGATGGAGGCGGGACGGTCATGATGCCGGAATGGTGAGAAAAATGTTGGATGTCGGAGATACTGCCGAACGTTGTGACCGATGCCGGATAATAGAATGTCGGACTTCGCGACCGATACCGAAATGATGGATGTCGGATGTTTCGGACGCCTGCTGGGAGTTTCCGGTTTTGTTTTCGGTCGTTTTTCTCCGGGGGCTGTCCGCAGGGCCGCGGGGTATATGTAAAAACCCTTCGGACTTAAGTCCGAAGGGTTTGTCATGCGATAGACGATCCGTTCAGAACGGCAGGTCGTCGACCTCGGCCGCAGGCGTCGAAGCATAGGAGGGTTCTTCGACCAAAGGCGGCATGTCGGGCATCGGAGCCGCGGGGGCCTCGGCCTGCTTGGGCTGGAGCCTCCAGGCACGGATGTCGGTGTACCAGCGGCCGTTGTATTCACGCGACTCGACGTTGACCGAAACGCTGTAACTGCTTCCTTCGCGCAGTTTGGCCACGTCGTCGGGCCGGTTGAAGAACGTCACGCAGATCTTGCGCGAGAACGTCGAGCCGTCGTTGTAGTCGAACACGACATCCTGGCGCTGCCAGTCGCCGCGTGCCGAAGTGCCTTTGGTCACGGGCATTATTTTGTAGACTGTTCCTTCGAATTCCATGATTTATCGGAAATTGGTTTTATGATGCAAAGGTAGCAAAATTTCAGCACAAATGATTTTTCGAAGTGAAAAAATACGGCTTTGCGGAGGGCGGTTCAAAAACATCGTCCGGATCGCTTCAGCGAATCCGGACGATGCCCCGAAAGTGGTGTGAGTTGCGTCTTCATCCCAGTTCCGAACATCCAGCGTATTGTTCGGATGGTGCAAAGATACGAAAATTCCCCCCCCCGCAAATTTTAGACCAAACGATTTATGAAAACAACTTTATGTGTTATAAAAATAACAAATGCGGATGTTTTAGTGCCATGAACAGGTGGGGTGGATTTCGAAACCAAGTATTCTGATGCGATCGGTTGGGAGATGGGCGCAGGACGCTTCCCGGATATTCCGGCATTCAGGGGCGTTCGCCGTTGGCCCGGAGCCGGGGAAAGAGTTTGCGGAAATAGGTCAGGCTGGCGCCGATGTTGTTGCCCGCGATGACCAGCGTGACGGCCACGATGATCATCGCCATGCCGCAGGCGATGCGCATGCTGAGGTTTTCGCCGAATACCGCCACGCCGAAGCAAACGGCCGTGACGGGTTCCAAGGCTCCGAGGATCGCCGTGGGTGTGGAACCGATGTACTGGATGGCGGCCGTCGTGCAGAGGAACGAAATGGCGGTCGGGAAGAGGGCGAGCGCCGCCAGGTTGCCCCACAGATACCATTGCGCCGGGAGGATGAGCGAGTGTCCGAAGTCGACGCGGAACAAAAAAAGCACCAGCCCGGCGAGCAGGACGTAGAAAGTCACGGTAAGCGTGGGAATCTCTTTGAGCCGGGTTTGTTTCACGGCGACGATGTAGACCGCATAGGAGAGCGCCGAAGCGAAGACCAGCAGGGTGCCCTTGAGGCTGAGCGTCGAACCGTCGCCGGCCTTATAGAGCAGTGCTATACCGCCTACGGCTAACAGAATGCACAGCGCGGTAAGAGGCGATAGTTTTTCTTTGAAGCCGACGGCCATGATCAAGGCTACCAGCACGGGATAGATGAACAGCAGCGTGGACGCGATGCCTGCGTCCATATAGGTGTAGCTCAAAAAGAGGGTAAGCGACGAAACGGCGACCAGCAGACCCATGACCGTGAGGAGCGGAAGTGCCTGGAGCTGGACTCCGAAGCTGCGGCCGCGGACCTTGAGCATGCAGCCCAGGACGGGCAGAGCGAAAAGGTAGCGGAACAGCAGCACCGAATCGGGGTTCATGCCGGCTTCGTAGAGCGGCAGGGCGAAAAGCGGATTGGTGCCGTAGGTGGCTGCGGCAATGGCTCCTATGATGTAACCTTTGGCTTGGGTATTCATGGTGGCTGGGATTTGCGGCGGGTGCTCCGGCGCGGTATAGGCGGTCGGGAGCAGGGGGCCGGTGCAAAGATACGTATTTTATTGATGGAATGTACCGATGCGGCATGCTTGGATCGAAGGGGCGTGCTGCGGTAGCGGGTCGCAGCCGAGTGAATGGGTGTTTTAGGTCGTTCGGTTGAAAATTGTGCTAAATAACTTTAGATTTCGGTAAAATACAAAAATCCGATTTTTCAAGCTGTAAGCGAAAAAATAGGGTGTGTTTTCGTGAAATGGGGTAAGAAAATAGCCGGAATGTGAAAAAATACCCCTTGTTTTCCGGAAAACGCATGAAAAAATAAGCGATTTCTTGAAAAATAGCTTTTTTGGAAAACCAACGACAACGGAAAATAATTACATTTGCAGTCGGAAGAAACCGGGTGGAAAAACGACCGGATCGCACCGATGGCAATCTGCTGCAACCTGTGGAGCCGTCGACCGATCGGGGTCGGTGCATGACGAATATTATTAACCCTTAAATTCATAGTATGTCGCTACTCAGATTCAAGATGGTCGATGCGGCCATCAACCACACGGCGGTGGAAGTGAAGGCGCCCGAAGGACGTCCGTCGGACTATTTCGGTGCCCGGGTTTTCGGACGCGACGCGATGCGCAAGTATCTGGACAAACGCACGTTCGAAGCGCTGGTCAACACCATGGAGAACGGCACGCCGCTGCCGCGCGAAATCGCCGACAGCGTGGCGGCCGGCATGCGGCAATGGGCCTTGGAGCATGGCGCCGACCATTATACCCACTGGTTCCAGCCTCTGACGGGCGGCACGGCCGAGAAACACGACGCCTTTGCCGAGCCGGACGGCTGCGGGGGCGTGCTGGAGGAGTTCTCGGGCAAGATGCTGGTGCAGCAGGAACCCGATGCGTCGTCGTTTCCCAACGGCGGTATCCGCAACACGTTCGAGGCGCGTGGTTATTCGGCCTGGGATCCGGCCTCGCCGGCGTTCATCGTAGATACGACGCTCTGCATTCCGACGGTGTTCATCGCCTATACGGGCGAGGCACTGGACTACAAGGCGCCCTTGCTGCGGTCGCTGACGGCCGTGGACAAGGCGGCGACGGAGGTGTGCCGCTATTTTGACAAAAACGTGCAGAAAGTCTATTCGTATCTGGGCTGGGAGCAGGAATATTTCTTGGTCGACGAAAGTCTGTGGGCCGTGCGTCCCGACCTGATGCTGACGGGCCGCACGCTCATGGGCCACGAGTCGGCGAAGAACCAGCAGCTCGAAGACCACTATTTCGGGGCGATTCCCACCCGTGTGATCGCCTTCATGAAAGAGCTGGAGTACGAATGCCTGCTGCTGGGCATTCCGGTCAAGACGCGCCACAATGAGGTGGCGCCCAACCAGTTCGAACTGGCACCGGTTTACGAGGAAGCCAACTTGGCCAACGACCACAACCAGCTGCTGATGACCATCATGGACAAGATCGCGCGGCGCCATCAATTCCGGGTGTTGCTGCACGAAAAACCTTTCAAGGGGATCAACGGCTCAGGCAAACACAACAACTGGTCGCTGGGCACGGACACAGGAGTGAACCTGCTGGGGCCGGGCAAAACGGCGTCGGAGAACTTGCAGTTCATCACGTTCCTGGTAAATGTCATTTCGGCCGTGTACAAGCACAACGGGCTGCTCAAGGCTTCGATCATGAGTGCGACGAACGCCCATCGTCTGGGGGCCAACGAAGCGCCGCCGGCGATTATCTCGACGTTCCTGGGGTCGCAGGTGTCGGCCGTGCTGGACAAGCTGGCCGCCTCGAAAAGCGATGACGCGATCCGCTTCGATGCGAAGAATGTCTTCAAGATGAGCGGCATATCGCACATCCCGACACTGCTGCTGGACAACACCGACCGCAACCGCACCTCGCCGTTCGCCTTTACCGGCAACCGCTTCGAATTCCGCGCTGTGGGGTCGTCGGACAACTGTGCCGAGGCAATGATTACGCTCAACACGGCGATGGCCGATGAACTGACGCACTTCAAGCAAGCGGTCGATGCGAAGATCGAGGCGGGCATGAAGAAGGAGAAGGCGATCTACGAAGTGCTCAAGAAGATGATCAAAGAGTGCAAGGCGATCCGCTTCGACGGCAACGGCTACTCGGACGAGTGGAAGCAGGAAGCGGAGAAGCGCGGCCTGGACTGCGAGACGTCGACGCCGCTGATGTTCGACCGCTATCTGGACAAGGAATCGCTGCGGATGTTCGCCGACATGGGCGTCTACACGCATGTGGAACTGGAAGCGCGCACGGAAGTGAAGTGGGAGACCTACACGAAGAAGATACAGATCGAAGGCCGCGTGCTGGGCGACCTGGCGATGAATCATATTGTGCCGATCGCCTCGAAATACGAAGCGCTGCTGTTGGACAAGGTATACAAACTATTGCAGATACCGGAACTGAGTTCGGCGGCAGATGTGGCCCTGATCAAGAAAATCCAGGATCACACGACGGCGATCCAGAAACTGACGGACGAGATGGTGGAGGCGCGCAAGAAAGCGAACCGCATTGAAGACCAGCGCGAAAAGGCGATCGCCTACCATGACACGGTGGCGGTGTTCTTCGATGAAATCCGCCATCATATCGACAAACTGGAAGAAATCGTCGACGACCAGATTTGGCCGCTGCCGAAGTACCGCGAACTGCTGTTCATCCGATAGTCGGGAGAACGGAGCGGAGTGCCCGGTTCGGTACGCGAGGCTTCATGGCGGTGCCGCCGGATGAAGAAAATCCCTGCAACACATATAAGTTGCAGGGATTTTTTGATTGCCTGGCTTTCGGCTATTCTTCGGTCAGACCGGTAATTTCGTCGGGGATGCCGGCGCAACGAACGTAGATCGAAACGTCTTCGGGGTCGTCCTGGGCGATCCACACCATACGCTCGGCCGTGAGGTCGCGGATGATGTAACGATGCGCCCAATCGCCCGTACCGTGGTCGTACATGCCCCGGATGATGGTGCCGAGTTCTGCGTCCTCGACGAGAGCGTAACGTCCGGTCAGTTTCCGAGTCTGGAAACTATCGAGGTTCTGGTATATCTCGAAAAGGTTATCCTTGCGGATCAGATTGAGGTAGACATAACTATTTTCAGCCAGCGGTTCGCCGGAGAACTCGGCCAACTGCCAAGTGCCGGCGATGTTGTTGGAATTGACCGGCAGGAATGCGGTGCCTTCGGTTTTGTCGTCGTCGCAGGCCGCGGCGAACGCGAGGAACAACGAGAGGACAGCGAACTTCAAGAGATTTTTCATATGGTTGAATTTTTTAACGATCAAAACAAATGTTGAACGGAAGTCGAACGTGCGCGGCTACTCCTGCGCCCCGATGAGGATGCGCAACGACCGTTGTCCGGGCGGCAGCTGCAACCCTTCGAGCATGACGGGAAGCTGCCGAGGCAGTGTCTGCGGGGCCTGGGCCGGGTCGAACCGGATGACCAGGTCGGCCCTCTTGCCCGGCTCGATGACCGCGGGGTCGCATTCGAAGCGGAGGTAGGCGGGCAGCAAGCGGCTGTCGGCGCGGATCGCGAGGGGCTGCTCTCCGGCGTTGAGACACTCGATGCGCTCGGTCTGTATCCGGGTGCCGGCGATGCGTATGGCCTGCTGCTTGAGCCGGAGCGACCCCATGACGTAGGGGTAGGCGGCGGTGGGCAGCACGGAGGGCGTGACGCGTCCGGTCAGTTCGAGTACGGCGGAGGGCTGTTTGTCGGACAACTGCGTATAGACGAAAATCTTGCGCTGGAAGTATCCGGGGCGGCCCTTGGGGTGGTAGGCGACGGCGATCTCCGTGCAGCTGCCTGGAGCGACGGGGGCCTTGGAAAAAGAGGCCCGGGCGCAACCGCAGCTGGTTTCGACGCGGGTAATGATCATGGGCTTCCGGCCCTGGTTGCACCAACGGAACGTGTAGGTCGTCGGTGCGTCGTCCTCGCCGAGAACTCCGGCGTCGATGCGTTGCGATTCGAAATGCAAGGCTTCGCCTCCGGGGGCCGTGGCGGGGTGGGCAAGGCTGTCCAATGTAGCCCGCGGAACGATGGGCGCCATCTGTCCCCGGAGCGATGTCGTTCCGAAGAACAGCATCGCCCCGAGAGAGAGAATCGCTATTTTACTGCTGCACGACATGCGACGCTAAAGCCATCCGTTGCCGTTGGCGTTCTTGCGGACGGTAATGGAGAAATTGTGCGTCAGGCCGTTCGATGCCGTGATCGATGCGGCCGTGGCACCGGGTTTCGCACCGCTGACGGTAAGTTTCCCGTTCTCGATCGAAGCGGAAGCCACCGACGGGTCGGCGACCGACACGGTGTAGGTCAACTGCTCGCCGTCTACGAAGTAGTTGGCGGGGATGGCGGTAACGCTGCTGCCGAAAGGCACGTAGAGGTTGGGGAACGTCAACGAGGTACCCGTACCCTTGCCGGAGATGGCATCGAGCAACTTGGTGGCGTTGACCTGGCCGGAACCCATCTGTCCTTTGTAAGAAGAGAGGAGCATCTGCATGGGACGGGCGAGACCCAACTCGGAGGTGTATCGGTAATAGAACTTCTTGCCGCTCATGCGATTGTCTATGGGCGTGACGCACTCGTGGAGCAACGCCTTGAACTCGTCGGCGGTAAAGTGCTTGCGCAACTGCACGGCGTAGGAAAGACCCAGTGCGGCGACGCCCGAAACGTGGGGACATGCCATCGAGGTGCCCTCCATGTAACCGTAGCCGGTTTCGCTGACGTTGAAAGGAAGCGTGGAGAGAACGCAACCGCTCATGCCGCGCAGACTATTGTCGACGTAGGCATCCTCCTTGGTGTCGTATACGGCATCCTCGCCGAGGTAGTCGAAGTAATAGTCCTGGTCGCCGCCGGGTGCGGAGATGGTGGTGCCGGGGCCGTAGTTGGAGAAGACCGAAGGCGTGAAGTCGGCGGCCGTGGAGGCTACTGCGACGCAGAGTTCGGAGGCTCCGGGGAAACCGGCCATGGGGGCGCTCTCGTTACCGCCGGCGAAGATCGCCAGACCGCCGTCGATGGGGCCGTTGGGCGACCCGGCGTTGTGGACGAAGTAATCCAGCGCCTCCTTTTCCAGAGGGCACTCCTTGGCCCACATCTCCTCGGAAGAGTAGGCGGGCGTCCAGTCGTAGCCGTTGGCCAGACCGGAGGTGTAGCCCCAGCTGCACTGGAGGATCACGGCGCCGTTGTCGGCGGCATATTTGATGGCCTTGATCGAAGCCAGGGCGTTGCTGACCGTGCTGCCGGAGAAAATCTGGCACGACATGATCTTAACGCCGGGGTTCTGGGCCGTACCGCCGGCGATCGACGCGATGCCGATGCCGTTGTCGTTCTGGGCGGCGATGACGCCGGCGACGTGCGAACCGTGGCCGGTATCGTCGATATCTTCCCACGAAATAATGCCGCAGTTCTGGACGAAGTTATAGCCGTGGAGGTCGCCGGCATAACCGTTGCCGTCGTTGTCCTTGTCGGAACGATAGATTTCGTCCTCGTTGACCCAGAGATTGTTCTGAAGGTCGGGGTGCGTGAGGCAGACGCCCTCGTCGAGCACGGCGACGACGATCGACGGATCGCCCTGCGAGAGTTTCCAGGCTTCCTCGCACTGCACGTCGGCGCCGACGACGGATTTGGCGACCTCACCTTCGAGGAAGAGGTTGCCGCGGTTGATGATGTGCCACTGGCGGGGCAGAAGCGGGTCGTTGAGGGGATATGCGACCTGATCGCGGCTCTGCGACAAGGCGGAGAGCGCCTTGCCGGTCAGAGGCACAGCCTTCTTGCCGGTGCCGTAGGTGCGCTTGATGGTGCGGTTGAGGCTGGTTTTCTGCACCTCGCCCAACTGTGCGAGCCGCTCGGCGGCTTCGGCGGCGCTGTGCTGGCCCTCGAAGCGGACGAGGTACCACAGGTGGAGACCTGCGGCGCGCGTGCGCTCCTCGGTACGTTGGTCGACGGGGAAGACTCTTTCGAGCCGGTAACCGCCGATCAGATCGAGCACCTCGTCGACGGAGAGGATGCCCGACCGGCTGGCAGGTTCGCCGCTACGCGTGGCAGCGAGGGACGATTCGATGATCTCGCCCACGTAAGGGTCGAACTTGACGAACAACTCGCCGGCGGACGACTCCTCCCCGCCTGCCGGAATGTTGGTCTCGGGGGCGGGAAGCGGCTCTTCGGAACAAGCTGCTAAAGCAAAAAACGCAAAGGCAAGAATGCCGTACGATATGTTTTTCATAGTCATGGTCGATATTTATAAAGTCTCATCCTCTTCTTCGTCGGTGTAGGAAGGAGGCGTTTTGCAACCCTTGTAGAATTCGTAGTAATAATCCATGTTGGCAGGCTCGTTGTCGAATCCGGCCGAACGCCCTTCGACATCTTTGCCTTCCTGGCTGAAGATGAAGACGAAAGGAGTCCACCAATCGAGGGCGGGGTGATGGAGAACCCAATCGGGTACGGTACCGCTCAACCGGTTGAGGTTGATGGCCAGCCGGACGGTGTGAGGCAATACCTTGGGCGTGCCGATCAGGGCGCGGGGCAGCGTGTCGACGCCTTTGTCGTTGCGCGAATTGGCAATGTCCTGCTCGGTGTAGCGCGGCCAGGAAGGATCGTCCTCGAAAGAGGGGATCGACCCCTGGAAGTAGTTGACCGAAAGCACCAGCGTATCGAGCTTATCCCAGGCGAGCAACCGCCGCGGCAACTCTTTCTCTTCGTAGAAACCGCCGAGGGCGTCGATGATGTTGTTGCTCAAGTCGTAGATGAGCCGCTTTTGGTTGGCGCCGAGGTCCAGAACCCGCAGGTTGGGAAGATTCTCGGGCGTGAGCACCTCGGGCAGGGTCTGGAAGTTGTTGCCGCGCAGATCGAGGTATTCGAGGTTTTTCAGATTCTTGATCTCCGGGGACAGGGTGCTCAACCCGTAGGAGAAGAGCGTAAGCCGCTTCAACTGCGTGAGTTTGGGGAGGTATTCGCCGATGTCGAGCGAAAGCGTGGACGCGCTGGCATTGCTCCAGAACGACAACTCTTCGGCGGCGGTAAGGTACTGTACTTCGAAAGGAAGCGCCTCCTTGGTCTGGAACATGGAGAACAGCGCGGACTTGACGCGGCCGGCTTTCTCGGGGGTGTAATCTTTCATGCCCTCCTCCCAAAGGACGACGCCGTCCCAGGTTTCCATGCGATCGGAACTGTTCCACCCCGACCATATGTTCAACGATCGGGCGATGCCGAGCAGCGCGATCGAGTCGCCCTGGCGGGTGTTCTCCTCGATCATGGGGGCTGCGGTCTGCGTGACGATCAGCTTGTCGTGGCGGCTCAACTCCACCTCGCTCTTGGGCTTGAACACCACGTCGGCGATACGCTCCAGGGGGGCGGAGTTGATATTCCAGTTGAAGCGCACGGAAACCTCGCGCGGGCGGATGCCGCGGTCGAACGAGACGGCATACTTGTCGTGGTTGAGCCAGCTTGCATTGTCGGGGATCACGATGTCGAAATCGACGTTGGTCTTGATCTTGACGTCGAAATAACGTTTGCCGAACTCGGCGTAGTTCTCGACCTTGACCTCGGCGTCGTTTACCGAGATGGCGTAATCGAAGCCTTCCTGATCGATGGTAATCTCCTGCTTGTCCCAGGTCTGTTGGTTTTGGATGCGTACGATGCCCTGGCGCGGGGTGTCGCGCAGTGCGGAGTCGATGATGATCTGGCAATCGATCGAACCGCGGCCGTTGGCGGGCGAAATCGTGAGCCACGGCTCATCGGTGGTGGCGATCCAACTGTCGCTCGATGCGATGCGGATCGTGCGGGTGCCGCCCTCGGCGCCGATGGCGATGTTCTGGCTGTCGAGACCGAACTCGACGGCCTTGTCCTGGTCGGAGCAAGCGATCGAACCGATCGCGGCAAGGCCTATCGCTATATATTTTATGGTTTTCATAAGCAATTGACTGTAAAAATGTTATTCCAACATGGCATCGCAGTTGAGGATGTTCTGCGTCTTGTCATAGATCAACATGTAGGCTCCTGCACGCCAATAGAGACAGATCGACGAAGCATCGAACGTGATGTTGGGGTTGTCGCTGATGTCGAGGTGGTAGATCAGGTGCGAGATGGTGTCGTCGATGTTGCGCAGGTCGTTCGAACCGATGAAGAAACCGCGCAGGCCGGTGTGGCGGTAAAGCCCCGTAGGCCATTCGCGCAGGCATCGGTTGCCCTCGGCGTCGCGCTGTCCGCGGATGGCGTAGACGGTAAGCGACGCGGAGTTCAGCGGCCCGTAGGGAAATGAACTGAACGAGTTGTAGGAGAGGTCGATACCGTAGAGATAGGGCAGCTTCTCGGCCGCGAAATCGTCGGGAAGCTCCTTCAGCTGGTTGTACGTAAAGTCCATGGACCGCAACGATGGCGTGTATTTTCCGTTGAACGCGTCCTTGGGAATCTCCGTAAGACTGCAATTGCTCATGAGCAGGTAGGCAACGTAGGAGTTGCTCTCGCTGAACAAGGCTTTGGGGAAGACCTTGATGGGGTTGGAACTCAAGGTCAGCGTGTTGGCCAGCACACCGCGGAAATCGTCGGGGAACTTCTCGATCCGGTTGTTGGCGAGGTTGACCGACGAAATGATGTATTTCCCCTTGGAGTTGAAGATGTTGGGGAATTCGGTCAGCCGGTTGTAGGCGGCCGAGAACGTCTCCATGTCCTCCATGGTGCAGAACTTCCCGTCGGTGGTGGGGAATTCCTCGATGAGGTTGTGGTCGAGACGCAGCTGCGTGAATGCGATCTCGGGCATGCCGCCGTTGGGCAGCTTGCTGATCTTATTGTTGGTCATGTCGAGCAGCCCCAGCTTCTTGAGGTTGCGGAACGAATCGGGAATCGCGGTAACGCCGTTGTCGGCGCAGTAGAGAATCTGCAACTCGTCCTTAGCAGGGCCGTTGCCCAAGGCGGCCAGACCCTGCGCCAAGCCTTCGGGGTCTTTCTGGCTCCACTGGATGTTGTTGGAGATGTTCAACGAAATGAGCTTGGGCATGCGGGTGATGACCTGGGGGAACATGCTCATGTTGGGGCAGTTGTAGATCTCTACGTCGGTGCACGATTCGAGCAGCGCCATTTCGTCGGGCAGACTTTCGATCTCGCTGTTGGCGAGGTTGAAGTTTTCGAGTTTGGTCAACTTGCCGATCGAGGCGGGCAACGATTTCAGACCGTTGCAGAGCTTGCCGTAAGAGATGTCGCGGGGCAGCAGGCGGCTCTGCATGCCCGTGGCGGGGTCGATGATCTCCTTTTCGGTCAGTCCGGCATCGTACAGCACCGTGGCGGCGATGTGGATGTCGTGCTCGCGCAAGGCCCGGGCGCAAGGCTCGGACATCTGCGGTGCGGGATAGATCATCGAAAGGTACTTCTTATGGTTCTCCATCCGGTTGCGCGACCGCTCCGTCATGCTCATGTTGGGATCGGCCGTAGGGTCGTATTCGAGGACGTTCTTGTCGTTGTGCGTACCCAGATAGAGTTCGACCAGCTGGTCGAGCGAACCCAGTTCCTCGGGCATGTGACCGCGGATGCCGAATTCGCTCAAGTCGAGCTTGGCGATGCGTCCGTTGGAGTGGAGGTGTACGCCGGGCTGGTCGCCCCAGAGGTCGCAGTCCTTGTTGAAATTCCAGTTGACACCTTTGGTGTAGCTTTCGCCGGCGTAAGACCAGTTTTCGCCGTCGAGCGCTTTCCATATTCTGTATAGCGCGTAGTAATCCTTGATGTAGTCGTCGCTTTCGTAAAGCGTGATCTTGGCTTTGACGTCGGTGGTGCGGTTATCTTCGACAGAAAAGTCGGAACCGGCCGGCGCCGTGTTGGTTTCGAGCAGCTTTTTGTTGGAGTCGGAGACGGCATAGGTAACGATGCGGTAATCGCCGCCGGGCAACGACAACAACGAATCGCATGAAGCGGACGAGGTGCGGAACCCGGGGTTCTCCTCATTCGTCTCGTCGAAATGGAGCGAGAACTTCATGGGCAGGTTGGTAAACTCGGTGCGCTGGTTGGTGCTCTTGTTCTGCACAGTGATGTTGGCCCAGGCGATCTCGTCGAAAGTATATTGACGCGTCGCGGCGCGGGTCTTGGGCGTATTCTCGAATGCGGAGAAGTCCTTGATGAGCGAGAACCGCACCGAACCGCGCGGCAACACGTTGACCGTGAGGTCGTGGGAGGTCAGACCGCCGGGAACGACCGACAGCGTCGGCGCTATGGGCGACCCGTTGTAGAGCAGCTCGTCGTTGGCGTCGTAGAGGGAGAACGTGATGATGCGGTAATCGCCGGTCAGCAGCTTCAGCTTCTCGCTGCGCAGGCCGAATTCGGCGGCCGTCTTGTCGGCAGCCGAGAGGGTAAGGGTCTGGGCGATGGTCGTGCCGTTGTACTCCAGGCGCACGGTAACCTTCGATGCGTCGGCGAGGTAGTCGATCTGCGACTGGATGGCCCGGCTTTCGGGTGCGGCCGAGGTGGAAGGGGCCTGGTAGGAAGCCTCTTTGTAGAGTTTGAATTGGACGTATCCGTATTCCGTATCGCGGTTGTCGATACCCTCGTCGTCGGAACAACCGACGAAAAGAGCCGTCGTCAAGCAGACGAGGGGCACGATGTGGAAAAATCTTGAAAGTTTCATGTTGTAAAACTTTGTACTGTATTCTCTGTTGATTATAGTTTCAAAGTCGCCCCTCGAACCCCCTTGGCCCGGGGGCGACTTGCGGGCAGAAAACCCTATTCGGGCTTGTATTCGACCACGATATAACCGATGATCATATCTTGCTTCTTGAGCGTGATTTCGGTCTTGTCTCCGGCGGTTTCGAAGAACGGCATCAATACATAGGTGCTGCCCATGGCATAGAGTGCGATCTTTTCGTCGTCGTAGAACGTCGTCTCGTCGTGTTCGGGCAGGATCAAGCTGATCTGGCCTACCGAGGTGCTGGTAATGGTCAACTTGTACTGCGGAACATTCAACTCGACGAAGTCTGCTTCGAAATCGGGATCATCGCTGGCGATCGGTGCGAGCGTCACGCCGGGGGTCTCCTGGGCCAAGGCGATTTTGTCGGTTCCTCCCCCCTGTTCTTTCTCGATGAACATGAACTCGACGATGCCGAGAATCTGGCCGTCTTCATCCTTGAAGACGAAGTAAGCCATGGGAACCTCGGGTGCCGTTCCCTCCCAAGTGAACTTCATGTTCTCATAATCGTACTTGCCCTTGAGCTTGATCCACATCTTGCCTGCTTCCCAGGGAGACTCCTCCAGGGTAAGCCAGGGCGATGCCATCGGTGCCGTGGCGTAGGGACCTTCTTCGCCATAGATTTCGTACGAAGCATAGGGGCGTGAGAACTCCATGGCGGCCATTTCATAGGCGAACGGGGTCTCGTAGGTCAGGTGGTAGGCGATGGATGCTGCGCTCCAGGCGCCCTCGAAAGGATAATCGCCGGCGGGAAGCTGCGAGAATTTGAAGTACTGATCGCTTTCGGTGGATGTCTCGACCTTGATGGAGAAGTCGCCGAGGGCTGCTGCCTGGGTAAAGGTGCTGGCAACGTAGGCGCTGTAAGCGGAGGCGATCTGCTGACCGGCGATTACGCTTTGGCGGTCGAAGCCCTGGGGAACCTTGGCCTTGGGAATGGCGATGAGGTAGGCCTTGCGGGCGTCGCCGGTGTTGGGTTTGCAGAGGATCTGCAATCTTTGCGACCAGAGACCGGCCGTCTTGGCGCTCTCGCTCCATTTGAATTCATCGGCGAAATATATCCACGAGCCGGCATTGCCCAGAGTCAGGTTGCCGTCGGCATGCTCGACAACGAGGAACACTTCGCTGCCGTAGGTCAATTCGAAAGTCTTGTACGTACCGATTTCGGGCGAACCGTAGCTGCCCTGCGAGGCGGTGTAGTAGGCGCCTGCGGCGTTGAACTGCTCGGCAGCCGCAAGGTTGGTGTAGAGAATGTCGGCGCAACCGGTCATGGAAACCTCGTACGAAGCGACCTCGACGGGATTCGTCGAGTCGGTGTTGTCGATGAAGACGATCTGCTCGACGACGTTTTCCCACGGGCACTTCTCGACGTCGGTGCGCAGGAACAACTCGGTTTTGCCGGCGCTGCCGCTGCTGGCGTTCATCTCCATCCACTCGGGATTCTTGCTGATGGCCCAGTCGAAATTGGTCTCGACGACGATCCGCTGCATGTAGTTGTACTCCTTGCTCAAGGAGAGCATCGCGATCGACTTGACCGGCTCGGTGCCGTAGCTATAATCGCCGGTTTCGGGATCACGGACGAAGAGCGAGCCTTCTTCCTCGGAATCGGGGTTCTGTATGGCTGTACAGATGCTGATCGTACGCTCCAGACTGGCATAAGCGATGGTGGCGATGACCTGGGTCTGGCCGCCCATGGTCAACGAAACCTCGCATACGCGATCTTGGTCGAACTGCTCCAGTGCGGAACAACCGACGGTAAGGGTCGTCTTGCCGGCAGTGCCGCGCAGGGTGTAGGTCTTCTGCGAACCGTCGACGAACCAGAAGTGCTCGGCGACCTCGGTGGGAATCTTGGCTTCCCAAGCCATGTTCGGCTCGATGTCGAACGAGTATTGCGCTCCGGCGACGATGGTTGCCGTGACGGGAGTCGGGAAAATCGGAGTTCCGGTGGAGTCCGTATCTTTGTCCGAATCGGAACAAGCTGCGAAAGCCATGCTCAGGCCGGCGGTCAACAGCACTGCCCAGTGCAAAAAGTACTTTTTCATAATAGTTGGCTTTTTGTTAATAAAGAGAACACGTTTTGCCGATTCTCGAATTACATGCTGCTTCCGCCTTGGAGCAGTTCGGCTTCTTCATCGCTGATCCATTCGAGGATGTTGTAGAAGGTGCCCACCGTGCCGTACATGGTGCCGAGGTCTTCGACATAGGCCAATATCCACAACGATACGAACCGGTCGCAGGCGTTGAAATAGGATAGGTTGGCCGGGCTGCTGCTGACGAGAATCTTACCGTCGCCGTGGGGCTGCCCGAAGACCGAGTCCGTATCGCTGAGCACCTGGTCGGGATCCATCGAGACGATGGGATTCGCCGGGTCGGAAGGATCGAACGTCAGGGTCACGTCGTAACCGGTGAAAAGCCAGTCGTGCAGGATGACCGTATGCTCTTTGGAGGGGTCTTTGGTAACGCGTACGAGCCGCTGGAGGCTCTGGTTCTCGACGCCCGGATAGGAATTGAGGAACATCGAGGTAACGAGACACCAACCGGTAAAGTCGTCGAGCAGGAAAGGGCAGCTCTTGACCATTTTGACATGGGTGGTGTCGCCGTAGAGATCCCATTTCAACTGCTGGGGCATGACCAGACGCAACGAGAAATTCAGCGTGTCGCCGCTCTCGAACATGCCGTAGGCGGGGTAGACGCGGACTTCCGTGGCCCGGTTTCCGGCCGGAATGGTAATGGTGTTGGACTGAAGTCGGTAGTGGAGACCTTCGATGGCCTTGCTGTTCTTGTCGATGATCTCGACGCCGAAGTTGCGATCGTAGTCGCAGGCCGTGGTCGCGGCGACCGGCACGGCAAAGTACTCCTGGTCTTGCAGGACCATGTTTACCGACATCGTGTCGGTAAACATCACGTATTCCGCGTCGGAATAGGTGGTGTACTGCTGGTCGCACCCCGAAGAGAGTGCGGCGACGAATCCCGCTGCAAATAAAACCGTTATGATGTGTTTCATGTTCTATCGGTCTGAATGGTTGATGCTAATTGTTGCTCTCGTTGGGCAAGAGTTCCGAACCCGGAGCGTCCAGCTCGTGCTGGGGGATCGGCCATACGAAGCGCGGGTCGTTCGGCTCGATCTTCAGCGAACTGCCTTCCTGCTGGGTGTAGCTCTGGGGCGTGCGCTCGAAGCCCATGCCCCAACGCTTGAGGTCTTGCAGGCGGAAACCCTCCAGGTAGAGTTCGCGTACGCGCTCCTCGGAAATCCGCTGCAACCAGTTGTCCTGTCCGAGGTTCAGGGCGCCGCCCGACTCGAAGCGGGTCTGCCGCAAGGCCGTGAGGTCTTTGCCGGCGGCCTGGAAATCGGGCGTCGACTGGCGGCAGTAGGCTTCGGCACGGATGAGGTACTGCTCGGCCAGACGGAACGGTTTGGGCATGGAAACGTGGAAAATCTTGTTCTGGATGAAGTTTTGGTTGCCGTAGTACTTGACCAGCAGGGGCCACTTCATGCCGTTGCCGTATCCGATGACGATGCCGCTGGACTGGTCGGCGAAGTAGGCGGCCTTGCGCAGGTCGCTGGTCTCGTAGGCGCTCAACGCCCATTGTGCGGGCACGTAGTCGGGGTAGAAGTAGGTGTAGTCCCGGGTAAAGCCGAGGAACACCGTGCCCAGAGCACCGCCGTAGGAAGTCGAGGTAAAGCCGATGCGCCAGATGATCTCGGGGCTGGCGTCGTAACGCCACATGTAATCGAAGTAGGTGGTGCCGTCGGAGAGGTACTGCGTGCGTGCGGATGCGAGCGAGAAGCTGGTCTTCCGCTTGTCGATGAGCTTCGAGGAGTACTCGATGGCGCTCTCCCAGTCCTGCATGTAGAGCGCGATGCGGGCGTGCAGGGCCTCGACGGCGGCTCGGGTAATGTACGGCGAGTTGGCCGCGTTGTCGTCATCCTCGTCGGACAGCAACTCTTCGGCCTTGGCAAGGTCTTCGAGCACGAACTGGTAGGAATCGTACAACGAAGCGCGACGGGTAGGCTCCTGCTCGAAATATTTGGTGCGGAGCCGCACGCCCAACTCCTGTGCCGCCGTGCTGGGGTCGTAAGCCTTGCAGAAGCACTTGATCAGCTCGGAGTAGCAGAGCGCGCGGATGGCGTAGACTTCGCCCGTGTAGCCGTCCAGCAAGGACAACTTGGAGTCGTCGGTCTCGTTGGCCCGCACGTTGTCGATGAGGTCGAGGTAGAAGTTGCAGTTGCCGATGACGGAATAGAGGGAACCGTAGACGCTCTCGATCTCTGCGGAGGTGGAGCGCACCTTCCACTGCCAGAAGTCGCCGAACGTGTTGCTGTTGCCTTCGGCCGCATAAACCAGGTCGGCCTGGATGTCGGGCAGCTGCGTGAGGTAGCCGCTGTATAGGTAGCCGCTTTTCAGACTGGCGTAGATGCCGATCAGATGTTGCTCTGCATCGTTGAAGGTCTGCATGGCCTCGTCCTCGCGGATGGCCTGCCGGGGGTATTTCTCAAGGCAGGAAACCGAACCGACGAGCACAGCGACGGCGATCAGACCGAATGATATGTATTTAAATAACTTTTTCATGATGCTTCGGTTAGAAAGTTAAGTCGAGGCCGAAAGTGAATTGGCGCGCCGTGGGATACTGGGCGATGTAGATGTTGGAAGGACTTTCGGGATCGAGACCCGAGAACGGAGTGAACGTCAACAGGTTCTGCGCCTGGGCGTAGATGCGGATTCCACTGAAGACACGGGTCTTGCGCAACAGCTCCTTGGGAAGGGAGTAGCTGAGCATCAGGTTCTTGAGCCGCAGGAACGAGGCGTCCTCCAGCAACCGGCTGTCGAACTCGGTAAAGACGCCGTGGCGCGGGATGTCGGTCACGTCGCCGGGCTGCTTCCAACGGTCGAGCAGACGCTTGGACTGGTTGTAGGAGGCGAAGCGTCCGTTGGACTCGTTGAAGTAACGGTCGTTGTTGACCATCCAGCGGTCGGCGACCCAGCTGAATTGTGCGGAGAGCGCGAGGCCCTTCCATTCGAGCGAGGTGCCGAAGCCGCCCTCCCAGGGGGCGAACTGGCTTTTGCCGATCATGACCTTGTCTTCGTCGCGCAACTCGGTGGTCAGCTCTCCGTCCTTGGTGTACCAGAGGGCGTCGCCGTTGGCGGGGTTGACGCCGGCGAAGCGGTTGATGTAGTATTCGCCCACGTCGTGGCCTACGACCAGTTTGCGGCTCGTGTTGGCCATTTCGTACTCCTGGACGCCGTTATAAAGCTCGGTAATCTTGTTTTTGTTGTAGGCGATCGTAGCGTTGAGCGTCCACGTGAAATCCTTGGTCGAGACGGCGGTGCCGAAGAGCGTCAGCTCGACGCCGCGGTTGATCATCGAACCCACGTTGGCCCAGCGCGAGCCGTAACCGTTGTCGCTGTACGACTGGGGTACCTGCATGAGCATGTCGGTGGTCTTCTTGTTGTAGAACTCCAGATCGACCTGCAACCGGTTCCAGAAGCCCAGATGCAACCCGATGTTGGTCGTCCAGGGCTTCTCCCAACGGAGGTTCTCGGTGCCCTGCTGCGAAGGGGCGACGCCGGCGTTGCCGATGTAGTCGTAACCGCCGCTGATGAGGGCCAGGTGCTCGTAGTTGGGAATGGAGGAGTTGCCCGAGGTGCCGGTCGAAACGGAGAACTGGGCGTTGGTCAGCCAACGGGAGACGTTCTCCATGAAGCGCTCGTTGCGGATGTTCCACATGAAGCCGACCGACCAGAAGCGACCCCAGCGGTTCTCCTTGCCGAAACGCGAGGAAGCGTCGGTACGGGCGGCCAGCTCGACGAAGTAGCGGTTGGCATAGCTGTACTCGGCACGCCCGAAGAACGAGAGGTAGCCGTAGTCGTTGTCGCGCGTGTCGCTCCAACGGGTAACGCGCGTGGCGTTGGCGATGTCGGTCAACTTATTGCTGGTCTGACCTTTGGCTGTGAGCTGGAAATCCTCGTAATGGTAGTCGATGCCTTCATGTCCGAGCAGGAAATTAAACGTATGCTTGTCGTCGATCGAGAAGTTGTAGTTGATGGTGTTGGTAATCGAAAGCTGCAATCCGTCGGAACTGTTGCGGCCGGCGCTGCCGTCCTGCAAGTTGGGCGAATACTCCGGGTAGGAAACCGAGAAGCCGGTGGTGTGGGAGTAGTCGACGCTGAACTGCGAACGCAGGGTCAGACCCTCGATGGGCATGGCCTCGGCGTAGAGGGTGGAGAACACCTTGTACTTCTTGTAGGTCAAGGGGTTGTTGGCCAGCCATTCCAGGGGGTTCTGACCGTTGCCCTTCCAGGAGCCGTCCTCGATGGAGGCCAGCGAGCCGTCGGCGCGGAACGGATTCCAATAAGGCATCATGAATTGGGCGGCCGAGATCGGTGTGATGATCGAAGGCTCGCCATCGTCGGCCCGTTCGATCTCCTGGTAGTTCATGGAGGTGTTGGTGCCGATCTTGAGCCACTTGGCGGCCCGCTGCTCGACGTTGGCGCGCACAGAATAGCGCTTGAACCCGGAGCCTACGGCCGTTCCCTCCTGGTTGTAGTAGCCGCCGGAGAAGTAATAGCTGGTCTTGTCGGAAGCACCGGAGACGGAGAGTTCGTAATCCTGCAACAGAGCGGCGTCATTGAACACGGCGTTGAGCCAGTTGACGTCGGTCTTGCGAAGCAGGTCGTAGTTCTTGCCCGAAGTCAAGCCGATCTCCTGCTCGTAACGGATTCGCTCGTCGGTGTTCATGATATTCCAGTTTTTCTGGGATATCTGCGAGAAACCGACCTGCATGCGGTAGTTGATGACGGGCTTCTCGGCCCGGCGGCCCCGCTTGGTATTGATGACGATCACACCGTTGGCGGCGCGGGCGCCGTAGATCGAGGTGGACGACGCATCCTTGAGCACCGAGAGCGACTCGATGTCGGCCGGATTGATGGTGTTGAAGTCGGAACTCGAAATGGCAACGCCGTCGAGGATGTAGAGCGGTTCGGTGCCCGAATTGATGGAGTTGACGCCACGGATCTTCATTACCGTGGACTCGCTCGGTTCGCCGGAGACGGACATGACCGAGAGACCCGGAACCTGACCCTGCAACGCCTGGTCGAAAGCGGCCGTGGGCGCGCTTTCGAGTTTCTCGGTCTTTACCGAAGAAACCGATCCGGCGATGGTGCCTTTCTTCCGGACGCCGTAGGCGATGACCACCACGTCGTCGAGCTTCTGCGAGTCGCTGTCAAGGGCTACGTTGTAGGTAAGCGTGGGCGTTCCGGCAGGAACCGTGAACTCGACGCTTTTGTAGCCGATGTACTGGAAAGTAAGCTGGGTGCCTGCGGCGACAGTGATCGAATAGGAGCCGTCGGCGAGCGTGGTAACGCCCTGCGTAGGCCCCGCGATCACGTTGACCCCGATCAAAGGCTGCTTGTCTTCAGCCGAGGTAACTAAACCGCTGACTTGAATTCCCCCCCCCTGGGCGGCGGCCGCTAAAGGCCACGCGCAACATGCGAGGAAGGAGATAACGAGTAGAAGTTTGGCTTTTTGCATTAGAAAAAGTGTTTTATCCGAGCAAAGAAAAAAAATAAAAATGAGGATTCAAAATATTGAAAACCGTTTTTAGTGTAAGAACCGACGGAACGTTCGCCGCTCGGGTCTCCGGGGTGCAGTCAGAACGGATTGCGGGCCATAAATCGTATGCCCGGGCCGATGTTTTGCATCCGGATGGTGTGCGCAACGCGGGGCTGTCGGAAGAGATGGTGCGTCGGCAGCAGAATCCGCCGTCTGCATAGGGCAGGAAGAGAAGCGGATATAAGAAAAATGAACAGGAAGCTGTTGCCGGCTCCCTGTTCGTCTGGTTCTGCCAACAACGGATTACTCCTTATCTCGGTACATGTGCTCTACGTACACAGCGTGCATCATCGCCTCGCGCTTCTGGATGGAAGGCTTGGTGAAGTATTGGCGGCGTCGCAACTCCTTGAGGACACCCGTGCGCTCGTATTTGCGTTTGAACTTCTTCAAGGCGCGTTCGATGTTTTCGCCTTCTTTTACCGGCATGATAATCATAGCAATATACTTTTAAAATTTATAAAATCGGATTCATGATTCCGGACGGATCGTTTGTTCTGATGGATCGGGGGACGGAACCTGCTGTTCCGCTGCGGTGTCGGGAAGCGTCCGGGCCTCCTCCGCGCGCCCCTGGAAAACTTGATGTCGGTCGTCGGAACCGCTTCGGCTGCCGAAATACAGGTAGGGGATCAGCCTCTCGGCCGATTCGGGACTCAATATGTCGGCGTTTCTGAATTCCTCTGCGGTGCTCCAACCTCCTTTCAGTTGTCTTGCTTTCATTAGTTTGCGGATGGCGCTCCTATCCAGGTAGGGATGCGATTCCATCGCGTTCGGAAGCGCAAAGTTAATATCAATTTTGTGAATTTTGCAAGTGTCGCAATAAATTTGTGTCGAAATCTTTTCGAAATTGCTCTCGGTCATGCCTTCGATTTCGGCCAGTTGCCGGATGTCGACGAAGCCGCCGAGCCTGCGGCGGTATTCGAGAATGCGGCCGACGGTCTTCCTGCCGATGCCGTCGATAGCGCGCAAGGCCGCCGAATCGGCGCTGTTGATTTCGATGGGGAATTGCGGAACGAGCCGCGGCCGTTCGGGGTAGATGAGGTAGGGCGCCAAGGCATAGGCTACGGAATCGTTGACCGAATAGCATTCGAGCAGGTCGTCCAGGCAGTAGATGCCGTGCAGCTCCCGCCACTTGATGATGTTTTGGGCCTGCTTGCGGGAAAATGCTCCGATGGCCTGGAGGTAGCGGGCCGTCACGGTGTCGATGCGGAATGTCGTGAGCGGCAGCGGCCGGGAGATGAAGCGTCCGCTGCGGAAATCCTTGGGTGCGGCGGCGAACCGCTGCCCGATGCGGATGTAGGGCCGCAGGCTGCGGTAGACCGAATCGTCGATGGCGCGGCAGTCGGCCAAATGTTCAGGAATGCGGAATATCTTGCCCGCGGCCCGGTAGTTCAGGAGTGCGGCGGCTTCGGAGCGCGTAAGACCCAGGCGGAGCAGCTGGTCGAAGTCGGCCGTGTTGGGATCGAACGGCTCGGGGCAGGGCGCCGGGGTGCGGGTTTCCATTTCGTTCTCGGCCTGCCGGGCGATGTCGCGATCGGGCTTGGTGCGCAGCAGGGCCAATGCTGCGATGGTCAGCAGGGCGAGCGGCAGGAAGATGGCTGCGGCGCGGATTTCTCGGTCGGAAAAGAGCGGTTTCATGAGTGCGGAGAGTGGCGTCTGATGTTGTCCAAAGGTAGTGAAAGCGCGGCGAAAAAACAAGAGGCGGACGCTTTGCGGCGGTCGGCCCTGCGCGGAATGCCCGGGCCGGCTGGCGGGTTATTCGAAGCTGACGATTTCGGGTCGGGCCGGGCGATAGCGGTATTGTTCGAGGCGGGTGGAGTTGGAGAGTCGGAAATACTGGCTGTCGGCCAGTCCGTTTTTGCAGAAAGCGATGCCCAGACGAATCTGTATCGTGCTGAAGATCAATCGTTCGTTCTTGATCCGGATGCCGCTGCCCAAGGTGGCGAAGAAGTCGTTTTTGAAGACATTGGGCGAATAGCCGAGCAGTCCGCCGTCGGCGAAGGCGAAGAATGCGATGCGGAACCCGAGGGGCTGCCAGGGGGTAAAGACGACGGTTTCGGTGTTGAGCACCAGACGTGTGGTGCCGAGGACGCGCTCTTTGAGCGCCTGCAAGCCGTTTTGACGGGTAAACAGCACGCTTTCGTTATTGCCCGTGCCGCGGTTCCAACCTTGGGTGTAGTTGAACATCAGAAACTGGCGGATGCGGCTGCGCCGGTACATGAAAAGGTTGGAGAACCACCGCAGGTCGACATCGACGGTGCTGTGGCGCCACGTACCGCTGCGGGGGTCGATGTAGCTGCCCAAAGTGAAGCCGCCCATGATGTAGCCCGCGTTGCGGAAACCGCCGGTGCGGTAGCTCAGACCGAGGTAGATTTCGTCGTTGAATTCGCCCCATGAATAGCCGCTTACGACCTCGGCTTTATAACCGGTGGCGAGATACTCGTTGGTGCCGAATCCGTAGATCATGTTGGCGGTCAGGAAGCGTTCCCGATAGAGACCTGCACCGAAAAGCAGGATGTCGTGGCTGTGCAGGGCCGGGTGGTTGTCGGGCGTGACCGGGCCGGGCCGGCGGAGGAACTGGCGGCGATTGTAGCGAGTGGTAAAATAGAGACTGGACGAAATGGGCCGCAGGTAGCGGGAATAGCCGCCCCAGGCGTTCCAGTTGCGTTCCTTGACCAACAGCGAGGTGTCCTGTTCGATCATGTATTGCTTGAACTTCAGGTCGCTGTAAGTCAAGCCCACCTCGTAGTCGGTGGGGCGCAGGAACTCCTTGCGCAGCTGCATGTCGAGCGTGGAGTTGTAAAAGTCGCGCCCGGCGGTAAATTCAGCGGTGTAGAACGTGCCGAGCAGGTTGGGGATTTCGTAGCCGACGACGTTGCCGCCGTAGGAGAAGTCCTTGCGGTTGAAGTTGGTTTCGACGCGCAGGAGGTTGCCGGAGCCGAAGACGTTGGCGTCGGCGACGGCTACCATGGTGCGCCCTTCGGAATGCCAGGCTCCGTCGACGGTAATCGTCCACCGGTCGCGCGTGCGGATGATCAGATCGACCAGGGCGGTGTCGAGCGGGTCGGGCCGGACATCGATGTCGACGTCGGAGATGTAGGGCCGCGATCGCAGCAGCTGCTTGTTGCGCACGATGAGCTGGGGATCGAGCCGGTCGCCCGACCGGAAGAGCAGATCGCGCCGCACGACGCGTTCGCGCGTGAGGGCATGGGTCTTGTTGCCGGTGCGTTGGAGCCAATTGCCGTCGGGGCGGAAGACTTGGGCGCGTTCGATGACGATCCGTCCGATGGTCTTGCCCTCGAAAGGTTGCAGTTCGCTGCTTTCATCGAGGATGCGGCCGTTGGAGGTGGTGTCGGGAACGGGACGGATGAAGAACATGCGGTAGAGCATGCGCGGCACGGCCCGCCGGCTGGATTTCGATCGGATGCTGTCGTAGAGCCGTCGGTTGCGTTCGGCGATGACCAGCGAAAGCGAATCCTGGGGCAGATGTTCGGGGATATGGAGGTTCGGCCCTGCGGCGAACATGCCGCAGAAGGGCAATGCAGCGCAAAGCATGAACAAAAATATGCGAATCCGAACAATCATGACGCCAAATATAACGCAATTTCTGTGAAAAAACGTATGAAACGAGACGTCCGAGAGCGGAAAACGAGGAAAACGGAATTCGGAGCGAGTGGCGAGTGCAGGGGGCGGGCGGGTATAGAGGAGATGTGCGAGCGCGGACGGAATGGGATAGGGTCGGAGGGGTCGCACGGATGAGTGCGGACGGGATTGTATGGGGTCGCACGGATGAATGGATGCGGGCGCTCCTCTGTCGTCCGGGTGTTCGGGAAGCGGGGTGCCGCGAGGTTGCCGGGGATAAGAAAAAGTTCAGAATGCGTGCGCATTCTGAACTTCAAGATCGAATCGGTTGCAGGCCGGGATTCCCCCGGCGGAGTCCGGTTGTTCGCGGTGCCCCGGCTTCTTTTTGCAGAGCCTCGGTTTCCCGGCCGCCGACCGTCCTATTTTCTACCCTCCTTGGCCTCGATGCACTCGGTGGCATGGGGCACCTTCATCAGCCGCTCTTTGGGGATGAGCTTGCCGGTGGTCTTGCAGATGCCGTAGGTTTTGTTCTCGATGCGGACGAGGGCCATTTCGAGATTGCGGATGAACTTCATCTGGTGGGTGGCCAGACGGCCGTTCTCCTCCTTGGAGAGGGTGGCGGCACCCTCTTCGAGCACCTTGTAGGTGGGCGACGTATCCTCGGTGTCGTTGTCGGCCGTGTGGGTAATGGTGGCCCGCAGCAACTCGTAGTCGGCGCGTGCGTTTTCGAGCTTCTTCAAAATAAGCTGCTTGAACTCTTCGAGTTCGGCGTCGCTGTATCTGGTTCTCTCGTCTGCCATAGTCGTATTCGCGTTAGGTTGTTATGTAAAAGTAAGCATTATATTTCGATAATGCAAACATTTTACACTATATGTATGCCTTCGGGTGCGATGTCCGGCCCCGAATCCGGGCCGTGTCATGCCGCTTTCCGAGGGCATGGGATCATATCCGCGTGACGGCTATCCGGATCGGCAGTTCGTCGACCTCCGTATCGACGATCGTATCGCCCTGCGGCTCCGACACGGCGGCCGCTTCCACAGCCAAGGTCTGCGAAGCGATGTAGCCGGCGAATCGCGTGACGGCATCGGCGATTGCGGCGTCGGCCCCGATTTCGACACGGATGCGGTCGGTAACCTCGAATCCGGCATCCTTGCGGATATTCTGGATGCGGTTGATCAACTCGCGTGCCATACCTTCGGCCCGCAGGTCGTCGGTCAGCGTGATGTCGAGCGCCACGGTCAGTTTGCCTTCGGCGGCTACCAGCCATCCCGGCATGTCTTCCGATGTGATTTCGAAGTCGGCCGGGGTTACTATGATCTTCTCGTTACCCATGTCGAGAACGGTTTCGGCTGCGGCTTCGATCTCGGCGATGCGTTCCTGCGAGAATTCGGCAGTGAGGGCGGCGATCTGCTTCATGTATTTGCCGTAGCGGGGGCCTAAAGTCTTGAAATTGGGTTTGATGCGCTTGGTAATGATGCCGGCGGTGTTCTGGATGAGTTCCACCTCCTTGACGTTCACTTCGTTCATGACCAGCTTCTTTACCGCTTCGACATGGGCGGCCATCGCGGGGTCGAGCACGGGGAGGAGAATCTTTTGCAGCGGCTGCCGCACCTTGATGGAGACCTTGCGGCGCAGGGCCAGCACCATCGACGACAATTGCTGGGCGATGGACATCATCGTTTCCAGGCCGTTGTCTATCAACGTCGCGTCGGCCTTGGGGAAAGCTGCCAGGTGGACGGATTCGTCGCTGCGGCGGCCGCTCACGGCGTTCAGGTCGCCGAAGATGCGGTCGGAGATGAACGGCGCGAAAGGTGCCGAGAGCAACGCCACGGTCTCCAGGCAGGTGTAGAGCGTCTGGTAAGCGGCGAGCTTGTCCTGCGTCATGCCGCCGCCCCAGAAGCGTTTGCGGTTCAGACGCACGTACCAGTTGGAGAGGTTTTCGCACACGAACTCCTGGATGGCGCGGGCCGCGGGCGTGGGGTCGTATTCCTCCAAAGAGCGGGTAACGTCGGCCACCAGGGTGTTGAGCAGCGAAATGATCCAACGGTCGATTTCGGGGCGTTCGGCCAAAGGCACCTCCTCCTCGCGGCCCGTGAAGCCGTCGACGTTGGCGTAGAGGGCGAAGAACGAATAGGTGTTGTAGAGCGTGCCGAAGAATTTGCGGCGCACCTCGTCGACGCCCTCGCGGTCGAACTTGAGGTTGTCCCACGGCTGGGAGTTGGAGATCATGTACCAGCGCGTGGCGTCGGGGCCGTAGGTGTCGAGCACCTCGAACGGGTCGACGGCGTTGCCCAGACGCTTGGACATCTTGTTGCCGTTCTTGTCGAGCACCAGACCGTTGGAGATGATGTTTCTGAAAGCCACCGAGTCGAAGAGCATCGAGGCGATGGCGTGCAGCGTGAAGAACCAGCCGCGCGTCTGATCGACGCCCTCGGCGATGAAGTCGGCCGGGTAGACGTCGCTGAATCCCTCCTTGTTTTCGAACGGGTAGTGCACCTGTGCATAGGGCATGGCGCCCGAGTCGAACCATACGTCGATCAGATCGGGTTCGCGGTGCATCGGCTCGCCCTTGGACGATACCAGGACGATCTGATCCACGTAGGGCCGGTGGAGGTCGATGTTGGCCGTCGAGTAGTTCTCCTTCGACATGTCGCCGACCTTGAAGTTCTTGTAGGGATTTTCGGTCATGAATCCGGCGGCGATCGACTTCTCGATCTCGCCCATCAACTCCCCGACCGAGCCGATGCACTTGAGCTCCGCGTGGTCTTCCGTCGCCCACACAGGCAGCGGCGTGCCCCAGAAGCGCGAACGCGAGAGGTTCCAGTCGACCAGCCCTTCGAGCCACTTGCCGAAGCGGCCCGTGCCGGTCGACTCGGGTTTCCAGCGGATGGTCTTGTTGAGTTCGATCATGCGGTCGCGCAGCGCCGTGGTGCGGATGAACCACGAGTCGAGCGGGTAGTAGAGCACCGGTTTGTCGGTGCGCCAGCAGTGGGGGTAGGAGTGGGTGTGCTTCTCGATCTTGAAGACCTTGTTTTCGGCCTTGAGCATGACCGAGAGGTCGACGTCGAGCGTCGGATCGGCGTCGGTCAGCTTGTCGTCGTAAGCGTTCTTCACGTAGCGGCCGGCGTATTCGGCGTAGTGCTTCGTGTCGACGTGCGTGCGCACGAAGTCGGGATCGAGGTCTTCGAGCAGGAAGAACTTGCCCTGTTTGTCGACCATCGGCTGTTCCTTGCCGGCCTTGTCGAGCATGAACAGGGGCGGGATGTTCGCCGCACGCGCCACACGGGCGTCGTCGGCGCCGAACGTCGGGGCGATGTGTACGATGCCCGTACCGTCGGAGGTGGTCACGTAGTCGCCCGCGATGACGCGGAACGCATCGCCGTCGGGTTTTACCCACGGGATCAGTTGTTCGTAGCGGATGCCGACGAGTTCTTCGCCGCGCCAGCTTTCGCCCGTCACTTCGTAGGTGCCCTCCATCTTCTTGGTAAAGTAAGCGGGAACCAGGTCGCGGGCCAGGATGACGGCCTGCTGCGTCTCGGTATAGGGGTTGGTGCAGCGCACCTTGACGTATTCGATCGAGGGGCCGACGGCCAGCGCCGTATTCGAGGGCAGCGTCCAGGGAGTGGTCGTCCAGGCCAGGAAGCAGAGCGGGCAGTCGTCGGCGCCGAAGAGCTTTTCGCTCGCGGCGTCGCGCACGATGCGGAACTGCGCCGTGCAGGTCGTGTCCTTCACGTCGCGGTAGCAGCCCGGCTGGTTCAGCTCGTGGGTCGAGAGACCCGTGCCGGCGGCAGGGGAGTAGGGCTGGATGGTGTAGCCCTTGTAGAGCAGTCCTTTGTCGAAAAGCTGCTTGAGGAGCCACCACAACGTCTCGATATATTTGTTGTCGTAGGTAATGTAGGGGTCGTCCATGTTGACCCAGTAACCCATCTTGCGGGTCAGGCTCTCCCATACGCCCGTGAACTCCATGACGGCCTTGCGGCAGGTGCGGTTGTACTCCTCGATGGAGATCTTCCTGCCGATGTCCTCCTTGGTAATGCCGAGTTTTTTCTCGACGCCCAGCTCGACGGGCAGCCCGTGGGTGTCCCATCCGGCTTTGCGGTGGACACGGAAACCCTGCTGCGTCTTGTAGCGGCAGAATACGTCCTTGATGGTGCGGGCCATGACGTGGTGGATGCCGGGCATGCCGTTGGCCGAGGGAGGCCCCTCGTAGAAGACGAACGAGGGGTGTCCCTCGCGCGTGGAGATGCTTTTGCGGAAAGTGTCGCGGGCGTCCCATTCGCCGAGAACCTCGGCGGCCAACCCTGCCAGATCGAGACCTTTGTACTCCTTGAATTTCATAGCGGTATAGGCTGTTTCATGTCGGTAGTCCGACAAGTTGCAAAGATACGAAGAAGAATTCGAAATTCACAATCCGCCATTCACAATTTCTTGCTGCGGCGGGCGATAGATCTGCGGAATGTTCGTTTTCGGGGCCTCTCCGGAGGGGGCTGCGGCCTGCCGGAAGGATGTCATCGGGGGCGAATGACCGGAAGCCCCACGAAAAAAGGAGAGCCGAAGCTCTCCTTGTAGCAGCCGCGGGGGCGGGTTTACTCGAACGATTGCATCTCGATGAGTTTGGCGTAGATGCCGCCCCGGGCCATGAGTTCGGCATGGGTGCCCTGCTCGGCGATGCGTCCGTGGTCGACGACGACGATCCGGTCGGCGTTGTGGATGGTCGACAGACGGTGGGCGATGACCAGCGAAGTGCGCCCCACGAGGAGCTTGTTGAGCGCCTCCTGCACCAGCTTTTCGCTTTCGGTATCGAGGGCCGAGGTGGCTTCGTCGAGGATCAGGATGTCGGGATTCTTGAGGATGGCACGTGCGATGGAGAGCCGCTGCCGTTGTCCGCCGGAGAGCTTGGCGCCCCGGTCGCCGATGTTGGTGGCATAGCCGTCGGGCGTCTCGCGGATGAACTCGTCGGCATTGGCGATGCGGGCGGCGCGGACGATCTCTTCGTGGGTGGCGTCGGGCTTGCCTATGGCGATGTTGCCTTCGATGGTGTCGTTGAACAGCACGGTATCCTGCGAAACGACGCTCAGGTGGGCGCGCAGGCTCTCCTGGCAGTAGTCGCGCAGCGACACGCCGTCGATGAGGATGTCGCCCGCCGTGGGGTCGTAGAAGCGGGGAATCAGCTCGCTGAGCGTCGACTTGCCGCCGCCCGAGGGGCCGACCAGGGCCACGGTCTGGCCGCGGCGTATCTCGAACGAGGCGCCGTCGATGACTTCGCGGCTGCCGTCGTAAGTGAAGTGGACGTCGCGGAACTCGATCGACTCCTTCAGCCCTTGCAGCTCGATAGCGCCCTGCTTGTCTTCGATTTCGCTGCGGGTGTCGATGATCGAGAAGATGCGTTCGCCGGCGGCGATGCCCTGGTTGATGTTGGCGAACTGGTCGATGAACGTGCGTACGGGGCGCGTGATCTGCGAGAACATGGCGATGAAAGCGATGAACCCGCCCGGATCGAGCGACCCCTTGACCACCAGCGCGCCGCCGAAGACGAGCATGACGCCCACGGCCGTGATGCCGAGGAATTCGCTCATCGGCGAGGCCAGCTGCTGGCGCCGGGCCATCGACAAGGTAATGCGCGAGAGGTCGGCGTTCAGGTCGTAGAACTTGCGTTTGATGTAGCCCGCGGCGTTGTAGCTTTTGATGACCTTGATGCCTGCCAGCGACTCGTCGAGGGCCGAGACCAGCTCGCCCATGCGCTGCTGGTTCGTGAGGGCCGGGTGGCGCAGCCGCTTGACGATGCTGCCGATCAGCAGGGCGACGACAGGAAGGTAGAAAAGCGAGAAAAGCGACAGCTCCCACGAGATGCCGACCATCATGATGAGGTAGAACAGGATCAGGAACGGCTCGCGGAAAGCGACCTGCAACGTGTTGGTAATGCAGAACTGCACGACGTTGACGTCGGACGTGATTTTCGAGATGATGTCGCCCTTGCGCTGGTCGCTGAAATAGCCGGCGTGCATGTCCATCACGCGGGTAAACATTTCGTTGCGGATGCGTTGCAGGGTGCGGGTGCGGAGCTTCTCGACCGTCCAGGCGCCCAGGTAGCGGAAAAGGTTGCTCAAGAAACTGGAGGCTACGGCGATTCCGGCGAGCAGGATGAGCACGTTCTCGATGCGGAATTCGGCGAAAAGCTGCGTGTAGGCGTAGTTGAAGAGCGTGGTAAGGTATTCCGAGTTCAACTCCAGGGGCGGCAGTTCGTTGACGGTGCGGAACGCGTAGTCCGAGTCGAACATGGTGTTGAGGATCGGAATGATGAGCAGGAACGTGCACGAATTGAACAGCGCGTAGAGCAGCGAGTAGACAAAATAGGGGATAGCGTACTGCTGGATCGGTTTGGCGAAGCCCAGAAGCCGGAGGTATGTCTTGAACATGGAGAGACGGATTTAAATCGGGGGCGAAGATACGAAAAATATCGGGATTCCCTTATTTTTATTATTCGGGTCGATAACCGGTGTCCTCGGCCAGGCAGGCGCTGCCCGCCGCAGCGACGGCCAGGGCGTCGCACCGGTTGTTCTCGACGGTCTCGGCATGTCCCTTGACCCAGACGAACCGCACGCGGTGGAGCCGGTAGACTTTCAGGAAGCGCATCCAGAGGTCGGGATTCTTCTTGCCGGCGAACCCTTTCTTCTCCCAGCCGAAAACCCAGCCTTTCTCCACGGCGTCGACCACATATTTCGAATCGGAGCAGACGGTAACCTCCGATCCCGGGAACTTCAGCATTTCGAGCGCTACGCAGACGGCCATCAGCTCCATGCGGTTGTTGGTCGTCAGACGGAAACCCTGCGACAGCTCCTTGCGGTGCGGCCCGGAAATCAGCACGATCCCATAGCCGCCCGGCCCGGGGTTGCCGAGCGCCGAACCGTCGGTATAGATCGTAATTGTTGCCACAGCGAGTTAGTTTAAAATCAGCGGACATTCTCGGGCCGGAGAGTGCGGAGCGTTCGCGTGTAGCGCGGGCCTCCGCGGGGCGAAAGCTCCGGCCCGCCCGGCCAAAGGCCGGGAGCTTGACGCTAAATGTCATTCTGAACGCAGCGAAGAATCTAAAGCGAGCCGGCCCGCGAAATTTTTAATTTCCCAGCGCTGCCAGCTGTGCTTTTATCGCGGCGATCTTGGCTTCGGCGTCGGCCTGCTTGGCGCGCTCGTTGGCCACGACCTTTTCGGGCGCCGACTGCACGAAGCGCTCGTTGGAGAGCTTCTTCATGACCGACGAGAGGAACCCTTCGTAGTAGGCCAGGTCGTCGATGAGTTTCTTGCGCTCGGCCTCGGCGTCGATCTTGCCGGCCAGCGGCACGAAGTACTGCGTGGTCTTGACGATGAACGCCGCGGCTGCCGGGTCTTTCTCCGTTACCGTTTCGATGGCGGCGAGGTTGGCCAGCTTCATCATCACGGGAGCGTATTCGGCCGGGTAATTGCTGTCGGCGATGACATGGAGCGTCAGCGCTTCCTTTTGCGGCAGGTTCTTCTGGTTGCGGATGTTGCGCACCGAGGAGACGACCTCCCGCACCAGCTCGAAGCGGGCCAGCAGCGCGGCGTCTTCCGCTTCGGGCTGCGGCATCGGGGCGATGCAGATCGAGTCGCCCTCGGCGCGGGGCGCCAGGTCTTGCCATATCTCCTCCGTCACGAACGGCATGAACGGATGCAAGGCCCGCATCAACGCGTCGAAGAAAGCGCGCGTCTGGTCCATCGTCTTGCGGTCGACAGGCTGGCCGTAGGCGGGCTTGACCATCTCGAGATATTGGGCGCTGAAGTCGTCCCAGAAGAGACGGTAGAGCGTCGTGCAGGCTTCCGAGATGCGGTAGGAGCGGAAATCGTCGGCCACTTCGCGCAGCGTGCGGCCCAGCGCCTGGCCGAACCAGGCGACGGCCAGCCGGTCGTTCTCGCTCTGCGCGGCTTGGTCGTCGACCGTCCAGCCGTTGACCAGACGGTAGGCGTTCCATATCTTGTTGCCGAAGTTGCGGCCCTGTTCGCAGAGCGCTTCGTCGAACATCACGTCGTTGCCGGCCGACGAGGACATGAGCATGGCCAGACGCACGCCGTCGGCGCCGTACTTGTCGATCAGGTCGAGCGGGTCGGGCGAGTTGCCCAGCTGTTTGGACATCTTGCGGCCGATCTTGTCGCGGACGATGCCTGTGAAGTAGACGTTGGCGAAAGGTTTTTCGCCGCGGTATTCGTAGCCGGCCATGATCATGCGGGCCACCCAGAAGAAGATGATGTCGGGGCCTGTTACCAGGTCGTTGGTGGGGTAGTAGTAGCGGATTTCGTCGTTGTCGGGGTTGCGGATGCCGTCGAAGACCGAAATCGGCCACAGCCACGACGAGAACCACGTGTCCAGCACGTCTTCGTCCTGCCGCAGGTCGGAGAGCTGCAACGAGGCGTCGCCCGACTTGGCCCGCGCCTTTTCCAAAGCCTCCTCGGGCGTGAGCGCCACCACGAAGCCGCCCTTGGGGAGGTAGTAGGCCGGGATGCGCTGGCCCCACCACAGCTGGCGCGAGATGCACCAGTCCTTGATGTTCTCCATCCAGTGGCGGTAGGTGTTCTTGTATTTCTCGGGCACGAAGCGGATGGCGTCTTCCAGAACGGCCTTGGTCGCGGGCTTGGCCAGCTCCGACATGGAGAGGAACCACTGCATCGAGAGCTTGGGTTCGATGGCCACGCCCGTGCGTTCGGAGTAGCCCACGTTGTTGGTGTACTCCTCGGTCTTTTCGAGCAGACCCGCCGCCGCGAGGTCGCCCTCGATCTTGCGGCGCACGTCGAAGCGGTCTTCTCCGACGTACATGCCCACCTTGTCGTTGATGGTGCCGTCGTCGTTGAAGATGTCGATGGTCTCCAGCCCGTATTTCTCGCCCAGCATGTAGTCGTTGACGTCGTGTGCCGGGGTCACCTTCAGCGCGCCCGTGCCGAACTCGATGTCGACGTAGGAGTCGCGGATGACCGGGATCGAACGGCCGACCAGCGGCACGATCACGCGGGCGTCGGCCGGCAGCCATGCGTAGCGCTCGTCGTCGGGGTTGACGCAGAGCGCCGTGTCGCCCAGGATGGTCTCGGGGCGCGTCGTGGCCACGATGATGTGCTTGTCCGTGCCCTCGACCTTGTAGCGCAGGTAGTAGAGCTTGCCGTGCGACTCCTTGAAGACCACCTCTTCGTCCGAGAGGGCCGTTTTGGCCGCCGGATCCCAGTTGACCATGCGCACGCCGCGGTAGATCTTGCCTTTCTCGTAGAGGTCGCAGAAGACACGCAGCACGCTCTCGGTGCGGGCGTCGTCCATCGTGAAACAGGTGCGCTCCCAGTCGCACGAGGCGCCCAACTTGCGCAGCTGCTTGAGAATCACGCCGCCGTATTTCTCTTTCCACTCCCAAGCGTACTTGAGGAATTCGTCGCGCGAGAGCGACGACTTCTCAATCCCCTGCTCGTGCAGCATCGCCACCACCTTGGCTTCCGTGGCGATCGAGGCGTGATCCATGCCCGGCACCCAGCAGGCGTTCTTGCCCGACATGCGCGCACGGCGGATGAGTACGTCCTGCAACGTGTTGTTGAGCATGTGGCCCATGTGGAGCATGCCCGTGACGTTGGGCGGCGGAATGACGATGGTATAGGGTTCGCGCCCGTCGGGCTGCGAGTGGAAAAGGTCGTGGCCGATCCAGTAGTCGTACCATTTGGATTCGATGTCGGAGGGGGCGTATTTGTCTGCGATTTGCATAGAGCGTATGTTTTGCGATGAATGTGAAGCGCAAAGTTATTAACAATCTGTCAAAGATGAAATAAAATCCGTGAAAAATCGTTACCTTTGCGCTGATTATATTATTTTATTTAAAAAGAAACCATGAGCAAAAAAGATAAAATCGAAACCCTCGAAACCGAAGAGTCGGGACTCTTCCCGGAGCTGTTCGATGGCAAGCATCGCGTGATTCCGATCGTCACGGGCGGCGACGAGCCGCAAGAGGAGGTCGAAATTCCGGAAGTGATTCCCATCCTCACGCTCCGTTCGTCGGTGCTTTTCCCGGGGGCGGTCACGCCCATCACGGTGGGCCGCGACAAGAGCATCTCGCTGGTGCGCGCGGTGAATGCCGACGGCGGCATCTTGGGTGCTGTGCTTCAGCGTGAAAGCGACGTGGAGAATCCCTCGCCCGACGACATGTACAAGGTGGGCACGGCAGCGCGCATTATCAAGATTCTGGAGATGCCCAACGGTAATTTGACAGTGATCCTCAATGGGTTGGAGAAGATCGAAATCCGCGAGTACGTCTCGACGGAGCCTTACTTCACGGCCCGCGTGACGGCGCTGCGCGACACCACGCCCGACATGACGACCATCGAGTTCGAGGCGCTGGTCGACTCGATCCGCGACGTGGCGCTAAACATCATCAACGTCTCGCCGTCGATGCCCAAGGAGGCTGCGTTCGCCATCAAGAACATCGACTCGCGCCGGGGGATCATCAACTTCATCTGTTCCAACATGGAGTTGACCGATGAAGACCGCCAGTCGCTGCTGGAAGCGCCGGGGCTGCTGGCCCGCGCCCGCAAGCTGCTGGAGATTCTGGTGCGCGAGCAGCAGCTCGTAGACCTGAAGAATCAGATTCAGGAACGGGTCAAGCAAGAGATCGACAAGCAGCAGCGCGACTATTACCTTCAGCAGCAGATGCGTACGATCCAGGACGAGCTGGGCGACGGCGAGGACGACGACATCGAGAAGATGCGCGAGGCGGCCCGCAAGAAGAACTGGCCCGAAGAAGTGGGCCGCACGTTCGAGAAGGAGTTGCAGAAGGTGGAGCGGCTCAACCCTGCTGTGGCGGAGTATTCGGTGCAGATGACCTACCTCCAGCTGCTGCTGGAGCTGCCGTGGAACGAGACGACCAAGGACAACCTCGATCTGGAGTGCGCCCGCGAGCAGCTCGATCGCGACCATTTCGGACTGGAGGAGGTCAAGGAGCGCATCCTGGAGCACCTGGCCGTCATCAAGCTCAAGGGCGATCTCAAATCGCCGATTCTCTGTCTCTACGGCCCTCCGGGCGTGGGCAAGACTTCGCTGGGCAAGTCCGTCGCTGCGGCCCTCGGCCGCAAGTTCGGGCGCATATCGCTGGGCGGCCTGCACGACGAGTCGGAGATACGCGGACACCGCCGCACCTACATCGGCGCCATGCCGGGCCGCATCATCCAGACCATCCGCCGGTGCGGATCGTCGAATCCCGTCATCATCCTCGATGAAGTGGACAAGGTAACGGTTTCCAACCATGGCGACCCGTCGAGCGCGCTGCTGGAGGTGCTCGACCCGGAGCAGAACACGACTTTCCACGACAACTACATCGACATGGAATACGACCTGTCGAAAGTGCTGTTCATCGCTACGGCCAACAACATCGCCAACATAGCGCCTGCTCTGCGCGACCGCATGGAGATGATCAACATTGCGGGTTACCTGCTCGAAGAGAAGGTGCGCATAGCCACGGATCATCTGCTGCCCAAGCAGCGCGAAGCCCACGGCATCAAGGAACAGGAGCTGATCCTCACGCCGGAGATCGTGCAGCGGATCATCGAGAGCTATACACGCGAAGCGGGCGTACGCTCCCTCGACAAGCTCCTGGCGAAGATCGCCCGGGCGCGGGCCAAGCAGATCGCTTTCGAAGAGCCGTTCGCACCGGAAATCGCCGAAAAGGACGTCGAAAAGATACTCGGCATGCCGAAGTTCCTGCGCGAGGAGTACGAGGTGGGCGGCATGACGGGCGTTGTCACAGGACTGGCCTGGACGGAGGTGGGGGGCGACATCCTCTACATCGAATCGTGCCTCACGCCCGGCAAGGGCAAGGTCAACCTGACGGGCAACTTGGGCGACGTGATGAAGGAGTCGGCGGCGATCGCCCACGAATGGGTCATGGCCCGCCACGCCGAACTGGGCATCGACCCGGCGCTTTTCGAGAAAAATGACATCAACATCCATGTGCCCGAGGGTGCGATCCCCAAAGACGGCCCCTCGGCAGGCATCACGATGGTGACGTCGATCGTCTCGACCTACACGGGCCGCAAGGTGCGCGAACGCATCGCCATGACGGGCGAGACGACCCTGCGCGGCCGCGTGATGCCGGTGGGCGGCATCAAGGAGAAGATTCTGGCGGCCAAGCGGGCGGGAATCCATACGCTGATCCTCTCGGAGGAGAACCGCAAGGACATCGCCGAGATCAAGCCGGAGTATATCGAGGGGCTGACGTTCCACTACGTCCGCACGAACGACGACGTGCTGGCTTTGGCGTTGGAGACAAGGTAAAAGAGGAAAACAGCGTTCGGCGGGGCTGCGGAAAAGCCGCGATTCCGAATAGTGTGAATTCTGAATACTGACATGATGAAATTTTTAGCCATCATTCCTGCCCGTTACGCTTCGACGCGTTTCCCCGGCAAACCGCTGGCCGTGTTGGGCGGCAAGCCCGTCATCCGCCGGGTCTACGAGCAAGTGATCCGGGCCTTGGACGATGCCGTGGTGGCTACGGACGACGAACGCATCCGCGATGCGGTGCTGGCGTTCGGCGGCAAGGCCGTGATGACCTCGCCCGACCATCGGAGCGGGACGGATCGCTGCCGGGAAGCCTACGAGACGGTGTGCGCCCGTGAAGGACGGGAGTACGACGTGGTAATCAATGTCCAAGGCGATGAACCGTTCATCCATCCGACGCAGATCGAGACCGTGATGCGTTGTTTCGACGATCCGGCCACGGACATCGCTACGCTGGTCAAGCCTTTTGCGCCGGCGGACGGGCTGGCGGCGCTGGAGAATCCCAATTCGCCGAAGGTGGTGCTGGATGCGGCGTCGCGGGCGCTCTGTTTTTCACGCTCGGTAATTCCCTATCTGCGGGGCGTGCCGCGCGAGGAATGGTTGGCGCACCATACGTTCTACAAGCATATCGGACTCTATGCGTTCCGCACGGAGGTGTTGCGCGCCGTGACAGCGCTGCCGCAGTCGCCGCTCGAACTGGCTGAATCGCTCGAACAACTCCGCTGGCTGGAAAACGGCTACAAGATAGGCGTGGGATTGTCCGACGTGGAGACCATCGGCATCGATACGGCCGAAGACCTCGAAAAGGCGGAGCGGTGGCTGAATGAAAGATAAAAGTTGGAAAATCGATTTTCGTTTTGCTTCCGGTTCGCTTGGAGGATGACGGGGCGATTCTTAATTCTTAATTAGTTATGATATTCATTGCTGGCCCGTGCGTGATCGAATCGGCCGAACTGCTCGATGCGGTGGCTGAACGTTTGACGGCGATCAACCGCCGTTTGGGGGTGGAGTTCGTTTTCAAGGCGTCGTTCGACAAGGCCAACCGTACGTCGCTGCGCTCGTTCCGCGGGCCGGGGATCGACAAGGGGTTGCGAATGCTTGCCGACGTGCGGTCGAAATGGGGCCTGCGGCTCCTTACCGACATCCACGAGGCATGGCAGGCCGAGCCGGCCGGCCAGGTCGTCGACGTGTTGCAGATTCCGGCGTTTCTGTGCCGCCAGACCGATCTGCTGGTGGCGGCGGCCAAGACCGGCAAGACGGTCAACATCAAGAAAGCGCAGTTTCTCTCGGGCGCAGACATGCGTTATCCCTACGAAAAGGCCCGGGAGTCGGGCGCTTCTGAAATCTGGCTCACGGAGCGCGGCAACAGCTTTGGCTATAACAATCTGGTTGTAGACTTCCGCAACATACCCGACATGCTTGCCATAGCTCCCACGGTAGTGATGGACTGCACCCATTCGGTGCAGCGTCCGGGTGCCGGCGACGGTACGACGGGCGGCAACCGCGAATTCGTGCCGGCGATGGCCCGTGCGGCCAAGGCGTTCGGGGCGAACGGATTTTTCTTCGAAGTGCATCCCGATCCCGACCGGGCGAAAAGCGACGGGCCGAACATGCTGCGGCTCGACGACCTGGAAAAAGTGGTGGAAAGTCTGCTGTAAATCTTTGTAACGATGAGCGAAACCGACAAATTGCAGATTCTCGAAGTGGCCCGCAAGGCGATCCACACGGAGATGCTGGCGCTGCGCCGCATGGAGGAGACCCTGGGCGACGAATTCGCCACGGCTGTGGAACTGATTCTTGCCTGCCGCGGCAAGTGCATCGTGACGGGCATGGGCAAATCGGGGCTGGTGGGGCGCAAGATCGCGGCAACGCTGGCTTCGACGGGCACGCCGAGTTTCTTCCTGCATCCCGGCGAAGCGTTTCATGGCGACCTGGGGATGATCTCGCCCGACGATGTGATCGTGGCGCTGTCGTATTCGGGCGAGACGGACGAAATCTTGAAGATCGTGCCGTTCATCCATACCAACGGCAACAAGCTGATCTCGATGACGGGGAATCCCGAATCGGCGCTGGCGAAGCATTCGGACGTGCACCTGGACGTGGGTGTCAAGGAAGAGGCGTGCATCCTGCATCTGGCCCCCACGACCTCGACGACGGCTCAGATCGCCATGGGCGATGCGCTGGCCGTGTCGCTCATGCGGATGCGGAGCTTCACGAGCGTGGATTTTGCGCGGCTCCATCCGGGCGGAAGCCTGGGGCGGCGTTTGCTCATGACGGTGGGCAATGTAATGCGTTCGCACGACTTGCCTGTGGTGGCGCCCGACTGTCCGGCGACGGAGATGATCCATGCGATCTCGAAAGGCGGCCTGGGACTGATCGTCGTGTGTGACGGTAACCGGATCGAGGGCATCGTGACCGACGGCGATGTGCGGCGTGCGATGGAGCAGCGCCGGGCCGATTTCTTCGGGATCGTGGCCTCGGATATCGCGACACCGCATCCGAAGACCATTGCGGCATCGGAGAAACTCATCGAAGCCGAGAAGATGATGACCCGCAACAAGGTAACCTCTCTCCTGGTAACCGATGACGCCGGCAAGTTGCAGGGCGTGATTCAGATCTACGATATCAAGTTGTAAAAAGAACCTGCGGCATCATGAATGGATGCTGCGATCTTGTCGGAACGGGACGTGGTCGACTGCGCCCCGGGGGCTTATTCCAATTGCCTGCGATATACCTCATGCAGCGTATATCCTTCCCGGTCTTTCCATTCCGTCCAGCCGTTATTGTTGCGCCCGTTGCAGAAATTGGCTGCCATGCTCGGGCTGGAAAATGTTTTGTCGGATTTCATTGTCCATCGTCCCTCTTTGAGGGTGGCATATTCTGCGAGCAGGTTCTCTCGCGTCTCTTTCCAGTGAAGGAGCGAGGGGACGGTGCGGTTGGCAAGGATGCTGCCTTTCAGCACTGTGAAGCCGGATGAATCGTAGAACCCTTTTGCATCGTAGTCCCGTCCTTTAGCATAAAACACATGTTCTGCTTTCGGTTGCACGGTTTCGAATATGTTGTACCCGATGAATGAGGCCAAGAACTTGATGTCTTCGAAAAATTCGTCCATCGAATCTTTCCTGTATTCGGGCAGATTGGGAGCCTTGGGAGTCTGTTTGTTTTCGTTGAGGATGAAACGGTTCGCCTTTTTTGCTTCTGCGATGGCCTTGTGCTCCAGATACTGCACATCCGCTTTGGTCATGTCAGCATCTGTTGATATGAAGACGAGAGCCTTCTGCCAAAACGATTTTTTGTTGTCATGATCCTTGACGCGCTCTTTGAAGTTCTCGGTTTCGCCAATATAAGCCTGCGGCCTGATTGCTTCGCCTTCTCCGGTCAAGATGTAGAAAGCCGGTTTGTGCAATTTCTCCTGCTCGTTGAGGTACGCGAGATCCGACCGCGGAATGACGAACATCTGGCAGGTCTTGTTGCTGATAAACGCATATTGCGTCCCGTTCGGAGTGCCGTCTATCAGATATGTTGTGACTGTTTTACCCATGATTCAGAGGTTTTTCTTTGATTGTATGTCGGCGCTTACTTTTTGGGATTACTTTCCGATGCAGAAACGAAGCGTAAATCGCTAATTATTTGCTTTTTATGCTATTGCGTGCGCCTGTTGCTGGCTTCGTTGTAAATACGCGGCAAATTATTTTTCGACGGATTTTTGGATGAAATTATTTTCCCGGCAGGATGTAATCGATATGTAAAATTTCTTTCAATTTGGTTTCGATCCGTTCTTGTTCGTTGCTTTCGGTGGTCGATAAGCGTTCGCAAGGGATGCCGTAGAATTCCAAAATGCGGTCTTTCATTATATCGCGCTCTTTTTGTCGGGAACCCTCTTGGTGGTGCTGGTACCCGTCGGTCTCGATAACGAGCACAGGCTGTTTGCCGACCTTGTTGTAAATCAGGAAGTCGACGTGCGTAAGGCCGTTTTTTGCATATCGGCGCTCGCTTTCGTCGAGCAGCGAAAAATCTCGAATCAACATCCGCAAAGGCAGATGGCACACGACGTCGAGGTGGCGCATGGCTGCATTGTTGCGTAAAATATCCTCGATTAAGGCATAGGTCAGGTTTTCGGAATCGTATTCTGAAATCCGTTTGCGTGTGGTCAGATAAGCCATTCGGGCCTCGGTGTATTGCTTGTAGAGGTAGTCGAAGATCGAACGGATTTTGCTTTCGGTCACTGTGAAATTGTTGTACTCGATGTAAGCCAGCAGGTCGCTGATGTTGCCGCTTTTTTGCTGCTTGTTGCCGGTTACGACAAGGCAGAATTTCTGTTTAGCCCGCGAAACGGCGACATTCAGCAGATTGGGATCGTCGACAAAATCGGATATTTGATTTTCGACGGTGCTCATGACGATTGCATCCTTTTCTCGGCCTTGGAATTTATGTACTGTTGCAATGTCGACCGGAGATCCGATTTGTTGCTGCAACGCATCGACTTGTGCGTTGTAAGGAGCTATGATACCGATATGTTCGGCTTCGTACGAAAGCGTCGGAAGCACTTCCTTGCGGATGACGTCGATTTCGCGTTGATTCACATGGTGGTGATTGTGATTGCCCTCGACCGTTTTAATGGCGCAAACGACATCGGGTTCGCCGTTGTCGCCGGTCATGATAATGAGGTTACCGCCGTAGAATTTTCGGTTACAAAAGTCGATGATTTTCGGATGACAACGATAGTGTTCTTTCAGCAGGGTTTGCGGAACGCTGGGAATCGTGCGGCAGACGGATTCCAGAAAACTGTTGCGGGCGCAGTCGTAGGATTGGGGGATGGGGAATTGTCCGGCAATTTCGTCGAGTTTGAGCCGTGCTTCCGGTGTAACGACATTCGGTAGCTGCATGGAGTCGCCGACGATAACGGCGTTTCGGGCACATGAAAGAGCCAATGCGCCAGTCTCGACCGATACCTGCGACGCTTCATCCATAATAACATAATCGTAAATTGTTTCGGGCGACAGACAGCTGCGGGCAGAAAACGTCGTGCTCAATACGACGGGATATTCGTCCAATACCTCCTGTGCCTTGAAATAGAGGTCAGTGGATAAGAATATCGGCTTGGGATGGTCAACTCCGTACTTGCGGTGGAGTGCATTTTTCAGAAACTGCATCGACCATTCGGAAAGATGTTTCGTCCGTTCCTCTGCATTCTGCGATGTAATATAAGTTCCCAATTCCGCAATTTCGGTACGCAATACTTTGAGACGTGCATTGTAAATAGCAGCTTGCAAGTCCGATACGATAGCAGATAAGTCGCGTTGGAAGAAGCCGTGCGATAATCCTTTGAGCAGCTGTTGGCTGCGAAGTCGAATAGCAATCCAACGGAATTTTACACGCATATTGCCGAAAAAGCCGGAATGAAGGGCTGCATCTTCGGCGAATTGTTGCAAGTCGAACCACAATCGGGTCAGACGGGGAATATTGCCGGTTTTCCGCAAGGCGATTTTGTAATCGGGAGTTTTGATTTCTCGCTCGAAATGGCGTTGCTCTGTTTCTAAAGCCTGCAACTCTTGTTTGGCGATGGCAAGTCGTTCTTGCTTGGCGAACAGTCTGTTCAGTAATTCGATCTGCAGATCGATCCGTTCGAGAAATTCGGGACGATTTGCCTCGGCAGTGTGCCAAGATGCAAGTGCCTGCGGATATTGTTTTTCCTTCTCTTGACTTTCGATAAATCGCTGTTTGTTGTCCGAATTGCCGAGCGGTGCGGCGAGAAAGCCGAACTCGTATTTGATGAGTTTTTCCAGCACGTTATCGGTCGCCGAGTTGTTGTTCGAGACGACCAGTACCGTTTTTCCGGCAACGAGAATGTTGGCGATGATGTTCAAAATCGTCTGTGTCTTGCCGGTTCCAGGAGGGCCTTGAATGATGCTGACCGAATGCTCGAAAGCCTTTTGCACGGCTTTTAGCTGGCTTGCATTGCTACCGAACGGATAGATTAATCGCCGTTTCGCATAGGTTTTAAGTTTGAAAAGACGGGGATTGAGGTAGGTAGCTAATACTGTTTCGTCCGATACAAACCGTACTTTGTCGTATTGTTTGGCCAGCAGTGCTGTTCCGTCATCGCCCGATAGGGCATTGGCCGCAGCGACTTGCTGTAGGTACTGGAAGCTATTATTGGATGCAGGATCGGCCAGACACGAACCGGTTACTTGCAAATCGGAGCCTTTGTAGCTTTTCTCCGTGCCGTTCTCGAACCGGATATGCCAGTAAGTCTGCGTATAGTCGCGAAACTTGAATATCGCCGCGATGTTCGTCAATCGGCGCCCATTGTGGGCCAACTGATAAACTGCTGGGTCGAGCGATTCCGGATTCTTCAGCCACAACACCTTATCCACCCAATAGACATATTCTTTCGGGTTGCCGGCGAATACGATGTAATACCTGTTGGGCGCTTCGTATCGGCAGCTCTCGATTTGGGCGGTGCGGATGCAACCGTTGATAACAATAAGATTCTGCGAGGTGTCGAGCATGCGGCTTGAAGTGGGTAAGTAGTTAAAATTAACACATACAACAACGACAAATGGGGTATTGGAGCAAACAATATCCAATAAGAAGTCCGATACAGATCAATCCATAGAATCCGATGATTGTAGCTGAGAGAAAGCAACGCCAATACTGACAATCCTCTTTTGTATATTTTTTAATCGACATTTCAAAAGGGATGATTGTTACCCGATTCTCTATGTTTGTTATTTCTGCTACATCATTATATAAGCAACGAAATCGACGCTCTTGCCGCAAGCAATAGGCATCGGATCCCCAAAATAGAATGGTTGGGAAGATGGCAATTAAGATATAAAATGTATTCGAATCGCTGTCGACATATAGTGCTAATAAAGCTGCTACAATAGTTATTGCCCAGCTTTTAATTTGGAATGAGTTGGAATTCAATCGGGCAATTACATTCTGCAAGAATTCCAAATGCTTGATTTTATTTTCATCCATGAATTTTGTGTGGTTGTGTTAATTCGTATAAAGCATCCAGAGCTTTTTCTCCTCCGTATTTAAAACGTTGCTCCCATTGTTGTAATATCTCGGGAGTAAGATTATACAAATGAGTCATGTTCATTGGGTAAGCTATATTTAATGAGGAATCTGCAGCTTTCTCCAATAAAACGCCACCTGTGCTGAACATGTTGATAGTTTTTCGTTTGGGCAAATGTTTTCCAATAATTCGAGTCGTTTCTATCTCTCCGTATATCCAAGGAGACAGTGTGCGATTTTCTATTCCGGACATTATAGAAACGGAATTTTCTGTATTGAGAAAAAATACGCATTCTGTTTTGTCGATCATTTTATTTAGTGCTGTCATTAACAGCATGTGCACATGACTTGTCGAATAATTCCTTTTATCGTAATCATATGAATTCGGTTTGTTGTTTTGGCAATATCGATTATCCAATATTTTCAACAAATCATTTGCATAGCCCCATACGCAAGAATCAATAAAGGCTTTCAATCCGAATTTGTTCAGCAGCCATCCGGCCAATGCAATCGCCAAACTTTCGTCTTTATGGGAGTGAGAGATGAAAATATGAGCATTTACCTCTGGGAACCAATCTTTTTGGATTTCTTCTGCATCAAGAATTCCATTATCGATAATGTATGATTCAAGACTCGGCCGAATTGTTTTCTGAAAGTCTTCGTATAAATTTTTGCCGTACTGATAATTCAGTGCATTTTGGGTAAATGTCGCGTCTGTTAAATTATATCCCCTATACATAATTCAGATTTCAATTGCTTATTAAAAGTTGAGACAGTATTTTTGCTCTGAAAATTAGTTGTTCTTGCTTGGGTTGGATAATTTTCTTTTTATTTTCAAAGATAGATATTTTATTGGATTTGAGAATAAAAAGCAAGATATTATTTAATCTGTTTGTGCTATTGGATTTTTCTGTTAGAGAGATTCTGACGTCTGGAATTTGTTGTAACATGATAGTTTGATGAGTGGCCTATTTCATATAACTTTATATGTTCGCATTGTGTCGAGAAGTATCGGAATTGGTATAATGCGATATCAATAGGAACTATTTATTTGTAATGATATTTAACCCAATTGCTGGCCGAACTTATTGATATTCCTGCGTGCTATATTTATTTCTTGGGTTGCACCAACCCCTGTTTTGCAGCGGTGCGATTTCACGCGATAGCCGACTGAAATAATCACGTCGAGGTTGTAGTAGTTCGTATCGTAGCTTTTGCCGACGGCGGCAGCTGTTGTAAATTTTGCAACAACTGATTTCCGGACAAATCCTACTCCTCGAAAATGTTCTTCAAGTGGCGCGAAATCACGGATTTGTCCCTGTCAAACAGCGCTGCCATCTGATCTTGGGTCAGCCAGACAGTCTCCTCGTCCATATGGACGTCGATTTTGATTCAGGAACCGATTTTCGACAGATTTTTTGGATGAAATTATTTTCCCTGTGGTGTATGCGGCTATTTTAGTTGTCCGATTCTTTCTGCAATAAGTGCTTTGTATTTGCCTTTCATCTGGTCGGGCAGAAACGAAACGTCGATCCACTCGTTCCATTTCGGAATGGCCTTGATGAACTTCTTGAATAGGTTGTCGATTACCTTTTCGTCCATGCCTGACGCCGTCATTGCCTGCACGAAATCGCTGCGGCGGAGCTTGCGTTTGCGGCCGTTCAGCGTCAGGGCCAATTCCTCGGCGTCTTCGGGTAAAACGAGCGCTGTCGATAGCAGGTCATAAGCCGGTGTCAGCCCATAAACACCCTGATTCCGGCTATACAGCGAAAAGTTTTTGAGGTGCATGTCGGCATTGCCCGTGAGCCACGAGAACAATACCTGTTCCCAGAAATTGACGGCATCCAGTTTCGGGGCGGAAGAGTAGCGCAGAATCGTTTTGGCTATCTGCTCGTAGGAGCCTTTGTATTTGTGTTCGGTCAGTCGTTCGGAGAGCTGGCAGAGGTCTTCCATCGGGTATTTTTCGCCGCGGGGCCCTCGGTCGATGCGGCGTGTGATGTAGCACAACTCCCCGTCGGCAAAGCGGACGAGCGAGTGGGGGACGACCTGCATTTTCGCAGCTTCGGCTATGTGCATGGTCAAATCTTCCAGTTCCGGCAAGTGCGGATAATGTTCGGTCTGCGGTTTGAGGATATAGCGGCCCCAGAGACCGACGATCGTGAAGCGTTCCGGGGTGCCTTTGCCCGCTTTGGCAATATCGAGCGACAGCTTCGCCTGCACTCCGGTCAGCGTCGTTTGGCTGCGGATTACCTCGCGGGCAAGTTCCGCAATATTGGCGCGCGTGTAGGGGAGCAAAGGAGCT
>NZ_CAJTXD010000005.1 GCF_910580175.1 uncultured Alistipes sp.
CGCCCAGTGCCTGGTAGAGGTGGACGACGCCCTGGATTTCGTCGAAGCGGTCGGCCCTGCATTTTGGCAGAGCCGACCGCACTATATACGAACGAAAAATTATTTTTTCTCCGGCCTGGCGATACTCTCGCGCATCGTGGTATCAGCCATCATATTTTTCATCTTATAGTAGTCCATGATGCCCAAGTTTCCGCTGCGGAAAGCCTCGGCCATGGCCAGCGGCACTTCGGCTTCTGCCAGAATTACCTTGGCACGGGCATCTTGAGCCTTGGCCCGGTTTTCCTGCTCCAACGCCACGGCCATGGCACGCCGTTCTTCGGCCTTAGCCTGCGCAATGTTCTTGTCGGCTTCGGCCTGATCCATCTGGAGTTGGGCACCGATATTCTTGCCAACGTCGATATCGGCAATATCGATCGAAAGAATTTCGAACGCCGTACCTGCATCGAGTCCTTTTTCGAGCACAACACGCGAAATCGAATCGGGATTTTCCAATACGATCTTATGCGAAGCGGCCGAGCCGATCGACGAAACGATTCCTTCGCCGACGCGCGCCAGCACGGTTTCCTCGCCGGCACCGCCCACCAACTGCTTGATGTTGGCACGCACCGTAACACGGGCCTTGGCGATCAGCTGGATGCCATCCTTGGCTACGGCAGCTACGGCCGGAGTATTGATGACCTTGGGATTGACCGACATCTGCACGGCTTCGAAAACATCGCGGCCGGCCAGATCGATAGCCGTCGCCATCTTGAAATCGAGCAAAATATTGGCTTTCTGCGCCGACACGAGGGCGTGCACCACGTTGGTCACGTTGCCGCCAGCCAGATAATGCGCTTCCAACTCATTGGGATCGAGGCTCAGGCCCGCTTTGGTACTCTCGATCATCGACGAAACGATGGTCGAAGGCGGCACCTTGCGCCAACGCATCAGAATGAGTTGCAACAGACTGACCCGCACACCCGACACCAAGGCCGAGAACCAAAGGCCCACCGGAATGAAGTAGAAAATAAGCCAGATGGCAAAAATAGCCACAAAAACGATCAAGGCGATCAACCCAGCATGAATGTCCATACTTATAATATTTTAATCGATTGTTTTCACGATGACGCTGAAATTCTCGAATCCCACGACCTCGACCTTCCTGCGCGGATCGACATACGCATCCAGCGACTTGGCCTCGTAGACCCGGCCGCCGATTTCGACCTTGCCCATCGGCGAAAGGCGCGAGAGGGTAGTGCCCCGGGCACCCGTGCGCAACTCCTCTTCGGGCCGGGGCATGGAAGAAGATCGTATTTCCTGCTTGAGCGAAAACCGCTGCCAAGTCTTGGCCCTCAACGACACGATCGTAGCCACAAGCGAAAGTAAAACGATAATCAAAATAACGATGCACCCTGCGGTAACCCCGTAGTCGCAGAATGCCAGATAGATCGAACTGCCGTAGCACACCAATGCCAGCAAAGCTCCGAACGAAAGGCCGGACAGCAGCACCAGCTCGGCAATCAGAAACAACAAACCGAAAAGAATGAGAATCGCAATATAAAACATAGCCGCACGTTATTTGAAATTTCCATCGCTCTAAAGATACGAATAAGCCGAATACAAAACTAAACTTGTTTGGATTTTGTTAAGGCGGAAGTATCTAAAACGCAGTTAAAGATACGAAAATTTCCGGCTATTCGGTCGTTTCCGCAACTTTTATTTCCAATTCGGGCGCAGCCTGGCGTATGGCGCTCTCCACGCGTTCGGCCGCAGCCCGGTCGTCGAACATGCCTACGATGAATTTCTGCCCGGCACGCGAAAGCCCTGCATCGCGGGCCGTGCGGGCAATCGCCGCCTTTACCTCCTCGGAAAGCGGATCGGAGGTGCCGATCTCCACCCGGAAAAGACCGGGCGCCGCTTCGCCGTCGACCGAAACGTTCCGATAGACGCCATCGTTCCATACCACGATTTCGGGCCGCACGAAACCGCGTTTCTTCAGGCGCGCCTGGGCATCCTCGGCTTCCTGGCGAGTGGCGAAACCGCCAGCAAAATAGCGCCATTGGCCATGATCGTCAACCGTATAGAATAGCGGGAAAGCCCCTCGGAAAATCGTCGGCGGGCGTTGCGTGCGATAGGTTCCGAGCAAAATCCGATAGATCGTCCCCCGGGCATGGATCCGGCACTCCGGAATCGGATGCTTGGCCGTATATTTAGGAACGGAAGAAAACGCCACGCTGTCGAAAACCAAAAAACTGCGCTCCTCGACCGTCTGCCGGGGCAGCCGATAATCGACGGCGCACAACTCCACGGCAACGCTGCGCAACGAATCGCCCGACCTGGTCAACCCCAATGCTCCGGCCACGGCCGTTTCATAATCTACGATTACCTGCTTGCGCAACACGTAATCGACGATTTCGTCCGCGGCCGTCGCACCCTCCAGCTCGGCCATATTGCGAGCCGCTTCGGCCACGGCATCCTCTTGAGCGGCAAGCAGGTCTTCATGCCCCAGCTTGTCCAGCAGATAGTCGTATGCGTAGCTCTTATTATCGAAAATATAGTTCCACAAGCCGGACAACGAATCGGCCAACGCACGGTTTTCTGCTTCAAGCATCGTATAACGATCGTAGATCGCTATTGCGTCGTTCTCGGTAGAAGCAGCACGATAGGATTCGGCCAGCTGCCGCAGGGTGGTGTGGTTGGCAACGTAACGCTTCATGCACTCCGCCGCATCCGTCTCCAGACGCTGTGCCTGCAACAAAGCTGCATAGTCGGCCACAGGCAGGCCGGCGCGGAAACACGGATTGTAAACCAGATTGCGGGTCTGCTCCGCATCAGGTACTTCAGGCACAGCCCCGACGACCGGTTCCGGAGTCGCAGCCGCACCGTTGAGATTGGCCAGCACCCAGTCTTGTTCGATGGTGTTGATGCGGTCGATGAGCCGTCCCTTGGCCGTGCGGATTTCGAAAATCCGGTTTTCCAGCTCCAGAATCTCCTCTGCAAAACGGCGCCCGTCCTCCGGATTTTCGCGCAGGCGCTGCCGCATGCCCTCCACAGCACGGACTACGGAATCCTCGCGGATCTGCAATTCCGCATCCTCCACCAGCAGGGTCATGTATTCGACATTGTTCTCCAATCCGGCGATACGCGCCTCGACGGAGGGCTGACCGGCCTGCAACACCATCGTACCGAAGCATGCCGCCCCGGTAAGCACCCAAATTCTGCGAACTGCTTTGGTTATCTCCACCATTTCATGAAAAAGAGCTGAATCAATCCGAAAATCTCCAAACGGCCCAACAACATCAACAACGCATCGAAAACCTTGAGCGCCCCGGGAAGCGTCGCATAATTGTTCATCGACCCGACCGCTCCGAAGCCCGGCCCCACGTTGCCGATCATGGCGACGGCTCCCGAAAAGGCGGTCGTCAGATCGGCTCCGCAAACCGTAGCGAAGACCGTTCCCAGCAAGATCAGCACCAGATAAGCGACGATGAACGTCATTACTGCATGCAGCAATTCGGTCTCCTGCACCACGCCATCCATGCGGATGCGGATCACGGCATTAGGATGCTGCTGCTGTTTGAGCCGCACGCGCATCATCTTGCCGGCCAGCAGCAGCCGGTTGATCTTGATGCCGCCCGACGTCGACCCGGCCGACGCGCTGACGAGCGACCCGAAGATCAGCACGACTACGGCCAGCGGCGTCCACAGATTGGTGTCGGCCGTGGCGAATCCCGTGGTAGTCGTCAACGAGACGAACTGGAACAACCCGTAGCGGAACGCCGCGGAGAGGGTCGGATAGAGATCGGCAGCATAAAGGCTGACAGCGATCACAATGCCGCCGGCCAACAACATGCCGATATACCACCGCGTTACCTCCGAACGGAAGATGTTGTTGCGCTTGCCGGTAACCGTAGCGTATATCAGTCCGAAATGGATGCCCGCCGTAGCCATCACGAAGATAAGGATCGTATCGATGAGTGGACTATTATAATAGGCTACGCTGGCATTGCGCGTCGAGAACCCGCTCGTGGCGCTCGCCGACATGCCGTGGCACACAGCATCGAACCAGTCCATGCCGGCCAACTTGAGCGACAAAGTCGCCAGTACGGTCAAGCCGAGGTAAACCACCAGCAGAATCTGCACGATGATCTGGGTGCGATAACGATAATTGTCCTTGGCCAGCGTGGAGAGTTCTACGTTCGAGAGGGTCATCTTGCTGCGCCCCATCGAAGGCAGGATTACCAAGGCGAACATCACTACGCCCATGCCGCCGATCCAAGTCGAAGCGATGCGCCAGAACTGCATGCCCCGCGGCAGCGCCTCGACATCGGTCAAGACGGTGGCCCCGGTGGTCGTGAAGCCGGAAACGCTTTCGAACAGCGCGTTGACCAGCGTAAATTCGCCGCCCCAGATCAGATAGGGGAACATCCCGACGGCGCAGGCCACCAGCCAGGAGCCGACGACGATGCAGAAACCCTCTTTGTTGGAGAGCTGTTCCTTCTTCTCGACGAAGATCAACGGGAAAGCCCCCAGCAAGGCAGTCAGCAGCGCAGCAAGCAGCAGCGGATAGAACGACGAATCCATGCCGCCCAGCCAGGAAATGCCGGCCGAAAGCAACATGAACCCGGCGATGAACAGCATTACCATGCCGATATACCTCAACACCACGTCGACCCGCATCGCAGACTACGCTTTATTTTGTTTGGAAAGAGAGATCAAGGCGTCGATCTTCTCCTTCAGTTCCAACATTTCGTCTTTCAGATCGCCCTTGACCGCAAACGGCATGCGGAACGCCAGCCAGTCGCCCAGGCTCTTGTTCATCCGCAGGATCGGATCGACACAATAGATCGACATGAAGTAATAGAGCATCAACACGATGGCAATCATCACGGCGAGCGAAATCAGCACAGGCGTCACGGCCCGATAGGCGTTTTTTTTCATCTGCTCGGCCCGCGGCGCCAAAGAACTCTGCGTCGAAGTCATGTAACTCTTGACGGCGGCGGTCAGGTAGCCGTACAACGACTCGTACTCCTCGTTGTACCAGCGCACGCCCACCGGATCGGCCGCTCCTCGGGCACCTCTTTCGTCGCGCCCGGCAATGCCGAAAGCCAGATAGTTGTCGGTCAATACGCGCAATTCCGTGGTGGCGAAAGCCAACGAATCGAGAAACGATTTCTCCAGCGCCTCGTGCTGTGCCACGACCAAAGCCGTTTCCAAGCGCTCCATGCTCGCCCGGCAAAGGCTGTCATAGCTACGATCGCCGAAAACCGCCAGTCGAATCAACGCCACGTTGTGTCCGTGGGCAGCATCGAGCATCTCCCGGGCCAGTTCGATGCTGCGTTTGTTGGCCCGCAAGATGTCGTCCGTATCATGGCTCAACCGGCTCAACTCCACCAGCGACACCATCCCTGAAAAGAACAGCAAACAAACGATGCTCAAAAAACCGATCGTCACTCTTTTGCGTAAACCCGTCATAAATTCACTTTATTCTTGAATCGTGCAAATATAGCGATATTCCCTTATTATTCCCGGATTTCACCCCACAAATCGTGCGATTCATCCATCGCCCCGAGCACCACGCGGCACACGGTGTTGATCCGCTGCCGGTCATAGGGCGCCCTGACCCGGCGATACTCGCCCGTATAGCCGAACATCATCCCGCCGCGCATCGTGCTTTCGAAAAGCACGTCGGCCTCCGTGCCGCATCCTTGCGCACAGAAATCGCCGTGCAGCCGGGCGCACAACTCCTCCAACTCGGCCACCCGGCGGGTAGCCACCGAAGCCTGCACCTTATCGGGCAGCTCCACCGCAGGTGTCCCGGGCCGCTCGGAAAACGGGAAGATATGCAGAAACGCAGGCCGCAGCCGCTCCAGAAACTCGTAGGTCGTGCGGAAATCGGTCTCCGTCTCGCCGGGAAAACCCACGATCACGTCGATGCCGATGAAAGCTCCGGGCATCGCACGCCGCACGGCCTCGACGCGCTCGGCGAAACGGGCCGTGGTATAACGCCGGCGCATCAGCCCCAGAATCCGATCCGACCCGCTCTGGAGCGGAATATGGAAATGATGCTGGAACTTGGGCGAGGCGGCGCAGAAAGCGATGATCCCGTCGGTCAGCAGATTCGGCTCGATGGATGAAATGCGGTAGCGTTCGATTCCCTCGACCTCGTTCAAGGCCCGAAGCAGGTCGATGAACTTCTCGCCCGTCGTGCGGCCGAAATCGCCCGTGTTGACTCCCGTGATGACGATTTCGCGCTGCCCGGCCTGCGCGATCCGCCAGGCCTCCTCCACCAATTCGGCGACAGGCATGTTGCGGCTCGCGCCGCGGGCATAGTGGATCGTGCAATAGGAGCAGCAATAATCACACCCGTCCTGTACCTTGAGGAAAGCGCGCGTACGATCGCCGCTCGAAAAAGCAGCGAAGAACGACGTGAGCGAATCGGTGTCGCAACTATAAACCTGCGCACGCCCCTTGCCCGAAAGGGCGGTCACGCGCTTGTACAACTCGCCCTTGTCGTTATTGCTCAACACCAGATCCACACCCTCGATGGCCGCGATCTCCTGCGGTTTAAGCTGGGCGTAGCACCCCGTCACGGCGATGATCGCCTGCGGATTGCGCCGATGGAGCTTGCGAATCAGATTGCGGCACTTCTTATCGGCATGCTCGGTAACCGAGCAGCTGTTTATTACGCAAATATCGGCTTCGGCTTCGGGCGCGACACGCTCGAAACCGCCGCTCTCGAATTCCCGGGCCAGAGTAGAGGTCTCCGAAAAGTTGAGCTTGCAGCCGAGGGTATGAAAATTGACTCTGCGAGGTTGCATAACAAGGGTAGGGTTTTCCACCGCGAAATTACGAAAACCGCCCGAAAAAGAAGGGTTTTTCCCGGAAAAAAGCGTAAATTTGCACACTTTCGAGCAACAGAACATGGGATTCTTCAACGACCTGCTTCAATACGGTTATCTGTCCAACGCCTTGGCGGCGTGCATCCTGTCGGGCATAACATGCGGACTGGCAGGCACCTACGTGGTGTGCCGGCGGATGGTGTTTCTGGCCGGCGGCATTACCCATGCTTCGTTCGGCGGGCTGGGCATCGCCTTTTATTTAGGTGCCGACCCGATTGCAGGGGCGATGCTTTTCGCAGTCTTTTCGGCTCTGGGCATCGAGTGGGCCGGAAGCCGAGGCCGCATCCGCGAAGATTCGGCCGTAGGGATCATCTGGTCGGTAGGCATGGCCGTCGGCGCGCTTTTCATGAGCCTGCGCCCGGGCTACACATCGGGCGACCTGTCGGCCTATCTTTTCGGCAGCATCATCACCGTGACGCGCAGCGACGTGGTCGGGTTGGCCGTTCTTACGCTGTTGCTCCTCGTCGGCGCAGCCCTATGGCTGCGGCCCGTCATGTACGTGGCGTTCGACAAAGAATTCGCACGCAGCCGCGGCATCCGCACGCAAGCGATCGCCTATTGCATGGCGGCCGTGGTCGCCGTGACGATCGTCTTGGCGATCCGCGTCATGGGCATCGTCCTGCTCATCTCGCTGCTCACGCTGCCCGTGGCAATCGTCAACACGCTTTCGCGCTCCTACCGCACGCTCGCCCTCGCGGCACCCATGACGGCGGTCGCCGGAAACGTAACGGGGCTGGTCGCAAGCTATCATCTTGAAGTTCCGCCCGGCGCAGCCATAATATTTACGCTCACTTTTGCGCTTGTTATTGTAAAACTCTTAACTTTGCGTCGCAGAAAAACGGTTCCCGCCGCATGAAAACCATCCACAAACTCGTTCTGAAAGCCTACCTCGGCCCGATGATCCTCACGTTCTTCATCGTGATGTTCGTGCTGATGATGAACTTCGTGTGGCGCTACATCGACGAGTTGGTGGGCAAGGGGCTGAGCGCCGGAATCATCATCGAACTGATGACCTATGCGATGGCCAACATGCTGCCGCTGGGGCTGCCGCTGGCGGTGCTGCTGGCCGCCATCATGACGATGGGCAACCTGGGCGAGAACTATGAACTGCTGGCCATGAAGTCGGCGGGTCTCTCGCTGGTGCGGATTACCCAGCCGCTGCTGATCCTGGTAAGTTTCATCGCAGTGGGAAGTTTCTTCATCGGCAACAATTTGGTGCCCTATGCCAATAAGAAGATGTACAGCATCATCTACGACATCCGCCAGCAGCGTCAGACGCTCGAATTCCAGGACGGTCTCTTCTTCAACGGCATCGAGAACATGTCGATCCGCGTCGGGCGCCAAGACCCCGACACGCACCTGCTGCGCGACGTACTGATCTACGACAACCGCCCGGCCAACGGCAACATGAACACCATCGTAGCCGATTCGGGCTACATCCGACTCTCGGACGACAAGAAATATCTTCTGGTAACGCTCTACAATGGGGAGACCTACGAGCAGACCCGCAACAACCAATGGTACACCAAGAGCGCCCTGCGCCACCACACGTTCGACCTCCAGAAGCAGGCCATCGCCATGGACGGCTTCGCCATGGAGCGCAGCGACGGCAGCCAGGTGTCGAACAGCCAGACCAAAAACATCAACGAGCTGCAAAAAGACATCGACTCGCTGGAGCTGAAAGTCAACACGGCGACGACCAGTTCCTACGAACCGCTGCTCAAAGAACAGATTTTCGCCCGCGACAACAGTGTGCTGCCCCTGCCCGACAGCCTGCGCATAGACAAGCGCCGCTTCCGCACGATGCAGTCGGCCGACTCGATCGCGCAGCTGCCCCTGCGCGAAAAGGAGCGCATCTGGAACCAGGCCCGCACGCTGGCCAAGACCTCGCGCAACATGTTCTCGTTCGATGAGTCGATGGCCAAGGATGCACTCAACAGACTCTACCGTTCGAAAGTCGAATGGCACAAGAAGGTGTCGCTGCCGGTCTCGATCATCATCTTCTTCTTGATCGGCGCACCGCTCGGCGCCATCATCCGCAAGGGCGGTCTGGGGCTGCCGGTGGTAGTGTCGGTAATCTTCTTCGTGATCTACTACATCATCAGCCTTTCGGGAGAAAAGCAGGTCAAGGAGGGCAACTGGGAAGCCGTATGGGGCATGTGGATTTCATCGTTCATACTGACTCCCATAGCCGTATACCTTACCTACAAGGCTACCAACGACTCGGCCCTGCTGGACACCGACTGGTATGCCGGCAAGTTCAAGGCCCTGCGCGAACGCCTCGAGCCGCGGGTGCGCAAACTCGGAAATTCGATAAAATTCAAACGACATGGCAAAAGAAACGACGCTCAATAGTGTAGAGGAAGTCATCGAAGATTTCCGCGCCGGCAAGGTGGTAATCGTGGTCGACGACGAAGACCGCGAAAACGAGGGCGACTTCATCGTCGCGGCCGAAAAGATCACGCCCGAGATCGTGAACTTCATGCTCAAGGAGGGCCGCGGCGTGCTGTGCGCCCCGTTGAGCGAAGAACGTTGCGAACAGCTGGGTCTCAACATGATGGAGGAAAACAACACCTCGCTGTTGGGCACCCCGTTTACCGTGACGGTCGACCTGCTGGGACGCGGCTGCACCACCGGCGTGTCGATCCACGACCGCGCGGCGACCATCCGCGCGCTGGCCGACCCCGCGACCCGGCCGGTCGACTTAGGACGCCCGGGCCATATCAACCCGCTGCGCGCCCGCGAAAAAGGGGTGCTGCGCCGTCCGGGCCATACCGAAGCGGCCGTCGACCTGGCGCGTCTGGCCGGTTTGCAGCCCGCCGGTGCGCTCATCGAGATCATGAACGAGGACGGCACCATGGCCCGCATGCCGCAGTTGCGCGAAATCGCCAAGAAATTCGACTTGAAAATCATATCCATCGCCTCGTTGATCGCCTACCGGCTGCGCGAAGAATCGTTGATCGAGAAAGGGGTTACCGTACCCCTGCCGACCGAATGGGGCGACTTCAAGATCACCCCGTTCCGCCAAAAATCCAACGGCGTGGAACATGTGGCGCTGACCAAAGGCGAATGGACGGAGGACGAACCGGTCTTGATCCGCGTGCACTCATCGTGCGCCACGGGCGACATTTTCGGATCGTATCGCTGCGACTGCGGCGATCAGCTCCACCGGGCCATGCAGATGATCGACAAGGAAGGCAAAGGCGCGATCGTCTACCTCAACCAGGAGGGTCGCGGCATCGGGTTGTGCAACAAGATCCACGCCTACAAGCTCCAGGACGAAGGGTTGGATACCGTCGACGCCAACCTGCGGCTGGGATTCAAGGCCGACGAACGCGACTACGGCGTGGGGGCGGGCATCATCCGCGAATTGGGCATCCGCCGCATGCGCCTGCTGACCAACAACCCGCTCAAGCGGGCCGGGCTGGAGGGCTACGGACTGAAGATCGACGAGATCGTTCCGATCGTCATCGCACCCAACAAATACAACGAACACTACCTGGAAACCAAGCAGGAGCGCATGCAGCATACGTTGGGACTCAAAAAGAAATAGCCGATGAACGCCAAGGATTTACGGATCGTATTCATGGGCACGCCCGAATTCGCCGTGCCGTCGCTCCGCGCACTGGTCGAGGGCGGATACAACGTTGTGGCGGTCGTCACGACACCCGACAAACCCGCCGGCCGCGGACAGAAGATGCACGAAAGCGACGTGAAGATCGCCGCCCGCAGCCTGGGGCTGCCGATCCTGCAACCCGAGAAATTGCGTGCCCCGGAGTTCGTCGAGGCGATGCAGGCGCTGCGGCCCGACTTGGGCATCGTCATCGCATTCCGCATGCTGCCCGAGACGATCTGGGCCATGCCGCGGCTGGGGACGTTCAACCTCCATGCCTCGCTGCTGCCCCAATACCGCGGTGCGGCGCCGATCAACCGCGCGATCATGAACGGCGAGACGGAAACGGGCGTGACGACATTCCTGCTCAACCACGAAATCGACAAGGGCGCCATCTTGGCGCAGGAGCGCATGCCGATTCTGCCGGACGACAACGTCGGCACGCTCTACGACAAACTGATGCACGCGGGGACAAAACTCGTGACCGATACCGTAGACCGAATCGCCTCGGGCGACATCGCGCCGATCGAGCAGCAGCACATCGACGAATCGATATTGCGTCCGGCACCGAAAATATTCAAGGAGGATTGCCGCATCGACTGGTGCCGCCCCGGAAAGCAGATCGTCGATCTCATTCGCGGGTTGTCGCCCTATCCTGCGGCTTGGAGCGAACTCCGCAAGGAAGACGGAACGGCACCCATCACGGCCAAAATATTCGAAGCCCGATTCGAACCCGCATCCATCGACCTGCTCCCTGGCTCGGTGGAAAGCGACTGCCGCACGTTCGTCCGCGTGGCATGTTCCGACGGCTGGATAGTCCTATCGGAACTCCAAATAGCCGGCAAGAAACGGCTACCCATCAAGGTGTTGCTGTTAGGCTGGCGCGACGTGCTGCAATACCGGTTCGGGAAATAGCCGGCACCCGCTCGGGGACGCTCAACCCTTGGACGTATAATCCCTCTCTCCGAAGATCGACGACCCGACACGCACCATGTTGGCCCCGCATTCGACGGCGATGGGGTAGTCGTGGGACATTCCCATCGAGAGGGTGTCGAACCGCCCGCCGAAGTAGGGCCGCAACAGTTCGAAACACCGTTTCAGCTCCCCGAAATCACGCCGGATGACCCTTTCGTCGTCGGTGTTGGTGGCGATACCCATCACGCCGCGCACACGAACGTTGGGCATCGACGAAAATGCCGCCGTTTCGACATAACGTTTCAGTTCGCCCACATTCCAGCCGCTCTTGGTCTCCTCCTGCGCCACATGTATCTCCAGCAGGATGTCGATCGTCCGGCCGCACTTGGCGGCTTCGCGTTGGATGGTCTCGGCCAGCCGTGCGCTATCGACCGACTGGATCATGCGCACGAACGGAGCTATGTACTTGACCTTGTTGGTCTGCAAGTGGCCGATCATGTGCCACTCGATCTCCTTGGGCAAAACCTCGTATTTGGCGCACAACTCCTGGGGACGGCTCTCGCCGAAAATGCGGTGTCCGGCGTCGAACGCCTCGCGGATAGCCTCCGCAGGGTGGGTTTTCGACACGGCGACCAGCGTCGCCCCCTCGGGCAGCGATGCCCTTATGCGCGAAAGATTGCAGGCAATTTCCAACATGACGATCTGAATTTATCCGTGTAAAAATAGACAAAAATCGGACAACACGATAAAAAATATGAAATTAAAATTAGGTTCTCCGACCGGCTAATTACATTCGATTCTTCGCCGCCGGCTCCGCATTCTTTTTACATTTAGTCTCCTGATGTTCGTTTTTCGCGATTTGTTTCCTATATTTGTAGGCGGCAGATCGTCTTCCCGTCGTTCGAACAGTTTTCGACTCCGCACACGGGGCACTCTGTCGCTGTTCAAATTTCTCGAACCATGAAAAAACTCTTCGTTCTGTTGGCTGCCGCCGTCGCACCGTTCGGTGCGGCCTTGGCCTGCACCAACTTCATCATTACCAAGGGAGCCTCGGCCGACGGTTCCGTGATGGTTTCCTATGCCGCCGACTCGCACGGTCTCTACGGCGCACTCTACCACACCCCGGGCGGACGCCACAAGGCTGGTGCCCTGCTGCCCGTCTACGAATGGGATACGGGCCGTTATCTGACCGACATCCCGCAGCCGGCCCGTACATGGTCGACCGTAGGCAACATGAACGAGCACTCGCTCATCATCGCCGAGACGACCTACGGAGGACGCCATGAGCTGGAAGACCCGACCGGTCGGATCGACTACGGCTCGCTCATCTATATCGCGTTACAGCGCGCCAAGACCGCCCGCGAGGCGATCGACGTGATCGTCGAATTGGCCGATACCTACGGTTACGCATCGTCCGGCGAGTCGTTCTCGATCGCCGATCCCGACGAAGCATGGATCATGGAGTTGATCGGCAAGGGTTTCAAGGACGACGGTCGGGGCGGCAACGCCCGCAAGGGCATCGTGTGGGTGGCGCGCCGCATTCCGGACGGTTACGTCTGCGCCCATGCCAACCAGGCCCGCATCACGACCTTCCCGAAAGACGACCCCGAAAATTGTCTCTACGCTCCCGACGTGGTGGAGTTCGCCCGTGAAATAGGGTATTACCAGGGCAGCGACGAGGAGTTCAGCTTCTCGGATGCCTACGCTCCGGCCGACTTCGGGGCGCTGCGCGGCTGCGAAGCCCGTGTGTGGGCTTTCTTCCGCACGGTGGCCGACGGCATGGACACCTACACCGATTATGCGATGGGGTACAACAAGACCAATAAGATGCCGCTGTGGGTAAAACCACGTGCCAAGGTGGCGCCCAAGACAGTCTTCGATTGCATGCGCGACCACTACGAAGGCACACCCATGGACATGACCGCCGACCTCGGAGCCGGAGGCCACGGCTGCCCCTACCGCTGGCGTCCGATGTATTTCGAGGTGGACGGCGAGGAGTATTGCAACGAGCGCGCAACGGCGACGCAGCAGACCGGCTTCTGGTTCGTGGCGCAGGCCCGGCCCGACGTGCCGCGCGACATGGGCATCCTGTGGTTCGGCGTGGACGACGCCGCGACCTCGTGCCTGACGCCGATCTACTGCTCGGCGACCGAAGTGCCTGCCTGCTTCAGCGAGACGAACGGTTCTATGCTCGACTATTCGCCCACGTCGGCATTCTGGCTTTTCAACCGTGTCACGAATTTTGCATATATGCGCTACAACATGATCGCCGCCGACATCCGCAAGGTCGTGGATGCCTGGGAGAACGACCAGCTGCAAACGCAGGTGCCCCAGACCGATGCCAAGGCAGCGACACTTCCGGCCAAGAAACGCGTGCGCTACCTGACCGACCATTCGGTGCGGACGGCGCAGGCACTCTTCGACCGCTGGTCGAAGCTGGACAAATACCTCCTGGTAAAGTATATGGACGGCAACGTCAAGAGCGAACACGCCGGCGTGCTGGAGTTCCTCGACGGTTCGGGCACTGCGGCCCATTTCGTGGATAATGGCAACGGCCGCGACATTCCCGACAACATCCAATTCCCGGGCTACGGCGAGAAGTGGAAGCGCGCCGTAGCGGCCGACAACGGGGAAATATTGAAAGTGATCAACGAATAAAAATCCGCATCGTGCGCCGCACTACGACGCGCCGGATGATGAATAACGCAAGGCTATGAAATACGACATTCTGGTGGTGGGCAGCGGCCCCGGCGGCTATGCGGCCGCGATCCGGGCGGCCCAGCTGGGCAAAAGGGTAGGACTCGTCGAGCGGGCCGAAGCCGGAGGCGTCTGCCTGAACTGGGGCTGCATACCGACCAAGGCGCTGCTCAAAAGTGCGCAGATCTATGCCCACTGCAAGGCCGCAGAACAATACGGCGTAGAATTGACGGGCGAAGTGCGCCCGGCGCTCGACAAGATGGTGGCGCGTTCGCGCACCGTGGCCGAGACCATGAACAAAGGGGTGCAGTTTCTGCTCAAGAAGAACAACATCGACCTGATCGCCGGCTTCGGGCGGCTGACGGCGCCGGGTCATCTCGATGTCGACGGCACCGACTACACAGCCGACCATATCATCCTGGCGACGGGCGCCCGGCCGCGCGAAATGCCTTTCATGCCGATCGACGGCGAGCGGATCATCACGTCGCGTCAAGCGCTGACCCTTTCGAAACTGCCCGAAACGATGATCGTCGTAGGTTCGGGAGCCATCGGCAGCGAATTCGCCTGCTTCTATGCGACGCTCGGCGTCAAGGTAACGGTCATCGAATACCTGCCGCGCATGATGCCGCTCGAAGACGAGGAGGTGTCGAAGACGATGGAGCGCGCATTCCGCAAACTGCGGGCTACGGTGCTGACGTCGACCACAGTCAAGCAGGCTCGGGTCGTCGGCGACCGCTGCGAGGTGGAAATCGAGGGCAAGAAAGGCCCCGAGACGCTGACGGCCGACGTGGTGCTCTCGGCCGTGGGCGTGCAAGCCAACATCGAGGGCATCGGACTCGAAGAACTCGGCATCGCTGTCGAACGGGGCAAGGTAGCGACGGACGAATACTATCGCACCAACGTGCCGGGCATCTACGCCATCGGCGACACTGTGGCGGGTCCGGCGCTGGCGCACGTGGCATCGGCCGAAGCGATCTGCTGCGTGGAGGCCGTCTGCGGGCTGAATCCCTCGCCAGTGGATTATGCGGCCGTTCCGTCGTGTATCTTCACAACGCCGGAGGTGGCATCGGTGGGCCTCACGGAAGAACAGGCCGCCGAAAAGGGAATCGCCGTAAAGATCGGCCGCTTCCCGTTCACAGCTTCAGGCAAGGCCACGGCTGCCGGCGACCGCGACGGCTTCGTGAAGTTGATTTTCGATGAACAGGACAAACTGCTGGGCGCCCACATGGTAGGGGCCGGCGTTACCGAGATGTTGGCCGAGCCGACTTTGGCCCGCACCTTGGGCGCCACGGCCGAAGCGATCGCCCGCACGATCCATGCCCACCCGACGATGAACGAGGGGATCATGGAAGCCGCCGAAGCGGCGCTCGGGCATGCGATACACCTATAACAAAAGATCGAACCATCGTTCGCCGCCGGACTTCCTCAAAGGAATGTCCGGCGTTTTTTCGGCCAAACCCAAACAATGCCCTGCAAACTTGCGATTCGCATCTTTTATCGGCTTCGAATTTAAAAATCGAACCAAATAATCGCCCGGCATGCAATAATTTGCAATAAATATCTATCTTTGTCCCCAGTTTTTAACCCAAAAACCTGTTTTTTGAACAACCGAACATCACATGAACGATGGAAAAAGTTTTCGCCAAAATTTTCGGGGGGGGGTTGATTATCAGCGCCCTTCTGTTGCTCGGATGTACCGATGAGCAACTTGTTCCGGACATGGAGCAACTGCATCCCGACGGTCTTCCGATTCGTTTGTCCACGGCCGACTACAACAATCAGAACACCTATTACATGCTCAACGACGATGAACCGTCGGAAGTATTCTTCAACACCAGCGAACGCTGGTTCTACACCGATCAGCCGCTCCAACTGACCCTCGACGACGATCTCTGCTTCCAACTCCGCTTCTACAGCCCGCGTGCGCTGCCGAACGTGACCGTATGGGCCAAGATCGAGGGCTACGAAGAAGAATTCAAGTTGTTCGTCTTCGAAAAGGTCATGCCTTTCCACCAGTTCCGCATGCAGCTGCCGTTTACCTCGGAAGACATAAAAGCCGTCACGCGAAGCGGCAAACTCATCCAAATCATGGCCAATCCCCACCTGGCCAAGGAGAACATCACGCTGACGGCCGAGAGCGACGCTCCCTACTGGAAGACCCTGCAAGCGATCGGATGCCACTGGCACATCCGCTTCGGCCGCTACAACCCCAACCAGACCAGCTGGGCCTATCCGCTGCATGCCTGCCATGCCCGCGAAGGCGTGGCGATGGCGCTGAACTTGGCCTACATGTACTCCAGCCCGGAATTCGCCGCTGAACTCAACGCCTGGGGCCCGCTTCACTCGAACAACGACAAAAACCTTGTCAACAAAGAAACCGTACTCAAACAAGCGATCGGCCACCGAGGTCTGGTATTCGGCCTTACCACAGGCGTGATGGGACTCGGCGGCGGCGAGACGTTCGGCATGCACGAATCGGTCTATTTCGAGCAATATCCGGACGATTCGAGCATCACGGAGACGATGTTCCACGAATATGCCCACTGCCTGGGCTACGGCCATGCAGGCAACATGACCTACGAACAGACGGGGCCCGGATGGCCCTCGCTGTGCGGCAAAGTGTACGAAGAACTGGCGCTGGCCAAAAAACTGCCCGTCTACTCGCGCCGCTTCCTCCACAGCCGCCGCTCCAAAACCGCCTACCTGCCCGGCGGCGGATATTACCGTCCTTCGAAACACGTGATCGAAGACCCTGAACTGGACGAGGTGGACGGCGGTCTGGCCCGCGGCAACGATTTCCTGGATACCGACTGGGGCGAGATCAAGGACGCTCCCGAACTCTCCTTCCGGCTGGACTACAACGATGCAGGCGTGGGAGAACGAAACTACATGCCGCGCAGCGTATACGTATACGGCAACAAAATGTACGTGACGAACGACATCCGGGCGGCGAATTTCACGTGGGACGTCTACGACCTTTCGACGGGAAAACCCGTACACGAGAAGCAGTTCACCCAATGGACGCTGCCCAACGGCAATACGCAGAAGATCGGAACGCCGGCCGACATCATCCGCACGCACGACAAGATCTATCTGGCGGGAAGCCACAACACGCTTTTCGTGTTCGATGCCGAAACCTACGAGTGCACCGCCACGTTGAACTTGGGCTATAACGCTACGGGCCTGGCTGCGACCAACGGTACGCTGTATGCCTACCTCAACGGTGCAAAGGCGTTCCCCGAACACCTTCTTACGTACGGCGCCATAGCGGCGAGCAGCGCTTTCGGCGGCAACGATGCCAACAACACCATGACCGCCGACTACGAAGGCAACGTATATGCGGTCGACTACCGCTCGAAAAGACTGGTTCAGCTGGATACCCGCTACATGATGGCCTGCAAGCTGACCACGGGCAGCGAACTGACTTTCGAAGCCGGACCGCTCGGAGCGGCCTGGAGTCCCGACGGCCGGCTGTTCGTCTCGTTCGACGGGAAGCAGACGGAGCAGAAATTCTGCGAAGTGGATCCCGAGACAGGTAAAATAATCAAAGACTACACGACCATCGGCGGCATCACGCTTCAGAATCCGGCCAAGTGTCTGATCCGTCACAACACGCTCTTCATCATCGACCGTGTAGGCGGATTGTGTCTCTATGCCATTCCGTTGAGCCAGCTCAATGCCGCAGACGACAACAACTAAACATCGGAAACAACTATGAAACGCATATTCATATATACGCTCTTGCTTGTCTGCCCCCTGACAAGCATGCGTTGCACCGAAGAGACTGCCGCGCCCGAACCGATTACCGATCCGGATAACGCTGCCTACAACAGCTACTGGTACTACACCTACGAGGCTCTGGAGACCGTCGACTACGAAACGCTGGGGTTGGCCGCAGCTGCCGATTTCAACCCCTATGCAGTGGCCCAGCGCGGCGACACGCTCTTCGTAGCCAACAGCGTCGCAGCCGGGAACAGCCTGATTCTGTATAGCAAGAAAGCGAAACAACCGCTCAAAACCATAAGCACCTGGACGGTCAATGGCGCAGAAAAGAACTTCACGAGCAAGATCAATGCGATCGTGGCGACGGACAAACGGCTCTATGTGGCCGAACAGGAATCGCTGATCCATGTATTCTCGCTTCCGGACATGGAATATTTCTCCTGCATCGGCAACGGCAATTGGAACGGCCCCGTATTCCAGGCACAAGCGATAACCGTAAAGGACGGACTGATTTTCGCCCGCGACAAGGACGGCAAAGTCAGCGTCTACAAGGAAGCGGACGTCACGCCCGAAAACTACCAGAAGATCAACCGCTACAAACAGGCGGGGCCCAACGAGGGCAGCGCTTCGAACAACGGTTTCGCCGCCCACTACATGGAGGTCGACAAGGAGGGGCACATCATGCTGACAGCCTATGAAGCGCAGACCATCCGCGTACTCGACCCGTCGCTCATCAACGACGATTTCAAGAACGGCACCTCCATCGACATCAAGGAGTCGACCTGGCAGATCCCTTTCAAGCCCAAGACCTTCGCCATGACCGCCGACCGCATGTACGCCACCGGAGCCAACAATGCCATCAGCATCTACGACTTCGAAAAGAAAGAGTGGGTCAAGACGCTCAAAAGCATCAAGGGATTCGCATTCTCGAACCCGGAGCGCATCTTCGCGCAGGACGAGCATACATTGTGGGTTTCGGACATCAAAAAACAGGCTTTAGTGAAAATGGGCATCTTCAAGGGCGAAATCCGCGAATATACCCAAGTCAACAGCCGTATCGTCCAGGTAACGACGGCAAGAACGCGCAGCGGCGAAGAAGCGGAAACTTTCTACGTCGACATCCTTACCCACGAGATCGTCGATCCGGCAGAGGTTGAATAACGGATTATCCTCCCCATCCCCAACAAAAAGCAGAAGCATGATGCTTCTGCTTTTTTTATTTTTAGCACACTGAATGTTCGAAGTTTTCGCCCCAATCGACACGATCTTTCTCCGAATCGCACAATCGGCGCGCTCCTCAAAACAGCATGTTGCGGAATGTTCGGCGTGCGAAAATATCGGCAGGGTAGCGTATATCGCTAAGAAATAGTCCCTGGGCCGGAGCACCGGCGCTCGACCGCGAAAGATCGCGGCTCGCCACGATGGCCCGAAACTCCTCCGGCGTATAACGTCCGCGGCCGACATCGACCAGCGTGCCGACGATGGCCCGCACCATGTTGCGCAAGAAACGGTCGGCCCGGATCGTGAAACACAGCACACCCGCTTCGTCGACTGCCCATGCGGCCACCATGATGCGGCAACGATTGGTCTTATTGTTGGAGTTGAGTTTGGCGAAAGAAGTAAAATCGTCATATTCCAGCAGCATGGCCGCCGCTTCGTTCATGCGTGCGACATCCAGCGGCACATGATACTGCCACGAAACATGACGCGTGAAAGGATTCTTACGAGGTTCGATAAAATAACGATATTCACGTTCTCGGGCATCGAACCGCGCATGCGCCCCCTCGGCAACCGGCGTCAGGGTGTCGGCGGCAAGGTCTCCGGGCAGCATGAAATTGAGTTTGTAAAGCAGCCGCTGCGGATCATCGACTGGCTGCATCGCATCGAAATGCGCCACATAATAAGATGCGTTGACCCCCGTATCGGTACGTCCCGCGCCGGTCAGTTCGACAGGCTCGCGCAAAAGGGTAGTCAGCGACTGCTCCAGCGTTTGCTGCACGGTAGGCATGTCGGGCTGCCGCTGCCAACCGAAGTAAGCCCCGCCATTATAACGAAGTTCAAGAAAGTAACGCATAACCGAAGACAAAGATAACGCATGTCGGACGCAGAACCAAATTTATTTATTTCTGCACGCACCGGCCTTACCGCCCCCACAGGAGAGACGGTCGGCCGCATGCGGAATCGGGCCGGTCGGCGATCGGCAGAAGCCGCCGTTCGAACCCCAACGGCAGCCGCAAATAAAAACGAAGCCGCCCAACCCGATATTCCGAGAAAAATTCGTAATTTTGCAAAGATAACCGAAACTCAACCATGAAAGCAGCGATCATCGGCTACGGCAAAATGGGCCGCGAAATCGAACGCATACTGGCCGAACGGGGCCATCAAACGGCTCTGGTCATCGACACGGACAACACCTCGCAACTGGATGCAACGCATCTTGCCGGCATCGATGTGGCGATCGAGTTTACCACGCCGCAGACGGCCTATGCCAACATCCGCACCTGCATCGAAGCAGGCACACCCGTAGTGAGCGGCACGACAGGCTGGACAGAACGGCTGCCTGAATTGCAGGCGCTCTGCCGCCAGCGCAACGGCGCGATGTTCTATGCCTCGAATTATTGCCTGGGCGTCAATCTGCTGTTCCGTCTCAACCGCGAACTGGCGGCGATGATCGAACGTCTGGGCGCGGCCTACGACGTGCGGATCGACGAAGTGCACCACACCCAGAAAAAAGACGCTCCGAGCGGCACGGCCATTACGCTGGCCGAAGACGTGATCGAGCACCTGACAGCGAAAAAGGGGTGGGTAAATTACGCTCCTGGCATCGAACATGCCGCCAACCGCATAGCCAGTCCGGACGAGGCGGCGGCCGACCGGCTTGTCATCGGCTCCGTACGCGAGGGCGCCGTTCCCGGCATCCACACTGTGCTCTACGAATCGGAGGACGACCGCATCGAGTTGCGCCACACGATCAAGAACCGCCGCACGCTGGCCCTGGGCGCCGTGGTGGCGGCCGAATTCCTCTGCGGACGCAAAGGAGTCTACGGAATGGACGACCTGATGAAATAAAACCGCATGCAATGCGTTGGAACGATATGGAAAAACTCAGAAAGATACTTCGCAACAAATGGGTGGGTTTCGGACTCGCTGCCACGCTTTACACCCTCTGGTTCGTAGTCTGGACAGGCAACTTCTGGTTGCTGCTGGGACTCCCGATCATCTACGACCTCTACATTTCGCGCTGGTTCTACCGTCATGTGTGGAGCCGCAACGCAGAATGGTGCCGGCGCAGCAAAACCTACAAGGCTGTCTACGAATGGGTCAACGCCATCCTTTTCGCCACGATCGTCGCCACGCTGGTACACATCTTCATCTTCCAGATGTACGTCATCCCCACTTCGTCGATGGAGCAGTCGCTCCTGGTAGGCGACTACCTCTACGTCAGCAAGATAACCTACGGCCCGCAGATGCCCAACACGCCGCTTTCGTTCCCGTTCGTGCACCACACGATGCCGTTCTCGCAGACCAAAAAATCGTTTTCCGACGCCATCCGCTGGCGCTACCATCGGCTCAAGGGCCTGCGCAAGATCAAGCGCAACGACGTGGTGGTGTTCAACTTTCCGGCGGGCGACACCGTGCTGCTGGAAAATCAGGCTGCGACCTACTACGATGTCCTGCGCAGTTACGAAGCCTCGTTCGGCAAGGAGGAGGGGCGGCGCCGGCTCAACGACACCTATACGGTCATCAGCCGTCCGGTGGACAAGCGTGAAAACTACATCAAACGCTGCGTGGCTCTGCCGGGCGACACGCTCGAAGTGCGCAACGGCGACGTGCGGATCAACGGCGCGCCCCAGGAACCCGTGCCCGGCACCCAACATCAATATCTGGTGCAGGTCACTTCGCCGCTGACAGAATATGCCATCGACAAGTTGGGCATCCGCGAATATTCAGGCAACCGCATGGGCTACGACATGTTCCTCACGGACAAGGCCGCCGAAGAACTCCGCAGGCTGGAAAACGTGACGATGGTGCGCCGCTACATCTGCCCGCCCAACAGCGAGGTATTCCCCCAGTGGGACACCCCCCGCTGGAGCCAGGACAACTACGGCCCGATCTGGATTCCGCAGAAAGGAGCCACAGTGGCGCTCACGCCCGAAAACCTGCCGCTCTACCGCCGCATCATCGAGGTATACGAAGGCCATACGCTGGCGACCGACGGCGACACGATCCTCATCGACGGCGTTCCCGCCACAGAGTACACTTTCGCAATGGATTACTATTGGATGATGGGCGACAACCGCCACAACTCGGCCGATTCGCGCTTCTGGGGCTTCGTGCCCGAAGACCATATCGTGGGCAAAGCCTCGTTCGTCTGGCTGTCGCTCGAAAAGGAGCGGTCGTTCCCGATGAACATCCGTTGGCAGCGGCTCTTCAAAAAAGTGAGATAGGAGTGGCCGCAGACACCTATCTGACGATCGAAGCCCCGGCCGAAGCCGCTTCGCGCGAACGCAGCAGCAAGTTTCTGGCCTACATCTACCCGGTGCAGGACGAGGAGCAGATCCGCGGGTATCTCGAAGCCCTGCGCAAACGCTACTTCGATGCGACGCACCATTGCTACGCCTGGCGGCTGGGGCCTGGCGGCCAACGCTTCCGGGCCAACGACGACGGCGAACCCTCGGGCACGGCAGGGAAGCCGATTCTGGGACAGATGCTTTCGGCAGGAATTACCGACTCGCTGATCGTCGTAGTGCGTTATTTCGGCGGCACGAAATTAGGGGTTCCGGGGTTGATCGCCGCCTACCGCGAATCGGCGGCCGAAGCGATCGCAGCAGCCACGGTCGTGGAGCGCACGGTCGACCGGGAGATATCGGTAGAGTTCCCTTACATGGCGATGAACGACATCATGCGGGCGGTCAAGGAGTGCCAGCCCGCGATCCGTTCCCAGCGCTTCGACAACCTCTGCACGATGGAACTTACGATCCGCGAAAGCCGGGCCGACGAGCTGGAGGAGCGGCTCAAGAAAGCAGGCGGAAACATAGGTTCATGATTTTCGGATTTCCTTTTCGCAATGAAACACGAGAACTGCATATATATTAAAGGAGCACGGGTTCACAACCTGAAAAACATCGACGTAGAGATCCCTCACAACAAGCTGGTGGTGGTCACGGGGTTGTCGGGATCGGGCAAGTCGACGCTGGCTTTCGACACGATCTTCGCCGAGGGGCAGCGCCGCTATGTGGAGAGTCTCTCAGCCTACGCCCGGCAATTTTTGGGCAAGATCGGCAAACCCGACGTCGACGCGATCACGGGCATTGCCCCGGCGATCGCCATCGAACAGAAAGTCAACACGCGCAACCCCCGTTCGACGGTAGGCACGACAACCGAGATATACGACTATCTGAAACTGCTCTTCGCGCGCATCGGTCGCACCTTTTCGCCCGTGTCGGGTCAGGAGGTGCGTTGTTACAGCGTGGACGACGTGGCGGCCCGCATCCTGGCGCTCGAAGCGGGGAGCCGGACGGTAATCGCAGCTCCTATTCTGCTGACGGCAGGACAGGGATTGATCGAAAAGCTCACGCTGCTGCTCTCCGACGGCTTGATGCGCGTCCGCACCAAGGGCGAAACCCGCCTGATCGAAGACATCTTGCCCGAAATCGGCCCCGAAACGAAAGCCGAAGATTTTTTCGTAGTCATCGACCGTCTGCGCGTGGCGACCGACGACGACACGCAAACCCGCATCCGCGATTCGGTGGCCCGCGCTTTCTCCTACGGCAACGGAACGTGCATCGTAGCGACCGACCGGGGCGAAGAAACTTTCTCCTCGCGCTTCGAGGCCGACGGCATCGAATTCGAGCCGCCGACCGAACATCTGTTCAGTTTCAACAACCCGCTGGGAGCCTGCCCGCGGTGCGAGGGCTATGGCAAGGTAGTCGGCATCGACGAAGACCTGGTAATCCCGGACAAAAGCAAGACCATCTACGAAGATGCCGTAGCCTGCTGGCGGGGCGAGACGATGCGCCGCTGGAAAGAGAAGCTGGTCGAGAATGCCTACAAGTTCGATTTCCCGATCCACACGCCGTTCCACGCCCTGACGCCCGAACAGAAACGCCTGCTGTGGCGCGGCAACGAATATTTCCACGGACTGGACGACTTCTTCGCCTACATCGACTCCGAGCGGCGCAAAATCCAGTTCCGCGTGATGAAGGCCCGCTATACGGGCAAGACCCTATGCCCCGAATGCGGCGGCTCGCGCCTGCGCAAGGAAGCGCTCTACGTACGGGTCGGCGGCCGGAATATCGGCGAGCTGGTCGCCATGCCGGTCGACGAACTGATCGCATTCTTCCGAGCACTGACGCTCGACGCCCACGACGAAAAGACGGCGGCGCGCATTCTGGTGGAGATCCGCAACCGACTGCAATACCTTTCGGACGTGGGGCTGGGCTACCTGACCCTCGACCGGCTGTCGTCGACCCTTTCGGGCGGCGAAAGCCAGCGCATCAACCTCTCGACCTCGCTGGGCAGCAACCTTACCGGCTCGCTCTACATTCTGGACGAACCCTCCATCGGCCTGCACCCGCGCGACACGCACCGGCTCATCAAAGTGCTCGAACAATTGCGCGACCTGGGCAATACGGTCATCGTGGTGGAGCACGAGGAAGAAGTGATCCGCGCCGCCGACTGGATCGTCGACATCGGCCCCCGGGCGGGATACAACGGCGGCGAAGTGGTCTTCAGCGGCCCGCTGCCGCGGCTGCTCAAGGACAAAAAGAGCCTCACGGCCGACTACTTGACGGGCCGCCGGGCGATCGTCCCGCCGGACACCGGACGCGGGTGGAGCCACTCGATAACGATCAAGGGCGCCCGCGAGAATAACCTGCGCAACATCGACGTGCGCATCCCGCTGGGGGTCATGACCTGCATCACGGGCGTGAGCGGCAGCGGCAAATCGTCGCTGGCCAAGGGCATCCTCTACCCGGCGCTGCGGCGCCTGCTTTTCGACACAGGTGCCAAACCAGGCGACTTCGACTCCCTGGAGGGCGACGTGCAGCTGCTCAAATCGGTGGAGATGGTCGACCAGAACCCCATCGGCAAGTCGTCGCGTTCGAATCCGGTAACCTACATCAAGGCCTACGACGAAATCCGCAAACTTTTCGCCGACCAACCCTATTCCAAGCACAACGGACTCTCTCCGGCCCATTTTTCCTTCAACACGGCGGGCGGACGCTGCGAGGAGTGCCAGGGCGAGGGCGTCATCAAGGTGTCGATGCAGTTCATGGCCGACGTCGAGCTGGTCTGCGAGACATGCGGCGGCCGCCGCTTCCGCGACGAAGTGCTCGAAGTGAAATACCGCAACAAAGCGATCTGCGACGTGCTGGAAATGACCGTCGACGAGGCCGTCGCCTTCTTCGGCGAAGACCAGAAAAACACCACGTGCCGCCGCATCGTCGAGCGGCTGCAACCGTTGCAGGACGTGGGGCTGGGCTACATCAAACTGGGACAGTCCTCCTCGACGCTCTCGGGCGGCGAAAGCCAGCGTGTGAAGCTGGCGTCGTTCCTGACCAAGGAACAGACGGGCGGCGGCGTGATGTTCATTTTCGACGAGCCGACCACGGGTCTGCATTTCCACGACATCTCGAAACTGCTGGCAGCGTTCGACGCGTTGATCGAACGCGGACACACGATCGTCGTGGTCGAACACAACATGGACGTCATCAAATGCGCCGACCGGGTAATCGACCTGGGGCCGGAGGCGGGTTGCGAAGGGGGCCGCATCGTGTTCGAGGGCACGCCCCGCGAGCTGGAGCAGTGCGCCGCAAGCCACACGGGCCGTTTCCTGCGCCGCAAAACCGAATAACCGATGGAATTCCACACCTACACGCTGCCCAACGGCATTCGGGGCATCCATCGCCAGGTGCGCGGCTCAGTGGCGCATTGCGCGCTGGTCATCGGAGCGGGCAGCCGCGACGAGCACCCCGATCAGCATGGCCTGGCCCACCTGACCGAACACGCCTTTTTCAAAGGCACGCAGCGCCGCCGGGCCTGGCAGATCAACTGCCGGCTGGAGAACCTCGGGGGCGAGTTGAACGCCTTCACGACCAAGGAAGAGACGACGATCCATGCGACAACGCTGCGCGGCGACTTTACCAAGGCTGCCGAGCTGATCGCCGACATCGCGTTCCGCTCGACTTTCCCCGAGCGCGAAATCGAACGCGAGAAGGAGGTCATCGTCGACGAGATCAACACCTACAAGGATTCGCCGGCCGACATGATCTACGACACGTTCGAAGAGATGCTGTTCGAGGATTCGGAGCTGGGACACAACATCTTGGGGCGCAAGGCGGCTCTCATGCGCTACAACGGCGACGCGATCCGCTCGTTCACGGCCCGCACCCACACGACCGACCGGATGGTTTTTTCGTCGATCGGCAACTTTTCGCCCAAGATGGCCGAAGCGACAGCACTGCGCTACTTCGGCGGACAACCGGCCACGGCACGCGGATTCGAGCGGACGCTCCCTCCGGCGGTGGCGCCGTTCGAGAAAACCGTAACGAAACATACCCACCAGACCCACTGCATCATAGGCAGCCGGGCCTACGGCATCGAAGACCCGAAACGGCTGCCGCTGGCGCTGCTGGTCAACCTCCTCGGCGGCCCCTCGGCCAACTCGCTGCTGAACATGGAGGTACGCGAAAAACACGGCTTATCGTACAACATCGAAGCGAGCTACACGCCCTATGTCGACAGCGGACTGGCGGCAATCTATTTCAGCTCGGAACATGCCAACGAAACGCAATGCGTCGAACTGATCGAACGTCAGTTGCAACGACTGCGCACCGTGCCCCTTACCGCGCGCCAGCTATCGATGGCCAAGAAACAGTTCATCGCCCAACTGGCCATATCAAGCGAGAGCAACGAGAGTTACATGTTGAGTGCGGGCAAGAGCCTGCTGGTTCACTCCGAAATGGAGACCATGGAACAAGTCTACTCCAAAATCCGGGCACTGACGGCCGAGCAACTTACTGAAACGGCGGAAGAAATCTTCGCCGGAATGTCCCGGCTCACATACAGATAGCCGATGCAACCCGACCGGATTTACCGTTTCGAACACCGGGCTGCCCTCCGGCTGTGGCTCGCGGAGCACGCCCGGAGCGAAAAAGAATGCTGGGTCGTATGCTCGCGGGCGGCCGACGCACCAGCCGGCACGCTGCGTTACATCGACGTGGTGGAAGAAGCGCTATGCTTCGGCTGGATCGACTCGACCTGCAAGAACGACGGCGGCGTCCCGCTCCAACGGCTGTCGCCCCGAAAAAAAGGGAGCCGTTGGACGGAACTCAACAAGGAACGCTGCCGCCGGCTCGAAAAACAAGGCCTGATGACCGACGCAGGACGCGAAGTCCTGCCGGACATGAGCGAACGCGGGTTCGAAATCGCAGACGACATTCTCTGCCGGCTGAAAGCCGACGCAGCCGTGTGGCGGAACTTCGAAGCCTTTCCCGTGCTCTATCGGCGCGTGAGGATCGACAACATCCAGCGCGTGAGGAAAAACGCGGCACTCTTCGAGATGCGGCTCCAAAAATTCATCAACAACACCCGTCATAACGTCATGTACGGCGACTGGAACGACGGAGGAACATTACTATCATACTGATACCTGGAATGCAAAACAAAGAAATCATCATCGTGCTGCTCGACCGGTTCGCCGACTGGGAAGCCGCTTTCCTGGCCCCGGCGCTGCGCGGGGGCGTCATGCCGGGCCATCCGGCCTGCTGCGAAGTGAAATACATGACTCCCGACGGCGCGCCGGTCTGCTCACTGGGCGGCATGAGCGTAACACCGGACTATGCCGCCGGGCCACTACCGACGGAGTGTGCTGGAGTAATTCTTGCGGGCGGCCTGAACTGGGATACGCCCGAAGCGGAAAAGATCGTCCCGGTGGTAAAAGAAGCGCGACGCCGCGGACTGCTGGTGGGGGCCATCTGCAATGCGGCCTCGTTCTTGGCGGCGCACGGCTTTCTGAACGATGTTCGCCACACGGGCAACACGGTGGAGATGCTGCAAAAGTGGGGCGGCGAACGCTATACGGGTGCGGCGCACTACGAAGAACGGCAAGCCGTACGCGACGGCAACATCGTGACGGCCAACGGCTCGGGCTACCTGGAGTTCACGCGCGAATGCCTGCTGGCGCTCGACGCCGACACGACGGAAGCGATCGAGGCATCATACGAATTCAACAAACGGGGTTTTTACGCAAAATAGCACACGGATGGACGCACTCGAACGCTACATACACGACCACACCGAACCCGAAGCAGAACTCCTGCGCCAACTCGACCGCGAGACACACCAGCGGATGATCGCACCGCGCATGCTGTCGGGCCACGTGCAGGGACGCCTGCTGGAGATGATCGTGCGGATGCTGCGGCCGCGGCGCGTGCTGGAAATCGGCACTTTCACGGGCTACTCGGCGCTCTCGATGGCCGCAGGACTGGAAGAAGACGCCCGGCTCGACACGATCGAGGTAGACGACGAACTGGAAGAAATGGCGCAGAGCTATTTCGACCGCTCGCTCCACGGATCGAAAATCCGGCTGCACATCGGCTCGGCGCTGGAAGTCGCCCCGACATTGGACACGCAATTCGACCTTGTATTCATCGACGGCGACAAGCGCGAATATCCGGCCTACTACCGGATGCTGCTGGGCGACGATGGCGGCAAAGCACTGGTACACAGCGGAACGATACTTATAGCGGACAATATTCTGTGGTCGGGCAAAGTGGTGGAACCCGTAGCCCCCAACGACCGCCACACGCAGGCGCTGCTGGAGTTCAACCGCCTGGCAGTGGAAGACCCGCGGGTGGAGAATGTCATCGTACCGATCCGCGACGGGCTGAACATCGTAAGGATAAAGTAGAGCAACCGCAGCAAATTCCGGAAACGCTTTTCGACGGATCGAGCTGCGTCGAAAAGCCGCAGCTCCACAGCCAGCCCGGGCAAGTGCCACAACAAAGAACCGGAGCTGACGAAAAACTGCGGCTCGCGCGGTTCGTCGAGCCGCAATCTATTCAAAAACAAACAATATGGAAATCAAAGAATTGCAAGATAGGGTAGACGCCTGGATCAAGGAATACGGCGTACGCTACTTTTCGGAGCTGACCAACATGGCGTGTCTGACCGAAGAAGTGGGGGAGCTGGCCCGCGTGATAGCCCGCCGCTACGGCGATCAATCCTTCAAGACGGGCGATAAAAACGATTTAGCAGACGAAATGGCCGACGTGCTGTGGGTGTTGGTGTGCCTGGCCAACCAGACGGGCGTCGACCTCACGGCCGCCCTCGAAGCCAACTTCGCCAAGAAAACCGCCCGCGACAAGGAACGCCACAAGGGGAATGAAAAACTGAAATAACGCACCGGCTGGCACCAGGAAAACCCAAAGCACCCCGAATACAGAAAACAAAGACTGGTTTCTGCGACTATCCAAAGTGCTGCGTCGCTACACTCGCCACAAAAGAGTGGTTAAACGTGAATCGGGTTATAGAACGAAGATTCTTCCGGCTACGTCTTCGAATGACAGCTCCTCACAGACACTTCAACTTGATAAAAACAAAAACGGCACCCGCTGAAAAGCGGATGCCGGGAGAGAATAAACAAGGTGTTTATTCCAACTTGAGGTCTTTCTTGATGCCCTCGATCTTGGCGTCGAGCTGCTCCAAGGTGGCATCGAACTCGGCAACGGAAGCCAGCGGAGCCTTGACACCGAAGTAGAACTTGATCTTCGGCTCGGTGCCCGACGGACGCACGGAAACAAGCGTGCCGTCCTCGGTAAACCACTGCAAAACGTTGCTCTTATCCTGCACGATAGGAGTTTTGGCACCCGTCTTGACATCGGTCTGCTCCAAGGAGAGGAAATCGTTGATCTTGACAACGGGCGACCCGAGGATGGTCTTGGGCGGGGTGGCGCGGAAGTCGACCATCATCTTCTGGATCAATTCGGCGCCCTCCTTGCCCTTGCGGACAACCGATACCAGCCCCTCGCGGTAGAAACCATATTTGACGTAGAGTTCCTGCAACCACTCGTAGAGCGTCAGCCCCATCGTATCCATAGCCCAGGCGGCAGCTTCGGCTGCAAGCGAACAAGCCGACACGCCGTCCTTGTCGCGCACGTAGTCGCCGGCCAGATAGCCGAACGACTCCTCGCCGCCGCCGATATACTTGGCCTTACCCTCGTTTTCGCGGATGATCTTGGCGATGTACTTGAAACCGGTCAGGCAATCGTAGCACTTGACGCCGAAATGTTCGGCTACGGCATTGGCCATCTGCGACGTGACGATGGTCTTGACAACATACTGGTTGCCGTCGAGCTTGCCCAGCTCGGCCCAGCGGGTAAGCTGGTAGCTCATCAACAACACCAAAGTCTGGTTGCCGTTCAGCAGGACGTACTCGCCTTTCTTGTTACGCAGGGCGACGCCGATACGGTCGGAGTCGGGATCGGTGGCGAGCACAAGATCGGCCCCCTCCTTGGCAGCAAGGTCGATAGCCATCGACATGGTTTTCCTCTCCTCGGGGTTGGGCGACTCGACGGTGGGGAAGTTGCCGTCGATAACGGACTGCTCCTTGACCATGATGACGTTGGTAAATCCGAACTTCTTCAACGAAGCGGGCACCAGACGCACACCGGCACCGTGCATGGGAGAGTAGACGATCTTCATGTCGTGGTGCTTCTTGACGCATTCGGGCGAGAGGGAGAGTTCGTGCACCTTATTTAAATAAATCTCATCGAACTTCTCATCAAGGATCGTTATGTTACCGGGATTCTTGCCCGTAAGCACCATATCGACGCTGGTAATCTTCTCCACCTCGGCGATGATGTTCTTGTCGTGGGGAGCGGTAACCTGCGAACCGTCCGTCCAATAGGCCTTGTAACCATTATACTCTTTGGGATTGTGCGAAGCCGTGACGACGACGCCGGAATGGCATTTCAACTCGCGGATGGCAAAACTCAACTCTGGCGTCGGACGCAACGAATCGAACAGAAAAACATCGAAATCGTTCGATGCGAAAATATCGGCGACATGCTCGGCGAACATGCGCGAATTGTTGCGGCTGTCATGGCCGATGGCTACGCGGATGCGCTCGCCGGCGAAGTTCTTCCGCAGGTAGTTGGCCAAGCCCTGCGTCGCAGCGCCCACCGTATAGATGTTCATGCGGTTCGACCCCACGCCCATGATGCCGCGCAAGCCGCCCGTACCGAATTCGAGGTCTTTGTAGAAACTCTCGACGAGTTCCTTCATATCGTTGTCCATCAAATACTTGACCTGCTTTTTAGTCGCCTCGTCATATTGACCGTCGAGCCACGACTGCGCCTTTTGCAGCACCAATTGTTCTTCTTCGTTTGCCATAAGATTCATTAGTTTTATTTATAGGTAGAAATCGATCCGTTCTAAAAATTTTATATGCAAATATACTAATTAAAATTCGATTATTCAATATCAGCGAGTTAAAATTTCGGTTCCGGAAAACGTTGTTTTTCTATATATAAAAAAAGATTATTTGCAACCGATTTCCGATCTTTTTTCTGCGAATTTATTCACAACTTTGTCGCATCAAAAATAGTGCAACCCCCATCATGTTGACCAACACGCAGACATATAGCGATATGTGGCAGAACTGCCTTGACCGCATCAAGGCGCAGACTTCCGCCGAGGAGTTCAAGAAGTGGTTCCAGCCCATCGTACCGCTCGAATTCGACGGCACGACGCTGCGTCTGAAAGTGCCCAACGAGAGCTACGTCCATCAGATCGAGAAGAACTACATCCCGTTCCTGAAGCCGATCATCTCGCAGCTCTACGGCCAGCAGACCCGGCTGCACTATGCGGTACCCCGTGCAACGGCGCCCGCGAGCGTGGCAGCTGATGCCGACACGACGGCCATTTCGCGGTTCAACACCCAGACCGACACTGCAAATATAAAAAATCCTTTCGTAATTCCGGGGCTGAAAAAGATCATCATCGACCCGCAGCTGAATCCGAACCTCACGTTCGGCACGTTCATCGAGGGCGAATGCAACCGCCTGGCCCGTTCGGCGGGCATGGCCGTGGCGATCGATCCGGGCAACACGCCGTTCAACCCCTTATATATATATGGCGACTCGGGACTGGGCAAAACCCACATCGTGCAGTCCATCGGCCATGAGGTGCGCCAGCGCCACCCCGAGCTGCAAGTGCTCTACGTCTCGATGAATAAGTTCCAGGCGCAGTTCCAGACAGCCTACAAGAACGGCGAGATTCCGGATTTCATCCATTTCTACCAGATGATCGACGTGCTGATTATCGACGACATCCAGGAGCTGACCGGCAAAACGGGTACGCAGAACGCGTTCTTCAACATCTTCAACCACCTGCAACTGGCCGGCAAGCAACTGGTGCTCACGTCGGACAAGCCGCCCGTGGAGCTGAAAGACATCGAACAACGCCTGCTCACACGCTTCAAGTGGGGTCTTTCGACACACCTCGATACGCCCGACTACGAAACCAAGCTCAAGATCATCCGGGCCAAGGCGCAGCGTCTGAACGCCCAGATATCGGACGAAGTGGTGGCTTACCTGGCCGACAACATCTCGGCCAACGTGCGCGAAATCGAGGGTGCGCTCTCGTCGCTGGTGGCCAATGCCTCGTTCCTGGGCCGCAAGATTACCCCGTCGCTGGCCAAGGAGATATTGAAAGTCTACGTGAAGCTCTACCAGAAAGAGATCACGATCGACCACATCATCGACGTGGTGTGCAAGCACTTCGAGCTGGACTTCGCCCGCTTCAATTCGACCGAACGCACGCGCGAAATCGCCCAGGCGCGCCAGATCGCCATGTACCTGGCCAAGCAACATACCAAGGCGCCGCTCACGACCATCGGTGCGTCGATCGGCGGCCGCAACCACGCGACGGTACTGCATTCGTGCAAGGCTGTGACGAACCTGCTGGAAACCGACAAGTCGTTCCGCAACCAGGTCGAAGAGATCGAAAAGAAAATATTGGCGCACTAAAAAACCGAGAGGGGAGCGGCAGACCCATTGCAAGAAAGACATCCGGGAGGAGTGACGCAAAAAGGAGTGTACTCCCCGAAACCGTCACAAAGAAGCTCCCGGAACCATTACAAAAAGAAGCACCTCGTATCCAACGAACGAAAATCGCCACCTCCCGATGGAATTTATGGGCCACGACACCGTTCTGTCATGGCTTTTTATATTTCGGGTTTACCCAAGATACTCCATCTCAACAAAATCCAAATAAGTTTGGTTTTGTATTCGGCTTATTCGTACTTTCGTCTCATGGATCAACCCAAACTCGAACGCTTGCTGCGGCTGATGAAACTGCTCACGGCCAACACGACCTACAACGTAGATCAACTGGCCGAGAGGCTCTCCATGTCGCGCCGCACGGTCTACCGCTACATCGACACGTTCCGCGAAGCGGGATTCGTCATCAAGAAAACGGGCGACTGCATCCGCCTGGACAAGGAGTCGCCCCATTTCCGCGACATTTCGCAACTGGTTCACTTCACGGAAGAAGAAGCCGTGATTCTGAAAAGCGCCATCGAAAACATCGACGACACCAACCTGCTGAAACAGAATCTCAAACGCAAACTCTACTCAGTCTACGACAACAAAACACTGGCCGACACGGTGGTGCGCGGCAAGAACGCCCCGAACATCCGTACCCTGATCGAAGCCATCGAGGAGCAGCACCAGGCGATCTTGCACGGCTACCAGTCGGCCCACGGCGGCGAGGTGCGCGACCGCAGGGTAGAGCCGTTCGCCTTCACGACCAACTATGTGCAAGTGTGGTGCTACGATCCCGAGGACGGACAGAACAAGCTGTTCAAAACCTCCCGCATCGGCTCGGTAACCCTTGATGGCGCATGGCAATACGCCGCGGAACACCGCGAGGGCTTCATCGACGCATTCCGCATCCACGGAGAGACGCGCCACCGCGTGCGCCTCGAACTGGGCATGCTGGCCTACAACCTGTTGTGCGAGGAATACCCGCTGGCCGAGCGCGACATCCGTCCGCAGGGAGAGGGGCGCTGGTTGCTGGACACCGAAGTGGCCGGCATGGCCGGCATCGGCCGCTTCGTGGTCGGGCTGCTGGACGACATACGCATCGTAGACTCGCCCGAACTGGTGGCGCACCTGCGCCGCTACATGGCCGAAAACAAACTATGAAACAACGCATTATCGAAATCCGTTCTCTGACCGACACCGACTTCGACACCCTCTACGAAGCCTTCGCCGACTACGAAATCCACCCCGGACGTGAAGAACTGAACAAGATGCTCCGCCGCCGGGGCTTCGCGCCCGAACTCTCGTTCGCGGCATTCGACGGAGACCGCATCGCAGCCTTTACGCTCAAAGGCAAACAATTCGAAATGGCAAGAAAACTTTGAATCGAAGCCAGCGCCCCCTTTCCTGCGTATTTTTCGCAAAAACGAATTATTTCAACATTGTGTCATAACTTGTCACACACAGGTTGTTCCTTTGCATCGTGAAAGGTTTCATCAAGCCCCAACAGAGACGATCGCTCTGCCACGGCAGGAAAACCGCAAGAAAAAGGAACCACTAAAAACCAACGAACGATGGGAACAGCCTACACGATCAGATGCCGCCACTGCGGCGCACAATTCGACCACTACATGCAGCCGGGCTACGGCGTACTGCCGCCCTGCATCGGCTGCGGCGATGATTTCGTCGAGACCCAGACGGCCATCCGCTGCCCGGCCTGCCGCAAAAGACTCAACACCACGCAGGAAGAATTCAACGAACAGATCGAAGTGACCTATGCCTGGGACTGAAGCGCGAAAAAGAGGGACACGAGACATCGCACGAAAAAGATTTTTACTATCTTTGGCTACGCCCAAGATACTCCCGCTCGGCAAAATGCAAGTAAACTTGCTTTTGCGCTCGCTTATTTGTATCTTTGTAAAAATAGATTCGGGTCTGCGGCAACACGGCTTTCGACCCGCGCGCTATCGGTCATCCTAATTTTTCGAACGACAATGACTAAATTGCAACCGGGCCAGGCAGCGCCCGACTTCCGCTCGACGACCCAGGACGGCGAACCGCTGACACTGGCGGATCTGCGCGGCCAACGCGTGATCCTCTACTTCTATCCGAAGGACAACACCTCGGGCTGCACGCTCGAAGCGCAAAGCCTGCGCGACGGCAAAGCCGAGCTGGCGCGCCAAGGGTTCCGCATCATAGGCGTAAGCCCCGACAGCGAGAAATCGCACCGGAACTTCTGCGCCAAGCACGATCTGAACTTCACGCTGCTGGCCGACACCGACCATTCGGTGGCCGAAGCCTACGGCGTATGGGCCGAGAAATCGATGTACGGACGCAAATACATGGGTATCCTGCGCACGACGTTCATCATCGACGCAGAGGGTCGCATCGAAAAGATTTTCGACAAGGTAGACACCAAGAACCACTACGGACAAATCCTGGAGTGGCATTCGCAGCAAAGCAAATAATCAAAAAAAACTCAACCATAATGGCAGAAAAAACACAAGTGAACGCGGACAAGCTCAAAGTCTTGAACGCGGTAATGGAAAAAATAGAGAAAGACTTCGGCAAAGGCTCGATCATGCGCATGAACAGCACCGAAGTGAACGAAATCCCCGTGATCCCCACCGGGTCGATTACCCTTGACACGGCGCTGGGCGTGGGCGGCTACCCCAAGGGGCGCGTGATCGAAATCTACGGCCCCGAGTCGTCGGGTAAAACGACGCTGGCGATCCATGCGATCGCCGAAGCCCAGAAAGCGGGGGGTATCGCGGCTTTCATCGATGCAGAACATGCTTTCGACAGCTTCTATGCCCAGAAGTTAGGCGTCGACGTCGACAACCTGCTGATCTCGCAGCCCGACAACGGCGAACAGGCGCTCGAAATCGCCGACTCGCTGATCCGGTCGAGCGCCATCGACATCATCGTGATCGACTCGGTAGCGGCGCTGACGCCCAAAGCCGAGATCGAAGGCGAAATGGGCGACTCGAAGATGGGCCTGCAAGCCCGTCTGATGTCGCAAGCACTGCGCAAGCTGACGTCGAGCATTTCGAAAACCAAGACCGTGTGCATCTTCATCAACCAGCTGCGCGACAAGATCGGCATCGTCTACGGCAATCCGGAGACCACGACAGGCGGCAATGCCCTGAAATTCTACGCCAGCGTGCGCATCGACATCCGCCGCATGTCCGTAATCAAAGACGGCGAGGAGCAGCTGGGCACCCGCACCAAGGTCAAGGTGGTAAAAAACAAGGTGGCGCCCCCGTTCAAGCGCGCGGAGTTCGACATCATGTTCGGCGAGGGTATATCGAAGATTGGCGAAATTCTTGATCTGGGCGTCGATTACGGCATCATCAAGAAAGCCGGATCGTGGTTCTCCTACGGCGACAAGAAGATCGGCCAAGGCCGCGACGCGGTAAAGGAGCTGCTGAAAAACGACGAGGCGCTCGCTGCCGAAATCGAAGAAAAGGTACGCGAAGCGATGAGGACCCCCAAAGAATAAACTATGGGATATACTGCCGAGGATGAAGCCCTGATCAAGGAAAAATGGGACGCCCTGTTGCTCTCGTGCACGAACATCTGCAAAAACGACGAGGACTGGAATTTTATAAAACGTGCCTTTTTCTTGGCCAAGGAAGCTCACGCAGGAGTACGGCGCCGCTCGGGCGAACCGTATCTCCTGCATCCTATTGCAGTAGCCCGGATCGTGGTGGACGAAATCGGTCTGGGCGTGAAATCGGTCGTGGCGGCGCTCCTGCACGATGTAGTGGAGGACACAGAATACACGGTCGAGGACATGGAGCGCATCTTCGGGCCGAAGATCGCATCGATGGTCGACGGGCTGACAAAGATGTCGGGCGTTTTCAACGCCGATACGTCGGAACAGGCCGAATATTTCCGCAAGGTACTGCTGACCCTCTCGGACGACGTACGGGTAATCCTCATCAAGATCGCCGACCGCCTGCACAACATGCGCACGCTGGGGGCGATGCCCATGAACAAGCAGATCAAGATCACGGGCGAGACGATCTACCTTTTCGCTCCGCTGGCCTACCGGCTGGGACTCTACTCGATCAAGAGCGAGCTGGAAGACCTCTGCATGAAGTACCGCTTCCCGCAGCAATACGCCGAAATCACGCAAAAGTTGCAGGAAAGCGAGGCTTCGCGCCGAGAATTCATCGACAAATTCAACGCCCCGATCATCGCGGCACTCAACCGAGACAACTTCAACTACGAGATTTCGGGCCGTGTAAAGAGCATCTACTCGATCTGGAGCAAGATGCAGCGCAAGCAGATACCGTTCGAGGAGATCTACGACCTTTTTGCCATACGCATCGTATTCAAGCCGCTGTCGTTCCCCTCGGAGAAGACCCAGTGCTGGCAAATCTACTCGACCATTACGGACATCTACACCCCCAAGCCCGATCGGCTGCGCGACTGGATATCGATGCCCAAGGCCAACGGCTACGAGGCGCTCCACTCGACGGTCATGGGGCCGGACGGCGTGTGGGTGGAAGTGCAGATCCGCACGCAGCGCATGGAAGACATCGCCGAACGCGGATTCGCAGCCCACTGGAAATACAAACATGCGACCATTTCGCAGGACGAAGACGAATTCGACAAGTGGCTGAAACAAATCCGTGCAGCGCTGAACAGCCCGACGGAAAATGCAGTCGACTTCCTGGATAACTTCAAGTTGTCGCTATATACATCTGAAATAGTAGTTTTTACCCCCAAGGGCGAGCCGCGCAAGATGCCGTTCGGAGCAACAGCCCTCGACTTCGCCTACGACATACACTCGAAGATCGGCAACAGCGCAATAAGCGCCAAGATCAACCACAAGCTCGAACCGATCACTACGCAGATCAACAACGGCGACCAGATCGAAATCATCACGGCGGACAATGCGCGCCCCAAATCGGAATGGCTTGAAGTCGTAACGACAGCCAAAGCCAAGCAGGCGATCAAAAGTTTCTTGAAGCGCGAACGACAGAACAACATCGAACGCGGCATGCAGCTGCTCGAAGACGAGATGAGAAAACTCAACATCAACTTGAGCGGCCGCGTACTGCGCAAGATCGTCCCCATCTACAAATGCAACAACAAGGAAGAGCTATACAGCAAGATCGGCGCCGGCATCATTCAACTCGACGACCTGGACAAAGCGCTGAAAGTCAACTCGAAAAGCAAGGTGCTGAAATTCTGGACGCTTTTCATCCCCAAGAAATCCGACAACGGTCTCGACGACAACACATTGGACGAAAATATATTACAAGAATCGTCTCAAGCAGAACCTCAATTCAAGATCGCCAAATGCTGCAACCCGATTCCGGGCGACAAGGTAGTAGGCTACCGCGATCCGGCGACGGGCGACATCATCGTTCACAAAGCGGCCTGCGACGAACTGAACCGCCTGGCCTCGCAATATGGCAAAAATATCGTCAAGGATGAAATCAAATGGTCGCAGCACAAGGCCATGTCCTACCTCGTTACCATCGAGCTGCGCGGCATCGACCGCATGGGGCTGCTGCTCGACCTGGCGAAAGTCGTGAGCGACGATTTCAACATCAACATCCGCGAAGTGAACATCCACAGCCATGACGGCATATTCGAAGGCGGCATCAGCCTTTATGTAAAGGATGCCGAAGGCCTATATGCTGTGATGGACAAACTGCGCAAGATCAAAGGCATCGAAAGCGTCAAACGCACCATGAACTGACAAGCATATGGAAGATTTCGGCCCCATCATCTGGGTATTAGCAACCTTGGGCGCACTGATTTACAGCGGAGTGTCCAAATCGAAGAAAACTGCGAAAAAAGGTGCCGCAATCCCCAAAGGGATACCCGGCGAAGCATGGCCGACCACGCATATGCCCTCGCCGAAACCACAAACGAACCGCCGTCAGCCCGCTACCGAGCTGCATGATGTGGCCCACTCGGCGCATTCACGTTCCGAGCGCGCAAACGAAGCCTATCCAGTCGGCCGACACCTACCCAAGACACCGTCCCGAGTCTCTCAGCGTGCCGCAAAAGCCCATCGCGCCACGCAATTTCCCCGAATCGGCTCCAACACGATCGAGACTGAAACAACACACGCCCTGCACCGCAACCCATCGGCAAAAGAAGTAACGGCCATATCGCCTGAAAAAGCCCCAGCACGCCCGCAAATTACCCTCAATGAAGATTTCGACTTGCGACAGGCGATTATCATGTCCGAGATTCTACACCCGAAATTCGACGAATAATGCACCGAACACCCGGCCGGCACCCAGCGGCATCCGACATTGCGACTAAACCCGCCGCCCAGGCTTCAGAAAAAGCCCCAAGAAATCGTCGGCGCCAATACCGCATGCTTGGACTATGGGGCGCAGTAACGATTGTCTGGGATACCCTGGTAGCAACGGACATATTGCCATTCAGCCGCGCCGCAAGCACTGTATTACTCATAGGATATATATACTTGGCGCTCATTCTCTCGAACAGCAAAATCCGCAAACACAACTCCAAACGTTTTTAAACTGCATCCGAACGCAGTTCCAGCCGTTTTAAACGATCATCGTCGGAACACCATTCATCCATAAAACCCGGACAGGGTAGATGACCAGGGAGGGCGCATCTTTACACTTCGATTCGGCCCTCACACACTCGCTCCACACAATTTCCAGCATACGACAGACAAAAACACGAATCACATCAAACAATATTCCTTATGGCATCTATTTTCTCACGCATCATTGCCGGCGAAATTCCATCCTACAAAGTCGCCGAAGACGAAAACTACTACGCTTTCTTGGACATCAATCCACTGACGAAAGGCCACACGCTGGTAGTGCCCAAACAAGAAATCGACTACATATTCGACCTGGAGGATCGCACCCTCGCAGGCATGATGATCTTTGCTAAAAAGGTCGCAGCCAAAATTCAACGCGAAATAGCCTGCAAAAGGGTAGCATTAGTCGTTTTAGGCTTGGAAATTCCGCATGCACACATCCATCTGATCCCGATCCAAGACGAAAACGACGTCGATTTCCATCGAGAAAAGCTCCATTTGACGCCAGAAGAGTTCCAAGAAATAGCCGCAAAGCTGTCCGAATAGGGACTGATTTACATTTCTTAAGGCGCTGTAAAACAGAGTGTAAAGGTATTAAACATGCCTACGCTCTGTTTTTTATTTAACATAATATACACGACTAAAATTTCAAGATTCAATTTCTTTGTCCGGTAGGAATAAGAGCAAGAAAATTGCTTGAAAAATCCAGAAAAAGGGTAGAATATTTACATATGTAAATGCATAGTATTTCAATTGTGCACACTGCAGATTACAAATGTAATTTATAAATTCATAAACCAATGTTTATTATTTACAAATTTCATCACACATTAAAAACCCTACAAGCCTCACGATTATCCTTTCAAAGACAGCATTAAATCATTAAACATGGACAAAATATCTGATGATTACCAGAAATATAAGCAATTTATATAATCTAAAATACACGATCAAGTCGATGAAATACTCTTACCGAGACACCTTTGAGATTAGAACATATTATTTTATTTAATATCTATTAAATATCAATGATTTAATAGATATAATTAAAGTAAGATCACAACAATATACCTTTATCCTATTTTAACAATATAAATGTATTTACAATTGTAAACTACTCCGATACTTATTAACATTTTACGAATGTATGTTTTTCTTGTTTTACAAAAGAAAACTTTTTATATTTGTAAAAAATTAGGCGTATGAGGGAAAAATTGCTCGATCTGATGAAAAGCGAAGGGCTGAAGTCAAGCCAGCTTGCCGAAATGCTCGGAATCAACCCGGCGGGAATCTCGCATATTTTGGCCGGACGCAATAAACCCGGATTCGATTTGCTTCAAAAGATTCTCCGCCGTTTCCCCCGAATCAATCCCGACTGGCTGCTGCTCGACTCCGGCCCGATGTATCGTGACGACGCCCAGTATCCGGCAACCGGAACTCCCGAAAATCTTTCAGCTGCTTCTTCGTCTGAAACCGTCCGAGATTCCCGACGTCCGATTTCCGAAGGCGATCTTTTTGCAACTCCGATAGACAATCGGCAAATTGCCGCGACGCTTTCTACTGCCGGACAACTTTCGGAACAATCCGCAACTTCGAAAATCAAAAACCATCCGGCCGCGGTAAAACGCATCGTTATATTTTATGAAGACGAAACTTTCGAATCTTATGCGCCGACAACACGCTAAAATTTTTCAGCCGGCCTCCGGCCCGAAATAACGCCTTCTCCGACACTTCAGCACACACTTCATTTATTTGTTCGATCATCCAGCGCTTCCACACCTAATTATATATAGGTGCGGAAGCGGAGCCATGCAACACGGTCAACCGCCCATCGCCTATAATCCTAAACCCAAACAGTGGGGCATCCCTGACACAAACGACATTACGGCCGGGGCTGGAACATATCGAAGCGCGACGACCGCCTGGGCACATCACAATGTGCCCAACTGGAACGCCGATACATTGATGACGATTTCATATCGACCCCAGCAGATGCTGCGGAATCGGGGTAATAACTGACGGCCATGCTGTCGTACACACGGATGCGGGCATCGCGAGGAAGCCATTTTGCAAAGCGTAGACGTAGAGACCTTGCACAATAATGCAATCGATCCTGGATGGGGTCACGGGGCAAGGCCGAGGGAGCAGGGAAATAGCCGGCCGCACCAATGGCATTGCGCCTGCGGCGATACGTTTGCGGCCGGCTCCCTGCCGCGGGCTGGCGCAGGCCGTGCCAAACGAGGCCGCAGGGGCGTGAAAGTCCGAGTAAGTCGCCCCGGCGGGCCGCTCCAGCAGATGCCGGCCGGGGCGAGGTGCAATCCAAGCCAAAAACCGGGTCATCGATCGATTACTTCACGCCAGGCATCCAAATCGTCGTATCCGATCGGATCGAGGTCGGACACATCGATGACAATTTCGTAGCTGTAACGTTTTAGCAAATCGGGGGGGGGCAAGGCATAGAGCCATGAATCGAAAATCGATCAACCGAAGACACGCCCTTGCAAAATTAGCCGCGATGTTGATAGTCACAACAATCGTTTCCCACGCGGCTGTCGGATACAAACGACCGTCTTCGCGCAGAGCGATCCGGCTGTTCTGCGGGTCCAATATTCCGAACAAGCAATTTGACCGCGCAGAATCAACATATCTTGGCAGTTGTCTCGGCATTCGATAAGCACGGTCAGACACCCGACAACATGAACCGGACATATAAAATCGAACAGGATGGATGCGCAGTCGAAGCTGGCAACGTAGGTGTGGATACCGTTTTGTAGCTGTTGAGATGGAGCGACACGTTAACATCCAGAATCCGGAAATCCCGTATACGCCGGATGATACGGGAGTTATTCAAGTTACGGAATGCATCGCACAGCTTGCAATAGATGAAATACCATCGGCATCCTTTACTAAAGGCTGATGCCGCCATTCCCGATTGGTCATTTGATCGAATTGGATATGATAAGTCGGTTTCGAAGTGCCAGGTCGTGAAGCTGATCGATCGGCACGTCGAACCGGGCAGCAATCTGCGAGAAATTGACCTCTCTTTCAGGTCGCGCACTCGGTTTGATATTTGTATAGGAACCCGCACATAGCGCGGTTTACAGCGCATTTGGGTCGCCGAAATTTCGTTTTTTATTGTTTTAACAGCATAGCAATTGATTGATTGTTAGTGTGTTTTACATATGTTCCCTCAATTAGTTTACGGTATCCGTGTACACCATATTAACCAACTGGTTAGCTGTTATTCTGCGGCAAATGCAGGTAAATAATATTACTATTATGTTAAATATTGGGTATGCAAAATAAAGGGGGTGTGTAAAATAATAAGCTTGTATTGTTAGGATTATAAAGGATAAATAGCAATTATTCCCGTCCGCGGACATCGAACCGCGCATGCGCCCCTCGGCAACTGGCGTCAGAGTATCGGCGGCAAGGTCTCCGGGTGCATGAGATTGAGTTTGTAAAGCAACCGCTGCGGAAATAAGACGGTATCGCCGTGGCGGAAAGATGGAAAACCTTCAGGAATATTAAGGTTCCAGGCCAAAACCGGGTCATCGATTAATTACTCCGCGCCATAAATTTCCAGGCGCAAGGCTGTGGCCTCTATACGGAGAGCATCTCCCTGAAAGAATGCCGCTACGAAATTATTATCGATGTGTCCGATCTCGATCCGCTCGGATATGACGATTTGGATGCCTGGCGTGAAGTAATCAAACGCCTGCGCCGGCCGGATCGCGATAGTGTCCGACAAGCAACCTCGGGATTGTCGTCGAACAAAGTGTCGAAATCCTCCGTCCATGCTTCCGGCTATTCCCCTATTCTACTTGTATTCCGGCCAATAAGTGTCATCGAATATTTTACGCACCAATATACTACGTAAATATCTGATTAATAAACTATTACATATTTATATCCCTACAATGTTTCTTTCTATTAAAGATTAATATTATATTTGCTAATCTATAAAACAGCTTCTATTTTCATGTAACTTCATAAAAATCAGCATATTATAATGAAGTTTACCTCAATAAAAATCTTGGTTTTACTATCGCTGTGGGCCACCGTATCCTGTTCGCCCCAACAACAGTCCGGCGGGCAGGCGTTTTATGTCTCGATCGCTCCGCTCAAAGAGATCGTCGGTGGTATCGTTGGCAACGATTTTCCGATTTATGTACTTGTTCCGTCCGGTGCCAGTCCGGAAACCTACGAGCCTACACCCAAACAATTCATCGCATTGAACCGGGCTGAACTTGTTTTCAATGTGGGGCTTATAGACTTCGAAACCACCCTCTTGCAGAAAATCGAAGACCAAAAGAAAATAGTGCACCTCTGCCATGGAATCGACTTGACGACAGGCAGTTGCTCGCACGGTCACCGCCACGATCCGGCCGGCGATCCGCATCATGCGCACGGTATCGATCCCCATATCTGGACTTCGCCGCGCGCCCTGCAACGGATGGCGGACAACGCCTATGAGGCGATCCGGGCCGCCTACCCCGATTCGACAAAATACACCCGCAATTACGAACGATTAAAGCAACGGCTTAAGGAACTGGATAAACGCACTGCCGAGAAATTGGCACAATGCGGTACGGAGTGTTTCATCATCTACCACCCTGCCCTTACCTACTACGCCCGCGACTACGGCCTGCAACAGATCGCCATCGAATCCGACGGTAAGGAACCTTCGGCCCGCCGCTTGGGCGGCGTCATCCGACAAGCCCGCGCAAAAGGCATACGTAAAATACTGTATCAAAGTCAGTTTCCGGCTTCAGCAGTGGAGACCGTCGCGCACGATATCGGCGCACAGCCCGTACAGATCGACCCGTTGCGCGAAGATGCGATAAACAACATCGACGAAATAACCGGCCTCATAACGAACGAATGAATCTGATAACGCTACATAATATCGGAGTAGCTTACGACGGTTACGAAGCGCTCCGGCATGTCGATCTGGAGATCGCCGACGACGATTTCCTTGGCGTGATCGGTCCCAATGGCGGAGGTAAAACCACGCTGGTCAAGGCTATTCTCGGATTGGTGCCCCACAGCGGCAAAATCGTTTATGCGCCGGAACTATTCCGGGGCAAGGAGCGCTTGATCGGCTACATGCCCCAGCAGTCGGATTTCGACCGTACGTTCCCGATTTCGGTACTCGAAACCGTACTCTCGGGGTTGCAAGGCCGCCGCGGATTCCGCAGACGCTACACCGCCGACGACCGTCGCGCCGCACGCCGTCTGCTCGAAACGGCCGGCTTGGCCGACATCTCCGACCGTCCGATCGGCGAAATATCGGGCGGCCAGTTGCAACGCACGTTGTTGTGCCGGGCCGTGATCGCCGAACCGCGGCTGCTGATCCTGGACGAACCGGCCAACTTCGTCGACAATAAATTCGAAAACGAACTCTACCGCATGCTCCGCCAGCTGAACGAGCGGATGGCCATCGTGATGGTTTCGCACGATGTCGGTACGATTTCGAGCGTTGTGAAAGAGATCGTATGCGTCAATCGGCTGGTGCATCGCCACCGCTCGAACCGCCTGACCGAAGAGCAGTTGCGCAACTACGACTGCCCGATCCAGCTTCTTTCGCACGGCCATGTCCCCCACACGGTGCTGGAGCACCACCCGGGCGACTGCTGCTGCGACCACGAATAGAAATCCCCGCCAGACCGGCGGGGATTTTGCGACAGCACAACGAAGCATTGCACCGTCATTCGGATGATCCGACGGCAGGCCATGGCGCACTACCCTGCTACTGCCGGAATCGGATTACTTTTCGCCGTTGATCTTGCTCAACTTGTCGAAAAGCGCATCGAAAGCCGCGATCATTTCGGCACGCAGGGCCGCGTAGTGCTTGCGGACAAGCGATGCGTTGTGCGGCTCGGCGGGATTCATCGCCTTGGCGAACAAGCTGTTGCGCACGGCGACGGCCTCCTGCATCACGGCGAAGATCTCCTGCTCCTTGGAGGGCTGGAAACACATGGCCATATCGCAATCGAAAACGACCTCTTCAAGCCGGTAGTCGATCTCCTTCTTCAGGTTTCTCAAATTTGCCATATCGGAATCATTAGATTTTTTACTCGCACAAAGATACGAAAACCTTTCGGAATAGCAAACAAAAAAACGAGGTGCCGGAGCAGTTGCCGGCACCTCGCATGCGTATGGCGCTTGTCGCCCTATCGTCGTCCCATTTCGCGGGCTATCTTGCGTTCGGCCTTTGCGGCTTTCTTGGCTGCTTTGGCTTCCTTCTTGGCCATTTTCTTGGCCGCCTTTACCTCCTGCTTGTCGATGCGCTCGGCCTCGCGCGAACCGGAAGCCGCCATTTCACGGCCGTTGCGGATGTCCCGTCGGGCTGCCTTGCGCACGTTGTGCGCATTGCCAGAGTATGCCGACGCATCGGGATCGGGCATCTCGACAACAATACCGGTAATCACTTCATCGATCTCGCCGCAGTAACAAGTCTGCACCGGCTCGCAGACCTGGGGCGCAGGCTGAGGTGCGGGAGCCGGTTTGGGCGCAGGTTTGCAAATCCGCGTGCGCTGCTCGACAAGGCTGCCCTCGTCATAGTTGATCGTCATGGATACCCGACGCACCGGCGGCAGAATATGTTCGGCCATATAAGCCCATACGGCAGGCATTTTCTTGAGCGACAACTCTTTCTGCTCGGACGACTCCGAGCCGTCGATGATGCGCAGCACGGTTCGCTTTTCGGGCATGGACGACTGCGCCACCAGCTTGCGGCACATATCCCAATCCTCGGCTACAAAAGCAGTCTTGACATTGAACTTCTTCGAAAAACCGTACTTCTTGTCCACATAGTTGCGAAAATCGCGGGCGCGGTTCTTGGCCAGCTGCTCGTTGAAGGCATGCGGGCCGTCGGGCGACGCATAACCCGTGATGACGACCGAGTTTACCTTCATGAGCGAATCTTTCAGCAGCCCCGTCATGAACGTGTTCAGTTCGTTGAGTTGGCTGCTGTTGCCGGCAAGCATGGCGTCGAGCGTCGCCAGATTGATCAGATAGCGCACCGAATAATCGTTGTCGGCCTGCCGCTCGACGATCGACCGGCGCACAATGTAATCCCCGTCGGCAGTCTCCGACAGCACCACGGTATCGGCCGTACGTGCCGCCACCGCGCTCCGCGTCTGGGCCGCAACCGGAGCGGCGGCGCACAGAGCCAGAGAAAAAGCGAATGTTGTAAAGATTGTTTTCACGCTAAAATAGTGTTAGTCATTGCTGCCTACCCGCTCGCAAGATTCATACCACGATTGCGCAGAAACCCCGGGCCGCAACCTTGCCCGGCCGCAGGCTGCCGGCGCCGACCGCAAAAAAAAGGAGCTATCATTGCCCGAAACAGATTTATCCCTATCTTTATGCAATGAAAAGGTCGAATAACATTCTAAAAAGCTGCATCGGTTTATTTGCCTGCACCTTCGCATGCACAGCGGCGGCACAGACTTTCGACGACGAATACCATCCTTTCGCCGAATACGAAGAGCCGCAGCCGGCCCTCTCGCCCGATTCGACGCTTTTCTACCGGGCCGTCCAACAACCAGTCGACCTATACACCGTCAACAGTCGTTTCGTCCTGCCTCCCGTGGCGCTGCGCCGGCGCGGACAGCCGTCCGACATGCAAGCCGCCGCACTCGACGGAAGCGAAGTTCCATATCGGGCTTATCCGATCCTGCGCACCTTGGGCGCCGAGGAGTTGACGACGGCCGGACTGGCCATGACCCGCGAACGGACGGGCACCGCGGGCGGTGTGCGGAGATTCGACTTTTCGCGCAGCAGACCGCTGCTCCCCTACCGCGCGTCGGTTTCTTTTTCGGGCCGCAATTACCTGATGGGTGCCAAATTTTCGGCCACGGGCGAATGGCTGCGCGGTTGGAACTGCTGGGCCGCCCTCGACCTGCGCACGGGCCGCGACCTCCATGCAGCCGGAGTCTTTACCAATGCCCTGACCCTGGGCTGGCGCTGCGAGAAGCATTTCGGCGAAAACCACCGGCTTGCGTGCACGGCGATCGTACCGCTTTCGATGCGGGGAACGCGTCTCTCCTCGACCGAAGAAGCCTTCACGCTCACGGGCGATCGGCTCTACAACCCCGCGTGGGGATACCAGAACGGCAAAGTGCGCAATTCGCGCGTGAGACGCGAGGCCGTACCATGGGCCGCAGTTGCATATCATGGCATCGTGTCGCCCGCCACGGAAGTTGCAGCCTCATGGAGCATGCAGGCCGGCGTGCAGAAATACAGCTCGCTGGGCTGGTACGACGCCCGTACGCCCATGCCCGACAACTACCGCTATCTCCCCTCGTTCACGGCCGACAACGAAACCGAGCAGGCATGGCGGTCGAACGACCCGCGCTACACGCAGATCGACTGGGACGGCTTGATCGCCATCAACCGCATGGCCGACGGCCAAGCCGTCTATGCACTCGAAGACCGGATCGAACAGCTTTGCGACATGCAGGCCAACGCGACCTTTACCTCCCGCCCCGATCCGCGTCTGACGCTCGACTACGGTCTCCATGCCCAACGCACATCGACCCGCAGCTACAAACGGATGCGCGATCTGCTGGGTGCGCGCTATGTGATCGACATCGACCAATATCTGGTGGACGACGCCACCTACGGCAACCGGCTTGAAAACGACCTGCGCCATCCCGGGCGCAAAATCGGCCGCGGCGACCGCTTCGGCTACGACTATACGCTGGCGCAACTCCGGGCAGGAGTGCATCTGCGGGCATCCTGGCGCACCGACCGGTTTCGGGCCGACGGAGCGGTCGAAATCGGCGGAAGCACGGCGCACCGCCGCGGCCGCATGGAAAAAGAGCTGTTTCCGGGCGATCGCTCCTACGGTCGATCCCGGTCGATCCGCACGGCGACCTGTCTTTTCAAGGCCCTTGCCGGCTGGGCTTTTTCGCCGCGCAGCTACATCGAACTGACCGCCGCCGCGGGCATACTCCCATCCGACCCCGAAGCGCTGTTCTACCAACCGCTCTACAACAATCGGATCGTGGACAAGACGGCGCCGGAACAACTCTACGCCGCAGAGCTGAACTTCCGGCAAAACAGCCGCAATGTCGACTTCGAATTCATGGCTTTCATCACGGGCACGTTCGACGGCATGGAGACCCGCCGCTACTTCGACGATCCGCAGGGTCTCTATTGCGACATGGCGACCGCCGGAATCGGCCGCATGGCCTGCGGCGTCGAAGCCGCCGCGTCGATCCGCATGGGATATCGCTGGCGTCTCTCCCTGACGGCATCGGCCGGACGCTACACCTATGTGCGCAACCCTCGGGTAACGGTCATATCCGACACCGACAACGCCCCCATCGATATCGACGCGGAAAGCTACATGGGAGGATGCCGGATCGGCGGTGCGCCCCAACTGACGGGCAGCGCCGAAATCCTCTACTTCGGGCCGAAAGGCTGGGGCTGCCGCTTATCGGCAGGCTATGCGGGCATGCGCTACGTCGAACCGGCCATCTTGCGCCGCACGGCCCGCATTGCCCGCCAAAGCGGCACCGTACCGGAAGACTTCATCCTTTTCACGCATCAAGAACGGCTGCCGGACGCTTTGACGGCCGACTGCTCGATCTTCAAATCGTTCTACATCGGGCGCTCGCGCCTCACGGCATCGCTCATGATACACAACCTGCCGGGCATGCAGACGCCCTACAACGGCTATGAATCGCTGCGCATCCGCCGCATCACGGCCGGCGGCACCCTATTCTGGCGTCCGCACGCCTCGCGCTACACCTATGCCTACGGCCGGACATTCCGGATCACGGTTTCGTACGCATTCTGATTCCGCAGCAAAAAATGGCGTTTTTATTTGGCTTTTCGCCGCAAAATTCTTAATTTAGGAAAGCCTAAACCTCTAAAACTTCAACACCCATGATTATCGGTATCCCCAAAGAGATCAAGAACAACGAAAACCGCGTTGCTCTGACTCCGGCCGGCGTCCGGGAACTGACCCGGCGGGGCCACAAAGTCTATGTGCAGGCTTCGGCCGGTGCAAACAGCGGATTTCCGGACGATGCCTATGCCGCGATGGGCGCCGAAATACTCCCCTCGATCGAGGAAGTGTACGCTTGTGCGGAAATGATCGTGAAAGTCAAGGAACCGATTGCGCCCGAATACAAACTCGTGCGCCGCGACCAGCTGATCTTTACCTACTTCCACTTCGCCAGCAGCGAAGCCCTGACCCATGCGATGATCGACAGCGGCGCCGTATGCTGTGCCTATGAGACCGTCGAACGGGCCGACCGCTCGCTGCCGCTGCTGGTGCCCATGTCCGAAGTAGCGGGCCGGATGGCGACGCAGGAAGGCTGCTACTTTCTGGAGAAACCCCGCGGCGGCAAAGGCCGTCTGCTGGGCGGCGTGCCGGGCGTAAAGCCGGCCCGCGTGTTGGTCATAGGCGGCGGTGTCGTAGGCACGGCGGCGGCGCGCATGGCGGCCGGACTGGGTGCCGACGTGACGATCTGCGACATTTCACTGCCCCGCCTGGCCTATCTGACCGACGTGATGCCCCGCAACGTGAAGACGCTGATGTCGTCGGAATACAACATCCGCGAAGAACTGCGCCACAGCGACCTGGTAATCGGCTCGGTGCTGATCCCCGGAGCCAAGGCGCCGAAGCTGGTCACGCGCGACATGCTCCAGGAAATGGAACCGGAGACGGTAATGGTAGACGTGGCGATCGACCAAGGCGGCTGTTTCGAGACCTCGCATCCCACGACGCACGAAGATCCGGTGTACTACGTCGACGGCATACTCCACTATTGCGTGGCCAACATCCCGGGTGCGGTGCCCTACACCTCGACCCTGGCCCTGACCAACGCGACGCTCCCCTACGTCCTGCAACTGGCCGACAAGGGGTGGCGCCATGCTGCGCAGGAAAACAACGAACTGGCAGCCGGACTCAACATAGTGCAAGGCCGGATCGTATACGCCCCGGTAGCCGAAGCCTGGGGACTCGAATACACCCCGCTGGAACTATAACCCCGAAACTTAACGCCACTTTATCAAGGAGACCGCAAAAAACGGTCTCCTTATAATATATAGTTTGCTTTTACTCTCGCCTTGCACTATCTTTGCAGCGAAAAATTCAGGCATACTATTTGGAACCGGCACGCGGTTCTGCAAAGATGTGAAACTATGGACAAGAAAAAAATGGTGGCGCTCGTAGCGCACGACAACATGAAACACGACCTGGCCGAATGGGTCGACTGGAATTGTTCGGTGCTGGCGACGCATCCGCTGGTATGCACCGGCACGACGGGTAAAATGGTGGAAAAAACGCTGAAAAACCACACTATCGAAGATTGCAACGTCGACGATCTGGCTATCACGCTTTTGAAGTCGGGCCCGCTGGGCGGCGACCAGCAGCTGGGTTCGCTCATCGTCTCGGGCAAGATCAGCGCGCTGATCTTCTTCTGCGACCCGATGGCGGCACAGCCTCACGACGTCGACGTCAAGGCCTTGTTGCGTCTCGCTTCGCTCTACAACGTGCCTACGGCCATCAACCGCGCCACGGCCGATTTCTTGATTTCATCGCCTCTCTTCAAGGACGAAACCTACGAACCTGTGGTCAAGGATTACCGCGAGTATGTCGAGCGCGTGCTGAAGTAGTCGCCTTGCGACTGCATATCGAAAAGGAGCCTTTCATGAGGCTCCTTTTCGTTTCAGCGCAGTCGGTCGAGCAGTTTTTCCAGCACGGCGTCGCATCCCGTCAGGTATTCCGCCGCCACGCAGGGGATCGCGATGTCGGGCACCACATAGCCGTCGTCGCGGCGCGTGCATTCGTCGATTTCGACCATCGAAACGCAGCTCTCGGCCAGTTGCGACGGATGCAGCGTCCGCCCCTCCAGCACTTCGCCGTATTTCAGTGCGTTGTGCCGCAGCGGTTCGCCGGCCAGCTGCGCCGCACCGTGGTATTGCAGCATGTTGACGAACGACGCGGCGATCGAACCCGTGTCGCGGCTTACCAACACATAGCAGCGCATGCCGCCGACGTGCATTTCCGGATTCGTCTCGAACGAGCGGACATATTCCGTCTCGGGCAGTTCCACCGTTCGGCCGGCCTGTTCTTCGGTCAGAAAATCATAGTAGAGCATCGCTTCTTTCGATGCCTTGACCCGCTGCCCCGTGCAGTAGTCGACTACCGGTTTGTCGATGAAGATCGAGAGCAGTTCGTCGAACGCGTGGCCGTTGCCGCCCGGGTTGCGCCGCAGGTCGAGAATCACGTTTCGCAGCCCTTGTTTCTTGAAATCGACGATCGCCTTGCGCACAATGCGTATCAGCCGGCTGTTGTTGGGGAAAAACGCAGGGATCGCTATGTAGCCCGCTCCGGCGTCGGCATAGGTGCGTATGTTGGCGTCGGTCTCTTCGGCCTTGTTCAGGGCGAAGATGGCTTTTCGGGCCGGTTGTCCCGCCGTCTCCACCGTCAGCATTTCGCCGTCGCGTTCCAGGTCGATGCGGAACCGCTCGACGGCCTGGCTGTAGAAATAGCGGTTCATCAGCGAGGTCGGTATCGTGTGACGGTCGTCGTAGCCGTATTTCAGATAGTCGGCCGCCGCCGCTCCGTTGATGGCCGCCACACGGTCGCCGCGCCGGAACTGCGGGTCAAGCGAGCGGTCGACGACGAGCGTGTCGTTGATCTGCAGCAGCGAGAAGGCCGGCATCCGCAGTTCGCGGCTCAGCCTGCGTTGGTCGCTCTTTTTCGTGTAGACTCGGGAGTCGCCGTATGGTACCGGAGTGATCCGGTAGTGCGGGTCTTCGTGGTGCAGCCGGTCATAATAGGGGCGCATGACCCAGAACAGGTCGGAGGTCAGCAGCGAATCCTTGCCCAGCGCATCGCAGCGGGCGTTGATCTCGGCCAGCACTTCGGCTTTTTCAGCGGGGGAGAGGAGCGAATCGAGCCCCGGATGGCGCGGGACGCGGTGGAGATTTCTTTCCAGGCCGACATGCGTGCGGGGCAGTTTGTAGTCCAGCATCGCGAAGCAGCGGCCGGGGATGGACACCGAGCGGCCAGAGGTGCTGTGCAGGGTATCCTGCGTCGGGGCCTGGGCATAAGATATGCTGGCTATGCCCGACAGCAACAGGGCAAAGAGAATGGTTTTCATGGAGTTTCGGGATTCTGTTCGTTTCGCTAACGCACTTTTCCCGGATTTATTGCAGTCGCCGGCCGGTTTGTTTTCGGCAATCGTTCGGAATTTTTTATGCCGATCCGTAAAAATATGCTTCTGCCCTTTGCGAGCGGCGCTCGGAGCCGCCCATCCTCAATTTTTTCTGGCAGAGTACCGCAACCGTCCGAGGTCACGGATAGATGCCATACCTATTTTATATAGGTACCCGGTCAGAGCGGGTCAGAGGTTGTGCGACAGCGGGGCAGGGATAGCGTTGCCGGCATCGAAATCGCCCCAGCGGTCGGCGATCAGGTCGAGCGTGGCGAAGAGTTCGTCGATATCGAGCGACGTTACCAGTTTCAGCCGCGTCTCCTTGAAGTTGGGCAGTCCCTTGAAATAGTTGGTCAGATGGCGCCGCATCTCCAGGATTCCTACGTGGTCGCCTTTGATTTCGAGCGATTTGCGAAGGTGTTCTTTCGCTATCGCCACCCGCTCCGCCACCGACGGCTGCGGCAGCACCTCGCCCGTCGCAAGGTAGTGTTTCACTTCGCGGAAAATCCACGGCCGGCCATAGGTCGCGCGGCCGATCATCACGCCGTCCACGCCGTAGCGGTCGAACATTTCAGCCGCCCGGGGGCCGGAATCCACGTCGCCGTTGCCGATGATCGGAATGCGTATCTGCGGGTTGTTCTTTACCTTGCCTATCAGCCTCCAGTCCGCTTCGCCGCGATACATCTGCGCCCGCGTGCGGCCATGAATCGTCAGCGCTGCAATGCCAACATCCTGTAACCGCAGGGCGATTTCTTCGATATTCTTATGTTCGTCGTCCCAGCCCAGCCGGGTTTTGACCGTTACCGGCTTGCGCACCGCCTCCACGATGCGGCGCGTCATTTCGACCATCGTCGGCACGTCGCGCATCATCCCCGACCCGGCGCCGCGGCCTGCGATCTTCTTGACCGGGCACCCGAAGTTGATATCGATCACGTCCGGATTCGCCGCTTCGGCCATGCGGGCCGCCTCGACCATCGGTTCGATCAGATGGCCGTAGATCTGAATGCCCACCGGCCGTTCCGCTTCGTCGATTTCCAGTTTCTTGAGCGACTTGGCCGCATCGCGGATCAGCCCGTCGGACGAAATGAATTCGGTATACACCATATCGGCCCCGAACCGCTTGCACATGTAGCGGAACGAAGGATCGGTCACATCCTCCATCGGCGCCAAGAGAAGCGGACGGTCGCCCAGGTCTATGTCGGCTATCTTCATACAGCAAGGTGGATTTGGCGGCAAAGGTAGTTGTAATTTGGCAATAAAACGCTAAATTTGTAGGCTAAATTCCATCTTACGAACATGAATATCGAGACCTTTATTTCGGATGCCGTCCGCCGCACGGTCGAAACGCTCTACGGATCGTCGGAGGGCGAAGAACTGCAAATCCAGAAGACCCGCAAGGAATTCGAGGGCGACTATACGCTCGTGACGTTCCCGCTGCTGCGGCGAAGCCGCAAATCGCCCGAAGCCACGGCGACCGAAATAGGCACCTATATGACGGACAACGTGCCGGAGATCAAGGGATTCAACGTCATCAAAGGATTCCTGAACCTCTCGCTCGACGCTTCGGTCTGGGCGGCGCGCTTCGCCGAAATCGCAGCCGACGACCGGTTCGGGCAAGCAGCTCCCTCGGGCCGTACGGTAATGGTCGAATATTCGTCGCCCAACACCAACAAGCCCCTGCACCTGGGCCACATCCGCAACAACCTGCTGGGTTATTCGGTGGCGCAGATTCTGGCGGCGAACGGCCACCATGTCATCAAGGCCAACCTGGTCAACGACCGCGGCATCCACATCTGCAAGTCGATGCTGGCCTGGAAACTCTACGGCAACGGCGAGACGCCCGCCTCGTCGGGCATGAAAGGCGACCATCTGGTGGGCAAATATTATGTGGAATTCGACAAGCACTACAAAGCCGAAATCAAGGAGCTGACGGCCCTGGGCCAAAGCGAAGAGGAAGCCAAGAAGAACGCCCCCATCATGCTTCAGGCGCAGGAAATGCTGCGTAAATGGGAGGCCAAAGACCCCGAAGTCTATTCGCTGTGGGAGACCATGAACAGCTGGGTGTACGAGGGCTTCGACGTGACGTACAAGGCTTTGGGCGTCGACTTCGACAAGGTTTACCATGAATCGCAGACCTACCTGCTGGGCAAATCGCTGGTCGAGGAGGGTCTCGCCAAGGGCGTTTTCTACCGCCGCGACGACAACTCGGTGTGGATCGATCTGACGGGCGACGGGCTGGACGAGAAGCTGCTGCTGCGCGGCGACGGCACCTCGGTATACATGACCCAAGACCTCGGCACCGCATTCCGCCGCTTCGAGGACAACAAACTCGACGACATGATCTATGTGGTCGGCAACGAACAGAACTACCATTTCCAGGTGCTCAAACTTGTGCTCAAGAAACTGGGCTATGCCGACTGGAGCGACCACATTACCCACCTCTCCTACGGCATGGTGGAGCTGCCCGAGGGCAAGATGAAGTCGCGCGAAGGCACCGTGGTCGATGCCGACGACCTGATCGCCGACATGGTAACGACGGCCCGCGAGATGTCCGCCGAACTGGGCAAGCTGGAGAGCTGCACGGCCGAAGAAGCCGACGCCGTATCGACGATGGTCGGCCTGGGCGCCCTGAAATACTTCATCCTCAAAGTCGACCCCAAGAAAACGATGCTTTTCGACCCGCGCGAATCGATCGACTTCAACGGCAACACCGGCCCGTTCATCCAATACACTCACGCGCGCATCCGCTCCATCCTGCGCAAGGCCGCCGAAGCGGGTATCGACACGGCTCTGCCTTTGAACACGTCCGCACAGGCGAAGATCGCACAGCCCGGCACCTCGACCCGGCCCGAAAATACCGAAGCCGGGATCTGCCAGTCTGCTGTCGAGAGCGGCCAGCTGCTCCTGCCCGAAGAAATCGACTTGATAAAAACGCTCTCGGAATACCCCGCCACGGTCAAGGCAGCCGGCGACAACTTCGCACCCTCGATCATCGGCGCCTACGTCTACGAACTGGCCAAGCAGTTCAACGGCTACTATCACGACCATTCGATCCTCAAGGAGGAGAACGACGGAGTGCGTCGCCTGCGTCTGCAACTGGCCGCCCAGGTGGCCCGCGTGATCCGCAGCGGTATGAAGTTGCTGGGCATCGAGGTGCCGGAACGGATGTAACCGGATGTCAGCCGGACGCATCCGCCCTTACCGACCGTCCATGCACACGGCGTAAGCCGCGGCAAGACGTTTTCGGCATCGGAAACCGACAAAAAAAGGAAGTCGCAAAACGACTTCCTTTTTTATTCGGGTTGCGGCGGCTACAACGTCCGCAGCACCTCTTTGAGCAACTCCCAGAACTTGGGCACGGTAGCGATTTCGAGCCGCTCATCGGGCGAATGCACGCCGCGCAAGGTCGGGCCGAACGAGACCATCTCCAGATCGGGATATTTTTCGAGGAACAACCCGCACTCCAGACCGGCATGGATCGCCCGCACCTTGGGCTGGGCATCGAACAGACGCCGGTAAGCCGAAGCGGTAATCTCCAACAACCGGGAATGCGGGTCGGGCGCCCACCCCGGATAACCGTCGGAATGCGTAACATCGGCACCGGCCAATGCGAAGACCGACTCGACCATCTGCATGACGTAGGTTTTGGCGCTTTCGACCGACGACCGCTGCGACGAAGTGACGACGATCCGCCCCTGCTCGAACTTTACCGATGCCAGATTGGTCGACGTCTCGACCAGCCCCGGCACGGCGGCCGACATGGCGATGACACCATTGGGCACCCCCACGAGCGAATAGACCAAAGCGAACTGCGTGCGGGACTCCAGCACCTCGTCGACCTCGGGCATTTCGTTGAGCGTGATCCGGAAATTGGGTTCGCGCAGCCGGAACTCGGCCTCCAGGTCAGCAGCGAAAAGCTCGTAACGCTTGATGAAATCCTTTTTCAACCGGGTCGGCACACCGAAGATGGCATACGCCTCGCGCGGAATAGCGTTCCGCAGATTGCCGCCCGAGAAATAGCTTAACCGCAGCTCGCACGACTGCATGCCGTCCCACAACAAGCGGGCGACGGTCTTGTTGGAATTGACACGCCCCTTGTCTATATCGTCGCCCGAATGGCCGCCCAACAGATCGGAAACATCGACGCGAAAGAACGAATAGTTCTTCGGCGCCTCCTCCATGAGGAGCTTGAACGCAGCCACGGTATCGACGCCGCCGGCGCAACCGATGAAGAGTTCGCCCTCGTCCTCGGAGTCGAGGTTGAGCAGATATTTGCCCTGCAACATCCCTTCGCCCAACTCGAAAGCTCCCGTGAGACCGGTCTCCTCGTCGACCGTAAAGAGCGCTTCCAGGGGGCCGTGCTCGACCGACGGATCGATCAGAGCCGCCAGGGCCGCAGCCATGCCGATGCCGCAGTCGGCGCCCAGAGTCGTGCCCTCGGCCCGCACCCATCCGCCATCGATGCGCGTACGGATCGGATCGTTGTCGAAATCGAACTCCACGTCGGAATTCTTTTCGCAGACCATATCCATATGGGACTGCAAGACAACGCCCGGACGCTCTTCGAAACCGGGCGTCGCAGGCTTGCGCATCACAACGTTGCCGACGGCATCCTTTTGATATTCGAGGTCATGACATTTGGCGAAGCCGACCAGAAAATCGATGATCTTGCCCTCCTTTTTCGAGGGACGCGGCACCTGCGTGATGGCGTCGAACTGTTCCCACACCAAGCGGGGTTCCAGATTGGAGATTTCGGACATAGGTTTAAAAATTAATTCATGGTTCATGCAGGTTCCTCGGCCAAGCATATCGGCAGCCCGCCGATCTTGCCCGAACCTGGTCATGACAAAAATTATCTCCTGCAAAATTACGAAATTATCGCCAACTTGCTATCGCCGCCGAAAAAAATGTCCCCCCTACGGCCGCACATCTTCGGGCCATGCGGAATCCGAGGGCGGGATTACGGATTTCAGCCAAAATAGGATTGCGATCGGCAATACGGCAACCGGGGGATCGCTATACCGGCTGCCATCCCGAACCGCCCGACGGTCATCGGGAGGGACAGCGATTTGCGGATGCGAAGAAAAAACATTAATTTTGATTTTCACAACTTTCGATTGCGACCGGAACCATTCGGTCGTTCGAACCAAGATTCGATTCATGTTATGGATTTCAGAATAGGACACGGATATGACGTGCACGCGCTGGCCGACGACCTGAAGCTGGTGCTGGGAGGGGTGGAGATACCCTACACAAAAGGGCTGGTCGCCCACTCGGACGGCGACGTGGCGATTCATGCGGTGTGCGACGCACTCTTGGGTGCAGCCGCATTGGGCGACATCGGGCTTCATTTTCCGGACACTTCGTCCGACTATTCGGGCATCGACTCGAAGATTCTGCTGCACCGCACGGCCGCGATGGTACGGGAAAAGGGATATGAAATCGGCAACGTCGACTGCACGATCCGCATGCAACGGCCCAAGCTGCGCCCTTTCATCGACGCCATGCGCCGCGCCTTGGCCGATGCTATGGGTGTAGACGATGACCGGGTGTCGGTCAAAGCTACGACCACAGAGCATCTGGGCTTCGAAGGACGCGAAGAAGGGGTTTCGGTGTCGGCCGTAGCACTGATATTCAGGCCATAAATTCAGCTTCGATGTTCAGGCCCTGAGAATCCGCACACCAGCACGCTGTCTCTGCCGACCGGCCCGAACCGGCAAAATGCAACCCGCCGAACGACATCTGCGGGCAGCCAAAAATCCGGAATTCAATCCAGTCTGCGGAATTTCGGATCGCCCATGCGCTTGTTCCAGAGCCAACCTGCATAGCGCATGGATGTTTCAGGCGTATCGAGCATCAAAACGGTCTCTCCGGTAACCGTGGAGACGGTCAGTTCGGCACGATATTCCTCGGCGCCGTCGACGAACCCGAACGAAACCTGCCAGGCCGATGCTCCGCGCACGGCCCGATAATCGCGGATCGACGGCGCATCGAAATTGAGCATCCCCACATATTGGGTCGCGCCGGTCTCGACGGGCAAATGCACCTCGACACGATCGACCAGCAGACCGAAAAAGAAATAATCCGCATAAATCGAGCGTATCAACCCTTTCGGCCGTTGCTGCATCGAATTGGGATAGAACAGATAGTTGCGCGACTGCACGAGCGAATCGATGCGCGCGGCATAGACCCGGGCACGATAGGCCCGACGCTCGGGCCGGGTCATATGACGGGTCGGCTCCTCGTAGACGGTCGTATGCTCGGTAATATGCACGGGTGCCTGCTGCACAGGGACGATCGTCGTCTGCGGCACGCTGTCGACCGCCGCGGTGCCTATGGCGATCTGCGGGTTTTGAGCAAAAACGGCACCGGCTGCAAAAAGCAGCGCGGCGCCGAACGACAAAGAAAACTTCATGTCAATATAACTGCGAAATGCTTCCCGAATACTCCACGGCGTTGTACCACGGATTGGTAATCGTCAGGTTGGCACCGCCCGTGCGGGAGAAAATCTCGAACGTGAACGTATAGGTCGACGACGAGTAAAGCGACGTGCTGAAAGTCACCATCCATCCTTCGTGGGTCTGTTCGGTGGTGTAGCCCTGAAGATCGGTAACCGTATAGTTGAGCACCGTCACGAAATAAGGCTGGACGTAGCCCTTGATGTAAGGCAGGCAGATGTCGGCGGTTCCGTCCCAGATGGCGACGTTGAACGAAGGGTTCATGATCTGACGCATGGGGCCGGCCGGCTGGCGCTGCATAGTCTGGGGATTGAACTGGAAGCTGTGCGAAAGGACGATCGAGTCGACCATCTTTTCGTAATCGGCGATCCGCTGGGCACGGCGTTTCTCGCGCACCTCGCGGCGCTCCTCCTTGGGCGAAAGCATCTTCTTCTGGCCGATGACCGTGACGGCCGCCACACAAAGCATCAGGCCGCAAAGAAGAATGGCTGTTTTTTTCATGGCACGTAATGGTTTGGTTTTGCGGCCATGATTGCAATTTCGGTGCCGAAGAGCAGACAAAAAAAAGACCTCGCAGTTTTTGCGAGATCTTTTCACTTCGACACATCAAATATTATCGACGGAACACATATTAGCTGCTAAATATTCAAATGGATCGACATCATTCGAGCTATCTACCGATTCAGTAAGTTCTGCAACCGAAGAGGGCATAACTGAATAACACCGAAGATCGAAGAATGGGAAACCTTTTATTTCATCCTGAAACCTTTGAAATCTGTCCGTTGTCGGGTTCCATCTGAATGCGACGGCACTTGCCACCATATCCGCAACCTGAATTCCGAAACAATCTTTAGAATCAGTCATTGTAAGCTTCGTTATCGGCAGTGGAAACAGTTGCTTGCGGGAATCATATCCTACCTCTTGTTTATTGGGAATAGACATTAAACCATTTATGATATTTTCATGGGCTTCTATCTGTTTTGAATTGTCCGTCAATATGTTCAAATATGTTCCCGTCTTCTTATGCCAATAGTTAGTCAGCACTAATAAAGAACTAATAGTAACATCCAACGAATAGGTTTTATCCCCGGTAAGTACAACATCCAACATCTGTCGGCTCATTAGTATGTATTCCAATAACTCGCTGAAACGGGAAGCCGCTTGTTCTTTCAATTGAATAACGACTTGATAAAAATCTTCAGCAGTTTCTATCTGCGGCTCTCTCATCATTCGTTCAAAAGTCTCCCTAAATTTTTTAACAAGTGCTTTATCGGAATGATTCTCCGCAAAAACATAAAGGCAATTGGCCAAAACCATATTTCTTCTTTGCGTATATAAGTCTTGCCGCAAAACATAGTGAATAACAGGTTCGATGAGCATGTCTACCATTTTAGCATATATGCAAAATCGCTTATGCGTGAACGCGTAATAGACATGTTTGTCATCTATCAATTCATGTTGCAGAAATTTCTTAATCGCCTCGCGGCCTTCGTGGCTCTTTTTCATCTTAACGAAGTGCATTTCGCGATCGTATCCGATGTCGTTCTTGATCCGATCCAGTTCTTCTTCAGAAAATTTGACAGCCGATAATACGAAATATTGCCGCCTTTCATCGGTTAGGTTAGAGCCCGTATTGCCGGCGTCGTCTACATAGATCGTTGTCTCCTTGTTCATAATTCTGCGGATTTTGTCAAAAGAAAATATTAAAAATAAATGTATCTAACATTACCGAATCTTACGGTATTCGATATCAATAGTATGACCGTTATAGGTCCAGCTACCAGAAGTAAATCGATAATCATAGTCAGGATCGCTCGGGCTCGGCCCCGTCGGGATAGTATTATTATCGAACCACGCCGTTACATAGAAAACATATCCCTTCCCAGGGTTGGAGTCGCACTGCAAAGACTCCAACAATGTATTCTTCGAGATATCCAACGATGTTAATTTATTGGAATGACAACCCAACCACATCAACGCAGTATTCCTCGACACATCCAATGAGGTTAACTGATTGTAGTGACAATACAACTTTGTCAAAGCAGTATTCCTCGATACATCCAACGAAGTCAACTGATTGTATTCGCAGTTCAAATGTATCAACGCCAAATGATTCGATACATCCAACACATTTAACTTATTATAGGAACACAATAAATACTCTAACAAAGTATTTTTCGAGATATCCAACGATGTTAATCTATTGGAATGGCAACCTAACCGCCTCAAAGCAGTATTCCTTGACACATCCAGCAAAGTCAACCGATTGTAAGAAATATCCAAATTTGTCAATGCCAAGTTATTCGATACATCCAACGCTATTAACTGATTGTATTGACAATCCAACGAGGTTAACGCAGTATTCTTCGACACATCCAACGAGGTCAACCGATTGAGGTAGCAATTCAACGTCGCCAAAGCAGTATTCCTAGACACATCCAACAAGGTTAACTCATTGTTGCGGCAATTCAACTTCGTCAAAGCAATATTCCTCGACACATCCAGCAAGGTCAACCGATTGTAAGAAATATCCAAATTTGTCAATGCCAAGTTATTCGATACATCCAACGAATTCAATTGAGTACTACTACAATCCAAGTATTCCAATGCCGTACAACCGGAAATATCCAATGATATCAATTGATTGAAGTAGCAGATCAAACTTGTTAATGCTGTACATCCGGACACATCCAACGAGGTTAACTCATTGTTGCGGCAATTCAACGATGTCAAAGCCGAGAAATACTCAATACCCTGTAAAGAGGTAAGACCTCTTCCAGAAACATTCATTTGCGTAATATTCCTAACCTCCTTATAGGTAATATGGTTCGCATCGGCAATATACCCACGGCTCTGTAACGTTCGGGCAAAAAACGGATCGAAAGCCGCAGTGATATCCACGTCATCATCATTTTCCGACTGAACGACAGATAATTCACATGATTGCTCTCCATAAAAAATACGAACAGTAGCTTTGCGTTGTAAAGAATTGAGACCGCTGCCAGTGATAGTCAATGCGACTTTTCCCGCCTTTCCGCTTTCAGGCGTCAAAGTCAGCCATCCGGAATCGCCTGCTGCATATTCAATCGAAGTTTTCCAGTCGACATTTACCTCGAACGGCACTTCTACGGAACCGCCCTTGGCTGCAACCGCATAGTCTGTATACTCAATCTTCAAAGTTGGAATTATGGCCGACTGGATAATAGTCAATGTGTTGTATTTTTCGCCATAAAGAATACGAACGAACGCTTTTCGCTGCTCGGTAGTAGAATTTGCTTCGGCTGTTATAGTCAATACGACATTTCCGGCTTCTCCGCTTTCTGGCGTCAAAGTCAGCCATCCGGAATCGCCTGCCGCATACTCGATCGAAGTTTCCCAATCGACATTTACCTCGAACGATAGCTGCCTATAATCGCCTTTAGCTAAAAAATAATGTATCGCAGTCACATTTGGAGTTAAAACAGGGGGTTCTGGTGTTCTGGCGGACTGAATGACAAATACTTCGCATAATCTCCCGCTATAAAGAATATGAACGGTAGCAGTCCGCTGCTCGGTAGCGGAATTGGATTCGGCCGTTATGGTCAATACGACATTTCCGGCCTCGCCGCTTTCGGGCGTCAAGGTCAGCCATCCGGAATCCTCCGTGCGGTACTCGATCGAAGTTTTCCAGTCGACATTTACCTCAAATGGTATCTGCACAGAACCGCCCTCGGCAGGAAACGTGTATTTTGTAGTCCCGATTGTCAAAGCAGGAGTCTCTCCCGGTGTTTCGGAAGGTTGTCCCGGAGTTTCTCCGGGCCGGTTCGGACTTTCAGCTATCGCATCATCTTTTTCACTGCACCCTGCGAAGATCATAGCTGCAAGAAAAAATAGCGCACAAAATTTCTTCATACAATTCGATTGTAGTTTAGAAAAATACTCGGTTTGTCCTTTTCGAGGTCGAGGCACGCACATAAAAAAAGCGCGGACAAAACTCTTTATCTGTTCTTGAGGTCTTAGGATACCATGCAACCAAATAAATGAGTAAAGCCCACGCCGTGAGGGCGTGAGCGTCACCGCTTTACTCTTGGTTGCTCTGTGAAGTTTCCTAAGTTTCAAGAACAAGAATAAAAGCTAACGCTTTTTCCGAATATGTCTACAATGTGCGCACAGGCACCACTATTTCATAGGCAGCAGAATTGAATACTATGCAAATATAATCATTTTTAAGACAAAATAATTTACAGCCCCATCTTTTTCAAGAACTGCCCGGTGTGGCTGCGGGAACACTGCGCCACTTCGTGGGGCGTACCCGTGGCGACGACTTCGCCGCCGGCAGCGCCGCCCTCGGGGCCGATGTCGATCAAATGATCGGCAACCTTGACGACATCTAAATTGTGCTCGATGACGATTACCGTATTGCCGCGGTCGACCAGTTTGTTGAGCACCTCCAGCAGCAGCCGGATGTCCTCGAAATGCAAGCCCGTCGTCGGTTCATCGAGGATGTAGAGCGTGCGCCCGGTGTCGCGCTTGGAGAGTTCCGCCGCCAGCTTGATGCGCTGGCTCTCGCCGCCCGAAAGAGTCGTACAGGGCTGCCCGAGGGTCAGGTAGCCCAGCCCCACTTCCTGTATCGCGCGCAACTTTTGATAGATGTTCGGGATGCTCTCGAAGAACTCCACGGCCATGTTGACCGTCATGTTCAGCACATCGTCGATCGACTTGCCCTTATACTTGACCTCCAGCGTCTCGCGGTTGTAGCGGTGTCCGCCGCATGCTTTGCAACGTACATAAACATCGGGCAGGAAGTTCATCTCGATGGTCTGCACCCCCGCCCCGCGGCACTCCTCGCAGCGGCCGCCCTTGACGTTGAACGAGAAGCGCCCCGCTTTGAAACCGCGGATCTGCGCATCGGGCGTCGATTCGAAAAGTTTGCGGATGTCGGTAAACACATCGGAATAGGTGGCCGGATTGGAGCGCGGCGTCCGCCCGATGGGCGACTGGTCGACAACCACAAGTTTGTCGACATGCTCGATCCCCTCGACGGCATCGTATTCGAGCGGTCGGTCGAACGAGCGGTAGAGCGTCTTGGAGAGAATCGGACGCAGGGTCTCGTTGACCAGCGTCGACTTGCCCGAACCGCTCACGCCTGTGACGCAGATCAGCTTGCCCAGAGGGAATTCGACGTCGATATTTTTCAGGTTGTTGCCCCGGGCGCCGCGAATGACGATGCACTGCCCCGAACCGGGACGCAGACGCTCGGGAATCTCGATTTTCCGCCGCCCCGTGAGGTAATCGGCCGTCACGGAATCGGCGTGCAAAATATCGTCATAACAACCTGCGGCTACGATATGCCCGCCCCGACGGCCCGCCTTTGGACCTACGTCGACAATAAAATCGGCGGCACGCATCATCTCCTCGTCGTGCTCGACGACGATGACAGAATTGCCGGCATCGCGCAGTTCCTCCAGGCTGCGGATGAGCCGCTGGTTGTCGCGCTGATGCAGCCCGATGGAGGGTTCGTCGAGGATATAAAGCACGTTGACCAGCTTCGAGCCGATCTGCGTGGCCAAGCGGATGCGCTGGCTCTCGCCGCCCGAAAGCGACCGCGACGACCGGGCGAGCGAAAGGTAGCCCAGGCCCACCTCCATCAGGAACCGGAGCCGCTCGCGAATCTCCTTGACGACCTCCTGGGCGATGCGCCGCTCCTTTTCGGTCATCCGCTCCTCGACATGCTCCATCCAGGCAGAAAACTCCTCGATCGAGAAGGCCGAGACCTCGGCGATATTCTTGTCGGCAACCCGAAACTGCAACGCCTCGGGTTTGAGACGTGAGCCGCCGCATGCCGAACAGGTGCGGTAGACCAAAAACTGCTCGCGCCACTTGCGGCCGCGCGCCGTATCCTCATCCTCGCTGCGTCCGATATATTCGGCAACGCCCTCCCACGAAAGGAACTGCCGCCCTCCGGCGGGCGCTCCGAACTCCGAAAGATCGACGGCCAACGGCTCCGGATCGCCGTAGAGCACGGCATGGAGCGCCGCCTCGGAGAAAGTTGCGACCGGATCGTCGAGCGTGAAGTCGTAGCGGCGGCCCAACATCTCCAGCAAGGCGAAAAGCGTATTGTTGCGATACTTACCCAATGGCTCGACCGCCCCCTCGCGCAACGAAAGGCCCTTGTCGGGGATGATCTTGGCAATGTCGAACACAGCCTCCTCGCCCAGCCCGTTGCAATGGGGGCAAGCTCCCTTGGGCGAGTTGAACGAAAAGGTGTGCGGCGCAGGATCTTCGAACGCCACGCCCGTAGAGGGGCACATCAGATGCCGCGAATAGAACCGCTGCTGGTCGGTGCCGTAATCGTAGAGGGCCATCGTGCCCTTGCCCTGCCGCATGGACTCCTTGAGCGAGGTCATGAGCCGCTCGCGCGACTCCTCGCCCACCGTCAGGCGATCGACGACCAGATCGATCGTGTGTATCTTATAGCGGTCGAGGCGCATGCCGGGCGAAATTTCGCGAATCTCCCCGTCGATGCGGGCATAGATATACCCTTTCTTGGCCAGGGTCTCGAACAACTCGCGGTAATGACCTTTGCGCCCCTTGACGACCGGCGCCAGGAGGGCGATTTTGCGCCCTGCGAAGTTTTCGAGGATCAATTCGGCGATCTGCTCATCGGTGTAATGCACCATTTCTTCGCCGGTAACGGGCGAATAGGCACGCGACGCCCGGGCATAGAGCAGACGCAGAAAGTCGTTGATCTCGGTCACGGTGCCCACCGTGGAGCGGGGATTCTTGTTGGTGGTCTTCTGCTCGATGGCCACGACGGGGCTTAAACCCGTGATCTTGTCCACGTCGGGACGCTCCATCGCCCCGACGAACTGCCGGGCATAGGTCGAGAGCGTCTCCATGTAACGCCGCTGCCCCTCGGCATAGATCGTATCGAAAGCCAGCGACGACTTCCCGGAACCGCTCAACCCCGTGACGACGACCAAACGGTCGCGCGGAATCTCCAGGTCGACATTTTTGAGGTTATGCACCCGAGCACCGAATATTTTGATCGAATCTTCTTTCATCCTCATTACGCTTTCAGTTCGAAATCGTCCGCATCCTGCCATGCAGGAAACGAGTCGCGGAAAGCGCACTGCTGATCGAGGTCGAGCGTCACAACCATCGTCCACTCGCCGCTGTCGGCCCCGGCAATGGTGCGGCCAAGGAAGTCGAGCGCCATCGAGTCGCCGATGTACACCGCATCGGGATCGGTGCCCACACGATTTACGCCGATCACATAACACTGGTTCTCGATCGCCCGGGCACGCAGCAGCGCACACCAGGCATCGCGCCGCTTGTTGTCCCACGAGGCACAATAGATGATGGCGTCGTAGTCGCCCCGATTGCGGCTCCAAACCGGGAAACGCAGATCGTAGCAGATTTGCAGCAGAAAGCGGAACCCCATGTATTCGACCACCACACGCCGGTCGCCCGGGGTGTAGTCGCGCCCCTCGCCGCCCGGGCGGAACAGATGGCGCTTGTCGTACCACTCGGTTTCGCCCGAGGGTTTGACAAAGAACATCCGGTTGCGGTAGGTGCCGTCATCGAGAATCACGGCACTGCCCACGATCGCCTTGCCGTAGGTCGCGGCCCAGCGGCGCATGGTCGTAACGACCAGTCCGTCGGCGGGTTCGGCCACCACCGAAGGGCGCAGCTTGAAACCGGTGGCGAACATCTCGGGCAGCACCACGACATCAGCATCGGCGGCCGCCACCACCGGCTCGATGCGTTCCAGATTGCGGGCCGTATGCTCCCACTCCATATCTACCTGACAAAGCGCAATACGAATCTTCATAAATCCCAATATTTACATAAATCCCTTTATAAGCAGACCTAAGTATGATTCAAAAAGGGTTGTCTCCCTTCTTGCAAAATTAACCATTTTTCGGATACGCGCAATCCCTGCCCGGCAAATTCGCCGGAAAGTTGCGATCCAACGAAATAAAACGTACTTTTGCAACCTAATCCCACGAACCATGCTCAAAGCAGGCCGCAACCACACCCTTACCGTCAGCCGCATATCGGACTACGGTCTCTATCTGGAAAACGAAGACCACGACGAAGTGCTGCTTCCGAACCGTTATGTTTCGCTCTCGGACAAACCGGGCGACACCAAGGAAGTGTTCGTCTACCACGATTCGGAAGACCGCCTGGTGGCAACGACCGAGACGCCGCTGCTGCGCGTCGGCGAAGCCGGGTTCCTCAAGGTGGTGGATAAGACCGTGCACGGGGCTTTCCTCGACTGGGGACTCACGGGCAAGGACCTCTTCCTGCCCAACCGCAACCAGCAGGGCGGCATTCTGGCCGGCCACAGCTACCTCGTCTACCTCTATGAAGACAGCGTGACGGGCCGCTGCGTGGCGACGAACAAGCTGAAAACCTTCATCGACAACGATGAAATAACGGTGCGCCCGCGCGAAGAGATCGACCTGCTGGTGGCATCGGAAAGCCCGATCGGCTATCGGGTAATCGTCAACAACCGCCACTGGGGCATGATCTACCGCAACCAGATTTTCCGCCCCGTGGCTGTCGGCGACCGCCTGCGGGGCTACGTGCGCCGCATCACGGAGGACAACCGCATCGACGTGAGCCTGCAACAGACGGGTTTCGCGCAGGTCAAGGATTCGGCCCGCACCTTGCTGCAACTGCTGCGCGACAACGGCGGGCATCTGCCGCTCAACGACGCCAGCGACCCGGCCGAGGTACAGCGCCTGACGGCGATGAGCAAAAAAGTTTTCAAACGCTCGGTAGGCATGCTGCTCAAACAAGGCGACGTGGAGATGACCGACCGCGAAATCAAAATCCGCAAACGATGAAAAGCATCCGAACCGCCGAACGGGTTTCGGGCGAGGCTTCCGACAATTTCGTGTTCCAGCGCTCGCTGTTGGCCTACCATGCCGCCGCGGAGCGCATCAAGGGCGACGTTTTGGAAATCGGCACCGGCTCGGGATACGGCATCGAAGTCGTGGCGCCGCATGCCGCGCGCTTCATTACCATCGACAAGCATGTTCCGGCCGTGGATCCGGCCCGATTCCCGGGCGTAGAATTCCACCGGGCGACCGTGCCGCCGCTGCCCTTTGCGACCCACTCGTTCGACTGCGTGATTTCGTTCCAAGTCATCGAACACATCCGCCGCGACCTGGAGTTCGTCCGCGAAATCGAACGCGTGCTGCGCCCCGGCGGCCGTTTCATCGTCACGACGCCCAACGCCCCGATGTCGCTCACGCGCAATCCGTGGCATGTACGCGAGTACACGGCCGAAGAACTGCAAGGGTTGTTGGGCAGCGTCTTTCCTCAAGTCGAGATGCTGGGCGTCTTCGGCAACGAGAAAGCGATGGCTTACTACGAGAAAAACCGCCGGAGCGTGGCCCGTATCACACGCTACGACATCCTCGACCTGCAACATCGCCTGCCGCGCCGCCTGCTGCAACTGCCCTATGACATACTGAACCGCATGAACCGGCGCAAACTGCTGCGGGACAACACCGAGCTGACCGGCTCGATCCGCATGGACGACTACCGGCTGGGGCCGGTCGACGCCGCATGCTTCGACCTCTTTTACATCGCGCAAAAATAAACGGCGGAACAATCCGGTCTACAAAAAACAATCGAATCTGCGGGACATAGCCGGCAGGGCGAACGTCTCGAAACAGGCAAAGCGGAACGAATCATCGTTCCGCTCTTTTTTGTCTGTCCCAAAAGACCTTACGCAGTCTTGATCAACGAGCGGCCCAACCACACGAGCAGCAGCCCCAACGCGAAACTCAACCCCACGTAGAGACCGAAGTTGAGCCACTGTTTATGCTGCAAAAGCAGATACATATCGTCGGAAAACGACGAGAAAGTGGTAAAACCGCCGCAGAAGCCCGTAATAAGAAACACATTCATCGACGGCGAAATCATATGCGTCTTCTCGGCCAAGCCGAAGAAGATGCCGATGATGAAGCTGCCGACCAAATTGACCGTGAAAGTGCCCCACGGAAAAGCGGCGGCTCCCGCGAAGTGGAAAAGTTTGCCCGTCAGAAACCGCAGGCAGGTGCCGATGAAGCCGCCCAGCCCCGCAATAAGCATCGCTCGAAACATAACTAACAATTTTTGGAGTAAAGATATAACAATAATTCGGCTCTGTCTGCAAATTCCGAACCACAACCTGCAAACAACCGCACGGCCGCGGCGATCGGAACGCCATACGGCCTGCACCGAATCGATCTTGGCATACTCTTTGAATTTCTTCAATGCGTCGGACGAACCGTCGATCCCCGCAAGGATGACGGCGGATGCCGAACCACCAAAAATCCATCCAACTATGCACTTATCACCGAAAGAGATCGACAAACTGATGCTCCTTTCGTTGGGCATGATCGCCGAACGACGCATGAAGAAGGGGCTCAAACTCAACTATCCGGAAGCTGTGGCCTACATTACCTCGACGGCGCTGGAGGAAGCTCGTGCGGGCAAGACCGTCGAAGAGGTCATGACCAGCGCCGCCGGCGTCCTGCGCAAGAGCGACGTCATGGAAGGCGTGGCCGACATGATCGATCTGCTGCAAGTCGAAGCCGTGTTTACCGACGGTTCGCGTCTGGTAAGCATCCACCACCCGATCAAATAACTCGTAACGCATCGAATCATGGACAATAACACAACAAAGAACACTCCGGCTGCCCAACAGCGGCAGGCCCCGGATCTCTATCCCGGCCGGCCGGGCTTCAAGCCCTCGCAGCCGGTCGCCGTGGGCGGCGTACTGCTGGCCGGCACCCCCATCGAATACAACACCGGCCGCAAGACGGCAAAACTGGTTGTCCGCAACACAGGCGATCGTCCCATCCAGGTAGGCTCGCACTTCCATTTCTTCGAAGTGAACCGCTATCTGGAGTTCGACCGCGACGCCTCGTTCGGCTGCCACCTGAATATCCCGGCCACGACAGCCATCCGCTTCGAACCGGGCGACCAGAAGGAGGTCGAAGTCGTGACCTTCGCCGGCAAGCGCCGCATCATCGGCTTCAACGGTTTAGTCATGGGCTACACGGGCGACGAAGACAACCCCACCTACTTCCCGGCCCGCATGAAAGCCGTGCGCAAGGTGCGTGAAGCGGGATTCAAGGAGATCGGCGAAAAACAGGCCGAAGCAGACTACAAGAAATACGAAGCCGCCGCCGCACAAAAGAACGACAACACAAAAAAATAACGACCATGGCAACCATTTCACGTCAAGAATACAACAACCTTTTCGGGCCGACCGTGGGCGACAAGATCCGCCTGGGCGACACCGATCTGTATGTGGAGATCGAGCAAGACCTCCGCGAATACGGCGATGAAGTCGTCTACGGCGGCGGCAAAACCCTGCGCGACGGCATGGGGCTGGCCAACACGATGACCTCGAAGGAAGGGGCGCTCGACATCGTCATTACCAACGTGACGATCATCGACCCCATACTCGGCGTTGTGAAGGCCGACGTGGGCATCAAGGACGGTCTGATCGCCGGCATCGGCAAGTCGGGAAACCCCAACACCATGCACGGCGTGCACCCCGACCTGATAACCGGCGCCGCGACCGATGCCATATCGGGCGAGCATCTGATTCTGACGGCGGCCGGCATCGACGGCCACGTGCACCTCATCTCGCCGCAGCAGGCCTATGCCTCGCTGAGCAACGGCATCACCACCCTCTTCGGCGGCGGCATCGGCCCCACCGACGGCACCAACGGCACGACCATCACTTCGGGCAAATGGAACACCGAGCGCATGCTCGAATCGCTCGAAGGCATTCCGGTAAACGTCGGCATGCTGGGCAAGGGCAACTGTTCGGTGGCCCAGTCGCTCGAAGAACAGATCGAAGCGGGCGTCTGCGGACTCAAGGTACACGAAGACTGGGGATCGACCCCGGCAGCGATCCGTGCGGCGCTCGACGTCGCCGACCGCTACGACGTGCAGGTGGCCATCCACACCGACACGCTCAACGAGGGCGGCTACGTCGAAGACACCATCGCCGCCATGGACGGCCGCACGATCCACACCTACCACACCGAGGGTGCCGGCGGCGGCCATGCGCCCGACCTTTTGAAAGTGGCGTCGATGCCCTACGTGCTCCCCTCGTCGACCAACCCTACCCTGCCGTTCGGCATCAACTCGCAAGCCGAGCTGTTCGACATGATCATGGTATGCCACAACCTCAATCCGAAGATTCCGTCGGACGTGGCGTTCGCCGAGAGCCGCGTACGCCCCGAGACGCAGGCGGCCGAAAACGTGCTGCACGACCTGGGCGTGCTGTCGATGGTCTCGTCCGACTCGCAGGCCATGGGCCGCATCGGCGAATCGTTCATGCGCACGTTCCAGACCGCTTCGTTCATGAAAAACGCCTGCGGCAAACTGGCCGAAGACGCCGAGGGCAACGACAACTTCCGCGTACTGCGCTACCTGGCCAAGGTCACGATCAACCCGGCCATCACGTTCGGCGTGTCGGACTACCTCGGATCGGTCGAGAAAGGCAAGATCGCCGACCTGGTGCTCTGGGAACCGCATTTCTTCGGTGCCAAACCCAAGATGGTCATCAAGGGCGGCGTCATCAACTGGGCCAACATGGGCGATCCCAACGCTTCGCTGCCCACACCGCAGCCATGCTACTATCGGCCGATGTTCGGAGCCTGCGGCCGTGCGCTGCCGCAGACGTGCATCTCGTTCGTTTCGAATGCGGCCTACGAAAACGGCATCAAACAACGGCTGTCGCTCGAACGCATGGTGCTGCCCGTGCGCCGCACGCGCCAGCTCACGAAATTCGACATGGTGCGCAACGGCGGCATGCCGCGTATCGACGTCAACCCCGAAACGTTCGACGTGCTCGTGAACGGCGTCCGCGCCTACGTCACGCCGGCCCGCGAATTCCCCTTGAGCCAGCTCTACTGGTTCAGCTGACGTTCCGTCCGGTTCCGGAGACCCCGTTTTCCGGAACCGGACTTTTTCTCCACCTCGTAAAACGACACTCTTGCCCATGAAAATCTACACTGCAATCCTCGGCAACCTGCATGCGCCCGAGTGGGCCGAACGTGCCCGGGAAGCCGACATCGAAACCGTCGATCTGGATCAATGGACGGCACAAAAAAGCCGTTTCGTGGCCCCCAGCGACCGCGGCACTGAATATGCTGTGGCACTCCAACGGCGCGCACAGCTGCTCGACGGCGACATTCTCGAATACGACGCCGACCGCAGGCGGATCGTGGCCATCGGCATCCGTCTGAACGACGTGCTGGTCGCCGACTTGAGCGGCCTGGCCCGCGAACAGCCCGAAAAGATCATCCATATCGCCCTCGAACTGGGCCACGCCATCGGCAACCAGCATTGGCCTGCCGTGGTCAAAGGCACGAAGGCCTACATTCCGCTGACGGTGGATAAAAAAGTGATGGACAGCGTGATGCGCACCCATCGGATCGAACACGTCGACTACTCGTTCCAACCCGGATCGGAAGTGATCCCCTACCTGGCCCCGCACGAAATCCGCCGGCTTTTCGGCGGCGCAGGCCACGAGAACGAAACGGAACATCGCCACCAACATGCCCATGTCTGACAACACAAGAGTCCTCATGCACCTGCTGGCGCTTACCGACTCGGCTTTTCCGGTGGGAACGTTTTCGTTTTCCAACGGGCTGGAGACGGCGGCCGACACGGGGCTGGTGCACGACGCGGCAACGCTCGAAGCCTACGCCCGCGAAATCGCCCGGCAGGCGGCCTTTACCGACGGTGTGGCGGCTCTGCAAGCCATGCGGAGCTACCGCCGCGACGACTTCGACGGTATCGTCGGGGCCGACCATCAAGCCATCCTCTGCAAAATGAACACCGAGGCCCGGCAAATGACCTGTCGCATGGGCAAGAAGCTGGCCGAACTCTATGCCCGCATCGCCACCGACGGCACGGTCGCCCGCTGGCTGGACGAGATCGCCGCCGAACGCACGCCGGGCACCTACCCGGCGGCTCAAGGGATCGTATTCGCCGCCAGCGGAATCGAGGAGCGGGAACTCTTCTGCTCGCACCAGTACGGCGCGATCAACACGGTGCTCAACGCCGCACTGCGCTGCGTGCGGGTCTCGCACTACGACACGCAGCGCATCTTCTTCCGGCTCGCGGCCGAAATCGGCCCGCTCTACAACGAAGCCGCAACGATGGAGTACGACGACATGAACGCCTTCGTTCCCCAGACCGACATCCTGGCCTCGCTGCACGAGAAAGGCTCCAAACGCCTATTCATGAATTGAATGCGTCGGCAACAGCCGAAAGCCGCAAAACATATAAACGTTTTCGACAAGCCGAGATGCAGAGCCAAGCTTGCTTGAGCTATGCCGAGGCGAGAAAACCTGCTTGAAAAGAACGGAATAATATTACGACTCAAAAAATGAACAACACTTGCAGAATCGGCATCGGCGGCCCGGTAGGCTCCGGCAAAACGGCGCTCATCGAAGCCATCACGCCGCGCCTGTTGGAAATGGGCTATAAAGTTCTGGTCATTACCAACGACATCGTGACGACCGAAGATGCCAAACACGTACGCAAAATGCTGAAAGGCATCCTGGTCGAAGAACGCATCATCGGCGTGGAAACGGGCGCCTGCCCCCACACGGCCGTGCGCGAAGACCCCTCGATGAACATCGCGGCGGTCGAAGAGATGGAGGCCCGCTTCCCCGACGGCGACGTGGTACTCATCGAATCGGGCGGCGACAACCTCACGCTCACTTTCAGCCCGGCACTGGTCGACTTCTTCATCTATGTGATCGATGTGGCGGCGGGCGACAAAATACCCCGCAAGGACGGGCCGGGCATCTCGCAGTCGGACATCCTGGTCATCAACAAAACCGACCTGGCGCCCTACGTACACGCCGACCTGGAAGTCATGCGCGTCGACTCGGAGCGCATGCGCCCGGGCAAACCCTTCATCTTCACGAACTGCATGACGGGCGAGGGCATCGAGGAGCTGGTGGAGCTGATCCGCCGCATGGCCCTTTTCGACGCCGACGAGCGCCGCAGCACCGCCATGCAAACAGCCGCAGCCCGATGAGTTTCTCCGCAGCCAAAGAGATGGCGCCCTACCTGGCCGAGCCGAAAGCGATGCCCGTAGGCACGCCGGGCAAGACGGGCTACCTGCGTCTGGGCTTCGAACTCGACGACCGGGGCCGCTCGATCATGCGCGACCTCGAACGCCGCGCTCCGCTCATCGTTCAGCAGGAACTCTACTTCGACGAGGGGATGCCCGAGATGCCGTGCGTCTACATCCTTTCGTCGGGCGGCCCCAATGTCGACGGCGACCGCTACGAACAGCATTTTACCGTACGCCGGGGAGCCTACGCCCACCTGTCGACAGGCGCCGCCACCAAGTTGGCCGAAATGCGATACAACTATTCGGGACTGCGGCAGCGCTTCGAACTGGAAGAAGACGCCTACCTGGAGTTTCTGCCCGAGCCGACGATCCCCTGCCGCCACACGCGCTTCATCGCCGACACGACGATCCGCATCGACCCCACGGCCACACTTTTCTATGCCGAAATCTACATGAGCGGGCGCAAATATTTCGATCGGGGCGAACGCTTCGCCTACGACGTGCTGTCGGTAACTGCGCGGGCCGAGCGACCCGACGGGCAGCAGCTGTTCCGCGAAAAATTCGTTGTCCGGCCCGAAATCTATGCGCCGACCTCCCTCGGAGCCATGAACGGCTACGACGTATTCGCCAACGTGATCGTGCTCACGCCGCCCGACGCAGCGGAACGCATCTATGCCCGAACGGAGGCTTTCATCGACGCCGACCGGCGTCTGGCGGCGGGCATCACGCACCTGCCCAACGGCTGCGGCCTGCTCTACAAGGTGCTGGGCGACGAAACGGGGCCTGTGAAACGCTTGGTGCGGCAATTCTGCTCGACCGTACGCGAAGAAGTCAAACAACGTCCGCTGCCGGAAGAATTTCCGTGGCGGTAAAACGAACCATAAAAGACCTGAATCATGGCAACGACTCTTACTACCCCGACAGCCCATGCAAGCGTAGGCTGTCTCAAAAAACTATTGCGCGGTGCGGGACAAGTGATGTTCCAGCCCAGCGCATGGACGGGACTGCTCTTTCTCATCGGCATATTCTGGGGTTCCTATGCCGGCCATGCCGGTATCGTAGCCTGGGGAGCGCTCGTGGGAACGGCGGTATCGACGCTGACGGGACGCCTCCTGCGGCTGCCTGCCGACGACGGTGCGCAGGGCCTCTGGGGCTTCAACGGCATTTTGGTAGGCTGCGCCTTCCCGACCTTCCTGGGCAACACGTTCTGGATGTGGCTGGCGCTCATCCTCTGCGCGGCTCTTACTACCTGGGTGCGCACGGGTTTCAACAACGTGATGGCCCCTTGGAAAGTCAACTCGCTGACCTTTCCGTTCGTTTTCTGCACCTGGATTTTCCTGCTGGCGGCACGCGCCATGCACGGCATGCCGCCCGAACACCTGAACGACCCGACGCTGCCGACGTTCTTCACGTCGGTCGAAAACCTGCGGTTCGGCCATTTGCTGGGCTACTGGCTCAAAGGCATCGCGCAGGTCTTCCTGATCGACTCATGGATCACGGGGCTGTTCTTCTTGGCGGGTCTGCTCGTGAGCAACGTCCGGGCCGCACTGTGGGCCGCTACCGGTTCGGCCGTGGCGCTTGTCGTGGCCCTGCTGTTCAAGACCTCGGGCGCCGACATCGCCCACGGCCTCTATGGATTCAGCCCGGTGCTGACGGCCATCGCCCTGGGCACGGTGTTCTACAAACCGGGCCTGCGCTCGGGTGTGTGGGCCTTGGCGGGCATCGTCGTCACTGTATTCGTACAAGCAGGCATGGATGTGATGCTGACCCCGCTGGGCATCCCCACGCTGACGGCGCCTTTCTGCCTCACGACGTGGCTTTTCCTGCTGCCGCTCATCCGCTTCGACCACGTGGAAAAACCCGACCACTCGAACTGGAATCCCGACAACAAAACGCATCTGGCACGCCGGCCCGACTCCGCCGGCACCGACATACCCGTAAAATAGCTCCGCCATGCACATGTCCGACGCGCTGGTCTCCCCGACGGTATTTGCCGTCGCGGGGGCCGCATCGCTCGCCCTGCTGGGCACGGCGATCCGCAAAATGCAGTCCGCAAACTCCGCCCCGCACAACGCGAGGGAACACAACGAACGCATCGTGCCATTGATGGGTGTCATGGGCGCCTTCGTATTTGCGGCCCAAATGATCAACTTCGCCATTCCGGGCACGGGATCGAGCGGCCACATCATCGGCGGCATCCTCCTGGCAGCGGTTCTGGGGCCGTGGGCGGCGTTTCTCACGCTCTCGTCGGTGCTGCTGCTCCAATGCCTGCTTTTCGCCGACGGCGGGTTCATGGCCCTGGGATGCAACATTCTGAACATGGCAGCGCTCTCATGTCTGGCGGCCTACCCGTTCGTCTTCCGCCCGATCATGCGCCGCAACGCCTCGCCTGGCCGGATATTCGCGGCCTCGCTGCTCGCCTCGGTCGTAGGGCTGGCGCTGGGCGCCGTGGCCGTGACGCTGGAAACCGAAGCCTCAGGCATCACAGCCCTGCCTTTCGGCCGCTTCCTGCTTTTCATGCTGCCGATCCACCTGGCGATCGGCATCGGCGAAGGAGCGGCCACGGGCGCCGTGCTCTGCGCCGTGCAACGCGGCAAGCCGGAGTTGCTGGCCGACGTCCGCCGCCGGCATTCCCACTCCGGATTGCACCTCGGCAAATCGCTGGGTCTGATCGCGCTTGTCGCGTTATTGATCGGCGGATCGTTCTCATGGCTCGCCTCCTCGCAGCCCGACGGACTGGAATGGTCGATCGAACGGACGAGCGACGCCAGCGCCGCATCCCCTGCCACCGATGCCGTGCACCGCGCCGCCGCAACGCTCCAGAAACAGACTGCGGTCATCCCGGACTACGACACCTCGCTGGCCGGTCTGATCGGCTGCGGCATCATTCTGCTGGCGGCCTGGGGCGGTTCGCAACTCCATCGTGCAGGACGCAGGCAGACATGAAAAACCGGCTCCAGTCCGCCCTCCTGGCCCTCGAATCGCTCGAAACTGCCGCCCGCCAGGAAAGCCCGCTGCACCGTACGGACGCCCGGGCCAAACTGCTGACGACAACGGTCTTCCTGACGACGGTGCTGTCGGTGCCGCTCGCCCGGCTGTCGGAAATCCTGCTCTATGCGCTTTTCCCGATCCTTACCGCGGCCATGGGCGGCATGCGCTACACTTCGATTTTTCGCAAGTCGCTGTTGGTGCTGCCGTTCGTGGCGCTGATCGGAATATTCAACCTTTTCTACGATCGCACCCCGGCCTTCCGTCTCGGCACACTCATCGTAACGGAAGGTTGGATTTCGTTTCTGTCGATCCTGCTGCGCGGCCTGCTGGCAACCCAAGCGCTGCTGATACTGGTCGGCAGCACGGGCATCCATGCCCTCTGCCGCGGCATGCAACGGCTCGGTATGCCGCGCATCTTCGCCGTCCAGCTGCTTTTCGTCTACCGCTATCTACACGTGCTGCTCGACGAAGCCTGCCGCATGGCCCAGGCGCGCGAAGCCCGCAGCTACGGCCGCCGCACCTTCCCGCTTCGGGTGTGGGGGCCGCTCGTGAGCCAGCTGTTGATCCGCACGTTCGAGCGGGCGGAACAGATCCATCGGGCGATGCTCGCCCGCGGATTCGACGGCCGCATCCCCGACTGCACCGGCTCCGAAACCCCGTGGCGCAGCCAAGACACCGTTTTTCTGGCAACCTGGAGCACGGCACTGCTTCTTGCCCGGCTATGTTGGCCGGTCGAGACGCTGACCCGCCTGCTCCGCTGAACTCCGACCCCATGAGTCATCATTACCTCCATTTCGAACAAGTATGCTACCGCTATCCGAACGGCCATGAAGCATTGCGCGATGCCACATTCCACATCACGCACGGCGAAAAAACAGCCTTGATGGGCATGAACGGCGCGGGGAAGTCAACGTTGCTGCTGCTGTTGGCAGGCCTGCTGCTGCCCACGGCGGGCGAGGCGATCATCGGAGGCATCCGCTCGACACGCCGCACGCTGGGAGCGATCCGCCGCTCGGCGGGAATGGTGTTCCAGAATCCGGACAACCAACTTTTCATGCCGACGGTCGAAGAAGATGTGGCTTTCGGCCCTGCAAACATGCAGCTAACACCCGCAGAGATCGAGCACCGGGTGACGGAAGCCCTCGAAGCAGTCGGAGCGCTGCACCTGCGCAAGCAAGCGCCCTATCATCTTTCGGGCGGGCAGAAACGCAGCGTCGCGATCGCCACCGTGCTGGCGATGGAACCATCGGTACTGCTGCTCGACGAACCCACCTCCAACCTCGATCCCCGGGCCAGACGCCAGACCATCGACCTGCTGCGCCGGTTCGACCACACGATGCTGCTGGCCACGCACGACATGGAAATGGCATACGAACTCTGCCCGCGCGCAATCGTTCTGCACGATGGCAAGATCGTAGCCGACGACAATACGCATACCATCTTCCACGACACGGCCCTGCTCGAAGCCTGCGGTCTCGAAGCGCCAGCGTCCTTGCGCCCACGATGAAAAAGGACTGCTTTCGCAGTCCATTACAGCATCATATGCGATCGAGAAAAAATTGGAACCGGAGAAAAAGGCCCTTGCGCTCGAATTGAGAAGCCTTGCCCAGCCGCAGGAGCATCCGATAGAAGCGCGTATTGCGCCGCTCGTTCCAGCGCACCAGATAATAAAGTCCGAACGTGACCAGGAAGCTCAGCGCGACAACAGCATAGAACTGCCCCGAAATCGACACGCCGACGGCATACAACACCCAAAAAGTGCCGACGACCAAAGCATTCAGAAACAAAATGCTGAGCGTCGTCCCGATATGCGAGAACCCCAGGTCGATGAACAGATGGTGCAGATGGGTCTTATCGGGATGGAACGGCGAGACACGGTTCTTGACACGCACAGACATCACGCGCAAGGTGTCGAACACAGGCACGGCCAGCACAGCCAACGCAAAGGGAATCAGCCCGAAACCCTCGGGGGCGAAAACCGCGCACAACGACCCGCTGTCCAACACATGGATGACGAAGACCGACATGACCAATCCCATGACCAACGTGCCGCCGTCGCCGATGAACATCCGGGAAGTCTTGCCGAACACATTATGGAAGAAAAACGGGATCAAAGCGCCGATACACCCGGCAGCCAACAACACCATGGTAATGTCGCCCGCACAATAGAAGAACCCGCCGAACTCGGCGCAGGCCATGATGCAGAAACCGGAAGAAAGACCGTTCACGCCGTCGATCAGATTGATGGCATTGATGATCCCCACGGCCGACAAAACCGTCAACAAGGCGCTGCACCACCAATAGGGCAAGGCTCCGACACCCCACAACCCATGGAAATGATTGATTACCAATCCTCCGACCAGAATAAGCAAAAGCACGCAAAAAATCTCTACAAAGAGACGGAACCCGGGCGACAACTCCAGGATGTCGTCCATCGTCCCGATGTAGAGCATCACGGTCATCGAAGCCAGAATCATTACCATCTGGGACGAATCGTAAAACGGGCTGACGACACCCGCCCCCAGCGCCAGACCGAAGAAAACGGCAACGCCGCCCAATACCGGAACGGGCCGCCGCTGCAACTTGCGTTGATCGGGATTGTCCACGATGCCTTTCAGGTAAGCCAATTTTACCAGCCGCGGATGGATCCAGCAGACCGACAAAAAAGCTACGACGAACGGAATGAGCGGCAACAGCCATTCATGCGCCAGGAATATCTGATTCATAAGCCGTAAAACGGTATCTAATCGTTCAACATCGCAAAACTTCGATTTCACGAGGCATTCGGTCTCCCGACATTCCGCCCGGCATGGCACCGCCCCATCCATCGCGCCCGTTCCGCCCGCATCGCAACGACAAAGCAGATTTAGCATACAAATGTAACACATTTAAAACAAGTTACCAAATAATTCCAGGCCTTATCCTCCTGCTTCGGACGCGGCGCAAGGAACAAACATTTGACAACCAACATGTTGTACAGCAAATATTTTGATCGGAGGCAGCATTCGGCCAATCGATCGTTTACGTGCGGACATCGTGCCCCGGGAAATCGACCGCGCTCCGGAACGCAATAAAACGAGCTGCCGCAAGGTTCCGTTCGGGCGGATGTGTACCCCGTTACGCCTTTCCGCCCCATCGGCAGGCAGAGATTTTCACAACTTGACCAAAATTGATTATATTTGCATCGTTAACCTGAAAACAACTAAAAAACATCGAATTTATGATCAATTTCCTTCAAGCGGTTCCCGTCGAACCCCAGCCCGGATTCATGCAGCAGTACAGCTTCCTCATCATGATCGGCCTTATGGTGCTGGTGCTGTGGCTCTTCATGTGGCGCCCCGAAGCCAAGCGGCGCAAGCAGATGCAGGCTTTCCGCGACGGTCTGAAGAAAGGCGACAAGGTAATTACGGCCGGCGGCATCTACGGCACGGTCAAGGAAGTGAAGGAATCTTCGCTGCTGATCGAAGTGGACAGCAACGTGACGCTGCGCATCGACAAAAACATGGTCGTAGCCGACAGCAACAACACGCAGAAATAATCCGGGCGACCGTCCTGCGAAAAAAGTTCTCCTTGCGAAAGGGGAACTTTTTCATTTTACAGCAGCCGCCAAGCCTCATTTTGAACAGCCTCAAGAATAGATTTGTCATTGTGCCCGGCTTGCGCTATCTTTGCAGACGGATACCCTCGCCCCGGCGATGTGCCCCGGACAATCCGGCACCGCTCCCGGCCTGGGCATCCCCGAATTTTACGAAACCATGACCCGGAAAATCATCTACCCCTGCGTCGGCACCTGCTCCACGCAAATAACGATCGAACTCGAAGACGGCATCATCCGCGAAGTAGCATTCACGGGCGGCTGCCACGGCAACACCCAAGGCGTGGCGGCCTTGGTGCACGGCATGCGGGCCGAGGAAGCCGTCGTACGGCTCAAAGGCATCGACTGCCGCGGCCGCGGCACCTCGTGTCCCGACCAGCTGGCCCGCGCGCTGGAGCAGGCCATGCACTGAACACCCTGCTTTCGTTTTATCCCACCCTTTTTCGGCGAAATGCCCCTGCTCTGCTAAAACGTTTTAAAATCGTTGCTAAAAGGCTGCGGCGGCTCTGAACTGCGGCAACAAAAAGAACGAATCCGCTGACGAGCGACCCGCCTGCCGTCGCATTACGCTCCATGCTCGAAGCGACGGTTCGCAATTTCGGGAACGGATTTTGCATCGTGATCTTCCGTCAAGTCTAAAAAACGGAAGATTATGTATTTCTTATGGTATCTCTTAATCGGTCTGGCGGCCGGATGGATCGCCAACCTGATCGTCAAGGGCGACGGCTCGGGACTGATCATCAATCTGATCGTCGGTCTTATCGGCGGCGTACTGGGCGGCTGGCTCTTCTCGCTCTTCGGCTGGGTCCCCGTAGGCACGTTCGGCAGCCTGCTTACCTCCGTACTGGGTGCGATCGTCCTTTTGTGGATCGTCTCGATGATTACGCGGCGAAAACACGCAAATGTCAAACAATGAAAAATTGAACCTTATGGACAACATGAAAAACAACTGGGAAAACCAGCAGACCGAAAAAATGATGGCCGACAAGCTCGACAAGGCCACGAACTGCACTGAAAACAAGGCCGGCAAGGCTGTCGACGCAGTAAAGAACACTGCCGAGCGCGCAGGCGAACGCCTGGGCGAAGCCGGCCAGAAAGTCGGCGATGTCGCACACAAGGTAGGCGACAAGATCAAGCAGGGCGCCGAGAAAGCGACCGACAAGATCGGGCAGGCCGTCGACACGGCAGCCGACCGCATGCAGGGCAAGAAGAACTATTGATGACTTCGGCCCCCGAAAGACAGAAGCGGAGACCTCGACGGGTCTCCGCTTCTGTTCGAAAAAAACGTTGAGCTGCCAGGACTCGAACCTGGAACGACAGAACCAAAATCTGCTGTGTTACCATTACACCACAGCTCAATCGACGCTCGAAAGCGCTGCAAAGATAAACAAAAAAACGCAATATCCAAGAATCGCGCCCCGAAATACCGCGAACCAAAAATTCTGAACCATGATTGCAACCATGATCGTGCTTTTCCTTGCCGGCTATCTGCTGATCGCCCTGGAGCACAAGATCGGAATCAACAAATCGGCCGTCGCACTGGTCATGTGCGGCGCGCTTTGGACACTGCTGAGCCTTGCGGGTCACGACCCGCAGATCGGTTCGCAGCTGACCGGTCAGCTGGGCAGCACCTGCGAAATCCTGGTCTACCTGATCGGCGCCATGACGATCGTAGACCTCATCGACATGCACGGCGGATTCAACGTCATTACGTCGCGCATTACCACCCGCAACAAACGCCGGCTGCTATGGCTGCTGGTGCTTATCACGTTCTTCATGTCGGCCGTGCTGGACAACATGACCACGGCGATCATCATGGTAATGCTCCTGCGGCGGATCATCGCCGACCGGAACGAGCGCTGGATATTCGCGGGGCTGGTCGTCATAGCAGCCAACAGCGGCGGCGCCTGGTCGCCCATCGGCGATGTGACGACCATCATGCTCTGGATGCGCGGCAACGTCTCGGCCTGGCCGCTGATGTACCACCTGTTCCTGCCCTCGCTGCTCTCGGTGGTCGTCCCGACCCTGCTGGCCCAACGATACGTCGCCCAGAGCGAAAGGGCAGGCACCGCAACTCCGGCCCTGCCGGCGGAGACTCCAGGCAAAAAGACCGAACCGCGCATGAGCCGGCTCATCCTCGCAACGGGCGTCGCAGGACTACTTTTTGTACCTCTGTTCAAGGAACTTACAGGACTTCCTCCCTACATGGGCATGACCATCGCGCTGGGTGCGAACTGGGTGCTGACCGAAATCATCTACGACCGCCGCCGCGACATGGAAGAATCGATCCAGAACCGCGTATCGAAAGTGCTCAAGCATATCGACATGCCGACGATCCTCTTTTTCCTGGGTATCTTGATGGCTGTCGGCGCCTTGCAGAGCGCGGGCATCCTCAGCGACACGGCCCGCTGGCTCGACCGGCACCTGCACGAACCGTTCGCCATCACGGGATTGATCGGTCTCCTCTCATCGGTAATCGACAACGTACCGCTCGTGGCGGCCTGCATGGGGATGTATCCGGTCGCGGATGCCGCGGCAGCAGCCGCAAGCGCCGATCCTGCATTCGCACAGAACTTCGTGGCCGACGGGCTGTTCTGGCACCTGCTCTCCTTCTGCGCAGGCACTGGCGGCAGCCTGCTGATCATCGGCTCGGCGGCCGGAGTCGTAGCCATGGGGCTGGAAAAGATCGACTTCGGGTGGTACCTGCGTAAAATCGCGCCGTTGGCGCTGGCGGGCTATCTGGTCGGCATGCTGACCATCTGGCTCCAGCACCTGGCGGCCTGACGTCCGCAGGAAGAGGCTATTTTACTTTGGCGAGGAACCGCTCTCGGTCGACGACAAACCGTACGTGGGTGCCCTCGCCGATCGGCCCCTCGCCGTCGCGGGCACCGACCGTGAAGACGATCTTGCGCCCGTCGACCTCCGTAACGACGGCCGAGGCGGTAATCTCCGCGCCCAGCCCCGAGGGCTTGATATGCGAGGTGTTCATTTCGGCACCGACGGTCGTCGCCCCTTCAGGCAGCGCCGCGGCAACGGCCATCATGGCCGCATGCTCCATCAAGGCCACCAGCGCCGGCGTAGCGAACACCGGCAGATCGCCCGACCCCATTGCGGCGGCCGTATTGGCGGCCGTCACGGTTGTACGGGTGGTGGCGGAAAGACCTTTTTCCAACATAATATAGCTCGAACAGAATTCGTTTAACGTCTAAATCATTACCTTTGCCCACGGACAAGGCCCGAACAGGCTGTAACCCGGCAGCCCGAAAACGCCTCCTGCCGTCGCACGCGGCATGTTCGCCGTTGCGGCATCGGGCGGGCGCCCCGCAGACCAGGCAAAGATATGTTTTTTTCGCTGACTATGAAAAAATGGCTGCTGCTTCTCGGTATGCTTGCAACCCTGCACCCCATGGTGCAGGCGCAAAGCGGCCGCGGCTACTGGCACCAGGAGTGGAGCACCGAACAAGGCGACTCGATAGCGCTGGTGCACATCCTGCCGGTCTACGTCTTCAGCCGTCCGGTCGATCTGCGGCGCTACCGCCGGCTGGTCGACGCCGTGAAGAAAGTATACCCCATAGCCCAGATCGCCAAAGCGAAAATGGCCGACATGGAAGCCGAACTGACCCGCCTGCCGACAAAAAAAGAACAAAGAGAATACATCAAGACCATCTACGACCAGATCAAAGAGGAATACACGCCCGTACTCAAACGCATGACCCGCACCCAGGGGCGCGTGCTGCTGAAACTCATCGACCGCGAAACGGAGTACACCGCCTATGAAGTGCTGCGCGAATTCCGCGGCGGATTCGTGGCCGGATTCTGGCAGGGCATCTCGAAGATCTTCGGCCAAGATCTCAAATCCGAGTACGACCGCGAGGGCGAAGACCGCATCATCGAACAGATCGTCATCTACTATGAAGCGGGACTCTTGTAAAAATCGCCCGAAAACATTCCTCCGAAACGAAGGCTGGAAAACGACGCAAACATCATCATAGGAAAACAGCACGGCCCATCCCGCCGGGGCAGCCAGACGACGGAAAGAATCCGCATTTCCAGACACCGCACAGCGATGCCGCAAGAGGATTCCCGCTCGACAAGGGGATCGTCCCGCCGCATTGCGGATTCTCAATAAATTTCGTATCTTTGCCTCGCAAAAACAAACCCCATGTTTGAAAACCTGACAGACAAACTCGAACGCTCGTTCAAAATACTCAAGGGCGAGGGCCGCATCACGGAGATCAACGTGGCGGAGACGCTCAAGGAAATCCGCCGTGCGCTGATCGATGCCGACGTCAACTACAAGGTGGCCAAGTCGTTTACCGACACGGTAAAGCAGAAGGCGCTGGGTCAGAACGTGCTGACGGCCGTGAAGCCGGGGCAGATGATGACCAAGATCGTGCGCGACGAACTGGCCGCACTGATGGGCGGCACGGCGACCGACATCCGCCTGGAAGGCACACCGGCCGTGATCCTGATCGCAGGTCTGCAAGGCTCGGGCAAAACCACGTTCTCGGGCAAGCTGGCGGCGCAGCTCAAGAACAAGAAAGGCCGCCAGGTGCTGCTGGTGGCGGGCGACGTCTATCGTCCGGCGGCCATCGACCAGCTGAAAGTGCTGGGACAGCAGATCGGTGTGGAAGTCTACACCGAAGAAGGCAACAACAATCCCGTAGAAATTGCGCAGAACGCCATCAAACATGCGCGTCAGAAAGGTTACAATGCAGTCATCGTCGACACCGCCGGCCGCCTGGCCGTCGACGAAGCGATGATGCAAGAGATAACGGCCGTCAAGGCAGCGGTAAACCCCTCGGAAACGCTCTTCGTGGTGGATGCCATGACGGGCCAGGACGCCGTGAACACGGCCAAAGAATTCAACGACCGCCTCGACTTCGACGGCGTGGTGCTGACCAAGCTGGACGGCGACACGCGCGGCGGTGCGGCGATCTCGATCCGCTCGGTGGTGGACAAACCGCTGAAATTCATATCGAGCGGCGAGAAGATGGACGCTCTCCAGGTATTCCACCCCGAACGCATGGCCGACCGCATCCTGGGTATGGGCGACGTGGTGTCGCTGGTGGAACGCGCCCAGGAACAGTTCGACGAGGAGGAGGCCCGCAAACTGAAAAAGAAGCTGGTAAAGAACCAATTCGACTTCAACGACTTCATCGCGCAGATCCAGCAAGTCAAGAAGATGGGCAACCTGAAAGACATCGCCTCGATGCTCCCGGGCATGGGCAAGGCGCTCAAAGACATAGACATACCGGACGATGTGTTCAAACAGACCGAAGCGATCATCGGCTCGATGACTCCGGCCGAGAGGTCGAAGCCCGAAATCATCAACGCCCGGCGCCGCGAACGCATAGCCAAAGGCTCGGGCACGACGATGGCCGACGTCAACCGGCTGATGAAACAATTCGAACAAACCCGCAAGATGATGAAAACCGTGGCGGGCGGCAACCTGAAAATGCCCAAATTCCCGGGCGGCATGATGCGCCGCTGAGACGGGTGTCCGAAATTTTGCAACTTCACGCGATGGCAGCTTTCCAGGAATGGTAAAGCTGCCATTTTTTACAATCGCAACCAGAAATAGGAAAAATCACAAGAAATTTCTACCTTTGGAAGATAAAAACCTCGTTTCGAACATGCACAAATCGGGCTTCGTAAACATCATAGGCAATCCCAACGTCGGAAAATCGACGTTGATGAACGCACTGGTCGGCGAACGGCTGTCGATCATTACCTCCAAGGCGCAGACCACGCGCCATCGCATCATGGGCATCGTCTCGGGCGACGACTTCCAAATCGTCTACTCCGACACGCCGGGCATTCTCAAACCCTCCTACAAGTTGCAGGAGTCGATGATGAAATTCGTCACGGGCGCGCTGACCGATGCCGACGTACTGCTCTATGTAACCGACACCGTGGAGCAGAGCGACCGCTCGGAGGAGATCGTCGAACAGATCGCCCGCAGCGGCATCCCGGCGATCGTGGTCATCAACAAAATCGACCTCTCGACACCCGCCGCGCTGGAGGCACTGGTGGAAAAATGGCATGCCAGACTGCCGGACGCGCGGATCGTACCAGTATCGGCCAAGGAAAAATTCAACATCGAGGGAGCTTTCGAAACCATCCTCGGCCTGCTGCCCGAAGGCCCGGCGTTCTATCCGAAAGATACGCTGACGGACAAAACCCTGCGCTTCTTCGCATCGGAAATCATCCGCGAAAAGATTCTGCGCTTCTATGACAAGGAAATCCCCTACTGCTGCGAAATCGAAATCGACAGCTACAAGGAAGAACCGGCCATCGACCGCATAGCGGCGACGATCTACGTATCGCGCGACTCGCAGAAAGGCATCCTGATCGGTCACAAAGGCGAAAAACTGAAGCGTGTGGGGCAGGCGGCGCGCGAAGACCTGGAACAATTTCTGGAAAAGAAGGTCTTCCTGCAACTTTTCGTCAAAGTAAACGACGACTGGCGCAACAACCCGCGCCAACTGCGCAGGTTCGGCTACGAACAAGAATAAAAATGCACGAACCGAATCGCAGGAACAAGATTCCGCAAACCGGATTCGCTCCGATGCCGGATCGTTCTTTCGTGAGATGAAAGATCGGCCCACGGAGCGGGATAAAATAAACGACCGAAAATCGCGTTAGAGAAACAACATGCGGAAGTGGATCACAGGAATCGCGTTGGCGGCAGCCCTGCTTTGCGGGGCCGATGTCCAGGCGCAATACAACCGGGAGTATTTCTTCTGGATGGGTCAGCGCTGCATGATGGATAACAACTACCAAGAGGCCATCCGCACGCTCAACACCCTGCTGCGCTTCGACGAAGACGCCTACGAAGGCTATTTCCTGCGCGGCATAGCCAAATACAACCTCGACGACCTGATCGGCGCCGAAGCCGACTTCTCGACCGCCATCGACAAGAATCCGGTCTACACCCAAGCCTACACCTACCGCGCCGTAACCCGTTCGCGCCTGGGCAACTACGACGACGCACTGCAAGACTTCCGCGAAGCGATCGACCTGCGGCCCGACCTGCCTGGGCCTTATTATAGCCGCGGCGTGACGCGCCTGCTCAACCAGCAGTTCAGCGAAGCGATCGAAGACTTCGACCAATTCATCCGTCACGAAAACAAAGTGGCCGACGCATTCATCTGCCGCGGTCTGAGCTATCTCCATCTGAAGGACACGCTGCGCGCCTACGACAACTTCACGACAGCCATCCGCACCAACCGCGAAAACCCCAACGGCTACAACCGCCGCGGCGATCTCTACATGCAGCAGGCCCGCTACCCGGAAGCCGAAGCGGACTTCAACAAAGCCATAACCTGCGACTCGACCTATCTGCTCTCCTACTTCAACCGGGCGTTGGTCTACTCGTCGACCCACCGCCCGATGCTGGCGCTGGCCGACTTCGACCGCGTGATCGAACTCGACTCGCTCAACTCGCTGGCCTACTTCAACCGGGCCATGCTGCGCACGCAGATCGGCGACTACAACCGGGCGCTGGAAGACTACGACCGAGTGGCGGCCTACGCGCCGAACAACGTGCTGGTCTACTACAACCGGGCGGGTGTACATGCCCAGCTGGGCGAAATCGAAAAAGCCGTCGACGACTACTCGTCGGCCATCCGGCTCTACCCCGACTTCGCCAATGCCTACATCTATCGCGGCCGCCTGCGCGAACTGCTGCGCGACTCCAAGGGCGCCCGCGACGACCGCAACACGGCGCAGCGCAAGATCGCCGAATACCGCTCCCGCCTCAACGACAGCACCTACTCGATCTACGCCGACACGACGCAACACTTCGACCGGCTGCTATCGTTCGACACCAAACTTTCGGGCAACCGCTTCGACAACCTGACCGGACGCAACGGCGGCCGTGAAGAAATGCGTCTGCTGCCGCTCTTCAAGTTCACGTTGATGCGTCCCGACACGCTGCCGCAAGTCGAACGCCACCATCTGCAACGCGTCGAGGACTTCAAACGCCGCATAGGCAATCCGTGCCTGACCCTGACATGCCGCGAAAGCGACCTGGCGCCCGACACGCTCATGACGCTCGACAGAGACTACGCCCGAACGCTCAAGACGGGCGACCCCTCGTGGGAAGTCTACTTCGGACGCGGCATCACGCAGTCGCTCATCAAACAATACACCAACGCGGTAAACACCTATTCGACGGCCGTCGAACTGAACCCGACCAACCCGTTCCTCTATCTGAACCGCTCGACCACACGTGCCGAAATGATCGATTTCATTTCGTCGATCGACAACTCCTACCAACGGATCACGATCGACTCCGACCCGGCCAACCGGCTCAACAACAACACGAAACGCACATACAGCTACGACGAGGCCATCGCCGATCTGAACAAAGCCGTCAAACTCTACCCCGACTTCGCGCACGCCTACTACAACCGCGCCAACCTCAAGGCGCTTTCGGGCGACCTGCCCGAGGCGTTCGAGGACTACACCCGGGCCGTCGAACTCGACCCCTGGTTCGCCGAAGCCTACTACAACCGCGGCATCATCCAACTTTTCATGAAAGACACGCGCAAGGGCTGCCTCGATCTGTCGAAAGCCGGAGAACTGGGCATAGATCAAGCCTACGAAGTGCTCAAACATTACACGCAGACCGAAAACTAATCCACAAAAAACGAATAAATCATGACAGAAACTATCCAACGGAAACTCAACGACTCGGCGTTCGCACGCTGGACGGCGCTGATCCTCATCGCCTCGATGATGTTCTTCGGCTACATGTTCGTCGACGTGATGTCGCCGCTCAAATCGCTCATCGAATCGGCCCGCGGCTGGGACAGCGCCACGTTCGGCACCTATGCCGCATCGGAGTACTTCCTCAACGTGTTCTTCTTTTTCCTGATCTTCGCAGGCATCATCCTCGACAAGATGGGCATCCGCTTCACGGGCCTGCTCTCGGCAGGACTGATGGTCGCCGGCGCGTCGATCAAGTTCGTGGGCATTACCGACTGGTTCCAGACCACGGCGTTCTGCTCATGGCTCGACAGCTGGTGGGTCGCTCTTCCGGGCAGCGCCAAGATGGCGTCGCTGGGCTTCATGATCTTCGGCTGCGGCTGCGAAATGGCCGGTACGACGGTCTCCAAAGCCATCGCCAAATGGTTCCAAGGCAAGGAAATGGCTCTGGCCATGGGGCTGGAAATGGCCATCGCCCGCCTGGGCGTCTTCGCCGTGATGTGGCTGGCACCGATGATCTCGAACCGCTACGACCACTCGATCGTGGCTCCTGTGGCTTTCTGCACCGCCTTGCTTGTTATCGGCATGCTGTGCTACACGGTATTCGTCTTCATGGATCGGAAACTCGACGGCCAGCAGATCGCCGCCGGCGAAATGAAGGAAGAGAAATCATCGGACGAGGAGTTCCACATCCGCGACCTCGGCAAGATTTTTACCAGCAAGATGTTCTGGCTCGTGGCGCTGCTCTGTGTGCTCTACTACTCGGCCATCTTCCCGTTCCAGCGCTACGCCCCGAACTTCTTGGAGGTAACGCTGGGCATCGACGCCGAATCGGCCGCCCGCCTGTTCAGCTGCTTCCCCATTCTGGCCATGATCCTTACGCCGTTCCTGGGCGCGCTGCTCGATTTCCGGGGCAAGGGCGCCACGATGCTGATGATCGGAGCCATCATCATGATCTGCTGCCACCTGAGTTTCGCTTTCGTTCTGCCGTTGTTCCCCTCGCAGTGGCTGGCGCTGCTGCTGGTCGTGACGCTCGGCGTATCGTTCTCGCTGGTGCCGGCGGCGTTGTGGCCCTCGGTTCCGAAGATCATCGACGAAAAGATTCTCGGCTCAGCCTACTGCCTGATCTTCTGGATTCAGAACATCGGACTCTGCCTCGTGCCGCTGCTCATCGGTCTGGTGCTCGACGCCACGGGCGGCTACACCGTACCGATGATCATCTTCTCGTCGTTCGGCGTGCTGGCCTTCATCTTCAGCTTCTATCTCAAGATCGAAGACCGCAAGAAAGGCTACGGTCTCGAACAACCCAACATCAAGAAGTAGCCCAAGCTACACTCGAATAAATGAAGAAGCGCCGGCGTCCTTCAAAGGACGCCGGCGCTTTTTATAAATACCCGGCCTTGCGCACCCGGGCCGCGCGAACCGCAACTTTCCGATTCGGAAACCCGCTATCGTATGCTCCGGCTGCCAAAAACGGAACGAAACGTTATTTTACCTTTTCATACAACTCCATTATGCGGCTGCACATTTCGTCCCACGAAAACCGGCGCCGTTCGTCGATGCAGTTTTCACGGAACCGTTCCAGCACGCCGGGTTCGTAAATCCGCTCAATGGCATCGGCCACTCCCTCGGCCGTCGGCGGGCAGACATACCCCACCCGCCCGTCGGGCACGATCTCGGCCAGGCCGCCGACCGCCGTGACGATCATCGGCGTGCAGAACTGGTAGGCGATCTGCGTCACGCCGCTCTGCGTAGCTGTCTTGTAAGGCTGCACGACGCAATCGACCGCCGAAAAATAATATTTGACCTCGGCATCGGGAATGAACCGGTCGTGCAGAATCACTTCGTCCTGCAATCCGAGTGCGGCGATCTGCGCCAGATAAGGCTCCCTGGGAGTATAAAACTCCCCCGCCACGATGAGTTTCTTGCCTTCGATACGGCCCTCACACCGCAACTTGGCCCAAGCATCCAACAACAGATCCAACCCCTTGTAATCGCGGATCAGACCGAAGAAAAGCGCATAGCCGCTCGCCGGGTCGAGACCCAAGCGCACGCAGGCCTCGCCGCGATCGACCCGCCCGCCGAAGTGCTCGAACAACGGATGGGGCGAAAAGAGCGCCGGAGCATCGGTATAGGCCTCCAGCTCGCGGTGCACCTGCTCGGACATGTAGACGAACCCGTCGACCGAACGCAGGAAATAGCGGTTGAAAGGCCGGTCGACAACATGATGCTCGTGCGGCTCGACGTTGTCGATCTGACACAGCACGCGGGTGTGGCCGTTGCGGCGGGCCAGCCGGGCGATCGTCCCGAAACAGGGCGCCATGAAGGGCGTCCAGTATTTCAGCAGCACGAAATCGGGCCGCTCGCGCCGCAAACGCCGCCCGATGCGCAGCCAGTTGAACGGATTCACCGTATTCACGCTGCGCTCGATATGCAGGTCGTCGGGCGGCGGCGTGTCGACCGTCTGGCTCTTTCCCGGAAAGAGCCACGAAGGATACTGCAAGCTGAAGGTGTCGATCTTCACCTCGTGGCCCCGGTGCCGGAAGACACGGGCCATCGTCTCCATGATCGACGCCAGACCGCCCCGGTAGGGATGCGCCGGGCCAAGAATCGTGATTTTCATAGAAAGAGTGGAATCAATTCGTTTCTTCGTAGGGCGACTGCCAGAACCGCCGGTCGTCCGACGTCAGCTGCACCGCGCTTTCGTCGGGACGGAAGCCCTCGGGCACCAAAGCGACATAGGACATCCTGGGCCGGCCCTCACACCGGGTTTCGGTGTTGTACATGCTCCATTCGGAACAGACCACGTAATAAAGATTCTTGGCCATATAATAATCGAGGTAATGTTCCTTGGTCTCTGCCTCCTTGCGATTCCAGTTGGCATCCTCGTTCAGCACGAGCGGCCGTCCGTCGCGCAGGCGCTCGCGCACCTCGGCAATCGAAAGCAGGGTGCCGTTCTCGTCCATGACATAGGCATTGAACGTCGGATCGACCCACACCCATTTGTCGAGCGTCGCGGAATAAACCGCATTGATAACATGGCAATCGTTGAACAACTTGCGGGGCATGCAGGTAACGAACCGCGACTTGAAGCCCATGGCCAGGTAGCATTCGTTGAGAATCTGGGCCAGCATGCGGCAATTGACACCCCGGCCCTCGCGCCGGCAAAGTTCGATCATCGCCTCGGCATTCCTTTCCGAGGGGTTGTCGGAGCCGCCGTCGTGGCGTACGGCATCGTGCACCCAGGTCATCAGATTCAGTATCTTCGATATTTCATCCCCGGCCCCGGCGATGCTGTCGAGATCGAACTTCCGGCGCAGGCGCACCAGATTGCGGTCGTTGGGCGCAGCGTAGCGGAAGCGCGGCATCGTATCGACGCTGTCGGCCCGGTAAGGAGCCGCACTGCACAGAACCGATTTGTAGTCGCCGTACTGCGAAAGGCGTTCGAGAACCCGTCGGAACCGCTTGTCGGAGCGGATGTTGTCGAGGTCGGAATCCTGGCATATCCAGGGGAAATCGACTTCTTCGCGGCCGATTACCCGGTCGGCATAGTGTTCGAACGTCTCCACAGCGGCCTTGCGGCGTCCGGCCATCGAGAGGTAGCAGGCTTTGTTGTAATAAAAACCGCCAAACAGCTCCCCGTCATCGGAAAACTGCGTGCGGAGGGAATCGGGCAACTCGGCAAAAACTTTTTCGGCCTCCTCGTAACACTTCACGCACGATGCGTAATCGCCTTGCTTGACAAACTCGCGAGCACGGTTGAGCAAAGCATCAAACGGCGGCAGGGAATCGGTCTGCGCCGCAGCACCGGATGCTGTGACAGCTAAAAGGAGAAGCAGGAAGAGTCGTTTCATCATGATATCCATTGTTTTCAGCGAATATACAAAAAAACCGGGACTCCGATGTCGGAATCCCGATAATTTCCGGCCCTGACCTTACACTTCGATGCTTCGACAGCAGAGGAACGGCATCTCCGATCCGGGCGCAGCCGTCCGCCCCGTCATTCTGCCGAGAGCCAGGTTCGGAGAACAGATGTTGCGGGAAGCAGCCGTTCCGGATGTTTGCGTTCCGGACTACTCCTCGTCGTGGGCATGATGATGCAGGCCCTTGGCCGCATGCTTACTGCCCGCCACCGACTGGAGCGCAAGATACTCCTCGCCGTAGTCGGTCAGGTTCTGCAACTCGGTGCGGAACGTGTCCAGATGCTTCTCCTCCTCGGCAATGATGTCCTGGAACATTTTGTGCGTCACGGCGTCGTTGTGCTCGGCGGCGACGCGCGACGCATCGTTGTAATGGTCGATCGTACTCTGCTCCAACTGCATGGCGAAAGCCAACATCTCCTTGACGTCGGTAATCTGCCGCGTGCGGAACGCTGCGTTCATGTCGACGTCGCCCTCCAGAAAGAGAATGCGGTCGGAGAACTCCTCGATATGACGCATCTCGGCGATCGAAATTTCGCGCATGATCCGCGAAAGATACTGATATCGCGCATCCTCGAAACGGGTGTGGAAATACATGTACTGAAGCGTGGTGGCGATCTCTTTGCCTACGGCGCTGTTCAGCAGGTCGATGCTGACCTGGTACTTGGCTTTTACTGCGGTATTTTCCATAAGATGAAAGGTTTTGCAGGGTCTCTGCAAAACCCGTTCCACCAACCGCAGCCGGACGGCGGTTACTGCGGCCACTCGATGGCGGCCCGGACAGCGGCGGCGCCCTCGTCGCCCGCGATTTCGAAGAAAGCGCCGTTGTCGCGGTGTTCGACACCTACGGTCAACGTCTGCCCATACCGGCACTCTTTCATGAAATGGATGTCGAAACGCATGGGCGCCCCGTCCGTAAGCCGTTCGATGGGCAACATGTCGAGCATCATTTCGATGTAACGCATGGTGTTGACATGGCGGTTGAAGTCGATGTCGCTGTACACGACCCTATGCTGGCAGGAAACCGAGGGCGCGACGGCGCGGATCTTGCGCGGCATGGCGGCCGGCGGCGGCGCATCGACTACGGCATCGGCATGCGCGTCTCCCACCCCCGAAAGATCGACCGCCGCGCGGGTCGAAAGATCGATCATCGCCCATTGCGAAACGGCACGCCCGAACTCGTTGCCGGACGAATCGCAGAGCGTGAAGTTACGGGTCGAGAGCACCCGCCCGTAATCGCTGATCCAGGTAGCGATCCGGTAATCTGCATACTGTTCGGGGCGGCTGTCGAACTCGAAAGCGATGCGCGAAAGCACCCACGAATAATTATCGGCATGGAGCGCATCGACTCCGAAGCCCTTGCCGTGGGCATCGATGCCTGCGGTATTGAGCACGGCACTGCCCAACGAAGAAATCGTAGCCCGCAACGTGAAATCGACGTCCTGCGGCTCGACCCGAAACGGATAGATCGATTTTTCTGCTTTCATCGTAATATACTCGACCGAACCGAGACAAAGCAACAACTTTGTCCGAACGGAAACTTTCCTACACAAAGATAGGACAAAATAATCCTTCTGATTATCGAACGACAAAAAAAGTACGCTTATTTGCAAAAAACGATTCCGACATCCATCCGGATACCCTGCGGATTGCCGCCCGCCACTGCCGGATTTGATGAAAACCATGCGATTTTTTTGTCGATCTTATCGAAAAACGATAAAAATTATTTGTCTTTCGAGGAGAAATCGTATATTTGCCCTAACGAAACTATGGCTCAGAGAAGCGATCGCACGATCCGCACCCCGGAAACCGTCGCCGCACACGCCCTGCGCCCCTTTTGTCTCAAACAAAAACACAAGGAAGATGCAAAACAAAAAAACCTTCCTGCGACGACTGCTGGTAATCTACATAACGTTTTTCCTGGTTCTTGCGACCGGACTGGCTCTCGAAATCCTGCCGGGATTTTCGCAAGGCTATAACGAAGGCGGCGAAATCGGTACGGACATTGCCGCCAACTGGCTGTCGGGCAATCCGCGGATGATCTACATGCTGGAAAACATCCCGATCGCCGAAAGCCCCGATGCTGCGGCAACCGCGACGACCGCGCATCCGGACACGAAGATCGCACTCCAAATCCGCCGCATCGGCATGACGGTGGAACAGGAAGCCCCGGGCGCCTCGATGCTGACGCTGGCCTTCCGCTCGCTGGGCGGCAGCGGCTGGATCTACGCCTCGATCATGCTATGTATGGGAGCCTATCTGACCATCGTCGTACTGATGGTGCTCATCATCCGCTCGCTTCGCGGCTCGATCCGCGAAGAACGCCCCTTGGACAAGCGCAATGTTTGGTATCTGCGCGCCATAGGCGGACTGGCGATCGCCACCGAACTGCTCGACGATCTGGTGGGGCGAGCCATGAACCTGCGGGCGGCCGAACTGCTTGCCGGCAGCGGATACACCGTAGACACGACGTTCCATGTATCCTATTCGACGATCATCATGGGCATACTCATCCTTTTCGCTGCCGAGGTATTCGCCATCGGGCAGAACTTGAGCGAAGAACAAAAACTGACCATCTGAAACATGACCATACTGCATTGTAACACACGACCCGGAGGGGGGGGGACGATATGGCTATAATCATCAACATCGACGTGATGATGGCCCGGCGCAAAATATCGCTCGGCCAGCTGGCCGAGCGCGTGGACATCACGCCGGCGAACCTCTCGATCCTCAAAAACGGCAAGGCGAAAGCCATCCGCTTCTCGACGCTGGAAGCCATCTGCCGCGAACTGGAATGCCAGCCGGGCGATATCATCGAATATCGCCCCGAAGAACCGGTCTCTCGTCCATGAGCCGATGCACCGGCCCCCGACGCACCGGAGCCAACCGAAAACAATCGTTTCAAATAAACCGCTGTATGAAGAAAAAAATGATGTTGCTGCTGCTCACGGTACTTGCCGCAGGCAGCATGACGGCCCAACCGGGTCTGACGCCCATCCCGGCAGACAAGGAGCTGCGCACGGGCAAACTGGAGAACGGGATGACCTATTACATCCGTCACAACGAGAAGCCCAAGGGACAGGCCGACTTCTACATCCTGCACGACGTGGGAGCCATCCAGGAAAACGACGACCAGCAGGGGCTGGCCCACTTCCTGGAACACATGGCATTCAACGGCACGAAGAACCTGCCGGACAAGATGCTGACGGAATATCTGGAGACCGTGGGCGTGAAGTTCGGCTACAACCTCAATGCCGGAACAGGCTGGGACCAGACGACCTACCAGATCAAGGACGTGCCGACGACCCGCGAAGGGATCATCGACTCGGCCCTGCTGATTCTGCACGACTGGTCGCACTTCATTGCACTGGAGGGCGACGAGATCGACGCGGAACGCGGCGTGATCTGCGAAGAACTGCGCACGCGCGACGGTGCCTCATGGCGCTCGATGATGACGATGCTGAAAGCGCTGGGCAAGGGTTCGAAGTATGAACACCGCAACCTGATCGGCTATCTGGACTACCTGAAGAGCTTCGACCACCAGGTGCTGCGCGACTTCTACCACCAATGGTACCGCCCCGACTACCAGGCCGTCATCGTGGCGGGCGACGTAGACGTGGATGCTGTGGAAAACAAGATCAAGACGCTGATGAGCGACATCCCGGCTCCCGAAGCCAGCGCCTCGCAGAAAGAGAGCGTCACGGTGCCCGACAACGAAGCGCCGATCGTTGCGATCCTGGCCGATCCCGAAATGCAGGATTCGAAAATACAAATTTTCATCAAGCGTCCGGCACTGCCCAAGGCGATGAACAACACGGTGCAAGCCGAAATGTTCAACGTGATCCAGGCTTACATCTCGACCATGGAAAACGACCGGCTGCAAGAGATCGCCATGCAGCCCGACGCACCGTTCATCGGTGCCGGCATGGCCACGGGCGACATCTTGGGGCTGATTCCGACGTTGGAATTCACGGCTTTCATTGCGGTGACGCAGGACGGCAAACTGCCCGCAGGTTTCGAAGCGATCTACGGCGAAATGGAGAAAGTGCGCCGCTTCGGATTCACGCAAGGCGAATTCGAACGCGCCCAGAATGACCTGATGCGTCAAGCGGAGCGTACCTACACCAACCGCAACGACCGCACGAACAACGAATTCGTACACACCTATCTGAACAATTACAGCAAGAACAAACCGATGCCCGATGCCGAGACCGAATGGCAGATCGACAGCATGCTGCTGCAATCGGTCGACCTGAACACGGTCAATGCGGTGGCCCAGCAACTGATAACGCCGGTCAACCAAGTAATCGTAATCACGGCACCTGCCAAGGAAGGTCTGACAACGCCCACAGAAGCCGAAATCCTGGCCATCCGCGACAAGGTAACGGCCTCGGAACTGGCCGCACACGAAGACACGACGGTCAAGGAACCGCTGCTGCCCGAAGGAGTGAAGCTGAAAGGCTCGCCTGTGAAGAAGACGGTGGAAGACGCCGCCTACGGCACCACGGAATGGACGCTCAAGAACGGTGTGAAGATCGTTGTGAAGCCCACGACGTTCAAGGCCGACGAGGTGCGCATAAACGCAACGTCCGAAGGCGGTCTGTCGGTACTCGAAGACGACGAACTGGCCATGGCCGAATGGCTTCCGGCCATCAACTCGATGTCGGGCATGGGCAAATTCTCGGCCACGGAGCTGCGCAAACAACTCTCGGGCATCACGGCGTCGGTAAACACGGGCGTAGACAACTATACCAGCTCGATCGAGGGCAGCTGCTCGCCCAAGGACATCGAGACGATGCTCCAGCTGCTCTATCTCAACTTTACGCAGCCGCGCTTCGACGAGACCGACTACAACACGCTGATGAAGATGGTGCGTTCGCGCTTGGAGAACGTCAAGTCGGATCCCCAGTTCCTGATGGAAGAACGCTTTACCGACGTAGCCTACGGCCACAACCCCCGCCGTCAGGTAACGACGCCCGAAACGCTCGAAAAATTCCGCTTCGAAGCCCTGCCGACGATCTACCGCAAGCTCTACCCGGGAGCGAACGACTTCACGTTCTTCTTCGTAGGCAACGTCGACCTGGAAACGCTCAAGCCGCTGGTCGAGAAATATATCGGCTCGATACCCGTGACCAAGAATAAGACGACGGCCATCGATGACAACTGCGCACCGGTCAAGGGCCAGGTGGCGGATACGTTCCGTGTGCCGATGCAGCAGCCCAAGGTGTCGGTACGCTACCTCTTCTCGGGCGACATGCCCTACACGTTCGAAAACAAGCTGGCCTTGTCGTTCCTGACCCAGGCGCTCGACTCGCGCTACCTGATTTCGATCCGCGAGGAGAAGGGCGGCACCTACGGCGTCGGCGTATACGCCACGAACGAATACCTGCCCAACGAGACCTACAAAATGTACATCGTCTTCGACACCAACGAAGAAATGGTAGACGAACTGCTGGAGATCGTGATGCAGGAACTCGAAAAGATCGCTGCCGAAGGCCCGCTGACGGAAGATATCGAAAAGAGCCGCGAATTCATGCTCAAGAGCTGGGCCAACAGCATGGAACAGAATCCCCAGTGGATGAAATATGTGAAATCGAAATACACGTCGGGCGAAAACTACCTGGCCGACTACGAAAAGGCGCTGCGCAACGTGACCAACGCCGACGTACAGGCCATGGCGCAAAAGATTCTTTCCGACGGCAATCTGGTAAAGGTCGTGATGCGTCCGGAAAAAGCTGAATAACGCACAGATCGCTAAACAATCCTACCGTCCGCCGCCCAATAGGAGCGGCGGACGTTTTTTAACAGACAGTATTCCCGGTCTATACCCCGAATTCCTCCTCCACGTCGCGAGACTCCATCGTTCCGTCGCCTGCCGTTCATGCCGCTGTATTCGCTCGTTCCTAACACCTTTCCCGACACCCCGCTCCGACAAAAAAAGAGGTGCTTTTCAGCACCTCTTGAAGTAAGGAGAATAGGGCCAAACCGCCCGCCCCTTATGAACTAATCGTCGTACTCGCCGGCGCCGTCCTTGACGGGCGGATTATAAGACGCCGGGGGCGTATTATGGTCGATCCAAGCCTGCGAAACCAACGAAGAAGCGGGAAACTCAAGGTCCTGCATGCGGTTGACCGTGATCTGGTACTGCGCATAATCGTTCAGACGCTGGGAATAGATACTATAAATGCCCAACACGTTGCCCACCGAACCGTTGCGCGGCACGGGCCGCATGGCGAAACGCGAATAACCGCTCGTGCGGATCGAATAGGCACCCGGATCGGCCGAGCCATTGGCATTCTCGTTCAACACCATGAGCACGGCGCCATAGAGGCTGACGTTCTCGCGGCTGTAAGCCCAATAATACCAAGAACTGAAGATAGGCGATCCCGAGTCGGTAACGATCCAGTTGGGGAACGGATCGCCGTTAGTGCCGAATGCGGGCGCAGTGATGTTATCGCCCCAGATGATGTTGCCGTTGGCATCGTACTCGATATTGCCGTTGGCATCGCGCTTCTCATCCTGGTAAGTGACGTTGGCATAACGGACTTTCACGTCTATGAAACGGATCAGACGGCCATAATAATCCTGGTTGAGCTTATTATAGTTGGAACGATCGACCACGATGATATTGGGTTTGTTCTCGTCGGGCGTGGTATTGATGACCACGTTGTCGATGCTGGCCTCGACCAACTTGCAGGGAGCGCCCCGCAGCACACGGTTGAACTCGGGGTTATTGAGGTTGCACCACAACTCGGGACTCTCGAAATTGGAATTGGCATAGTATTTATCGCGCAAGCCCGTGTTGAGCGCATTCGACGGGCCGTCGCCCAACGAAAGCATCATACGGTAGTTGCCGAGATAGAAATCCTTCAACTTGACGTAGACCCACGAACTATCGTTGGTCGACAGATCGAGCCGGTAGGTGGTATACAACGTACCGCAGAGCTTCAACTCGATGGCAGCCGTACCGTCGTCGATATACAACGACTTGTAGACGTTGCCCTGGGCGTCGCTGGAAATGACCTTGCCCTTGATATAACACTCGGCAGCCTCCTCCCAGAACTTCATGTTGCCGGGATTGCTCTCAAAACCGGCCTCGACAGGTGTTGCGGGCACCCCCAGCTTGAGGGTCTTGGTGTCCGACCAACTATTGTTGGAACCGGTGTTCTCCAACGAACCGAAAGCGGAGACGAACCGATCTTTTACCTCCTTGATCGAAATCTGCCGAAGCCCCATCAGCTCCATATCCTCGTCGCTCCATATTTTGGCGGGTGCGGGGGTGTCGAAATCGTTGTAACACCCCACAGCCAACACACAGACCGCGGCAGCCAGAAATAATTTATAGTTTTTCATAGTACGCAATCGCTTTTCGGGATTAGAAACGGAAATAAACATTCAGATAATAGGTAGTTCCCAACATGTAGAAATATTTCGAATCGAAACGCGAGAACTTCACACCCTCCTTTGTACGCACGCGCCGCAGACGCATCTGCTCGTAACCGCCCGTGCGGATATCCTGGTCGTTGAGCAGATTCTTTACCTCCAGGCTGAAACCCAGCATATACTGGCGATGGATGTACCAGTTCTTGCCGACGCTGGCGCTCAACGTGCAATAGCCGCCGAACTTCTCCTGTGCGCGCATGTCGTCGATACCCTGGAGAGCAGCCCGGACTTTGGACATGTCCATGTCGGGGCCTTTGAGCACCTCGTTGGCAATGACCTTGTTGTAATATTCCGACGCCTGCGAGGTACGGTAGAACGGGTTCATCGAGAGGTAGAGGTTGTCATAATAATTGAAGTTCAACGCCGCGAACCAGTTGTGCGGGCCGCGATAATCGAGACCGATGTTGAACGCCAATTGAGGCGAACTCTCGACGTGCATCCCCTTCCAATTAACCTTTTCTCCAGGATTGGAAACGATCTTGTCTACGTTGTCGATGGTCTGGGTAAAATTGGGATTCGACGTATAGGTGTAGTCGCCCCAGCTTACGGCACCGATGGCCGAAATACCGTTCCAGATGGGTACCGACACGGCTGCCTCGACACCGTAGTAACGCTTGTCGATGCCGCTCATGGCGAAGTTGGTAAACGAACGCTCGACATCGTCGTAGAACGAAATGACCTTGGTCTGATCGTTCATGGTAGAGAAGTAACCCGACACACGGGCCTTGATATAAGGCAAGTTGAGGTTGTAGGTCAAGTCGACGCCGAAAATCTTCTCGGCCGACACGCCCGGCGTGGTCGTGTTGCGCGTACGGGGCGAGACGAAAGCGTTGACGAACTTGGGCGCATTCTGCATGAAGACCAAACCGGCTTCCAGCGAATGGGCGCCCGAAAAACGATACGATGCGTTGACCTTGCCGCTGTAAACGAAGTAATCGAGCTTCTTGGAATCGCCCTGCGAATTGTTGGGGAACAACCCCTTGCGCCACAGACCCTCGCGGTGCATGGTCGAATAACCCAACTTGGCACCGACGTTCAGAGAGAAACCGCCGATGGCATAGTTGTAGAGCGCCCAAGCATTGGTCTCGAACAGATGAGCCCGGTAGTTGTAGCTGATCTTGTTGCCTTTGCGCGCGATGCGGGCATGCCCCGTCTGCTCGTAATAATCCAGATCGTTCTGGTAGCTGATGGCATTCTGCGACATGTCGCGCTCGGCGAACTTGTCGATATCGTACCAATAATCGCCGCCCAACAAATCCTTGACCTCATCGTAATACCACGTACGGTTGGCGCGCAGGTTCAAGCCGCCGACGATACGCATGTTGTTGCGGATCTGGTGCGAAGCATCGACCGCAAGGTTGTAGTCGAGCTGGTCGGTATGACGCTCTTCGAGGATGATGTTCGAACGGTTGTAAATCGAAATCATGCGCTTGAAATTCTCGTCGTCGCTGTTGGCGAACTGCTCGACCAACGTATTGTCGACGAAGCGGTTCTCCTGGAAGAACCGGTCGTACTGCAACATGCCGGTAAAGTTCTGGGCCAACTGCTGCGCCCGCTGCAAATATTCGTAGATCGTCTCTTCGGAAGTCACGCCGGGAACGATCTGGCTGGTAAGCGACGACGGCAGATAACGATAGTAATCGCCGCGGGGATCGGCGGCATCCTTCCAAGTGAGGGCCGAATAACCGTTCTTACCGAAACGCAAGGAGGTGGCGGCGTTCAGGCGCGTGCGCTCCGTAGCGTCCCAGGTGTAGTTGAGCATGACGATCGGCTCGTGGGTGTCGCGGACGCGGGAGTTGCGCAACTTGCCGTCCTGGTAACCGACGTTGGGATTGTAATAATTATTGCCGAAGAGCTTGTAAGCCTCGTCGGTCGACGCCTGCTGTGCACCGCGCTCCGAAGGCGAAGCCAGGATAGTCAAAGCCAGACGATGATCGTGGTTGAAAAGTTTCTCGGCCGAGAGGAAGTAAGAATAGGAATTGTAATACACCCCGTCGACATAACCGTTGCCGCCCTGGCGCGTACCGAGCGAGAAGCCGTAAGACCAGCCGTTGTCCAACTGCCCGGAGGCGTAGGAGACCATGGCGCGGAAACGGTACATCTGGTTGCCGTTCGAAACGCTGACACGCAAACCTTTACGCATCTGCGAAGCCCGGGCGTTGATGTTGGTCATGCCGGCGATGCCGCCCAATCCGAAATCCGAAGCAGTAAGACCTGCGACGGTATTCTGGTTGCGCGTAGCGTCGTTCAGACCGCTCCACAACGACCAGGGGCCGTAACCGGTCATGGCATCGTTGAAACGGATGCCATTGAGATAGATATCGGAATACTGCGAATCGTAGCCGCGGACGTTGAAACGCATCTCGCTGAAGCGGTACGACGCGACGCTGTTGAAAAGGTCTTTGGACGCCGAGAGCGACGAAGGCAGCGCCTGCTCGTCGGAAGACGACGAATCGCTGTCGAACTCGGCAAAGATCGAATCGTCGAAGCCGGCGCCCCTTGCCAGAGGCGAAACGACGACAGCATTCAGATCGCGCACATTCTGCCCTACGCGCACACGCAATTCGAGGTCTTCGATGTCGGGAGCGTCGAAAGCCACGCGATAATCGCCCTGCGGCAGATTCTCGAAGAAGAAATTGCCGTCTTTGTCGGTGGCGGCGGTCAATCCGGTGGATTCGAGCGTCACCTTGACATTGCTCAACGCCTCGCGGTTGCCGCGCGAGACGACCTTGCCTCGGATGCCGCCATCCTGCGCATAAGTCGCAGCGCACGGGGCGACGGCGAGCAAGAAAAGAAGTAAAGATTTCAGTTTCATAAGGTTGCTGTTTGCACTGTTATTTGCCGATGTAAATATAGACGGGGAAATGGTCGCTGAAACCGCCCTGGAAATCGTTGCCGACGAACGTACGCAACGGATAACCCTTGTACTGGCCGCTCTTCTGGATCATGTAGGGACGCCGGAAGATGCCGCCGTAGAACTTGCCGACGGCCAGCAACCGCAAGGTGCCGGCAGGAGCGTCGACCAGATTGGCCGAAACGACGATATTATCGAACAAGTTCCAAGAATCGCGGTAAGCCAACGTACCGTAACCGGCCTTGAGCAAGGCGATGAACGGATTGAACATGTCGCCGGGCTGCACCTCCTGGGGCTTGCCCTTGGCGCCGAGGCCCTCGACGATGCTGTCGTCGGTAGCGTCGTCGTTCAAGTCGCCCATGACCACGACCTTGGTGGCAGGATTGGCGCACTGCACCGAATCGACGATCTCCTTGACACGACGTGCGGCGGCCATACGCTTGGGGTCGGAAGCCTCCTTGCCGCCCAGGCGCGAAGGCCAGTGGCTGACGAGGAAGAAGAAAGGCTCGCTATCGATGGTGCCCCACATGGTAACGAAATCGCGCGTACGGAAGTCGGGCAACTCGGGCATGTGGAACGGAATGGGCGCGCTGCCCTCCAACTTGAAGACATCGGGCCGGTAGTAGAATCCGACATCGACACCGCGGAGATCGGGCGAATCGTAATGCACGACACGATAATCGGCATGCGCCAACTTGGACTGGGCAATGACGTCTTCCATGACATTGCGGTTCTCGATCTCGGAGACGCCGATCACGGCGGGGAAGTCCTTGTCCTCGACAGCGATGTCGAACAACACGCGTTCGAGGTTGGCGATCTTCTTGTTGTACTTGGTCGAATTCCACCTCTTCAACCCCTCGGGCGTGAACTCCTCGTCGAGCACATCGGGGTCGTTGATGGTGTCGAAAAGGTTCTCGAAGTTGTAGAAGACCACCTTGTAGGGTTTCTGGGCGAAACAAGCCACGATCAACGCGGCGAACAATCCTGTAAGAAGGAATTTCTTCATAACGGCTTATATTAAATACGATTGATTCGAAAATTCGGAGGTCATCGAAAAAATTTTTGTACAACAATATTCATTCAAATACTCCAGTCCGTGGGGTTATGTTGGGCTTTGACCTGCGCAGCGGCATCGGCCGGGATGTTGCGGAAGAAAGTGAAGCCGGTTTTCTGCTCGATATCGGCGATCGAGGTCGAATAACGGCTCAACGGCCCGGTATTCGACGCGTCATTGGCGAACCAGAAACCGATGCCGTAGAGCTGGTCGGCGGAACTCTCCCACACGGCCCGCCGCCCGGAAGAACGCAGCAACACTTTCCAGCAATGCGACGGATAGGCGACCTTATTGCCGCTTGCGTCGGTAATCGTCCGGTCGTTGCCGAAATAAGTTCCTGTCACGACAAAGATCGTATCTTGGCGGGAAAACCCCATATTATCGCGTATCTTTTTCTCCAACTTGGCCCAAATATCTCCATTGAAATCATAGTTCTGCGGCATGATGTTGGTCGCGTAGAAAGTCATGGCATTGGTGGCCTCGTTGCTGTATCGGTCGGCCGAGGGGCACTGATGACCGCGCACGGCATCACGGCCGAAAGCCCGGACGACATTGGACTGCTCCGACTGGGGAATGGCGGGCTGCTGGTTATTGGGATCGTAAGCCCATCGGTTGGTACGCACGACCGACGGCTCGACGTAATTGGTAGTGAGGGGATAAGCGACCCAATGCGACACGCGCTTCTCCTTATCGAAGCAAATGGAGTAATTGCGGACGCGACCGCCCCGGGTAAGGGTCGTATAATAAGTTTTGTAGGTATAATCCTCGTTCTTCTGATAGGCAGGCTGTTCGCCCCACTGCCGGTCGAAGAACGCCGTAGGGGAATAAGCCAACTGCCGTAGCGTCAACGTAATAACGGACTGGCCGGAGGCACCGACGACGATAGTCGCCGAACGATCCTCGTCGCTCTCGTTGCGCGCGAGGTAGATAATCAGATGGATGCCGACCGTGCCGGACTTTTCGAGCACGACGCTGGCACCGGAAGCGAACGGCTCGAACGAACACCAAGCGCTGTCGCCGCTCTGGCTGACGATCGCGGCGGCAAAAGGCCTCTGCTCGCCGACGGTAACGATCCGATCCGTTGTAGTTTCGCAATTTACGGTCTCTGCGGCGAGCTGCACCACGAGCAAACCCTGGTCGTCATCGCCGCATCCCGCAAAGAGAAGAAGAAAACCCGCAAGTACCCACGCGGGCAAATGGAATTTGCAGAAAACAGACATTCCGAAAAACAAAAAGAGAAAAGTGTTTCAAAGAAACCGAACTCTTGGCGGGGATAATATCCCGCCAAGAGTTGGGTTTCAGAAAAGATTACAAATCGAATTCGATCGGAACACGAAACTTATTCGCTATAAACCAGTTTCCAACTGTTGACCTGAAGGTTCTTATCAGCAAACAAAACCAGACGATAAGGCGTATTTACGGCCGTTCCAGTGCAAGCGAACTCATGAAGCTGTCCCTTGTCGTTGGTTGTAGAGGTAAAGTCCGTACTGTACTTGACACCGGCAGCATCTACAATATTCAGCACATTGGCTGTGGCCATAGCTTCGCCGCAAAGAATCTCTACCGACACCAACTTATGGCCTTCGACAGCCGGGAACTCGATATAAGAATCTTTTTTACCCAAGAACAAGGCTGCTTTATATTTAGCGTTGGCCACAGTGACGCCAATACCATAACATTTGGTCGTAGCCTTTATGTTATAGTCGTAGCCATCGATAGTTACCTTTTTATTCCCGGTAAAACCATTCGCGTTGGACCACGGAATACCTATGGCTTCGAGCTGCTCTTGAGTCGTGAATTCCGCTTTCAACACCTTGTCCGTAGCAGAAACAGCACGATCCTGCTCCACGGCGAGTTCTGCCAGTTTGTCCGAGCCGATCTTGGCAACAAGCGTAGCTACATAAGGAGCACCGCTGTCATTGGCACCGACCGCATTGATGGTAACCGACGTATTATCCTGCTGCGGTGCAGTGAACTTATCGGCATTGGCACCCTCGAACAAGAACTCGACGAGCGCACCCTCGGGCAGGTTCTTCGTTACGAACTCGATCTTCTGCTGTTGGGGAGTATTACCGTCGAAAACTGCGGGTTTAGTAGTAAATACCAACGTCGGAGTCGTGGTATTCTGTGCGATCTCACGAACCATGATGTTGATCTTGGATGTGTCGAAACCAACGGCGAAACCCTTGATGTCGACCACATCGCCGCTCTTCAAGCCTGCGTAATAAGTATCGAGACCATAAGCGAGCGTTACCTTTTTCGCAGTGTAACCGGCCACCTCCACCGTATAGGTGTTGTAGGAAGTGCCAGTCTCGATGTTCAGCACGCCGGTCAACGACACGTACTCGTACTTCTTGTCGCTATCGTAAGCGGTCAGCGCAGCAGCGTCGAAGACTACCGGCTCGGGCAGCACGAGAGTCGAAGCGCCGCCGATCTCGGCCTCGAACTTCGAGAACTGAAGCAGACCGTTGTACTCGACAACCTGACCCTTGACGGTAATCGTCTTGTTCACATCGTTGATGTAGGGATTCGAATCCTGCTTGCTCCAATCATTGTTGAACGCGAGCGTGTAACCCGTACCGTCGGCTAACAACAGCCCCTTCTGGTAAACAGCGACGAGCGTAGCCTCGACCTCGTAATTGCCAGCCTTGAGTTCGTTGATCTTTGCCTTGGTGTACTCGATGGCGGGAATCTCGCCGGTAAGCTGGATATCGGCCGCCGTACGAGGCTTGACCTGCTTGGTGCCGTTGTACTGGCCTGCGATACCGATCAGCGAACCGCTCTTCTGCGGAACGATCGTGGCACCGATGGTCGCCTTGCTGCCCATGTAACCGACGAAAGTCTCATCGTTGAAAGTCATGAAGTTTACGTTGCCCTTGTTGGACGAATTGTACCAAGCCTCGTTGTAGTTGTCGGTCGGATAGCAATTCTCGATCTTCACGACCATCGACTCGTAGTCGAGCAGCTCGGCGGGAGTCACGACTACCGGTTCGGGAGCGTCGCCGGGCCAGGTGCTGACCGCTGCATCGTTGTTAAGCGTCAACTGGATGACGTTGCCATAGGTACCTACCTGTGCACCGGCCATAGGAATCGAAATGACCGTACCGGCTTCGGGCTTCAAGGTAGAGAACTGCGAATTGCTCAACGTCAGACCGGCATCCTTGACCGGCGTCGCATCCTGCACGGCGATATAGAACGCATCGCCCATGTTGCCGCCCTCGGCATCGGAGCCGACAACGCCCGTGATGGTCATGGCAGCCAGCGCCTCGCTGACGGGCTGCTTGGTCTGCGTGGGTTTCATCGCCTTGAGCAAAGCACGGATGGCTGCGACGTTGGTCTCGGGCGTAGCCTTGCCGTCTGCGGACTGACGGATGGAAATCTTGGCAGTCTTGGTATAAGGCACACCGTAGATGAGACCCGAAGTCGAAAGTACAGCGAACGCGGAACGCTCCGAAACACCTACGGGAAGAGCCTCGACGGCCGTGAACTTGACCGACGTCACGCCGGCGTTGCCCGAAAGCACGCTGGCCGTGCACCACGCCTGCTCCTGCTCGAAAGCGAGCGTCCAGACACCCGACGACACGACAGAGACTTCGGCAGTCTGATCGCCTGCCGCACCCGTGACGCCGAGCGCCACGGCACCCTTGCCATCGACCGTGATGGAAGCCTCGGCACCGCCGCCATTGTCATCATCCTTGTCCGAACAAGCAGCGAAAGCCATTACAGCCAGCGCCGAAAAGAACAAGGAACGCCAAAAATTGAACCTCTTCATAAAAATTGATTTTTAAGATAAAACAATTGTGGTTTCCGTTTACACTTTCAACATCCTATTACATAATAGTAATATTGATGTTCAAAGTTAAAATTATTTTACATACGAACAAAGTCCCTGCCACCTTTTTTCTGTTCTGAACGGTTCGAATCGTAATATACTGCATCGAAACGGCTTTTATAACGGGTAAAAAAAATCCGGCGCCAGTCTTATTTCAGAACCGGCGCCGGAAAAACGATCGTCAGCGGATCCGATCGGCCGCCCGCACCAACACCTCGTCGTGCACGATGGCCCGCGCGGCCAACCAGACGAACAACAGAGCGACCAACGGCAAGATGATGGCGGGACGCAGCCCCTGCGCCCGGAACGTCAACTCGGAGAAGACCCGCCAACTGAGAAAATAATATACTCCCTCCATGACGGCGGCACCGACCAGCAACACGGCTTCGACTACGCAAAGCCGCAGCTGCAACATACGCCGCTTGAAAAGAAAAACGACGAGCAGAGGCAAGGCACAAGCCGCCGCCAACAACACGCCCATATAAAAAGCGGGCTGCACGGACTCTCCGCCGAGCGTGCGCAACGCGAAAGCATGGAGCCGGAACTCGCCGGCATCGCCCCCGAACCAAGCCAGGGGTGCAAAAAGCGTGACGGCGAGAAGCGCCGAGACGACAAGCAAATAAAGCGTCTGGATACGTTGTATCATAACTCAAAGATTTTTATCGATCAGATATTTATTCCGGTCGGACGACCCGCGGTTGATCAACTCGCCCAAGAATCCGGCCAGAAAAAGCTGAACGCCGAGCACGACGGCCAACATGGCCAGATAGAACAACGGCTGCTCGGCGACGGGGCGCAACGGCAGCGCATGGAACTGCTTCCACAACTTGTCGACGATGATCCACACCGTAGTGCCGCCGCCCAAGAGGAACATCAAGGTGCCCAGACTGCCGAAGAAATACATCGGCGAACGTCCGAAATGGGACATGAACAAGACGGTAATCAAATCGAGATACCCCTTGACCATGCGTTCGAGTCCGAATTTCGAATGACCGTATTTGCGGGCGCGATGCTCGACGACCTTCTCGCCGATGCGGCGGAAACCGGCCTGCCGCGCAAGGATGGGTATGAACCGGTGCATCTCGCCGTAGACCTCGATGGCCTTGACGACCTTGCGCCGATAAGCTTTCAATCCGCAATTGAAATCGTGCAGCCGGATGCCTGAAGCAGCACGCGCCGTCCAGTTGAAAAACTTGCTGGGCCACCGCTTGCCGACGGGATCATGGCGCTGTTTCTTCCACCCCGACACCAGATCGAAACCCTCTTCGAGCACCATCCGCCGCAACTCGGGAATTTCGTCGGGCGAATCCTGCAAATCGGCATCCATCGTGATGACGACCTCGCCCCGGGCGGCCTCGAAACCGCAGTAGAGCGCGGCCGACTTGCCATAGTTGCGGGCGAACCCGATGCCCCGAAGGGCGGGATAATGCGCCTTCAACTCCTCGATGCACTCCCACGACCCGTCCGTCGACCCGTCGTCGACCATGATGATTTCGTAGGAAAACGCATGTCCGACCGCAACCCGATCGATCCATGCGACCAACTCGGGCAACGACTCCCGCTCGTTGAAAAGCGGCACGACGACCGAAACATCCACGCTATTCATGGTCGGAACCCTTATCGGAAAAGAGTTGCGGAGCACGCGCCGAGACCCCGGCGACGATCAACCCGAAGACGGCGCCGAAAAGCAGACTCGACCAGATGCCGCTCCAGATCGTGGCAAGAAGCGAAGGTTCAGGCATATGCTGCAACTGCTCGACGAGCATCGTCACGGAGGCATTTTGAGCGCCGCTCATGCTGACAAGCTGCGACAAAATGTCGGTAATCTTCTCGACATAACGATCATACCCCAGCACCAAATGGAGATAGATATAATTGGCCGCACCGAGAATCACGCCGGCCAACAACGACATGGCGAGCGCATAACCGTAGCCCTGCCCGAATGAGAAACCCTCCTCGACAGCATAGAGCGCGGAACGCTGACGTGTGAAACGAAGCAACAGATAGATATGCAGCGCCACGACGGCCAACCACTCGAAGATAATGACCGCATAAAGGCCCAACTTGCCGGAAAGCGCCATGCCGGTCTCCAAAACGGACGACGCGGCCAACAACAATCCGATGTAAGCTCCGCACCGGGCAGCATCGCTCCAAAAAGATTTTTTCATGACAACCATATGTTTTATGTTCATATTCAAGCTACTTTTCTTACCCCTCCCGAACGAACCCGACGCTGCGCAACACGCTACTTCAACTCGCCCTTGCCTTCGCGCAAAATTTCCGGTTCGTCGCCCGAGAGGTCGACGATCGTCGTAGGCTCCGACTCCCCGACGCCGCCGTCGACGACCCACTGCACGTCGCGTCCGTAACGCTCGTAGATCGACTCCGGATCGGTCGCATATTCGGGTGCGCACTCGTCCTCGGGCAATGAAGTCGTCACGAGAGGCTCTCCCAACGCCCCGACGATGGCCCGCGCCACGGGATGGGCGGGAATACGCACGCCGACGGTCTTGCGCTTGCCGAGCGTCTTGTCGGGCACGCGCGACGAAGCGGGCAACACGAACGTGAAAGGCCCGGGAAGATTGCGCTTGAGAATCCGGAATGCGGCGTTATCCACGCGACAGAAACCGGCGACCTGCGCCAGATCGGCGAAAACCAAAGCGAACTGCGTCTCCTTGCCTTTCAACCGCCGCAGGCGTTCGATGCCCTTGACCGACCGCACCGCACACCCGAAAGCATAACGGCTGTCGGTGGGATAAATCACGACTCCGTCGTCGGCAAGCGCTGCGACGACTCGCCGCAACTCACGCTCGGAAGGATTCTGTGCGTAGATTTTCGTCAGCATAGACTACAAATATAGGGAAAAACAGCGGAAAAGAGGAAACAACCCGAAAATAAAACGCAATGCGGCATCGACCGGCCGCCAGGCGCTTCTTTCGGAAGCCGGCGCATCCGGATGCAAAAACCCCATCCATCAACCCATCGCACCGAATTTTCTTTCGAACAGCGCCCGGTTTTTCTCGCCCCAGGCGATCATGGCGTCGATGATCGGCAGCAACGACCGCCCCAATGAAGTAATGGCATATTCCGAACGCGGCGGAAGCTCCGCGAAAATGGTCTTCGCGACCAACCCGTCCTCGGCCAGCTCCTTGAGTTGAAGATCCAACACGCGCGGCGCGGCTTCAGGCAGCGCCTTGTGCAACCCGCTGGGGCGCATCGGCCCACGACGCAGCTCGTCGAGAATACAAGACTTCCATTTGGAATTGATCAGGCTCATGGTCAGCCGCAACGGACAACTTAAATCGACGGGTATTTTCCTTTCGTACATAACACGATTCGCTTATATGATACAAAAATAGGTATAATAGCCAAATTCGAATATATACCGAAAAAATTTTCGGCACCCGAATCATTTTTCGGTACTTGCGCAAAAGACCGCCGCCAAGTAATTTTGCAACGGTCAAACCAACAACACAACCAACATGCGCGATTCGATCAAGGAATACGAAGCAGTCGAAGCGGCTGCCCTGAAATTCGTAAAAAGCGTAGCCGAAGGCGACAGCCGCCACGCACGCGAACTATTTACCGACGATGCAGTGCTGTTCGGTTTTCTCGACGGAAAACTGGAACGCGGCTCCATCGAACAATTCTACCGCAACGTCGACACGGTCGACGGCGGCCAAGAGTTCAAGGCCCGCATCGATGTCGTGGCCATAGAAGAGACGCTGGCCGTAGTCCGCGTTCTCGAAGAAAACTGGGGCGGACGCATCGATTTTACCGACTACCTGTTGCTGCTGAAAATCGACGGCGAATGGAAATGCGTGGCGAAAGCCTACAACCAGAACTCCGACACCATCGAGAAATAAAAACAACGATCCGAACCGGAAGCCGCGCAAGAATGGCAACATGTCAAACCAAGAGAGCAGCCCGAACGATACGGACTGCTCTCGTTTCATATGCCCTCCGGCTTCCGGCCGGCTACTTGATGTTCCTTCGGTTCAACTCGGCACTGTAAGCCCGGGCATTGGCGTTGTGCTCCCGCAGCGTGCGGGCGAAGTTGTGGTAACCGTCGAACTCGGGCCTTGCACAGAAGAAGATGTAGTCGTGCTCCTCGAATCCGAGCACCGCCTCGATGGCGTCCTTGCCGGGCATGCAGATGGGCGAAGGCGGCAATCCTCTATTAATATAAGTATTGTAAGGCGACGGATATTTGAGGTGGCGGTAGAGGATGCGGCGCAACGAGAAATCCTGCATGGCATACTTGACCGTCGGATCGGCCTGCAACGGGATGCGTTTGCGCAGGCGGTTGATATAGACACCGGCGATGCGGGGCATCTCGTCGCTTTTGCGGGTCTCCTCGTAGACGATCGACGCCAGGGTCATCACCTCCAGGCGGCTCAACCCGCTGCGCTCGCGGCGGGCGTCGCGCTCGGGCGTCCAGAAACGGTCGTACTCGCGCCGCATGCGCTGCAACAACTCCTCGGGCGAAACCGTCCAATAAAACTCATAGGAATCGGGAATGAACATCGAAAAGAGCGTCAAGCTGTCGAAACCGACGGCCGCAGCCGCCTCCTCGGAAGTCAAGACGCGCATCAAAGCGGCCGAATCGGCATCGATCTGCCGGGAGAGCTTGCGGGCCAGCTGGCCCGGCGTGCGGACGTTGTTGATCGTCACGCGCACGGGCGTCTGCATGCCGAACTTGAGCATGCGCGCCACGCCGAGCACATTCATCCCCGGCTCCAAGACGTAATGCCCAGGTTTGAACGACTCGGGCAGCCCGATGCGCCGGGCATAGCGGCGGAATGCGGCCCGATGCTTGATGCGGGGCTTCAGCGAATCGAGCAGCCCGTCGTAATCGGTCTGCGAACCAATGAAAAGTTCGCTCCGCTCAGGCACGGCATTGCCCTTGAACTGCACGACTCCCATGGCCACCGTCACGGTACCGACAAGAAGCGAAACCAAGACTATATAAAAAAGGATTTTTCTACGCATCGCATGAAATTTTTTGCAAAGATATAAAATTTTCCTACTTTTGTGCCCGGGTGAGTCTCATACGACCAGCTCCCGTAGAATCCCCCAGGCGAGGAATCGAGCAAGGGTATACGGTCGTAGCGGTGCGATATGAGTAGCTCACCCTTTTTTCGTACCCCTATGCAAACGGCGGGTCGTGCTGTGAAACGACCTGCCGTTTCATCTGCAAAGCCCCCGCCGTCGCACCGAAACAGGCAATCCGCTCCTTGCACAAAAACAAGGGCGGCCCGACGTATGTCGGGCCGCCGCATTTCCATGAAGCACCTCTAAAACACCACTTTGGCGCCTACGGTGCAAGCAACCCGAAAATCGGGATACCAAGGATAGTCGTAGAGCCTGCGGTCGAGCAGGTTGCGGCCCTCGGCGAAACAAGAGACCCGACCGGAAATCTTCCACTCGAAATCCACGCCCAGATCGATGGCGAACGGCACGCTGAACACCTCGTCGGAAAGCGTCTCCGCCTGCGGAACAGGCATCGACCACCGCCGCACGCTCTCGGCCCGGGCCGAGATGCCGCACACGATCTTGCGCCCCTCGTAACGAATGCCTGCCCGACCGCGGAAATGCGGCTCGCCGTTCTTCAGCTTGCGTCGCTGACCGTACAAAGACAATGCCTCGTCGTTGTAAAGGTAACCATGCACATCCAGATCGACCCGCAGGCCGTCGAGCGGCCGCCAGACGGCCTCCCCGTTGATCGAAGCGACCGTCTGCCGGGCTTGAGCCGGTGCCATGACACCGGAAAAAAGTCCGGTCTGCGGCCCGGCATAGGGAACGCCGTACCAATAAACATGGTTGTCGCGGATAACGCAAGCAACATAAATACGATAATCGAACCGATCGCGCCACACCGTACCGCCCAGCCCCAACCGGATATTGTAATCGACCGAACTCTTGCTGAGCCGCGATCCGGCGGCAAGATAAGGATTCAACTGCGAAAGCGAACGGAATCCGTTGTCACGGACAGCGCCGTCGGCCTCGACGAAAGGCCGGAACCGGCGGTTGCCCAGATCGAAATCGAACCGGGCGAAAGGCACGACATAATTCCTGCAATCCTCGCCCAAGACCTTGTCGTGGCAATAATCTGCGCCCACGACAAAACGCAACAGATCGCCGTCGAAACCGTAACGGGCACCGGCACGAATCTGCTGCTGCTCGTAATCGAACAACGATCGATGTCCGTCGGCCCACTCGTAACCGGCCTGGAGAGTAAAATGATGGCGCCCGAAAGCGCGCCCGATGCGGGCATCGGCACCCAGAAGGCTTTGCCAAGCCCGCTGCGAAATATCCGAATGATCGAAAAACGCACCTCCATGCACGGCGACCTCGAAATTGAACCGATCCATATTCTGGAAATCGTCGCCGAAGCGCAGATCGAAGTTCGCATCGCCGTAATCGACCAACGATCCGGGAGCGGCTTCCCCGCCGACCAACGGAGCCTTGGGCCGGGCGGCACCGTAGCGATGGTAAAGCCGGTTGTCGTAACTCAGCCCGCCCTCCAGCACACGGCGGCCGAAATACTTGCCCAAGGCAACGCCTGCACGGTTGTGCATCCGGATGGAATTGATCTTCTGCCCGAACGTATTCCGCACGTCGGCATATTTCCCCTGATGATTGAGGTATCCCACAACATAACCCGTACCGGGATGCTGGGTCGAGGCATAGAAATCGACGACCGAATTGAGGGGATACCCGGCCCCGGCCTTGAGGTAACATGTCCGCGGACGGTTGAACTCCCAATAAGTGACCGTGGCCGGCCGAATGGGCCGGATCTGCAACTCCATGCCGATAGGCAGCGGCGTGACGGCGTATTCGAACTCGGGATACATCTTGACCGTATCGGTCATCTCGGGCTGCACGGGGAGCTTCGCGGCGCTCTCCAGACTGGGAACATATGCCTTCGTTACCTCGACCTGCTTGCCGACCTGCGCCGAAGCGAGACCCGGCAAGACGAACGCCGCGACAAGGGCTGTGAACACTTTCTTCATATCACTTCATTTTTCGGATCCGGGCCTTGGCCTCCTCCACGATGCCGTCGTCGGCATGCGAATAACCGTCGGCGACGCTCTGCCATGTGGCGCGGGCCTGAAAGTTATCGCCCTTGCGGACATAGACGTCGCCCAGCAGAATGTAGGCCTTGGCCAACCAATAAGCCTGCGGCTCCCGCTCGGAAAAGGCGAAAACAGCCTTCTCTGCGCGATCCATATCCCCTTCGGCGAAGATATCCTCGATCAAATAATAAGCGGCGGCCGACCCCTCGCGGGTGCGCACCTCCGAAGCGAGCTTCTTGTAGTGCTTGGCCGCTTCGTCGCGCTTGTCGCAGGCGCGCAGCTGCTCGGCCCAGGCGAAACGCGCCTCCCGCAACGCCTCGACGCCGGCATCGGGATGGGCGCAGACGTCGGCGGCCATCTTTTCGATCTGCTGCGCATCGCCGGCGGCGATCGTGGCCCGGACGTAACCGGTCATGGCTTTCTGCCGGTCGGCGGCAGTCGGCGCCACGTCGTAGAGCTGGCGATAGGCCGTGGCTGCCCGATCGTAGAGTTTATCGGCATAGGTCATCTCGGACAACTTCTCCAACACGGTAACGGAATACTGGTTGACCCCCAACTTGGCCAAATCGGAAAGGGTCTCGATGGCATTGCGCCGCTGCCCGAGCCGCAAATAACAATCGCTCAGATAATAAAGCGCCTCGACCCGATAACCGCCCTTGGGATAACTCTTGACATAGCTCCGCAACGATTTGGCCGCCACCTCATGGCGGTTGGACAGATAGAGTTTCTGCGCCGCGGCGAACGAAAGCGAATCGCGCGACAAGGCCGTAAGGTCGCTCTCCATACCGACCCGGGCGGCATGCTCGAAATAACCGTCGACATCGCCCTCGGAGACATAGATCTCGCGGATGCCCTGCATCGCTTCGCGCGCCTCGAACGACTGGGGCGAAGCCGCGACGACCAAATCGTAATAATGCAACGACTTCTTCCGGTCGCCCAAGTTAAGATAGACCAGTCCCAGGTCGGAAAGCGCCTGTACCCGCTGGGGCGAAGAAGGGTAATCGGCCAGGAAACGTTCGAGCTGCCGGGCGCCCTCGGCATAACGCTCCTGCTCGACGTAAGAACGGCCCAACTCGTAGGAAGCGGCATCGGCATAGTCGCCGGCCCCCGAAGCGACGATGCGCTGCAAGGCCTGCTGCTTCTGCTCGGTACGCCCCAGCAGACCGAGCGCTATGGCCCGCTTGTAGGCAGCATAATGTTTCTCGGGGGTGTTCGCAGCCATCGCCTGGGCATACTCCTCGACGGCGGCCTCGAACTGACGGCCAGCATAGTAGACGTCGCCCATGCGGTTGTGGGCATCGGCCCGATAACGATCCTGGCCGCTGTAAACGGCGAGGAACTTCCTGAACGCCTCGCCGGCCTGCTCCAAACTGCCCTTGGCGAACGAACAATAACCCAGGTTATACCAAGCGAAAGCATACTCGCGTTCGGTGCGCGGCGCCCGGGCGATGTAAGCGTTGTATTTGGCGGCGGCCACGGCATGATCGCCCTGTGCGAAAGCGATCTCGCCCTGCCAGAAAGCGCTGAGCGCCGTATACTTGGGACTCACGTTGACAGCGGCCGATTCCTCCAGATTGCGCCGGGCGGCCTTCATGTCGCCGGCGGCGTAGGCCTCCAGACCGCGGAAATAAGCGATCTTCTGCAAGGCGGCCCGCACGTCGGCATTCATGGACGACGACGACTTGATGGCCCGATAAGCGGCATCGTAATCGTGGGAATTATAATAAGCAGCCACCAGCAAAGCCCGGGCCTCGTCAGCCCGCGGCGACGAAGGATAACGCTCGACGTAGCGGCTCAACAGATTGATGGCCCCGTTGAAAGCACCCCCGCCCAACTCGTACTGCAACTTGGCGTAGTTGAACAATGCGTCCTCGGCGACCTCGGCATTGAACCGCTCGTCGGCAGCCATGGCGAAAGAGAGCATGGCAGCCTGCTTGTCGCCGGCCCGCAAGTAACAATCGGCCAGATGATAAGAAGCGTTCTGCGTCATGGCATCCTCGGCTCCGCACACGCGGCGCAAGCGGTCGGCCGCTTCGGCATAACGGGCCGTACGGTAGAGCGAAAAACCGCTCAGATAATCGGTTTCGCGGTCGTAGTGCCCGCCGGCATCCTCGAAAGCCTGCAAATGATCGAGCACGGCGCCGAAATCCTCCAGCCGAAACCAGGCCTCGGCGATCACGCGCTCCAATTCGGCACGCCGCCGCGGCACGGCGCGGCGGGCCAATTCGTCGCCGGTGTCGACCACATATTGGTAGTTGCCCTGATGATACTCGATCTGGAGCAAATAATAAGGCACCAGCTCGGCATAAGCCTCGCTATGGCCCAAAGCGAAGAAACCTTGCTTGGCCCGCTCGTAATCGCCCTGCAAATAATCGATGTAAGATTTGTAATACAAGGCATGATCGGCATACTTGCTTCGGCTGTCGATGCGGCTGAAATAACGGTAAGCCTGGGCGAAGTCCTTGTCGAAAAATTCGACATAACCCATGCGGATATTATACTGCTCGCGCCGCGAAGCGCTCAACGTCCGATAATCGACGGCAGCAAAAGATTCGCGCGCACGCTTCAGATCGCCGTTGGCACAATAATACGACCCCAATGCGAAAAACGCATCGTTGTTGTACACCGAACCGGGATGACGGATGATGAAGCGCCGCAAAGCCCCTTCGGCATCGTCGCTGCCCAGCTCGACGGCACAGGCCGCCAACAAGAATTCGACCTCCTCGGCAGCGGCCTTGTCGACCGGAGCGAGCGCCTGCTGCGCAGCCAGAAGCTCGTGCCGCGCATCGCTCCAATGCCCGCGGTCGAACAACTCGCGCCCCCGATCGATATGCTGGCGCGGGTCGTCGGACGCAGCCCATGCACCCAAACACCCGCAAAACAAGAAAAACCACAGAAAAACGAACCTCCGCATAGGTGAAAAATTTCAAAAGAGACCTGGCAAAGATAAACATTTTACCAGCACGCCCCGCAATCCGAGGAACGGAATTTGCCGGTTGCAGAAGAAACAACACAAAAAAAACACGAATCATGATCGAAAAAGTAACGGTAGAACTGACCGGCCAAGCCGGATTCCGAGCCACGGAAGGCTATGGATGCGACGCCATGAATCCGAAGGAACTGCTGCTCTACGCAGCGGCGCAATGCGCCGGACAAACGGCGATGATGGTAATGGAGAAGATGCACGTGAAACCCAAACGGCTGGAAATTACCTACTCGGGCGAACTGAACACCGACCGGCTGCAAGCCGAAAGCATGTTCCGCTCGTTCCGTGTGATCTACAACGTGGAATGCGGCGCCGGCGATCAACAAGAAAAAGCGGGCCGCGCACTATCGCTGACGCACGAAAAATACTGCGGCCTGACACAAATGCTGCGCAAGATAGCGCCCGTGAGCCACGAAATCGCAGTGGTAAACACCGAACCGGAACCTATGACCGCAGAATGAAAAGATCGCTCCGGGATTTTTCCCGGAGCGATCTTTTTGAGGTAAACGCTGTCGCCGCAGGTACTCACTCCGCCGCCGTGATGCGGCGATAGTCGGAAAGCGCGACAGCATAGTTGTAGCGGGCGTCGATGTCGTTGGTATACAACTGTATCCAACTCAACTGCGCCTGCAACACATCGAGAATCGTTACCAACCCCTCGCCATAAGAATAGGTGCTGAGGGCGAGGTTCTCGCCGGCGATCCGCAAACTGCGCTCCGAAGCATCGACCTGGGCGCGGCTCTGGACGATGGCCGTCCAACCGTTCATCTCCTCGCGTACGATGTCGTCGTGCACCTGCGCGGCGTTCGACTCGCTTTCGGCCTGCAACGCTTGGGCTGCTCCCACGGCCCGCCGCCGTTCGCCCCAATGGAAAAGCGGCACCGAAACCTTGACGAAAGCCGAGCCGTCGAGCACCGTTTCGCCCGTACGGTTGGGCGAATAAGGCTGCCACGATCCGCCCACCCCGACGCTGACCTGGGGATTGAAAGGCGCACGCACTGCCCGGATCGCGACGGCGGCCTGCTCGGCACGCAACTGCGCGACGGCATAGTCGGGCCGGCGGGCCAAGGCAGCATCGGCCGTCATGCGTCGGGGCATAGGCAGCGAATCGCGCACATCGTCGGCCAGGCTTACCGCGGCCGCGGCTTCGGCTCCGCGCAGGATATTGAAATTGTGCAACGCCACCTCGGCGCGCTGCTGTGCCGAAACCAGCCCGTAACGGGCTTCGCTCAACCGGGCATCGATCATCAACACGTCGCCCTTGGCGATATAGCCCTCGTCGAAACGCCGGTCGACCACCTCCTTGAGCGATGCGATCAACGCCACGTACTGTTGCATGGCCTCGGCATAAAGGTTCATGGCGGAGAGATTCCAATAAGCATAATCGGCTGCATAACACACCTCCAACCGCGAGAACTCCTCGTCGCAAAGGGCGATGTCGTATCCCAGTCCGGCGCTTTCGACCGCCGCACGCACGGAACCGCCGCCGTAGACGAGCTGGACGAGTTGCGGCAAGACACTGAAAGTCCAGTGCTTCACACCATCATAATGGCGCACCGTAGCGGTAAAGCTCCCGTCCATCGAAAGGCGCGGAAGGTAGCCGGTGCGCGCCTGCCCCACCCGCTCGGAAGCCGCAATCCGACGGGACTCGGCAGCCTTGAGCTGCCAACTATAATCCAAGACGGCAAGCCGATAATCATCGAGCTGCACCTGTGCTGCGAGCGACCGGACGAAAAAGAGGAAAAAGAGGAGGAAAAAAGGTTTCATGGTCGACGGATATGGTAAAAAACGGCATAAAACACAGGCAACACACAGATCGTAAGCAACGTAGCGACGAACAACCCGCCCATGATCGTAGCGGCCATCGCTCCGAACATGGAATCGAACAACAGAGGCAGCATGCCCAGAATGGTAGTGCCCGAAGCCATCGTCACAGGGACGATACGGCTGCGCGTAGCCGAAATGAGGGCATCGTAGGACGCGAGACCGGCTCGCTTCAACTGTCCGATCTGCTCGACGAGCACCACGGCGTTCTTGATGTTCATGCCCACCAACCCGAGCAGGCCGAGCAACGAAAAGAAGTTGAAGACCTTGCCCGTGACGGCCAACCCGAGCACCACCCCGATGAAAATCAACGGAATCATGGACAAGATGATGATCGGCTCGCGATAATTGCGGAACAACAACAACAGCACGATGAGAATCAAAACCAAAGTCAGCGGCATGTATGCAGCCAGCGCCCGGTTGGACTCCTGCTGGCTCTCCTGCTCGCCGAAAATCTTCATGGCATATCCCTCGGGCAAGACGATGCTGCGCCTGACCGAATCGCTCAAGGCGGCGAACAACCGCATGGTGTTGACCCCGCGTGCGGGATCGCACTGCGCTTTCATCACGCGCTGGCGGTTGTAACGCTTGACCGTGCCGCGGCGGAAATCGAACCGGAAATCCTCGACCGCCTGTCCGAGCGAGAAGACGCGGCCGGCGGGATTGAAAATAGGCAGAGCCTGCAAGTTGGTCAGGTTGTAGGCCCCGATGTTCTCGTCCTTGAGCAGGATGGGCATGAACTGGTCGCCCTCGCGGTACTCGCCCAGGACGTAACCCTGCGTGGCGATGGTAATGCCCTGGGCCATCTGGCTGCGGGTAACACCGATACGCTGCCCTTTCATCTGCGAATAGATCGGCAGCCAAGCCGGCTCGCGGTTGCCCCAGCTGTTGCGGATGTTGGTCGCACCGGGCGTGTGCCACATAATCTGCTCGACGGCCGAAGTCAAACGGCACAACGTATCGATGTCGTCGCCAATGAACCCGAACTCGATGGCGGCATCGGGCACAGGCGAGAGCTTGAAAAGCGACGAACGCAGCCACACGTCAGGGAACTCGGCCGTGACGAAAGCATCGAACCGCTCCTCGACGGCAGACGTCTGCCGCTTGTCGTACAACTCGATCAAGATATTGCCGAAATTGGAACGCAAGGAAACATTGCTGCTGGCCAGATAATAACGCGGAGGAGTGGCGCCCAACGTGACGGAAACGCATTTGACCTCGGGCTGCTCCTGCAACCATGCTTCCATACGCCGCAAATTGCGCTCCGTCTCGCGGATGTCGAACCCCTCGGGCAACAAGACGTCGGCCCGGAAGTAAGGCTTATCGAGCGACGGGAAGAAATTCTGCGGCATGCGTCCCATGACTGCAAGCGAGCCGACGAAAAGCGCCACGACGCCGAGCACGACGCCCCACCGCCACTTCAGAAGCCAGCTCAGAAACCGGTCGAACGCATGGTAGAACCCCGTATCGTAAGGATCGCCCGGCTTCGGCTTAACCCGCAGCATGAAGTCGGCGAACAACGGCGTCTGCGTGAGGGCGAGCACCCAACTGAGCAGCAACGACAAGGCCAGCACGACGAACAGCGGCTTGACGATCTCGGCGACGGACGAAGGGGCGAGGTACAAGGGCAGAAACGAAAAGATGGCGATGAGCGTAGCCCCGAGCAGGCTCCACACCGGGCCGTTGGCCCCGTCGATCACGGCGCGCCGCCGCTCCGCGCCCCGCAGCATGGCCTGCTGGGCGTTGTCCGTCACGACGATGGCATTGTCGACCAACATGCCCATGGCGATGATGAATCCGGCCAGCGACGTGCGGTTGAGTCCCTCGCCCAAAAACTGCATGAACAACAAGGTGCCCCCGATCGAAAACAACAGCGAACTGCCGATCAACACCCCGGCCCGAAATCCCATGACGAGCATGATGATGGCTATGACAATGGCGACAGACTCGGCCAGATTCAACACGAACGTAGCATTGGCTTCGCGAGCGATCCGGTTTTCGGGGTAAAGCACCGTAAGCTCCATGCCCACGGGCATGCGGCCGACCTGGGCATCGAGCACCCGGGCGATCCGGTCGCCCGTCTTGACCACGTCGGCCTGCGCCTCGGTGGAGATGCCGATCCCCACGGCACGCCGCCCGTCGATGCGCATGAGCGTCTGCGGCGGCTCGGCATATCCCCGCTCCACGCGCGCAAGGTCGCCCAAACGGTACTGCTTGCCCGACGCGGACATGAGCAGCTGGTCGGCGATGTCATCCAAACTTTTATAAGCCCCCTCTTCGAGGATGCGGATTTCGAGCGCCCCGGCCTGCTTCTCGCCGCTGTTGACCACGGCGTTCTGCTGGCGGACGGTCGAGAGGATCGTTTCGGGCCGGATCGAAAAATTGGCCAAAGCCGAAAGACTGACATAGACGTTCACGACGGGAGTCTGCTCGCCGAAAAGCGTCACTTTCTGCACCCCGTCGACCGTTACCAACGCCGTTTTCAACCGCTGCGCCCACTCACGCAATTCCGCCCACGAAAACCCGCGGTCGACCGACAACCCGTAATAAATGCCGTAGACGTCGCCGAAATCATCGGCAACGGTAATCGCTGAAGCACCGGCCGGCAAACGCGGCTGGACGTTGAGCGTCTTACGGCGCAGCTCATCCCACAACTGGGGGATGTCGCGGGCCGAAGTAGCAGGATCCAGCTCGACGAGGATTTTCGAACGTCCGTAAGAAGATTCGGAAGTAATCTTATACACGCTGCGCATGGACTGCACCTCGCGCTCGATCGGCTCGGTAATCAAAGCCTCGACCTCCTGCGGCGAAGCGCCGGGATAGGAACAAAGGAGCGAAGCGCTTTTGATGACGAAAACCGAATCCTCCTTTTTACCCAAGGTGGCAAAGCCTGCGACACCGCCGACCAGAAGAATCAAGAGGAAAAACCAGATGACTTTGGCGTTGCGCAACGAATATTCGGGAAGCGTCATGGCCGTGTCATATTAAGATCCGCACCCGATCGCCCGGATGCAAACGATAGACCCCGGCCGTGACGACCCGCTCGCCGGGTTCGACACCGCTGTCGATGACCACCCGGTCGCTGCCGAACAACTCGCCGAGCGTCACGGCGCGGCGCTCGACCCGATCGTCGGGGCCGACGATCCAAACATAGGTGCCGCCGTCGGTCGGCGCATAGATGGCCGACAGGGGCAACGCCACGGCACCCGGCACGGGATCGGGCGAAAACATGGTAACGGTGCACGACATGCCGGGCGAGATGTCGTAACGCGCCGTATCGACTCCGAGGAGGGTCAACGAAACGGGAAAGCCCGAAGCGTCGGACGACGTGCGGGCGTAATCCTTGAGCTTTGCAGCAAAACGCAGGCCGCGGAAATTGTCGAATTCAACCTCGAAACGCGACGCGGTATCGGCCAACGAAGCCAACCCGCGCTCGGGCATGGTAAACTTGACGGTAGTCGTGCGCGGATCGACCAAACGCAAGATGGCTTGCCCGGCCTGCACCCGCTCGAAATTGTCGACATACGTAGCCTCGATTACCCCGGAGAAAGGGGCTGTGATCTTCGTATCTTTCAACAGATCGAGGGCATTCTCATACGCCGACCGGGCCTGCGCGAAACGGGTCTGCGCGGCTTCGGCTTCCTGGCGCGAGACCGCCTGATGGGCCAATAAACGCTGCATGCGCTGCTGCTGCGAACGCGCCTCCTCGAACGCTGAACGCGTGGCGGAGACCTGCAACTCGACATCGCGGGGATCCAACTCGGCCAGCAAGGCTCCCCGCACGACCCGCTCGCCCTGGGCGACGGGAACGTCGAGCACCTGTCCTGCGAGCTTGAAAGCCAGGTTCACGGCATCGTCGGGCGTAGCCATACCGGCGAAGTCCTTGCGGATGGAGGCGGCATCGGCCGCCACGGCGACCTTCACAGGACGGATCGCATCGGCAGAAACCGACGACCGACGGCCGCAGCCGGCAAAGGCCAACAACGACATCGAAAAAGCAAGAACACGCATACGAAAAAAGTTGACTTCGCATTCGGAAGTCAACTTTCATACCACATGCCGGCCGTGCGCCCCTACGGACGAATATCCCGACAATTCATTTTAGCCGAGATCGTTCCGTCATCGAGCACCACCAGCCCATTGCGTGCGCGGAGCATGGTTTTCATGGTCGACGCGTCGATATTGTAACACTTGACCCGCTGCTGGCCGAACATGCGCCACTGCTCGCCATAGAGCGGATCGGGCGTGAGACACACCACGAGCGCCCCCTGCGCGACAGCGTGCGCCGCCAACTGCTCCATGCGCCGTGCGCAGCGCCGTGAGAGCCGATCGAACTGCGTGACGCACAACATATAGACTCGTCCGGGAGTAGCCAGCACCCGCTCCGTGGCATCGCCCTCGACATCGCGCAACGAAAACTCGCTGATGAGAGGTCGCATCACGGACGCCTCCTCCGAAACACGGGTATCGACCCATTCCCACTTGTCGGTATCCTGCCAGGCGGTATCGTCCAACGAGAACTCGCGCAGCCGCCCGGTCTCGCGGTTGCGGTAGACGAGCACCGTTTCCACCTCGCCCTGTCCGCTTTCGGGAGCCTGCATCGCCTCACGGATATTGACTCCGACCTTATAAGGCAAAAAATCGATCAACGGCAAATGCCGGTAACAATAATACCCCAAATACATCGACATGACGAAGAACGTACAGGTCAACATGATCTCCAAGGCGTTGAACGCGAAAACCTTGTCAGGCCGGTAACGCCACCAGACGACGACCGCCATAGGCAACAACGCAAGATTCTTGAAGAACGTCTGCCACGGCGTGAGTTTCAAAGCCTCGCCGAAGCAACCGCAATCCTCGACAGGAATCAACGTAGCGCTCAAAAACGTAAGCACAGTAAAAAACGACATCGACAACAAGGCGAAGATCGAGATCAACCGGATGCGCACCTTGCACAGCAACATGCACCCCATCATCAACTCGGCACCGCACAACCAGATCGAAAAGGCCATGCTGGCACCCTGCAAGTAGTCCAATCCGTAGATCGAGAGGTACTCATTGACCTTCAAAGCCGTACCCCACGGATCGATTACTTTGGTAAAACCCGAGAGCACGAACGTGGCGGCCAACGCCAGCCGGCAGAGGTTGGCGACGAACTTAAATATCCGACTGGAACGCATGGGCATCAAGCAAAGGTTTCAACGAATCATGTATCTTGGCGAAAATTCCATCGGGCGTCTCCATATTCCCTTGCGCATCGCAGCAGTCGACCACGCGCAACGCCGGATCGGCGGCCGCAGCATCGAGGTAGACCTCGCGGACGGCCTGCTGGAGTGCGAGCGACGACTCGTGGATGTCCTCGGCGCCATGCAGATAGGCGCGGTCGTCGCCCTCGCGCACAGCGGAGAGCTTGCGCTCGGTAAACGAAAACGGCACGTCGAGAAAGAGCGAGAGATCGGGCCGCGGAAGGTCGTTGTGCCCGAACTCCAGGTCGAGAATCCACCGGGCCAACTGCCGGCGCGGCTCGCCCTGGGGCAACTTGGCACACTGGAACCCGACGTTGGAGTAGACATAACGATCGAGGATCACGGCCTTGCCCTGCCCGAGCCATTCCCGGATCCGGGGCGCGGCCTCGGCCCGGTCACCGGCGAAAAGGAGTGCGACCAAGTAAGGATCGACCTGATCGACCCCGCCGAACTCGCCCCTCAAAAAACGGGCGATCAACTCGCCGTAGACGGGTGCGTCGAAACGCGGGAAGTGGACATAGGCGCTCTCGACGCCCTGCCGGGCGAACAACTCGCGCAGCAAGGCGATCTGCGTCGACTTGCCGGCACCGTCCAAACCTTCGAGTACAATAAACATCCGGTTGCTTCTTTAATTTGGGTTCTATCGCAACATCCGCACTGCACGCTGTACGCCCTCGGCCAAAGCGTCGGCCTCGGCGAGCGTATTGTACATGGCGAACGAAGCACGGCACATGCCCGTAGTGCCGAAATGGGTCATTACCGGCTCAGCGCAATGCTGTCCGGTACGCACGGCGATGCCGAGTTTGTCGAGGATCATCCCCAGGTCGTAAGGGTGCACCCCCTCGACGTTGAACGAGAGGATGGCGCACTTGTCCGGAGTCCGGCCATAGATGCGCAATCCCTCGACCTCGCGCAAACGCGCCTCGGCATGGCGCAGCAGGGCGCTTTCGTGGGCCTCGATCTCGGCGGGATCGAAACGCTGCATGAAACCGACCGCCTCGCCCAATCCGATGGCACCCACGAAGTTGGCGGTTCCGGCCTCGAACCGGAACGGCACGGGCGCGAAAGTGGTGCGTTCGAAAGTCACGCGATCGACCATATCGCCGCCGCCCATGAACGGAGGCATGGCATCGAGCAAGGCTCGCTTGCCATACAAGACGCCGATGCCGGTGGGGCCGTAGAGTTTGTGGCCCGAGAAGGCATAGAAATCGCAATCCAAAGCCTGCACATCGATGCCGCCATGCACGGCGCCCTGACAACCGTCGACTACAACGACGGCGCCGACAGCATGGGCGGCCGCAACGACGGGCCTCAGATCGGGCCGTGTGCCGAGCGTATTGGAAGCCTGCGTGACGGCGACGACACGCGTACGCCCGTCGACAAGCTCCCCGAGCAACTCGGTGCGCAAGCGTCCGGTCTCGTCGAACGGCAAAACGCGGATGTCGGCCCCCTTGCGCTGGGCCAGCAACTGCCACGGCACGATGTTGGAGTGGTGCTCCAACTCGCTGACGACGATATTATCGCCCGCGCTGACGAACTTGTCGCCCCAGGCATAGGCCACCGTATTGAGCGATGCCGTGGCGCCCGACGTGAAAACGATCTCCTCCTTGGCGGCGGCACCGATCCATGCGGCGATCCGCGCCCGGGCCGCCTCGTACAACTCGGTGGCCTCCTCCGAAAGAAAATGCACGCCCCGGTGAATGTTGGCATTCTGCTCGCGGTGCAGCCGGTCGACGGCCTCGATGACCTGCAACGGCTTCTGCGCCGTAGCGCCGCTGTCCAGATAGACCAGCGGCTTGCCGTAGACCTTGCACCCCAAAATGGGGAACTCCTCGCGTATCTTATCGACTTCGAACATCCTACATCATCTCCATTTTACGGGCGACGACCTCCATGAGCGCCTCGCCCAACTCTTCGACGCCGCAGCGCCGCACCACGTCGCCGGCAAAACCCTCGATCTGCAACCGCCGGGCCTGCGCCAAACTCAAACCGCGCTGCCGCATGTAGAGGATCGCCTCGGAGTCCATCTGTCCGACCGTGGCGCCGTGGGAACACTTCACGTCGTCGGCGTAAATCTCCAACTGCGGCTCGGCGACGATGCGCGCCGCCTCGCTCAACAAGATATTGCGGCTCTGCTGCCGGGCATCGGTGCGCTGGGCGTCGGGGGCGACGTAAACCAAGCCGTGGAACTCGCCGACGGCGCTGCCGCCCGCGATGCCCTTGACCAACGAATCGCTGCTGCAATCGGCCGCGCGGTGCTCGGTGCGCAGCTCCATGACGCAATGCTCGCTATCCGCGGCGAGAAAAAGTCCGCCCATCCTGCTGACGGCATGCGCCCCGTTCAAACCGATCTTATAGATCGCATTGGCACTTGTGGCCTGCACGGCTGTCATGCAACAAACGCTATCGGCCGCCTGCTCGACAACGACTTCGGCGAACGCCTCGGCCAAGAAAAGATGGGTAAGCTCCAACCGGGAGCCGCCCTCCAACAAGAAAGAAAGCGACGAGGCCAACGGCTTTTCGTGCACGACGACAAACCGGGCCGCCACCCCAGCGGCAACCTCGATGCACAACTTGCGGGGATCGACGGCAACGAAAGGCTGCGCGGCACCGGCATCGGCTCCGATGCGGAACTGCTCGCCCGCGACGGTCGCGAACCGGCGAATCGTATCGGTAATGGCGGCCATTATTCCTTATAATCGTTTATCAACCAATCGTACCCTTCCTTTTCGAGCTTGAGCGCTAAAGTCTTGTCGCCCGAATGGATGATCCGCCCCTTGTAGAGGACGTGCACCACATCGGGAACGATGTAATCCAACAAACGCTGGTAATGGGTAATGACGACAGTAGCATTCTGGGGAGTATGGAGCTTCGTCACGCCCGTAGCGACGATGCGCAGGGCATCGATATCCAGACCCGAATCGGTTTCGTCGAGGATGGCGAGCTGGGGATCGAGCATGGCCATCTGGAAAATCTCGTTCTTCTTCTTCTCGCCGCCCGAGAACCCCTCGTTGACGGCGCGCGACGTGAGCTTGGCATCCAACTCGACAACTGCGCTTTTCTCTCGCATGAGCTTGAGGAACTCCGCAGCCGACAAAGGCTCCTGGCCGCGGAACTTGCGCTGCTCGTTGACAGCCAACTTCATGAAATTGGCCATCGTGACACCGGGAATCTCGACGGGATACTGAAACCCGAGGAACAATCCTGCACGGGCACGATCCTCGATGGACATAGCCAGCAAATCCTGCCCCAAGAAAGTAGCGGAACCTTCCGTGACGGTAAACTTTTCATTACCGGCCAACACCGACGCCAAAGTAGACTTACCCGAACCATTAGGCCCCATGATGGCATGCACCTCGCCGGCCTTGACCTCGAAGTCGATGCCCCGCAAAATCTCCTTGTCGTCGACCGACGCATGTAAATTCTTAACGCTCAACATATCTTTTTTGCCAATTTCTTACATTTCATTATCTCCCGCGGCGTCAGCCCGCCCTGCTTGCGGCAACCGCCCTTGGCCAGGGTGCCGACCACCTTGTAGCCGCTCCACTTGAGAATCTCGCGCACGGCCCGGAACACACCGCCGGTCTGGCCGAACCAAACGTTGAACGGCCACACCGTATTGCAAGCAGAGACCACGACGGCCCGTTTGCCCCGGTGCAACGGCACGGGTATTCCGTTCTCCCGCTCGCCCATCATCACATAGACCACCCGGTCGAACAACACTTTCAATTCGCCCGTCATATTACCCCAATAACAAGGCGATCCGACGACGAGCGCGTCGGCATCGCGCAACAATTCGGCAACACGGTGCGCATCGTCTTCCGGGAGCACGCAGCGTCCGAGCGTGCGGCAGCGCATGCACCCCGTGCAAGGCTTTACCTGCAAGTCGTGGACGAAGAACTCCTCGGCCCGGCACTGCTCCGGCAGATGGGCCGCAACATGCCCCAGCATCTGCGACACCACGCCCCCGCGGCGCGGGCTTCCGTTCAACACGACGATTTTCATCTCCGAGTCCCGCATCATCCTACCGACCCCTCCAGACTGAGAGCCAACAATTTTTGCGCCTCGACGGCGAACTCCATAGGCAACTTGGCCAACACCTCGCGGGCATAGCCGTTGACGATCAATCCGACGGCATCCTCGGTCGAAAGACCGCGCTGGTTGCAATAGAAGAGCTGGTCGTCGGAAATCTTGGATGTCGTGGCCTCATGCTCCACGACGGCCGAACGGTTGCGGCAATCGATGACGGGGAACGTATGCGCACCGCACCGATCGCCGATCAACAACGAATCGCACTGCGAATAGTTGCGGGCGCCCTCGGCGCCCTTGCCCACACGGACCAAACCACGATAGGAATTCTGGCTGCGACCGGCCGAAATGCCCTTGGAAACGATGCGGCTGCGCGTATTGCGCCCGATATGAATCATCTTGGTGCCGGTATCGGCCTGCTGGAAGTTGTTGGTCATGGCCACGGAGTAAAACTCGCCGACAGAATGATCGCCTGCGAGAATGCAACTGGGATATTTCCACGTGATGGCCGAACCGGTTTCGACCTGCGTCCACGAAAGGCGCGCATTTTCACGGCAAATGCCACGCTTGGTAACGAAATTATAGATACCGCCCCGCCCCTCGCGGTCGCCGGGATACCAATTCTGCACGGTGGAATACTTGACCTCGGCGTTTTTCTCGACGATGATCTCGACAACGGCGGCATGCAACTGGTTTTCGTCGCGCTGCGGAGCTGTGCACCCCTCCAGATAACTGACATAAGCCCCCTCGTCGGCGACGATGAGCGTACGCTCGAACTGGCCTGTGCCGGCGGCGTTGATACGGAAATAAGTGGACAACTCCATGGGACACCGCACCCCCTTGGGGATGTAACAGAACGACCCGTCGGAGAAGACGGCGGCGTTCAATGCGGCGTAGAAATTATCGGTATACGGCACGACGCTGCCGAGATATTTCCTGACCAATTCGGGATAATCGCGCAACGCTTCGGACATGGAACAAAAAATAATACCCATCCCGGCCAGCGTCTCCTTGAAAGTCGTCTTGACCGAAACGGAATCCATGACGGCATCGACGGCGACGCCGGCCAAGGCCATCTGCTCCTCCAGCGGGATGCCGAGTTTGTCGAACGTGCGCTTCAACTCGGGATCGACCTCCTCCATCGACTCCAACTGCTTCTTGGGCTTGGGCGCCGCATAGTAGATGATGTCCTGAAAATCGATCTCGGGAATCGACAGATGCGCCCACGTCGGCGGATCGAGCGTCAACCAATGCCGGAAAGCAGCGACACGGCGCTCGGTCATCCACGCCGGCTCGCCCTTCTTGGCGGAAATCAGACGCACGACCTCCTCGTCCAACCCTTTCCGGATCAGTTCGGTATCGATATCGGACGTAAAACCGTACTTATACTCCTGTTCGCCGATATGCTCCAGCAACTCTTTTTCATTCTCAGCCATAGCTATGGAATATCGTGCAAAGATACGAAGTGCCGAGCGCAATGCCAAATAAATTTAACATTGCCGCGGCCGAGTATCTTCGAAGAGGTCAAAGATACGAATAAGCGAGGGCAAAAGCAAGCTCGCTTGCATTTTGCCGAACGTGAGTATCTTGGGCGCAGCCCAAGATGTAAAAATATTCGGCAAAAAAAGCCACCTTGCGTCCCGGCAAATCCCGTTCCACAAAACGACCGAAGACAAGACAACACCCCAGATACCGCCAAAACCGCAGCATCGATCATAGGCCGTCCGGCCAGAGCATTAGGCAAGCGCCGTTCCCGAAAATAAAAAACAGGAGGTGCGCAAAAATTCGCGCACCTCCTCGATATGAAAGGAAATCTCAAAGAATTACTGGAGCCAACGCGGGTCGCCGGCACCTGCGGCAATCACATCGGCATTGGTCGGCTTGTAGTTCTCAAGGAACTTATAACCCGTAATTTGAGGATCGGCAACCGTAAAGCCTTCGAGCGTCGACGTCGTATCGTAGATGAAGTTATTCGTCGAGGTCAAGGCAGCCTTGATACCGATATTCTTCGTCCAGGCACCCGTAGCCGACGTATCGATCGTGACAATGTTCTTCGAAACGGTTATCTGGCCCTGAGGTGCTTCGAAGAGGTCTTTACCCTTGATAATACTCAAATTGTAGAACGTATTGTTCTCAATCTTGCCAACGAAACCCTCGCCGTTACCGTTCGGGAAGCGAACGATCTGGCTGAACTTGGTATTGCCGTAAAGGCTACCCATGGCATCGATCGTGTTGCCCGTAATGGTCCAATCCTTACCAATAGGCTTGCCGTTGGCACCGATAAGACCTCCATCCGAACCGCCGACACAGATGATATTGTTCTTGACAACCAAGTTGTCTACGCCGAAATTCGAACGGTTCATACGGATGAATGCGCTCTTGAAACCGCCCCAAACCACGCAGTTCTCTACTTCGAGAATGTCGACATGCGCTTTCTGAGTGCTCTGGAAGTCGATGAAATACTGACCCTGATATTCCGTATTATTCAACGTACCGTCATCGTTGAGCTTGAAGTTGGTAAACTCGATGTTCGCAATGCGGATCTTCCCGCATGCAGCCTGCGGATCGATAGCGAAATTGCTGAAATTCACTTTCGGACGATCCGCTGCGTTCTCGCCCTGAATCGTCACACTCTGCGAAATGGTAAACCGAGCCGTCGTGTTGTAAGAGCCAGCCTGCAAGGTAATAACAGCGCCGTCCTTCACACGGCCCATCAAATCGCTGATATCCTCGCCGTCCTTGATCGTCAACGCAGACACCAAGTCGACCGTGTTGACATCCAGCCATTCAGACCACGACGAATCGCCGTAAACCTGTCCATCGGGATCAGCGATCGACTTCATGCGGAACTTGTAAGCCGTCTTGATGGTCAACGGAATGGTCTTCCCATCGGCATCCTTACCGAAGTCTTTTACCGTAAGGGTCGTAGCGATAGCCTCACCGGGGTTGGCCGCACGAATCTGTCCAGTAACATAAGCAGCCTCGTTACCGTCTTTCACATCATCCGGAGTAGCGATCTGATAGTCATAACCGAAAGCTTCGGCAACAGCCGGCCACGAGAAAATCAACTTCAACTGCTGAGCCTCGTCGAGTTTGAATTTGGGCAGGCCCAGAGGACGGGGATCGAATTCGAGCGTGCGGAAGACATACTGATCGGTAAACTCGGAATCGACCTGTTCGGTCTGATCGGCGGCAGCAACAGCCTTGACACGGAAAGCATAGTAGGATTTCTTCTCCAGACCGAGGAACGAAATCGAATTGTTGGCCGTGGAGGTAGCATAAACCGTAGCGCCGGGTGTGAAGTTGGCGCCGACGTCAGACATCAGACCGTCCAAAACCGTTTCGGTCGAACCGGTCGGCGTGAGCGTAATGAGTTCATACTGATAAGTTTTGGCACCCTCGACCTCGTCCCAGACGAACTGGGCGGCCTGGGCCATCTTGACCTTGAGCTGGAGATTCTGCGGAGTGGTCAGTCTGGCCGTAGTCGTAGCCTTGACGGCACCCGACCAGTCCGAAGCGTTGGTGCCTGCCTCGCCGGGAATCTCGGCAACCTGCACCGAGAAGAAATACTTCACACCGGTGGTCAAACCGTTGAACGTATAAGAAGTCCCCGTGGTCTCGAACGTACGATCGTCCTCGCCGATAGCGGTCAGCAAGACGTTGTACTTCTGAGCACCCTCGACCGACTCCCACGTGAAAGTCAGCGATTCAGCGGTCGTCGCCCCCATGTTGCAACGCACCTCGGCAGGCACGGCGAAAGTCGGACGCGTAGGATCGGCCTCCTCGGTCTTAGCCGAAACATAAGCCGAATAAGCCGAGTTGCGGCCCTCGTCGTACTTATAGGTAGCGCAGACGCGGAAGAAATACTCCGTACCGGAATTCAGATTCTCGAACGTGACGGTCGTGTTCTCCGAAATCTGCTCGCGAACGATATCGCCGGTCTCCGAATAACGGATCTGGGCCTGGTAACCGGTAGCATCCCCGACAGCCTCCCATGAGAAGGTAAGCGAAGTCTTGGTAATGTCGGTCTCGGCGCTCACGGCATTGACCGTAGGCACTTCGAGGCGCGACTTGATACCGGAATTATCGATCTCGTCGTCGTCCGAACAAGCAGTGAACGACACGACGGAACCGAGCGTCAAAGCGACCGCAGCGACACTCGCTGCAAAGCGCGAAATGAACTGGAATTTTTTCATGACTGTATTTTTAATTTTCATTTTTCATTCATTCGGCTCTTGGGGGCGGGAGAGAGCGACTCCCCCGCCCTTCGAGCAACAAGTTTCGGATGTTATTTGAGCCAACGCGGGTCGCCGACGCCGAGCTTGCGGACTTCGTCGTTGGTCACGGTAAAGTCGTAGCCGGAAACGCTCTTGAAACCGGGATCCATCTGGGCGTATTTGTTACCCCACGACGCAAGCGTCTCGGTCGGGATGGAACCGCCGTCGCTGCCTGCGCCCCACGGAGTTACGACCACGTTGTTCTCGATATTCGCCGTCACGGTAAAACTGTCGAAGTTGGAGACGTTGCGCGGAGCGTCCGAATCCTCGTTGAAAAAGATATTGTTGGCGATCGTTATGCTGCCGCCCGTATTCGCACCTGCACCGAGACCGGCGAGGTGGAAGAACAGACGTCCCGTCGAGTTATTGAACAGAATCGTGTTGTTCGAGAACTTCACGACCGTATTGTCATCGGCCATGTAGCTCAAGAAGCGGACACCGGCTTTCTGGAAGTCGAGACCCGTTGCCGTATTGTTCGTGAACGTAACCTCGCGAGCAACGATCTTCGATATCTGCAAGTAACTGTTCTGACCGTACATGCGAAGCAAGCGGTTGTTGTTGACGTAAACCTCCTCGACCGAAGTATCCTGGCGGTTGAAACGCATGAACGAACTGCCGAAATCGTGGATATAGCAATCCTCGACCTCTATACGCTTGATGTTGGCCTTTTGACCCGTATGGTCGATAAAGCAGCTGGTCGTATTATTCAGGTTGGCGCACTCGAACTCGATGCCCTCGAAACGAAGCGTACCGTCGACATATACCGTATTGGCTACCGTGAACTGGTTGACGATGACCTTCGGCTGCTGACGCGTAGCGGACATGAGCGTCAGGGCACGGGTAATGGTAATGCTGCCCTTGTTGGGCACGACATACTCGCCGGGCTGGAGTGCAATAATAGCTGCGGAACCGTTGATGGCGGCGAGCAACTCATCGATGGTCTCGACGAAGACGACACCCTCGGGCTTGACCATCATCGACGTAAACGATGCGGTATTGGTCAACTCGGGTTCGGCACCGGCTTCGGACTCGTAAGCCATGACCACAACATAAGTCGTATTGGGCTTGAACATCGAAGCATCGGCTACCAATTCGCCGGCAATGCGCTGCCCCTCGGTAAGGTCGAAGACCACCTTGTCCTCGGCATCGGCCACATTGGTGCAGATCAACTGCGCGAGCTTGGCATCGATACGCCACAAGAACGTCACATTGTCGAACGTTACCTTAGCCGGATCGATATCGTAGAGCACGGGGATGATGAACTCGACCGTATTGTAGGTCTCGCGCTCATTGCCTGCAACAACCGTATAGGTGCCGGACAAGAAACCGTCCATCGTGAAACCGCCGTCGGCATCGTCGACATTGATCGTCCGAACACCGCCGTCAGGCGCCGTGATCTTGACGAACGACACATCATAACCGGGCATCCACGTGAACTTCACGAGAGCCTCGACCGGATCGAGCACCTCGCACGAGAGCACCTCGGTCATGGCGGGAATGCGCACCGACTGGAAATCGGTAAAATAGGAATTGCGCGCAGCATCGGCATCGACGGCCTTGATGCGGAAGTAATAAGTCTGGTCGAACTTCAATCCGTTGACCACCCACTCGGTGCCGGTAACTTGCTCATTGCTGGCAACGAGCGAATAATCGGGTTCTGTGTCGCTCGCCGAGTCCCCGACCGAGGAATCCTCGCGCTCGATGCGCTCGTAGAGTTCGACCCAATAACCGATGGCGCCCTTCATGCCCGACCACGAAGCGGTCAGCGAAGTGCCGCGCGGCGTAAGCGTCACGCTTACCGGACGGAACAGACGCGAAGCCCCGCTGGGTTCGGTCTCGTCGTCGGTACACGACACGGACAACAAGGCGAAGAACGCCGTCATCAGCATCGCTATATTTTTCACGTATTTCATATCTGTTTACAGTTTTAGGTTCGATGAACTAATTGGGGAAACCGTAGTCCTGCTTGAGCAATCCGTTGTAATCGCGGATCATGTTCGAAGGAATGGGATAGAACGGACAATAAAGCGCACCGTAATCCTCGCGGAAGAGTCCCGAAGCAATATCGCTGATGAAGCACTGGTACTTCTTCTTGCTGACCGCATCGGTAACGACGGCACGCGGATCGCCCTTGTCGTCCCAGAACCAGAGACCGCCGGTGGCCGACTGGAAATACTCGGCGCCGGGCAACTTCGTACGCTCGTAATCGTAGTTGACGTCGAGCATCATCTCGTTGTTGTCGTCGTACTTGTAGTACACGTTCTTCGGGACGACGCGCTCGACCGTCTCGCCGTTGACGCGGCGGGTCTTGAACTCGAACTGATAGGGAGTGACGCCATCGGTCAAGCCCACCAAAGCCAAGCAATTGTTCTTCATGGTCTGAATGGCGGTGTGCAACTCGCCCCAACGCACCAAGTCCCATTTGCGGGAACCCTCGCCGAGGAACTCCCAGCGACGCTCGTCCTTGATAGCCTTCAAGAAATCCTTTCCACCGATGTAAGCGGCGAAATCGGCCTCGGTCATGGTGGGGATGGCGCGATGACGCACGGCATAGAGCGCATTGCGGGCCTCGGACGTCACAGCACCGTTGTACATATAGGAAGCCTCGGCGAACATCAGCAAGATGTCGGAGTAACGCATCATGGGATAATTGACGCCCGTACCGGTCTTGGTGTTGGCGGCATAGGAAGCCGATGCGAAATCGGAAGGCATCCACATGGTGTTCCACTTACCGATGCGGAACTCCGAAGGGTTGCTGATCATGTACTCGGAGATACCGGTCTTCGACGTAACACCGTTGGTATACTCGCCCGTATCGGAAATGTCGCGGAACTCGGTAGCATAGACCGAAACCGGCAGACGCGTGTCCTCGGGATGGTAAGAGTAGAACATGTCGATGGTGGTCAGAATCTGGCCCTGCGTAGCGTAACCGTAAGCCGTGGTGGTCGTGCGCAGACGCGGCCCGATGGTATAACCGAACTCGGAAGAACGCGACAGGATGAAACCGACCTCGTAGAGTACCTCGTTGGCCACGTACTGACGCTGGCAGACCGTACGCCAGAGGTTCTCGAAACCGGAGTACTGGGCCGTGCCCTCGGTCAAGAAATAACCGCCCTCGTCGATGACGATCTTGGTCTGCTCCATGGCGATCTTATGCCAATCCTTGGCATCGTCGCGGGGAGCCTCCCATTCGCCGGCAGTGGAGAAGTTCCAACCGGCACGCATCAAGGCCAGCTGAGCGCAGAGACCGCGGGCATAACCCTGCGAGATGCGCTCGGGCGTATCCTGGCGCCAAGGCAGCTCGCCAGCGTACTGCAACAACTGCTCGATGAGCCGCTCCATGATGACGAAACGATCGGTCTTGGGCAGATAGACATTGGAAAGGTCGGTCTTGGTAGCCTCGACCTTGAAAGGCACGTCGCCCAACAAACGGATCAGGTCGCGATAACACTGGGCACGCAAAGCGATCGCCTCGCCGTGCATGGCCACGACATCGGAATGGCCCGAAGCATAGAGCGACGAACCCTCGATGCCTTCGATGAGGACGTTGGCACGCTCGATAGCCTCGTAGAGCGCAGCGGCGGTCTTGGAAACCATGGACGACGAACCATCGGTGGCAGGCATGTAATTGGTGGTGCCGCGACCGTCGTCGGAAGCGGGAGCGCCGGCCGTGAAAGAACGGATTTCGGAGTCGCTCTGGCAATTGAGAATGATACCCAGATACTGCGAGTAAGTAGCATCCTCGGTAAACTTGGAGTAGACGCCCATCAACACCTTATAAGTCATGTCGACATCCTCGTACGTCACGTCGGGCGTGAAGACCGAAGGCGAACTCTGCTCCAGAAACGATGAGCACGAACCGAGACCGAAGAGCGACACGGCGGACATCATCGCGCATATATAAACCTTTTTCATTTTCATACGACTATCAGGTTAGAATGTAATGTTGGCACCTACGACAACCTGGCGGGCACGCGGAAATGCCGAGTAATCGACATTGGGCGTCAACGGCGTCGAACGGCGCGTATCGACCTCGGGATCGTAACCGCTGTAATCGGTCAGGCAGAACAGATTGGTGCCCGTCACATAGACGCGGAAACGCGACATGCCGATCTTCTTGGTCCACTTCTCGGGCAAGGTGTAACCTACCGTGACGTTCGACAGGCGCAGGAACGAAGCGTCCTCCAAAGCCCAGTCGGTCATCACGCCGCGCGTGATATTGACCGGCGTCCATATTTTGGCATTCGCATTGGCAGCGCGCAGCGCGTCGATATCGTTGAGCAACGTCGTACCGGTCTGCTTGTCGATGTAGGTAAAGCGATCGCGCATGATGCCGAGGTGGTTACCGTAACGCCGGGTGTTGAACGTCGAGGTAAACTCGATCTTGTTGGCGTTGTAAACCTTGTTGCCGATGCTGTAGTTGAAGTAAGCGGCCACGTCGACTCCGTAGAACGTCGCGGAGAGGTTGAAACCGCCGGTAACGGTCGGCTGCACGCAACCCAGCACTTCGCGGTCGGAAGAATCGATCTTGCCGTCGCCGTTCAGGTCGCGGATCTTCATGGCGCCGGGCATCGGCGAACCGCCGTAAGGCAACGACTCTACGCCGTCCTTGGGCGTCCAGGTAGCCGTACCGGAATCGGGATCGTACGTATAGTTGAAATCATCGACCGTATAAAAACCGTCGCAACGGTAACCGTAAACCTGGCCGATGGGCTTGCCCACCTCGACGAGGTAATCGCCGACACCGCTGATGGTCGACTCCCAACCCGAACCCTGCAACATGGTCTGGGCATAACCCAGAGCGTCGACACGGTTCTTATTATAGGAAAGGTTGGCGCTCAACAAGAGACGGAAGTTCTTCTTGTCGACCAACACACCGTCGAGGACGACCTCGACGCCTCGGTTGGAGGTCTTGCCGATGTTCTGGAACTGCGAGCTGAAACCCGACGAAGCGGGGATCGAAGCACCGATGAGCAAGTCCTTGGTGGTGTTCCAATAAACATCGACGCTACCCGACAAGCGGTTGTTGAAGAAACCGAAGTCGACACCGAGGTTGCGGGTAACGGTGGTCTCCCACTTCAACTCGGGGTTGGGCAATGCCGACGAAGGAGTCATGATCGCCTGCTCGACGCCGTTGATACCGTACATCTTGGGAGGCGACGACACGGAATAAACATAACGGTAGAGGTCGTTGGAAATGCGGTTGTTACCCGAAGCACCGAACGAGAAACGCAACTTGAGGTTCGAAAGCCATTCCTCCGAACTCTTCATGAACTCCTCCTGCGAAATACGCCAAGCGACGGCAGCCGAGGGGAAGTAACCCCACTGATTGCCGGGTGCGAACTTCGACGAACCATCGGCACGCAACGAAGCAGTCAAGATATAACGATCGTCGAACGAATAATTCACACGACCGAAGAACGAAGCCATGTTGTTGGGCGTGCCGACGCTCGTGCTGATCGGACGCGGCGTACCGAGGTCCATATTGGCCAGAGCGACTTCGCGCGTAGTGGACTTGGGGAAGTAACGAGCCTCGACCTTCAACGAATTGGAGACGCTCGACACGACCTCCTGACCGACCATGACCGTGAGGTCGTGCTTCTCGGCGAACGTATTGGCATAGGTCATCGTATTGGCGATACGCCACTGGTAGGAATCTTTCTTCTCCTTCATGGCCAGCGGAGCGAGGTTGTTCTTGCGGGCGTTCGAAGTAGCCAGACCGTAGAACGTGTCGTTCTTCTCGTCGTAAAGCTCGATGCCCCACTCGGAACGGAACGTCAGCCCCTTGATGATCTCCCAGTTCAACGCGGCATTGTAAGTCTGACGCTGGCGCACGGACTTCTTATACTCGTCGTTGGTCATGTCCACGGGGTTCAAGAACTCGGCGGAGTTGGAGACGAGCATTTCTTCGAGGTAATCGTCGCCCTCGGGCAACATCTCGGAAATACCGGCCGTAGGCATGTAACGCACGGCATGCTTCAGACGGGCCACCGAAGAACCGCCCTCGGTCGAAGTACCTGCGCCGATGACCGACGTATAGGAATAACGTGCGGTCAGATCGAACGTCAGGCCTTTGGCGATCTGGCCGTTGATCTTGGCATTGAGGTTGTTGCGCATGAACCCGGAACCGATCATGATGCTCTCGTCGTCCATGTGCGTGAGACCGATATTATATTTGACCTTCTCGGAACCGCCGGTAATCGAAGCGTTGTAGTTCTGGGTAAAACCCGTACGCCCGAAGATCTCGCGCTGCCAGTTGGTCGTCTTCATGTTCTTGTACAACTCCAAGTCGCCGTAAGCACCATAATAACGCATGAACGACGTATCGTCGTTCCAAGTGCTCGACTTGTAATTGGCCAACTCGTACTGCGACATGACATATTCATAGGAATCGAGCACGTCGAGTTCGTTGGCCAGCTCCTTCCAACCGAGGTAGACGTTCAACGAAACCGAGGTCTTGCCCTCCTTGCCCGACTTGGTAGTGACGATCACGACGCCGTTGGCACCGCGCGCACCGTAGATAGCCGTAGCCGAAGCGTCCTTCAAGACGTCGATCGACTGGATGTCGCCGGGAGCGATATCGTTGATGGTCGAAACGGGAAAGCCGTCGACGATGAACAAGGGCGAGTTGTCCTGGGTAATCGAACCGCCGCCGCGCACGCGCACCTTGATCTCGGCGTCGGGACCGCCCTCGGAGGTGGTTACCTGGACACCGGCCATACGGCCCGTGATGGCCTCGGCAGCCGACGATACGGGCATCGCCTCAAGCACCTTCGAACTCACGGACGAAACCGAACCGGTCAGGTCGCTGCGCTTCTGAACGCCGTAACCGACCACGACCACTTCATCCATGACGTTCGTCGACTCGCTCAAGAAAATTTCGTAAGCGGTCTTCGACGGCATCAGGTCGACGAGCTGATCGTCGTAACCGATGTAGGAAACTCTCAGCTGCTTCGCATCGGCCGGCACGCTGATCGTGAAGTCTCCGTCCAGTCCGGTGGAGACACCGACCGTCGTACCCACGACCACGACCGTAGCCGCGAGCACCGGCCCTTGCGAATCTTTAACGACACCGGAGATCGTACGCGACTGCGCGTACCCCCCCCCATGCGTCAAAGCGACAAATGCCAAAACAAGCACTACGCGACGTAGCGCCCATCTGGCGAACGAGTAAAAGCTCTCTGTCATAGTTTAAGGTTTTATAAATAGGTTAAGTGTTTTTTAGCTTATAACAAAAGTAAACATAGTTGCACCGATCGGACTGTAAATTTTATCACTTCTCATGTAAAAAATGACATCTCCGCCCGAAGCAACATCCGGGCAAAGCAAGCGAACACGAACTGCAACCGACTGACAACAAGCCGGTTCCGCCCATACACGCACCACAAAAAAATCAACGAAGCCGGCCACACAGCCGATCGTATTCCATCGAAGCCCAGATGAACGGGCCGACGCCCTTGCAATCGTTCTCGATGATCGGCTCGGAAATGTAATAGTCGAACGAACCGTCGCGCATGTCCTTGCCGCCGAGACCGGCCACGGCGCAACAGTCGATGATGGAGATCGTGCCATCGGAATTCTCGCGCACGAAACGCTCGACGAAACGCTCGTAGAGGCGCATGGCTTCGGACTGCATCGCAGCGGGAAGATACCCCAGGCGCACGCCCTTCAACATGGCATAGACGAACATGATCGATCCGGTAGCTTCGAGGTAGTTGCCCTCGCGGCCAGGCTGGTCGAGCACCTGGTACCACATGCCGGTCTGGGGATCGGCGAACTTGGGAAGCACCTCATAGATATGGTTGAGAATATCGACCATGGGCTGCGTAGTCTCGTCGACGCCGAGGTATTGCAGCGTCTCGACGAGGCCCATGGCATACCACCCCATCGCGCGGCCCCAAGCATGGGGCGTCTGTCCGGTAGTCTTGTCGCACCAGAACTGCTCGCGCGCGACGTCGCAGGCATGGCGGTAAAGCCCCGTGGCGGGATCGTAGGTATGTTTGCCCACCAATACGAACTGGCTGACGATGTCGGATTTCAACTTCCGGAACGACTCGCTGCCGCCCATTTTTTTCACGGCATACTCGGCATAGAACGGCTCGGCCATGTAGAGACCGTCGAGCCACATCTGATGGGGATAGACCTGCTTGTGCCAGAAACCGCCGTCATCGTTGCGGGGATGCTCCTGCAACTGCCGGAAAAGCGTGTCGAGCACTTGGGCATAGCGCGCCTCGCCGGTACGTTCGGCGATGATGAAAAGAGGGCGGCCGGGGCAAACATGATCAAGGTTGTACTTCTCTTTCTTGTAGGTAATGACCGAAGCGTCGGGCCGCACGATGGTGTCATAGTAGCGCAGGGCATAGTCGTAGAAATCGGAACGCCCGTAAGCATTGGCGGCATCGATCATGGCCAACAATTCCAGACCGGTAGTATAATTCCATTTTATCTTGCCCTCGGGAATGCCATCGAGCGTCGCGGGCGACGGATGACGGGCGATTTCGCTCTCGACCATCCGTACGGCCAAAGACTCGTTCCCGTTGAGGAGCGACCGGCGCCCCGAGCAGGCAACGGAGAGCGCCAACAATGCGAAGCCTGCGAAGAATAAGGTTCGTTTCATCTTATTTTGGTTCTTGGTTTTGTTTCAGATTATGGGTTCGGAGATATTCGGCGGGCGACATGCTGAACTGCTCGCGGAAACAACGGCTGAAGTAACCGGGATCGGAGAAGCCGACCTTATAAGCGACCTCCGAGACGGAGAACTGCCCCGTGCGCAGCAACATCTTGGCTTTGGTAATACGATACTCCTTCAGAAGCTCGACGGGCGACTTGCCCGTGAGGCTCTTGAGCTTGTTATACATAGTGGTGCGGCCCAGACCGAGATGCGCAGCCAACTGGTCGATCGTGAGATCGGAATTTTCGATGTTCTTGCTCAACCAAGACATCACATTCTTGATGAACTCCTCGTCGCGGTCGGTTACCACGACATCCTCCACGGTCAACTCGGCGACCTTGTTGCGCGCCGACTGCGACGAGAACTTCTCGAAGAGCTTGCGCCGCTGGGTCAACAGATTGTCGATGCGCGCCAACAGCAACTCGATGCTGAAAGGCTTGGTAATGTAACCGTCGGCGCCGAACTCCATGGCCTTCAACCGGTCGTCGGGCGAATGCTTGGCCGTGAGCATGACGATAGGGATGTGACTCATCGAGAAGTCGTGGCGAATCTTGTCGATCAACTCGATACCATCCATGCGGGGCATCATCAAATCGGTAACCACGATATCGGGCATCTGGCTGCGGATCTTCTCCAACGCTTCGACGCCGTCGTCGGCCTCGATGACGGCATAGGTGTCTATCAAGCTGTTATAGATGAAGACCCGCAACTCGGGATTGTCCTCCACGAGGAGAATCTTCTGCGCATCCTTGGGCGGCTGCACATCGGTGCGGCGCTGGCTGTCGACCGACGTGAAGTCGCTGACCATATAATCGGCCTTGCCGTCGCGGTCGGAGTCTCCCGAGAAGTCGATCTGCTCCATGCCGAAGTGCGCGTTGCCCGTCTTAAAGCGCACGGTAAAGGCCGAACCCTCGCCGGGCCGGCTCTCGACCGAAATATCGCCGTGGTGCAGCGTCATGATGTCCCGACAGAGCGAAAGCCCGATGCCGGAACCCTTCATGTGGGAATCGACGGCCCGCGAAGCCTGCACGAACCGCTCGAAAATGACACTCAACTTGTCGCGCGGAATGCCGATGCCGGTGTCACGCACGGTAAGCGTGACGCACTCCTCGGCATCGCGCTGGGCGATGATGACCTCGATCTTGCCGCCGGAAGGGGTAAACTTCAAGGCGTTGGACAGCAAGTTGTAGATCACGCTCTCGATCCGCTCGATGTCGACCCACACGAGGATCGAACGCCGCGAAACGGTAAACAACAAATCGATATGCCGCTCGGAAGCCATTTCGCGGAAATCGTCGAGCGCATCCTCGACCACAGGCACCAAATCGACGCGCGAAATCTTCAACTCCATCTTGTCCTTGACAATCTTGCGGAAGTCGAGCAACTGGTTGATAAGCGTGAGCATGCGCTTGGCATTGCGGTAAGCCAACGTAAGGCTGCTCCTGCCTCGCGGCGAAAGCTGATCGTGGCGCTGCACGTCCTCGATACCGCCTAAAATCAAGGTAATGGGCGTTCGCAACTCATGCGAGACATTGGTAAAGAACCGCAACTTCAGATCGGTCAAATCCTGCTCGACCTTGGCATCCCGGCGGATACGCAGGACGGAATCGGCCACGCGCCAGGCGGCATAGATGCCCCCGGCCGCCAAAAGCAGATACAACAACTTGGCCCACCAAGTCAGCCACACGGGCGGACGCACGACAATATCGATCGCGATGCCTTGGTCGGCGGCATCGACATTGCCGGCGAACGCCTTGACGAGCAAGCGGTAATTGCCGACGGGAAGTTTCGAATAGGAAGCGTCGTTGGTATTGCCTGCGAGGATCCAATCGGAATCGTAACCCTCCAACTTGTACATATAACCGACCGCATGCTGAATGGCATGGTTCAACGAAGCGAACGAAAGTCGGAAATTGGAAAAATCATACGGCAACACGATCTTGTCGCTCTCGGTAACGGAGACGGCAAGCGGCGCCCCAGCCCCCGAAACGACGGGCTTGTTGAGTACCTCAAGCTCGGTAAAACTCAATCGATAGTCGATCTTCGCATCGCGCATCTTCGCCGGATCGAAGCGATAGAGGTTGCGCCCGCCGCCGAAAACGACATGGCCGTCGGCCGAAGCGGCCGCCGTAGCCTCGCTGAAGATGACGTTGCGCATGTTGTCGTAGAGATTATAATTATGGAAAATCTCCCTCCGGGGGTCGAACCGCGACACGGCATTGTGGGTAGCGACCCACAAATCGCCCGCGGCATCTTCGGTAACAGCCATGCAGATGTTGCCGGGCAGCCCCCGCGAACGGTCATAGCTGACGAAGCGCGGAACGCCCGCATCATCGTAACCGACGATGAGATTCAACCCACCGCCATAAGTAGCCAGCCAGACGCGTCCCTGCGTATCCTTGTACAAATGGATGATGTCGTTGTTGCCTAACGAAGCCGCATCGCCGGGAATCTTCTGCGCAAGCCGGAACTTCATCCTCTTGACGTTCTCCGAAGGATCGAACACCAACAACCCGTCGACCGTGGCGGCCAACATCCTGTCCGGCCCGTCGGACAACAACCACCGCACGCGCCATGCCTCGTCGATGGGATAGTTTTTCAGACAATTGCCCGCATGGACGAAACGTCCCTGCTCGGAGTCTTCCAACAGATTGATGCCGCCACCGTAGGTGGCGACCCAGATGCGCCCCGAAGCATCCTCCTCGACGGAATAAACCTGGTCGTTGTTCAACGACCAAGCATCCGCATCGGAATGGACGTAACGCCGCTGCCGAAAACCGGAACCGTCGGGAGTCAGGCAGAGCAGTCCTGCCCCTTTGGTACCGATCCAAATCCGGCCGCGGGAATCCTCCTTGAGAGCATAGATCATTCCGGGCGACGAAGGCAGTTTGAAAACGGGACTCCACGCGGCATCGTAGGCGATCAACTCGCCGTCGCGCGTACCGACCCACATGCGGCCGCAGCGATCTTTCATCAAAGCCCGGATTTCGCCCATCAACTCCGCCGCCCCGCCGCCCGAATCGGGCAGCGGAAAGACCTCGGCCGGCTGGCGCAAAACCACGGCCCGGCGCAAACCGCGCTCGTAATAAGTCGAAAGCCACAACACGTCGTCGTGCACGTCGAAGCACACGACGGCGTTGGTCATCTGACAATCGGGACGCTTGGGATCGTTGAAAAACGGCTCGATGCGATCGTTTTCCCTGTCATAGTAACCGAAACCGTAATTGTTCATCTTGACCCAAAGGCGCCCGCCGCCCTCGGCGATATGGGTCAACGTATCGATGTTATAGGAAACCGTATAAGGCTCCTGCTCGAAGTGCTTGTAATCGTGCGTAGCAGGATTGTAACGCGTGATGCCGGTAGCGGGCGTGGTAACCCACACGACGCCATGCGAATCGACATCGAGTTTGCGGATGCGCGAAAGCCGGGCGCCCTTGGGCGACAACAGCACGAGCCGGTCGTCGGAGACCCGATACAACTCGCCGGTGCGACCGCCTACGTAGACCCTCCGATTAACCTTATCGAGAGCCATGCAGGTCAACTCGGCACGCGCACCGGGCAACTCTGCCACGGAAGCGCCATCGCTGCCGATCCGAACGAACGCCGAACGCGAGAGCGCGTAAATACCCTCGCTATCGGCATCGAAAGCAGCAACGGGTTCCCGCATACAGAAAATTCGGCGCACGGAATCGGGAGCCGCGGCAGCAACCAAGTTGATCGACCCGTCCTCGGCGGCGATCCAGGCATTATCCTGCCCGTCGACGAACAATGCGGCGACTTCGCCGCCCAAAGTCTTGGAATCGAAGAGCGCATCGGCTTGCACGGGCGCAGCATCGCCCGAACCGGAAAACCGCACGACGCCCACGCCGGAAATCGACACCCAAGTGCCGCCCCGGCTGTCGTGCCGGCAAAAAAGCGCGCGGTAATGCTTGGAATCGACACCCTCGATCTGTGCGGCCACGTCCTCGAATCGCTCGGTATATCTATTCAACCGGTAGAGGTGCAAATTGTAGGTAAGAAACCACAGATGCCCGTCGGCATCCTCGCTTACCGAGACGAACCGATGGTGGGTCAAAGGAGAATAATCGGCCGGAACGGTGGAAAAGTTCTTGAACGCATACCCATCGAACCGGCTGACGCCATACCAAGTGCAGACCCACACGAATCCGCGCGAATCGGTGTAGATGTCGGCGATACGGTCGTGCGTGAGTCCGTCGAGGGCGGAATAATACTGAAAAAGGCACTGCGGCGCCCCGGAAGCGACCGCATCGGCCATCCGGCAGCACAACACAAAAAAAATCAATGCCAATCGTTTCATTCGCCTATGCAAAATTCCGTCTCAAACAAAGATAGCGAAAATTTATCGGAAATCCGCATTTTTTTCACAAAGGGCGATCGCCCGAGCCGCCTCCTTTTCGGAAAGGCGCACGGCCCACTTCACGCGCGAAGCCTGTGCGGCTCCGGGGCCGGTCGAACCGCATTCGCCATAACGGGCGGTTCGGTGCGCCTGGGGTTTGCCCCAATCATGCCACCCTGCGGGGCGGATATGAGCGCCCAACTCGCAGTCGACAAAGAAAGTCTGCGCATGGTCGCGCCACGGGCGCCCCAGGTAACACTTCGTGACGCCCTCGTCGGCCGTCAAGCGGCAGCCGACGAAGACCAGACCGCACGGCATGCCCTTGCAAGTAGAAGCCGCCGTGATGTAAGAATCGGCTTTAGAATGGATTTCGCAACCGGAGAAAAGCGCGGCAGCAGCCCCGAAAATGAAATCGGTCGTGCCCTCGATATAACAATTCTCGAAACGCACCCAAGTGTTGTCCGGCACGGTATGTCCATCCTGGTTACCTTTTCCGTAGAGGTAGAGGGTGTCCTGATCGCCGAGAAACCGGCAATTCCGGAACACCAGATTGGTGGCGAGCGTCTGCACGGCGACGGCCTGGCCGACACGTCCTGCGACATTGGCGAAGACGATCCCGTCGACCGCCCAGTTGTCGCCGCCGAAATAAACGGTCGACGACCCCGAAGTACCCATCGGCGCACCCGTAACACCGGTTTTGGAGGCATAACCTCCACCGGAAACGGCGGGCATGCCCCGGCCGACGAGCCGCACGTTGCGCTTGGTATAAGGAATGGCGATCTTCTCATCGTAGAGACCCTCGCAAAGGACGATCGTCGTCGTTTTGCCACAAAAATCGGGAACGGCGGCTATGGCCTCGCCGAGCGTGAAGAAATCGCCCGAACCGTCCTTGGCCACGACGAAATCGACCGGACAATAGTGCCTTCCCAACTCGGGAACCTGCTCACGAAGCAGATCCGCCACCATACGGGCAACGACATGCGCCCCGCGGACATTGAGGTGGGTATCGTCCTTACGGCCTGCGGGGCAAAGCGGCGAAGTACCGGGTGCGACCCACATGAAATAATCCCGCGACGCCTCGTCGCCGAGTGCGGCAACCCACTCGCGGGTAAGCGGCTCCATATCCAGAAGCGCGACCTCCTCCTCGGCAGCAATGCGCCGCACGGCGTCGGGATAGCCGGCATGGGTGTCGGTCAACACGCCGTCGACGAAACAACGCCGCACGATGGGTGTCAACAAAATGGGCGTAGCTCCCTTCTGCCGGGTCTCACGAACATAACGCCGCAAATTCTCGGCATATTGCGCCGACGAGGAATAACGGGTCGAATCCTTGATCTTCTGATCGTTATGTCCGAACTGGATGAAAACGTAATCGCCGCTGCGGAGCTGGTCGAAGACTTTAGCCCAGCGACCCTCGGAACGGAACGAGAGCGTGGAACGCCCGTTGGTGGCGTGGTTGTCGACCACGACGAGCGAATCGAACAACGGCTGGAACATGTGCCCCCATCCTCGCTCGGGATTCTGTTTATCAAGGTTTTTGGTGGCACAAGTCGAATCGCCGATCAGAAACACGCGCACAGGCTGGGCCTCAACGCCGCAAGCCAAACAGAGAAAAACTAAAAAAAAGAATAAACGCCTCATGGATAACTAACTAAAAAAGAGGGTGTCACGCATACCGACACCCTCTGATTCGAATATTCGCACTATTGCAGACTGGTGTAACTGCCATCGGCATTCTGGGCCTCGACAATATCCTGCACCAGATAATGAGCATAGACCTCGAAATTGGTATAAAGCTGCTGGGGATCGAGCGTCTTCAAAGCTGCATCGGCAGCATTGGCGGGATCGAGACCGAACAAAGTCTCGTAATAGTCGGGAATGCCGTCGCCGTCGGTATCCTTGATCCGGTCGATCTCCTCCTGGGTGGCCGTGAGCACAGGATAGCCGCCCTTGTCCGAGGGAGAATCGATGATGCCATACCAGCTCTTGTTGCCTCCGGCATTCTCGCCCGACGTGCCGGTGCCGTTCTTCACGTCGGCCAAAACGCGACGGTCGGCCGCATCCTGACGAAGCGAAGCACCGCAATACTGCACCATCCGGTCGAAAGCCCCCTGGGCCGAGTGGGTCGTAACACTGCAAGGCGTGCCGTCGGCCAAAACGGGATAGTTCTTTTCGGCCCACGTCCAAACCGCTACGAAATTAGGCGCCAGGCTCCCCTTGGTCGTACCCCAAGCCATGCCCTGCGTGTTGTCGGCCGTGATGCGCGGGCCGATCTGCTTGTCGCTATCCGACGAAGCGACCGAAGTGTCGAGCACATTGCTGTTGTTACCCAAATAGATATTCGGATTGCCCTCGACCCACTTGCCTTTCTCGGCGAGTTTATTGCCGTCGTAATAAGTATCGGCCACGAAGAACTCCTTGCGTTTTTTGATCACATTGGCGCCGCCCGTAGAAGTCGGGCCGCAACCCAGATACGATGCAGGCCCCCATTTGTAGTAGTTGCCCACGAAATTCATCGTGATGCCCACACCGCCGTAAGCACCGAAGTTGCAGAAGTTGTAAACCACATTGTTGCGGAAATCCAACATGCGATCCGCAGTCTTGATCCCATTGGCCGTAGCATTGGCGTCGGGATCGACCGAATCGCTGTAACGCTCGGGGCCTTCCAGACGCGGGTTGCGCGAGTCGTGGTGGGCCAGAATATTGTGGTGGAACGAAGCCGGAGCACCGCCCCAGATACCGCCGTAACCATGCGAACCCTTACCGTGGTTGCCGTTGCGCAACGATTCATACATCAGGCACCACTGCATGGTCATATTCTTCATGACATAGAACGACGCGCACTCGTCGGAACTCCACGACATGGAGCAATGGTCGAGAATGATATTCTTCCACCCGCGCGAACCGATGGCGTCCAGACCGTCGGCCGCTGCGCCGTCATCTTTGGGGTTGGCTTTCTGGTTGTCGCCCGGACGGAAACGCATATAACGGACAATCACGTTATTCGCCGAAATGGACAACTGCTTGTTGCACAAGCAGACACCCTCCCCCGGAGCGGTCTGGCCCAGGATGGTAATGTTGCCCGTGTTGATCTTGAGATCGGAATTGAGGATGATGTCGCCGGCCACGTCGAACACGACGATGCGCGGCTCCTTGCACTTCTGCACGATCCAACGGATCGATCCCTGGTTGTTCTCGTCGTCCTCAAGCGTAGTGACGTGATAAACCTTACCGCCGCGGCCGCCCGTAGTATACATGCCAGCACCCTCGGCACCGGGGAAAGCACGGATTACTCCGTCCTGCTCGGAGGCGGGGAACTTGAACGCAACCGGAGCACCGGGATCGGGCGTCTCGGTTTCCGAAGCGGTCTTGACCGTCAACTCCTCGGAAAACTCCGAATCGGCGTAGAGTTCCGAATCGCCTGCCAACGCCTGCACAGCGAACCGATATTCGGTGGCGGCCTCCAACTCTCCGATCTCGACCGAAAGTTCGGTCGTCTCGTCGCTCTTGACAACGGTTTGATCAACGACCTTGGTCAAGCGGTAAGCGTATTTCGCAGCACCGGCGACCTTGGCCCACTCCAAGGTAACCGAAGAAACCGCAGCTGCCGTCTGCTGAGGAACGGGCACGTCGAGACCGGCCTTTTCGCTCTGACCGGGCGCCAAAGTTTCGGTCGAGAGATAAGCCGAATACTCCGAAGCGATGCCGCTGGCACCGCAAGCCTGCACGCGGAAACGGTAGGAAGTCGACGCAACAAGCCCCGATACGGTAACCTGGGGTTCGGCGACCGTATTGGTAAAGAGCGTGCGGCCGTCGCCCGTAGTGAACTGATAATGATAATCCTTAGCGCCTTCCACGACGTTCCAGACGAACGACAGCGCACTATCATTGCGCGCCATGCACTTCACATCGGTCGGAACGGCCAGCGCAGCATCGATATCGTCGTCGGAACACCCGGCCACGTCTGTTGCGCAAACCAGCGCAAAAGCAAAAAACAAGATTTTTTTCATGGACATTCAGGTATTGGTTTTTAGGTTTTATTCGAATTCGACGGCCTTAGCAGCCCCTTTGGACAGCGAAGAATTGGCAGCCGTAATTTCGGCAGAGCGGATCACTACATCGCGGTTGCGGCTGCCGGTAGCCGAGAAAGCGCACTTCAAGTCGGCGGGGCACGAGAAATTCTCGGCCCGGAAATCTTTCACGTTGTTGATCATCAAGGCCGGCCCCTTGACGGGAACGACCGTGACGTCGCGCAATACGACATCGGTCGACTCGTTGATCTGAGCACCCGTCGTAGCATAGATCCATGCTTTCTCGACCGTCACGCGCTCGACGTTCATCTCGGGCAAACCGTTGAAATACATAGCCCGACGGGCACCGCGGCACCAGATGTTGCGGATGTGGATGTCGCGGAAAACCGGAGTGGTCTCGTCGACAGGCTTCAGCGCCATGTCGGTAGGTTCGGCGTCATCTCCGTCGGCAAGCGCCTCGGAAGCGGACTTGCCGCCATAGAAAAGGTCGAAAAGCAACGCCTCCTGGGCGATATTGTTCATGGCAATATTTTCGATGTGGATGTTCTCCACCACACCGCCGCGGCCGCGCGTAGACTTGAAACGCAAACCGACATCGGTACCCGAGAACGTACAATTGGACACCAGAACATTCTTCACGCCGCCCGACATTTCGCTGCCGACGACGAAACCGCCGTGGCCGTGGAAGACGATGCAATTATCTACATAGATGTTCTCGCACGGAATGCCGCGGTCGCGTCCGGCCTTGTCTTTGCCGCTCTTGATGCAGATGCCGTCATCGCCGACATCGAGGTTGGAATTGGTCATGATGACATTCTTGCACGACTCGATGTCGATGCCGTCGCCATTCTGGGCGTAGTCGGGACAACGCACCGTAATATTGTTGACGATCAGATTGGTGCACATGGCCGGATGGATGTTCCAACAAGGCGAGTTCTGGAAAGTGACGTCTTCGAGCAGAACGTTTTCGCAATGGTGGATAGCGATCATTACCGGACGCAGGAAATCTTTCATCTTCTCGAAATCCTCACGCGTTTTAGCCCATGTGGAGACATTCTGATCAGAACCCGAAGTAGCACCGAACTTGAAACTCTCCGACGGATACCATGTCTTGCCGTCGTCGGAGAGGATGCCGCCGCTGCGGACTTTGGAGCGCCATTGTCCCTCGGTAAGTTTACCCATCTTGACAGCGCGCCACGCATCGCCGTTTCCGTCGATGACGCCGTGACCCGTGATGGCCACGTTCTTGACGTCTACGGCCGAAATAGGAGACTGGCAACGCCACGTATTCAAGCCCTCGAAAGTGATCTGCACGAGCGGATAGAGCGACTTGTCATCGCTGAAAACGATCATGGCGTTGCGGTCGAGGTGCAGTTCGATGTTATCCTTCAGTACGATAGGACCGGTATACCACACGCCCGCGGGCACAACGACACGACCGCCGCCCTGCTGCGCAAGGGCATCGATCGCTGCGGCGAATGCCTCGGTAGCCAACGTATGGCCGTCGCCCACGCCGCCGAAGTCGGCAACGCTTACCGAGCGTGCGGGAATCGCAGGTCGCGGCACATCGGGCATGTCGAAAGGCATGTCGGCCGGCAAGGCACCGACCCGGGAGGAGGAAGGTGCGCAACATGCGGATGCGAGCGCCGCAAAGGCCAACGGGAACAAGAGATTTCTGAAATTCATAAATTCGTCAATTTATCGGTTTTTGTAATTTTTATCGGTTGAACCATACAAATGTACAACGACGTAATTGAGAGAATTGGGATTTTTTGACGCAATGCAAGGATTTTTCGCCGCCCGCCGCTGCACGACACCGGCTGCCCGTCCTACCGGAAACGCCTAATTCAACCGCTCGACGGTCACTTCTGCATAGGGGCGGCTGCCCGCACGGGCCGTTCGGGGTGCTACGCACTCGGTTTCGAACGTCTGCAAATCGTCGTTCTGCCCATCGTCCCAATCGAGGAAGCCGCTCTTGCGCCACCCCATGACGAACCAATAGTCGATGCGCCCGCCGACAGGACGCAGCTGGCAAAGGTAACTGCCCGCATCGTCGATCTGTGAAACCACCTGCCGGGCCGGCAGCCAGGCGGCCAGGCCGACCGTCTCGCGCTCCCATCTGAGCGTATCGTTCTCGGGAAAGTCGCACCCCACGGTCTGCAACAGATAACTATCGTTGTCGCGCACGATGCGGATTCGGTTGTCGCGAATCTTCATCACGCCGGTAGCCAACTCCAGTTCGTCGACGCCCTCGCCCTCGATGAAATTCTCGACTTTGACGACCGAACCGCCGCCGTAGAGAATATAACGCGAGGTCATGTCGATTTCGCGGCCGCCATAGTTCCACCCCTCGACCCGCATGTCGACCACCGTACGCAAAGGGCCATAGGCCCGGATCGTCGCTTCGCGGCGCCGCATATCGACGATGTGTTCCATACGGCGCTTGACGGGATTCCACCCCTTGAGCGCCCCGATGGAAACCGTGCCGAAGACACGCAGGTTGTCGTGGCCGTAACCGGCGGCGAGCTGCTCGTCGGAGGGATACCACATCGTCTCGCGCAACTCCAGACGCGGCTGTCTCTTGCCGTAGGTGTCGATGCTCTGCTTCTTGTCGAAATAGATGCGGTAAGCTGCGTATTCCGACTCGAAAGCGGGGCCGTGGTGGTGCAACTTGCGGTACATGTCGTCCTTGAGAGAGGAGAGCTGCGATTTTTCAGTCAAGGTCTTGTCGGGATTCTTCCACCACATCTGGGCATTGACCAAGGGCTTGTAATCATGCGCGACCTCCTTGGTCGAATAATCGACCCGCACATCCGCCCGCTCGCCGGGCTGCATATCGACCGGGAAGACCAGTTCGTCGAACACACCATCGCCGTCGAGGTCGTCCAACTGCGACGGAATCTCGGTGCGGCCGTGCCGCGCATCCAACAAATAGACCGTAGCACCCTTGGCCTCGGCAGGAACATCGCGCACGACGGCCCATGTCGGGCCGCTGCCGGAAGAAATCGAGAGCCGATAATGCACCTTGGTGGTTTTTGCGCCCGCAGCGCCGCATGCCATGCACGCCGCCAGCATCAAGAAAAGATGTTTCATTCTAAATTATAATGTTTATTCGGTTTCTTCGATCAAGGTCTCGATCGTACGCTCCAACTCCTCGCGCGAACGAATCGCCCCGACAGGCAGCCCATCGGCGAAACTCTGCAACGCCTCCTCGGGCAAGAGTTCCACCGCCGACTCATCGGCCTGCGAAAGATCGAGACCCAAGGTCGCAGCAAAAAACTCGTAGACCGCACGCCGCTTGTTGGGGCCATAATCGTGGCGTTCGTCGGGCAGATGGACATTGCGCACCTCTGCGGCCGCATCGTAAAACGCCCATATGCGCTGCAAGAACGGATATTCCAATTCGGGATAGCTCGCCGTCCAGTCGCCGCCGTCGCTCACGGTCAGCACGGGACGCGGCGCCATGACGGCGGACAGCAATTCGGGCGTACAACTTCCTCCCCCGGCCAGAGTCACGGGGCGCCCGCTTTCGCAAGGGCATCCGCCGTCGAAATGCGACACAAGATGCACCACTGGAGCCAAGGCGGCGAAACGCCCGTCGACGAGCGCCAACAATAACGTATGGGTCGCCCCGCCCGAACCTCCGGTGGCCGCCATGCGGGTCGTGTCGATGTCCCGGCGCGATGCGACGATCCAATCGGTAACGGCTTTCGACCACAACACCTGCAGCTGCATAGCATGCTGCCCCGTATGGGCTTCGCGGCCGATCTGCCGCTCGGAATCGCCCCACCCTACGATGTCCATATCGACCGCCACAGCGCCCATGCGGGCGAAAACGGCCATCCTCGCCTGCTGATCGGGACGATAACGCCCGCCGGGCCAATGTCCTGCCGGCGAAACGATCAACGGATGACGGCCGCGGGCGAGCGGCGCGTAGATCGTACCGCAGACATACAACCCGGGCAATGTTTCGAGCGCATAATTCTGCGTGGCATACCCGTCATGCGGCACCCTCCGCCCCAGGCGCACGTCGGGATGCGCAACGAGTCCCCGAACGAACGGTTCGAGCGCCAAAGCCTCCCTGGCCCCAGCGAGCAGTGCCTCCCGGCGATTTTCCCAGCTCTCGCGATCAGCATATTGCGCCGACAACCAAGCCAACAACTTCTTGCCGTCGGCCGGCGTGCGACGGTAGTATTCATAGGGCTGCACGGTAATCTTCGACCCGCCGCTCCACACTAAATCGAGCGGATGCAACAAGTTGTCGAGGGTCTCTTCGAGAGAATAGGGCCGCACCCGGAAGTCGCCGAACGCCGCACGCACGGTGTCGGGCGCGAAACGCTTGCAACGAATGTCGACCCCGAACCGTTTTTCGACCATCTCCAGCATCTCGGCAAGCGACCGGTCGGCGGGATGCGGCGGCCGGGCAACGGCGATCATCCTGCCGGCGATGCACAAGCAGAAGGCCCAACAAACGAACAATATATAACGCTGCGATTTCATCCGAAAGTCGATTTGCAGAGATACAAATATAGAAATTTTGAAGGCATTTCTTTGTCGTTTGCCAAAAAGATTCTATATTTGCACACCTTTTGACGCACTCGGGCGCGCCGAGGTGACCGGAGAGATGGGTGAGTGGCTGAAACCACCGGTTTGCTAAACCGACGTACGGAGTAATCCGTACCACGAGTTCGAATCTCGTTCTCTCCGCCAAAAACAGAATTCAGCCGACAGACTGCAAACATAAGTTTGCAGTCTTTTTTTTCTGGCGCGCCCCACTACATCCGCCCGGCACCGGAAAGCAACAATGCTTTCATGCTCGCCGGCACTTTTGTTCACGACACGGAAATCTCTGCACAGTAATTGCATCGGAAATTCGCATGCAGACAGATTTCCGAAAAACCCTTTGTATCCTGCTTTTAGGGATCGGCTGCGGCACCGCCGCGGCACAAACTCCCAGCGCCGATTCGCTCTCCCGGCCGCATCTGGGCGCCCTCGCAATCGGCAAGGGCATAACCTACCGGTCGCCGGGCGACGGGTTCTCGCTGACGATGCGGCTGCGCATGCAAAACCTCGTGGCGCTGTCGTTCGACCGCAGGTTCACGCTGGATGAAATCGAAGCACGCATCAAACGGCTGCAAGCCAAGTTCGACGGCCACATCTACTCGCCGCGCCTGACCTACGCCATTCAACTGGGATTCACGGGCCACGCAGCCAATGCACGCAGCAACTCCAACATCGTCGCCGACGCCATCCTCTACTACCGGCCATCGGCCGCCTGGAGCTTCGGGCTGGGACAGACGAAAATCCAAGCCAACCGCGCGCAAATCACGTCATCGGGCTTGTTGCAGTTCGTCGACCGCAGCATCGTAAACGGCGAATTCAACGCCGACCGCGATTTCGGACTTTTCGTCCGCTACGACCTGCCCTGCGACGACGGATTCGCCTTCTCGGTCAAAAGCTCCGTGACGTTAGGCGAAGGCCGCAACTGGGGCCGTTCGCCCAACGGAGGGCTGGTCTACACGCGGCGTCTGGAGCTTTATCCGCTGGGGCGATTCAAGAAGAAAGGCGAGTCATCGGAGGGCGACCTGGCCCACGAAGAACGAGTGAAGATCATGGTAGCCGGCGCTTACTCTTACAACCGCAAGGCCATGCGCACGCACGGCCAACACGGCGATCTGCTGCCCGACGGCGCGACACGCAACCTGCACAACTGGTACGCCGACTTCCTGCTGAAATACCGGGGTTTCTCGTTCTGCGCCGACTTCATGGGGCGCACCTGCTCCGACCCGGTTTTCGACGACGAAGACCGCACATGGATCTACACAGGCTGGGGCTTCAACGTCCAAGCCGGCCACATGATCGGCAAAAAATGGGAAACCTCCCTGCGTCACTCGATGCTTTTCCCGCAAACCGAAGTGCAGGCCCGGGCAGGTTATCGCCGTCGCTCACAAACGACTGCGGCCGTTTCGCGCTACATCGTCGGCCATGCGCTGAAAGTACAGGCCGACATCTCCTACAACCATCGCAGCCGCGCCGCAAAAACCGACTACCCGCGCTGGCTGTTCGCCCTTCAACTGGAAATGGGATTCTGAATCCGGAAAATATTGCAGCCCGGAGTGCGAGGGCCAATCCGGACAAAAACCTGCCGATACTCCTCCGCAGGCAGTGAGGTCAAAGGATTTTCAGCGCGATCTGTGCGCATGCCTCGGCATCGGCCAAGGCATGGTGGTGATGCTGCAAATCGTAACCGCAGGCAGCCGCCACGGTATGCAGCTGATGGTTGGGCAGCTGCCGCCCGAAATAGCGACGCGATGCCCGGCAGGTGCAAAAGAACTCATAGCCCGGCCACGGCATGTCGTAGAGGTCGAACGCGGCACGCAGACACCCCTCGTCGAACGGCGCGTTGTGCGCCACCAAAGGCAACCCCTCGATGCGCGGCACCAGCCGGCACCACACCTCCTCGAACTCGGGAGCCTCGTCGGTGTCGGCGCATGTCAGCCCATGGATCGCCGTGGTAAAGGGGCTATAATAGTTGGGGCGCGGACGAATCAAACTATAAAACGAATCGACCGTTTCGCCGCCGCGCACCACGACAGCCCCCACCGAACAGACACTGGCGCGGTGGCGGTTGGCCGTCTCGAAATCGATGGCAACGAAGTCGGTCATCACTCCCACTCGATGGTTGCAGGCGGTTTGGAGGAGATGTCGTAGACTACGCGGTTGACGCCGCGCACCTTGTTGATGATTTCGTTCGAGAGGTCGGCCAGGAATTCGTAGGGCAGGTGCACCCAATCGGCCGTCATGCCGTCGGTCGAGGTCACGGCACGCAGGGCCACGCAACTTTCGTAGGTGCGTTCGTCGCCCATGACACCCACGCTCTTGACGGGCAGCAGAATCGCACCGGCCTGCCACACCTTATCATAAAGACCCGCAGCACGCAGGGAGTCGATATAGATTTTGTCAACGTTCTGCAAGATTTCGACTTTCTCGGGCGTGATGTCTCCCAAAATGCGGATCGCAAGGCCCGGCCCCGGGAACGGATGACGGCCGATCAACTGCTCGGAAATCCCGAGCGAACGGCCCACGCGGCGCACCTCGTCCTTGAAGAGCAGCCGCAGCGGCTCGACGATCTTCAGATTCATCTTCTCGGGCAGACCGCCCACGTTGTGGTGCGACTTGATGGTGGCCGAAGGGCCGTTGACCGAACACGACTCGATGACATCGGGGTAGATCGTTCCCTGCGCCAGCCACTTCACATCGTTGATTTGCTGCGCCTCCTCGTTGAAGACTTCCACGAAGTCGCGGCCGATGATCTTGCGTTTGCGCTCGGGGTCGCTCACACCGGCCAGGTCGCCCAGGAACTTGACACCGGCCTTGACGCCCTTGACGTTCAACCCCATATTCTTATAAGATTCGAGCACCTCCTCGAACTCGTTCTTGCGCAGCAGGCCCGAATCGACGAAGATGCAGTAGAGGTTCTGCCCGATGGCCTTGTGAAGCAGCACGGCGGCCACCGACGAGTCGACGCCGCCCGAAAGGCCCAGCACGACTTTATCGTCGCCCAGCTTCTCGCGCAGCTCGCGCACGGTGGACTCGACGAAGCTCTCCGAAGTCCAGCTCTGGGCGCATCCGCAGATGCCGACCACGAAATTCTTCAGCAGCTGCGTGCCGTCGGTCGAATGGTAGACCTCGGGATGGAACTGGATGCCCCACGTCGGCTCGCCCTCGATACGGAACGCCGCCACGCGCACGTCCTCCGTACCGGCGATCAGACGATAGCCGGCCGGCACGGCGGTAATCGTATCACCGTGCGACATCCACACCTGCGTCTTGGCGGGCAGGCAGGCCATCAGCGGATCGGCAGCATCGCCCACCGTGAGCATGGCGCGGCCGTATTCGCGGCTGGGTGCAGGCTGCACCTCGCCGCCATAGGCCGCCGAAAGATACTGCGCCCCGTAGCAGACGCCCAAGAGCGGCAGGCGCCCTTTGATCTGCGACAGATCGGGGTTCGGAGCTTCGGCATCGCGCACCGAATAAGGGCTGCCGGAGAGAATCACGCCCCGCACCGACGCGTCGAGCACCGGAATCTTGTTGAACGGATGTATCTCGCAATAGACGTTCAACTCACGCACGCGCCGGGCGATGAGCTGCGTATACTGCGACCCGAAATCGAGGATAAGGATTTTTTCCATCTATGATTATCGTTTGTTTTTCAGATAACTATCGGCGGTTCCGAAGAATCGGGTTCGGAACCCGCCGCCGGATTCGAGCCAGCATCTCCGGCCATGCTACGGGTCTCTACTTTTTCGTTACGGGCCGGTTCATGCGGCCGGCCACCCTCATCTCCTCGGCGAAAGCCTCGTATCCGACCTCGCGGATGCGGCCGACGCACCCCTGCCGATCCGAACGAAAGATGAACGAGAAAAATTTCGCATAGATATTGTTGAATATCTTGCATTTCTCGGCAGTCGTCATCGTACAGTCGGCGCAACTCTGCCAACCGTGCTCCAGACAACATTTGCGCACCTTGCACCACACGGCCTTTTCGTAGTCGCGGCAATCGGGGCACTTCCCTTTGCTTTTCTGCGGACAAGCGCCACAAAAAAGTCCGCAAGCTGCAATGTCGATATTCATCATGACTACGATTCGTTTTTCTTGTCGGGTTCGGCATCCTCCTTGCGCTTGCGGCAATTGTAAACCACGATGCGGACGACGAAGATATAAAGGAACGCCAATCCCAAATAAAGGTAACGGAGCCATTCAAGGCGGCCCGCATAAAGCCATACGATGAAAAGCAACGCAAAGAATATCAAGGCGAAAATATCTATGCGGGAAATCTGCCGATTGCCGTTTACCATACCCGGAAAGATTTATGCGTTTTTATCGTTCGCTCGAATAGTTGGGCGCCTCGCGCGTGATGGTCACGTCGTGCGGATGGCTCTCCTGCATGCCCGAAGCCGAGATGCGGATAAACTGCGCCCGCTGCAACGCCCGGATGTCGGCGGCGCCGCAGTAACCCATGCCCGAGCGGATACCGCCCACCAGCTGGTAGACCGTCTCATTGAGCGACCCCTTGAACGGCACGCGCGCCACGATGCCCTCGGGCACGAGCTTGTTGATGTTGCCCTCGCAGCCCTTCTGAAAATAACGGTCGGCCGAACCGGCCTTCATGGCATCGATCGACCCCATACCGCGGTAGGACTTGAACTTGCGGCCGTTGTAGATGATCGTCTCGCCCGGAGCCTCCTCTGTGCCGGCGAACATCGACCCGATCATCACGCAGTCGCCGCCTGCGGCCAACGCCTTGACGATGTCGCCCGAGTAACGCAGACCGCCGTCGGCGATGACCGGCACATCCTTGCCCCTGGCCTCGGACGCAGCAGCATAGATGGCCGACAACTGGGGCACGCCGACACCTGCGATGATGCGCGTGGTGCAGATCGAACCCGGCCCGATGCCGACCTTGATGCCGTCGGCCCCGGCCTCGATCAGAAAACGCGCCGCCTCGGCCGTAGCGATGTTGCCCACCACGACGTCGAGCGCCGGATAGGCGGCCTTGATCTGCTTCAAGGCTGTGACGATATTCTTGGAGTGTCCGTGCGCCGAATCGAGCACCACGGCATCGACATCCTCGGCAACGAGCGCAGCGACGCGCTCCATGACGTCGGGCGTAATGCCCACCCCGGCAGCCACGCGCAGACGCCCCTTGGCATCCTTGCAGGCATTGGGATGATCCTGCACCTTGGTAATATCCTTATAGGTAATAAGCCCAACCAAGCGTCCTTCATCGTCGACCACGGGAAGTTTCTCGATCTTGTTATCGAGCAACACTTCGGAGGCATGCTCCAGCTCAGTCTTGCGGGTCGTAATGAGCCGGTCGCCGGGAGTCATTACCTCGCCGATAGAACGCGCCATGTCGCGCTGGAAACGCAAGTCGCGGTTGGTAACGATACCGATCAGTTTCCGTTGGGAATCGACGACCGGAATGCCGCCGATCTTATTTTCGTGCATCAGTCCGAGCGCATCGCCCACGGTATTATCGCGCGAAATGGTCACGGGATCGTAGATCATGCCGTTCTCGGCGCGCTTCACACGCCGCACATGGGCCGCCTGTTCGACGATGGACATGTTCTTATGGATCACGCCGATGCCGCCCTCGCGGGCCAGAGCGATAGCCAAAGGCGCCTCGGTCACGGTATCCATCGCCGCAGAGACGATGGGGATGTTGAGCTTGATGTTTCGGGAAAAACGGGTCTCCAAAGAGACCTCTCGCGGCAACACTTCCGAATAAGCGGGTACGAGCAACACATCGTCGAAGGTAAGACCCTCGGGCTGAACCCTTTCATTGACAAACGACATAAGAACGGGATTTTGTTGCTCGCAAAAGTAAGCATTTTTTTCCGAATCTCCGCACGAAACGACGCATGTTATCAATTTTTATCAACATGCACCGCACTTTCCTGGGACACGAAAGCCGCCCCGCGACGAACCGCCAGCCCCAAACGAGGGAACCCCGCCCCGAGCAACGCTATACGCTGGCTGCGAAGACCTTGATGCCCATCGAACGAAGTTGCGTACGCACACCCGAGGGGAAATTGCCGTCGGTAACGATCACGTCGATCTTGTCGACCGGCGCAATGAAAGCGAAACTGCGCTTGTTTACCTTGCTCGAATCGAAGACCGCCACCACCTCGCTGGCCATCGAAAGCATCGCCTGGTTGATGTTCGCCTCCTCGATGTTGGGAGTCGACAAACCGCATTCGATATTGAAGCTGTCGACCCCGAGAAAAAGTTTGTCGCAATAGAACAGCCGCAGATTCGACTCGGCGACTGGCCCCACGGTGGAATGCGACGGCTCGCGGAGGTTGCCGCCCAACAGGATGACGTTGAATCGCTTGTATTTCAACAGCTCGACCGCGATATTGACTGCGTTCGTAATGATGGTCAGACGCTGGAAACGCTGAAGATTGCGCGCGATTTCGAGCGTAGTGGTACCCGAATCGAGCATGATCGTATTCCCCTCCTCGATTAGAGTCGCAGCCAGGCGGCCGATAGCCTGCTTCTCGCGCATGTTGAAGAAACGCTTGCTGCTGATAGACGCATCGTCTCCGCTCTCCTCGGCCGCACAGCACATCGCACCGCCGCGCGTGCGGATCAACAGATTGCGATCGTAGAGCATATTCAGATCCTTGCGGATCGTAACTTCCGAAACCCCGAACTCCTCGTGCAGCTCCTTGACGGAAACGGACGAATTGTTCTTGAGTCGTTGCAGGATCAACGAACGGCGCCCCTTGGCGGTCTTCAAGCTCTCCATTCTTTCGAAGTCGGTATTGGTTAAGCAGCCGGCCGGAAGGTGTACGCATCCGCTTCGGACGCACGAACACCCCCGATACCAATAAGATATTGCAAAAGTAATACTTTTTTTCTCGAAAAGGAAAACAAAATGCAAGATATCGATTCGAAACATTACGAAACATTTTCTCGCATCACACAAACAATGCATTAAATAAATATAAATCAATATGTTAAATCAATAAAGTACAACATCGAAGAATCCGTCTATTCAAAATAGTTTTATCATTTCAATTGCGAAAGTTTCGAAACGACTATTTTTGTAACAGAGCACGAAACCAAACAACAACAGCGAAACAACACGGAACATTATGAACGCAAAAGGAAACTTCACCTACAAAGAAATTATGCAGCAGCCGAATACATGGCTGAAAGAATACGAGGAACTGCTGAAACAGCGCGAGAAGATCAAAAGTTTCGTAACCGAATGTCTGGCGCAGCATTACGAAATCATCTTCACAGGCGCGGGCACTTCGGCCTATATCGGCGACGTGCTGGAGGTGGCCGTCTCCTCGACCCCGTTCCGCGGAGCGCGCTCCGTGGCGACGACCGACCTCATTACCCACCCCGAGAGTTATTTTTCGCCCGAAAAAAAGGTGCTGTTGATCTCTTTCGCCCGCTCGGGCAACAGCCCCGAAAGCCTGGGCGCCGTGAACCTGGCCGACCGCATTTGCGGCAGAAACATCGCCCACATATTCATCACCTGCAACAAAGAGGGCAAGCTGGCGCAGATCGCCCGCAAGGAAAACTGCCTGCTGGTGCTGCTGCCGCCCGAGACCGACGACAAGAGCCTGGCCATGACGAGCAGTTTCTCGACCATGCTGCTCACGGCGATGCTCATCGCCAACATCTGCGACCTCGACGCCCAACGCCCCCTGATCCGCAACCTGGCGGCCGATGCCGCAGCCGCGCTCGCCCGCTACGACGACGCGATCCGCCGCATCTCCGACCGCAACTTCAAGCGGGCCGTGTTCCTCGGCTCGGGCGCCCTGAAAGGAATCGCCGAAGAGTCGCACCTCAAGCTCCAGGAGCTGACCGACGGCGGCGTGGTGTGCTGCTTCGACTCGTTCCTCGGATTCCGCCACGGCCCCAAGGCCGTGGTCAACAACGAGTCGCTGCTCGTCTACCTGCTCTCGGACGACCCCAACGTGCGACGCTACGAAACCGACCTGATCCGCCAGATCGCCTCCAACAACCGCGTCGTCGGCATGATCGCCGTCTCGGCCTCGCCCGTGGAGATGCCGGAGGTCGAATTCGACCTGAACGTCGCACTCAACGGCGGCACGGAGCGCCACGGCATCTACGGCTGCATCCCCTACGTCTTCGTAGCCCAGCAGCTGGGCTACTACAAATCGCTGGCGGGCGGTCTCGACCCCGACGCCCCGTCGGTGTCGGGCAACATCTCCCGCGTGGTAGAAGGCGTGACAATCTATCCCTACTGAATTCCGAACGACATCAAACGAAACCTCATGGCAAAAACCGAAAACCTGCTGCAAGCCATCGCCCGCATCGAAGCCCGCACCGGCATTCCGCGCACAATCTTCGCGGCATGCCCCAACTCGACGGCCGTCGTGCGGGCCGCATTCCGCGCAGCCAAACGCAACAACGCCCCGATCTACTTCGCAGCGACGCTCAACCAAATCGACTGCGACGGCGGGTACACGGGGCTGACACCCGTCGAATTCGTCCGGCTGGCCCGCTTCGAAGCCGAAGCGGTGCACTTTACCGGGCCCACGATCATCGCCATTGACCACGGCGGCCCGTGGCTCAAGGACAAGCAGAGCGTCGAACGCTGGACGGCCGAGGAGGCGATGGCCGGCGTGAAACGCTCGTTCGAAGCCGCCGTACTGGCGGGCTACGACCTGATCCACGTCGACCCCACGGTAGACATCCACCTGCCGGCAGGCCAGACGATCGACATCCGCGTGGTGGTGGCCCGCACCGTAGAACTGATCCGCCACATCGAGACGTTCCGCCGCGAACGCAACCTCGCGCCCATATCCTACGAGGTGGGCACCGAGGAGGTGCATGGCGGACTGGCCGACGAAGCGACGTTCGACGACTTCCTCGCGGGACTGAAAGCCGGACTGGCCGAAGTCGGGCTGAACGACGTATGGCCCTGCTTCATCGTGGGTAAAGTAGGCACCGACCTGCACACGACCACCTTCGACCCCGAAGTCGCCCGAAGGCTGACAGCCAAAGTCCGTCCCTGCGGGAGTTTCATCAAGGGCCACTACACCGACGGGGTGAGCAACCCCGAAGCCTACCCCCTCACGGGCATGGGCGCGGCCAACGTAGGCCCGGAGTTTACCATGAGCGAATACGACGCCCTGGCCGAGCTGGAAGAGATCGAGCGCGAACTCAACGCGCAGGGCGCCGTGGCGCAGCCCTCCCGCATCACGACGGTGCTGCGGCGGCTGGTCTGCGACTCGGGACGCTGGCGCAAATGGCTCCATGGCGACGAACCGGGCAAAGAATTCGACGCCTTGACGCCCGAACGCCAACTGTGGCTCGTGAAAACGGGCTGCCGCTACATTTGGCAACACCCCGAAGCGCTGGTCGCCCGCCAACGACTCTACGACAACCTCTCACGCCGCGGCTACGCCCCGGAGGAGGTCGTGCTCTCGCGCATCGAACGCGACATGGACAAATATTTCCACGCTTTCAATCTGGTCAACCTCAACGATCTGCTGCCGTGAAAACATTCGACATAACGGCCATCGGCGAACTGAACGTCGACCTGATCCTCAATCGCATCGGGGGATTCCCCGAGATGGGCAAGGAGAAATTCGCGGGCGAAATGCTACTCACGCTGGGCAGTTCGACGGCCATCTTCGCCGCCAATGCCGCAGCGCTGGGCGCCCGCACCGCTTTCGCAGGAATGATCGGCCGCGATCTCTTCGGAAGCTTGGTCGAGGAGTCGCTCCGCGCGAAGAAGGTCGACACGCGTTTCGTGGTAACGTCCGACGCCTGCGCCACGGGAGCCACGATCGTGATGTCCTACGACGAAGACCGCGCCAACGTTACCTACCAGGGAGCCATGGAGCGTCTGCGCCTGGGCGACCTCGACCCGACGCTCTTCGATCTGACGCGCCACGTGCACATCTCCTCGATCTTCATGCAGCCGGGGTTGCGCAGCGACCTGGGCGACCTGCTCCGCACGACCCAAAGCAAAGGCATTACCGTGTCGCTCGACACGCAATGGGATCCCGCCGAACGCTGGGACTTCGACTACCCGCACCTGCTGCCGATGGTCGATCTGTTCATGCCCAACGAAAGCGAACTGCTGGCTCTCACCCGCACGTCGACCCTCGACGAAGCGATCGCCTCCGTGAGGCCCTACCTGGGTCGCGCGGCCATCGTCAAATGCGGAGGGCGCGGCTCGCTGCTCGTCCCCAAGCAGGGCGCCATGCGTCTGCTGCCGGCATTCCTCAACCGCCGGGTCGTCGACACGATCGGCGCCGGCGACAGTTTCAATTCGGGCTTCGTCTACGGCTTCGTACAAGGCCGCCCGCTCGAAGAGTGCCAACGGCTGGGCACCCTCACGGGAGCCGTCAACACCACGGCAGCCGGCGGCACGGGCGCTTTCGCCGACCGCGAAACGGCGATCCGCACGGCCCGCGAACACTTCGGCGAGACACTCGACATCTAAAACCCCCATCCCATGCGCATCCAAGACAAACTGAAATCCTGCCAACAAGCCCGCCAGGCCCTGCTGGCGACCAACTTCTATAACTTCGAGACCCTGACCGCCGTCCTGCAAGCCGCACAACGCGTCCAGGCACCCGTCATGCTGCAACTCACGCGCAGCTCAATCCGATACATGGGGCTGCACCAGGCCGTGGCAATGGGTCGCCGGGGACTGGCCGACTACGGGCTGGAGGGGTGGATACACCTCGACCACGGCGATTCGGAAGAACTCGTCCAAGCGTGCCTCGACGCGGGTTTCGACTCGATAATGATCGACGCCAGCGAACAGCCCTTCGACGAGAACGTGCGGATCGTCCGCCGAGTGGTCGAAATGGCCCGCCGCTACGGCGCCCATGTCGAAGCCGAACTGGGCTACGTCGCCAAACTGGGGCAGACCCAGGGCGGAGGCTTTACCACCCCTGACCAGGCCGCCCGATTCGTTGCCCGCACCGGTGTCGACGCGCTGGCCGTGGCCATCGGGTCGGCCCACGGCTTCTACAAGCAGCCGCCCCGGCTGGACATCGCCCGGCTGCGGGAAATCCACGCCGCAACCGATGCGGTGCTGGTGCTTCACGGCAGCTCGGGCATCCCCCATGCGATGGTGCAGGAAGCCATAGCCAACGGCATCGCCAAAGTCAACCTGGCCACCGAAATCAAGGACACGTTCATGCGCGCTCTCAAGGAGACGCTCCTCGCCTCGGACGAAATCGACCTGCGGAAAGTATTTCCCCGGGCGATCGCCCCGACCGTCGCGCTGCTGGAAGAGAAATACCGCATGAGCGGCAGCGCCGCCCGATAGCGAACAACCAACCCTAAAACCCGAAACCATGAAACCAAAACAACTACTCGCCCTCGCCCTGCTGTGCAGCACGGGCATCGCACAGGCCCAGACGCCGGACGACGGCATGACGACGGCAAAAGCCGCCGTGCAGGAGCTCAAACTGAAAGACTTCCGCCCGGAATCAATCTTCCGCATTCCCGTTACCGAGGTGGAGAAAGCGCGTTTCGCAGCCATCGACATCCACTCCCACGACTATGCCCGCAACGAAGAGGAGATCCGCGCATGGGTCGAGGCGATGGACGCCTGCGGCATCGAGAAGACCCACGTGCAACACTGCAACTGGATCGGGGAGCCGTTCGAGGCCTACATCGAAAAGTATGCCCCCTACAAAGAGCGGTTCGCGTTCTGGTGCTGCTTCGACTACACGGATTTCGACCGTCCCGACTGGGCCGAGCGAGCCGTCGCCCAACTCGAAAAGTGCCACCGTCTGGGCGCCGTAGGCGTGGGCGAACTGGGCGACAAGGGGCTGGGCGACCTCTATGCCAATCCCATACCGGGCAAAGGCATCCACACCGACGACCCGAAGCTCCGCCCGTTGTTCGAGCGCTGCGGCGAACTGGGCATGCCCGTCAGCATCCACATCGCCGAACCGATCTGGATGTACCGTCCGCTCGACCGCCACAACGACGGTCTGCTGAACGGCGCCACCTGGGCGGTGGACACCGCCGTGGAGGGATGCCGCGACTACGAAGAACTCATCGCGACATTCGAACGCACCGTGGCGGCCTATCCCGGCACGACGTTCATCGCCTGCCACTATCTGAACATGAACCAGGATCTGGAGCGTCTGGGCGCCCTGCTGGACAAGTACCCCAACCTCTACGTCGATCTGGCGGGCCGCATGGCCGAATCGGCCGTCACGCCGCGCGCCACGCGCCGTTTCCTGCTGAAATACGCCGACCGCGTGCTCTACGGCACCGACAACGGCATGGCCCCCTCCATGTACCGGATGACTTTCCGCCTGCTGGAGACCGACGACGAGCACATCTACAACCCCGACTTCGGCTACCACTGGTCGTACAGCGGCTTCGACCTGCCGGCCAAGGTGCTCAAGAAGATCTACCGCGACAACGCCCTGCGGATTCTGAAAAAATAACCTACTCAAAAACCGCAACAAGATGAAAATCATCCACATACCGTCGTTCCTGCTTTTCGCGGCCGTAGCCGTGTCGTGCAGCCACACGAAGCGCATCGACAACGGCGACCTGCATATCGAAATCGACGAAAGCATGCACTGGCGCGTGGCGTCGCAGGCCGAAACCCAAGGCCCGCTTTCGGGCGCATTCATGCCCCAAGGCGTCGTCACGGCCGACGAAGCCGTGCTGGCCGACTTCCGGATCGTGAGGAAGCAGACCGCAGGCCAAAGCCACGAACTGACCGGCATCTGCGAGACCGACGACATCCGCGTGGAAAAACGGTTGCGCATCACGGTCGACCCCGGCTTTCCCGACATGGCGCTCGTGGAAACGCGCTATGTGAACCAAGGGCGCCCGCTGACGATCCGCTCGGTCACGCAAAACGACTTCGCCGTAGAGAGCGACTCGCTCGTCTGGTCGTTCCAGCCCTCCTCGACCTCGGCCCGTCAAGACTGGATACTCCCCGTCCGCCCGGGTTTCGAACAACAGAACTACCTGGGGATGAACAACTCCGACTACGGGGGCGGCATCCCGATGGTGACCCTTTGGCGCCGCGACTGCGGCATCAGTGCGGGACTTCGCGAACGGACGCTGCAAATGATCTCGATGCCCGTAGCGTGGCCCGAACAGAGCACCCGGCCGACGGCAGGCCTGCGCCGCGACTTCAAGGAAGGGCTGCCGTTCGGCACCGGTGACACGCTGAAGCTCGACCGCTCGTTCGTGGCGGTGCATCGGGGCGACTTCTATGCTCCGCTCCGGCAATTCAGCCGCTACATGCAACAACACGAGGGCTTCCGTCCGGCCGAATCCGAACCCGGAGCTTTCGAACCGGTGTGGTGCGCCTGGGGCTACGAACGCATGTTTACCCTCGACGAAGTGATCGGCACGCTGCCCAAAGCGGCCCAACTGGGCTTCAAATGGGTCGACGTCGACGACGGATTCCAGATCGCCGAGGGCGACTGGGAACCCAACGCCCGCTTTCCGGGCGGCGACCGCGACATGCGCCGCCTGACCGACGCCATCCATGCCCACGGTCTGAAAGCCAAGCTCTGGTGGGCGCCTCTGGCGGCCGATCCAGGCACGCGCATCCTGCGCGAACACCCCGAAATGCAGCTCATTACCGAAGAGGGAACGCCGGAGTTCATCACTTGGTGGGACAGCTACTACCTCTCGCCCGTCAATCCGTCGACCGCACACTACACGGCCGGGCTGGTCGACCGCTTCATCGACAAATGGAATTTCGACGGGCTGAAACTCGACGGGCAGCATCTGAACTGTTGCATGCCCGACCACAACCCGCACAGCGGACTGACGCACCCTGACGTGGCGGTGGAGCAGTTCCCTACCTTCTTCAAAGCCATCTTCGAACGGGCGCGGGCACTCAAACCCGACGCGGTAATCCAGCTCTGCCCCTGCGGCTGCGCCATGAACTTCTTCAACCTGCCCTACATGAACCAGGCCGTAGCCTCCGACCCCACATCGAGCTGGCAAATCCGCCTCAAAGGCAAAGTCTACAAGGCCATCGCTCCGCAGCTGGCCTACTATGCCGACCATGTGGAACTGAGCGACGGCGGCATCGACTTCCCCTCCCAGCTGGGCATCGGCGGTGTGGTCGGCTCGAAATTCACGTGGCCGCGCAACAACCCCCACGTGAAAGCCGACTACCGGCTGACTCCGGACAAGGAGAAACTCTACAGCAAGTGGCTGACCCTCTACAACGAAAAGATGCTCTCCACGGGCGACTACCTCAACCTCTACGACATCGCGTGGGACAAGCCCGAGACGCACGTCATCGGCAAGGAGGGCCGCATCTACTACGCATTCTACGCCGAGAACTGGAGCGGCGGCGAGATCGTCCTGCGCGGACTCGACCCGGCCTGCATCTACACCGTGACGGAATATGCGGCCGACGGGCGCACCTATACCGTGGAGGGCTGCCGCCCGACGATCGCCCCGGTCTTCGAAGGCAGCTACCTGATCGAAGTCGCCCCCGTACGAACCCCTGAAACCAACAACCACTAAACCCTAACTGCACATGAAACTACTAAACAAGACGCAAATCGCATGCGCCTGGCTGCTTTTGCAGACGGCGGGCGCTTTTGCCCAGACTCCGGTCGAGGGCACGGTCGTCGCGGCCGAAGACGGGCAGCCCCTGGTCGGCGTGACCGTGTTCGTCGAAAGCGACATGACGCGCGGCACCTCGACCGACGCCACAGGCCGCTACACGCTGGCGGCGAATCCCGACGAAGTGCTCGTCTTCAGCTTCATCGGCTGCGAGACGGCCCGGGAGAGCGTCAACAACCGCACGGTAATCGACGTGAGGCTCCGCAGCCGGAGCAATCAACTCGACGACGTGGTGGTAATGGGCTACTCGACCCAGACCAAGGCCGAACTCTCCAGCTCGGTGGTAACGCTCAAGGGCGAGGAACTAACCGCCATCACAACGCCCGACGTAGGCAACATGCTGCAAGGCAAGGCCGCGGGCGTGCTGGTCTACAACACCTCGGGGCAACCCGGATCGGCCGCCACGATCCGCGTGCGCGGCACGGGTTCGATCTCGGCCGACTCCGACCCGCTCTATGTGGTCGACGGCATCATCGGCGGCTCGTTCAACCCCAACGACATCGAAACCCTCACGATACTCAAGGATGCCGGCGCCACGGCGCTCTACGGCTCGGAGGGCGCGGGAGGCGTGATCGTCATCACGACCAAATCGGCCAAGCAGGGTCAGAAAACGACCGTCAACTTCAAACTCTCGGCCGGCATGAAGCAGGTGCTCCAGGGCCGGCTGAAGATGATGGACTCGCACGAACTCTATCAGACCCAGAAGTCGTTCATGCCCGAAGTGCTCTTCAACGCCCAGCGTCCCGAGTCGCTGCTCGGCCAAGACTTCGACTGGGTAGACGCCATCTTCCGCACGGGCGTGGTGCAGAACTACTACGCCTCGGTGGCCGGCAGCTCGGGCAAGACCAACTACTTCGTGAGCTTCGACCACTACAACGAAGACGGCACGCTGGTCAACACCAACTACATCCGCAACACGGCGCGCGTGAACCTCTCGACCGAACTCCACCGCTCACTGAAGATGAACACGCGCATCGCCTACACCGACACGCGCGACAAAAGTGCCTCGACTTACCAGACGCTCGAATACGCCTACGGCCTGCTGCCCTGGGACAACCCCTACAACGCGGACGGATCGCCCAAAGACCTGTTGCACGACACCTCGCTGCCGTGGCTGTCGCAGAACCGCTACAACATCTTCTACAACGAAGACTTCAACTACGCCAAGTCGCACGGCGACAACCTGACGGCCGACCTCCAATTCGTCTGGCAGATCGCCCCGTGGCTCTCGTTCACCACGTCGAACCGCTACGACACCTCACACTCGAAATACGTCGCCTACAACGACCCGCGCACGTTCTCGGACACCGACGACCCGAAAGGCACGCTCTACCACAACCTGAGCAGCGGCTGGGGTCTCTCGACCTCCAACCTGCTGAAAGCCTACAAGAGCTTCGGCGACCACACGGTCAACGGACTGATCGGCTACGAATACGGCATCAACAAGCAGGAGTATACCCACACGACGGGCAAGAACATGCCGCAGGGCATGCCGTCGCTGGATGCGACGATCCCCTACGCCAACGGCGGCTACGACATCTGGGGCGAAGGCTATTCGCTTTTCGCACAGGCCCAGTACAGCTATGCCAACAAATACATCCTCACGGCTTCGTTCCGTGCCGACGCCAGCTCGAAATTCGCGCCCAAAAACCGCACGGGCTACTTCCCCTCGGTGTCGGGTTCGTGGGTCATCAGCCACGAAAACTGGCTCAAGGATAGCGACGCCGTGAAACTGCTGAAGCTGCGCGCCTCGTGGGGCCAGACAGGCAACTCGTCGATCGGCTCCTACATGTATCTCGACTCCTATACGCTGTCGAGCCAGTATCAGAACAACGTGGGCGCCGTGCCCGTGCGCAAGGCCAACCCCTATCTGGGCTGGGAGACGGCCGACATGACCAGCGTGGGCGTGGATATCAACCTGTGGGATCGACTGGAAATCGCCGTCGACTTCTACAACATCGTCAACAAAGACCTGCTGCTCAACGTTCCCACAGCTCCGAACACGGGATTCTTCGAATTCACCGACAACGCCGGCAAGGTGCGCAACCGCGGCTTCGAAATCGCGCTCAACACGACCAACATCCGCCACAAGAACTTCGTGTGGAACACGACGTTCAACATCGGCGTGAATCGCAACAAAGTGCTCTCGACCCCCACCCCCGAAGGATTCATCCAATCCAACACGAGCGGCACGGTAACGCAGATCGTCATTCCGGGCGAGGACATATACAGCTGGTACATGCCCAAATGGCTGGGCGTCGACCCCTCGAACGGCGATCCCGTGTGGGAGAAGCTGCTGCGCGACGAGGAGGGCAACGTGATCGGCACCGCCCCCACAAACGTCTACAACGAAGCCGAGAAACAAATCGTGGGCAAGGCCACGCCCAAATTCAGCGGCGGCTTTACCAACACGTTCCGCTTCTTCAACTTCACGCTCGACGTGGCCTGCAACTTCGTCTACGGCAACAAAATCTTCAACTACGACCGCACGATCTACGACAACGATGGCGCTTTTACCAACTACAACATGATATCGTTCGACAACGGCCTGAAATGGAAGCGCTGGGAGAAAGAGGGCGACGCCGCCTCGCATCCGCGGGCCGTGTCGTTCGGCAACAAGAACTCCAACGCCGTCTCGTCGCGCTACCTGGAGGACGGCAGCTTCTTCCGCATCAAGAACATCATGCTGGCCTACGACTTCCCCCGCAAGATCGTCAACAAAATGCACATGCAGGGGTTGCGGCTCTACTTCTCGACGGACAACGTGGCAACCTTCACGCGCTTCTCGGGCATGGATCCCGAAATCGACCTGCAAGGCACGCAATACACGCTGGCCGGCATGTACTCCTCGCCCTATCCGGTGGGACGCACCTACATGTTCGGCGTAGACCTCACTTTCTGATGCGCCGCGACAACACCAACCGTCAAAACACAAAACGATGAAAAAGATAATCCCCATACTGCTCCTCCCGCTGCTGCTCACGGCCTGCGAGCTGGACTACTACCCCACCAACGCCATGACTTCGGGTCAGCTGGCGGACAACCCGGCGTCGGCCGTATACAGCACTGACGGCAACTACTCGATGTTCAAGGATCATCTGGAGTACAAGGGCACCGTCTATACGGGCAACTCCTACATCCGCCACTTCTTCCAGATGTCCGAATTCCACGGCGACAACGTGACGCTGTCCCACAAAACCGAAGACCCGCTCTACGACGAAATCTGCTACAGCGACCTGGTAACGGCCAATCCCAACGCCTACCTGTGGTGGTGCGCCTACCACATCATCTACTCGGCCAACTCGATCATCGAGTCCCTGCCCGAGGGGCGCTCGCCGGTCTACGACCACATTCTGGGCGAAAACTACTTCATGCGCGCCATCTGCCACCTCAACCTGGCGACGCTTTTCGCCAAGCCCTACTCGATGGGCCGCGACAACATGGGCGTGATCATTCACACGACCACCGAAGACAACGTCTCCGTGCGTGCGACCGTGGGCGCCGTCTACGACCAGGTGCGCGATGACCTGATCAAGGCCGCCGCACTGATGGCCGCGGACGAAAGCCGCGTAGTCAACCACGGCTACATTTCGCATGACGCCGCACTGGGGCTGTTGAGCCGCGTCTATCTCTATCGCGGCGAAAACGAACTGGTGATCGAAACGGTCAACGGCATGCTGAACGGCGCGGCGGCGGCGAGCAAGCTCGATCCCGACTGCGAGGGCTATTTCGCCCATGCGCTCGCCTCGCCCGAAACGCTGTGGGCCGTAGCCCACACCCAGGGTACCGAAGACCCCGTGGGCCGCGAAACGATGGGATCGATGTTCTACACCCCCGATGAAAAGGGCGTGGGCGGCTGGGCCGAAATGTACTACTCCGATCCGCTCGTCAAGCTGTTCCAGCGCCATCCGGAAGACCGCCGCTACACGGGCTACTGCGAACAGCTCAAGCCCGACCCCGACGGCAAGCTGCAAGTACGCTGGGCCGTCGAGAGCCGGAACAACGACTCCTTCCGGCTCAACGAAATCCGCGACGTCGAGCAGACCGACGGCAACTACTGGTTCATGGACAACGACACGAAATACAACATCACGGCGGAAAAAGACAACCGGGACACGAAATACTATATCACGTGGAACGGCGTGAAGACCGAGGTGTTCATCGACCGCAAGTGCTACACGTTCAACACCTGCCCCGCATTCATGTGCAAGAAGTTCACGGGCCAGGACGGCGTGGCGCTGCTCTGCTCGCCCGTGATGATCCGCTGGGCCGAGGTAATCCTCAACCGTGCCGAAGCCTACGCCAAAACGGGCAACGTCGCAGCGGCGCTCGCCGACGTGAACACCATCCGCGAACGTGCCGGACTGACGGGCGACGCACTCTACACCGAATCGAACATGCAGGATGCGGGGTATGCCGACGCACTCGACGTCGTGCTCGACGAACGCCGGCTGGAACTCTGCTTCGAGGGACACCGCGCATTCGACCTCTTCCGCAACGGCCTGTCGATGGATCGTCGCTTCGCAGGCGTTCAGCCGTGGGAGGTAATCGACCACACCGACAACCGCATCCAATACCGCATCCCCTACGACGAGATTTCGGTAAGCGGCATTCCGCAGAACAACTAACCCGACAAAACGACACGACCATGAAAAAGCATATCTTCAGATTCACGGCGCTTCTCTGCACGGCTCTTTTAGGCCTGACGGCGTGCACGATCGACGATCCCGTCGCCGGGCCGATCATCGGCGGCGACCAGCCCGACCCCGGGCCGGGGGAGGGTACTCCGTCGAACGCACAGATCGCGATCGACGGCGACTTCTCCGACTGGGCAGCGCTCGACAAGGCGGACATCTTCGAATTCACGGCACCGGCCGACGCCGCAACGCACGTCGCCCGCAAGATGATGGCCGCCTACAATCCGGACTACATCTACATCTATTTGGAGTACGACGGCACGGCCGACGTCGGCACGCTCGACCTCTACATGGATGCCGACGGAGCGATGGACGAAAACGGTTCCGCGACCACGGGCTTCGGTGGCTGGGATTTCGCCAACGACGGTTCCGACCTGCTCTTCGAAGCGCCCATCGGCTCGTTCGACCCCGAAGTATTCCAATATGCCGGCGGCCCGATGGCGAGCGAATGGGAGTGGACGACGATTCTTGAGCCGGGAGCAGGCGTAGTGAGCGGCTCGCAGGCCGTGACGCTGGAAAACGGCAACACGGCGGTCGAAATATCCATTTCGCGCAGCATTCCGGGCTTGGGCGACAAGTGTCTGATCGGCGCCGTGTTCCAAAATTCCGACTGGACAACCGTGGGCTGGCTGCCCGTAGGCAGCGCCGTCGACGGTCAGAACGTCGTGGCCGAGAAACTGGCCATCGACTTCACGCGACGCAACGACCAGGGCGGCGAAACCCCGACTCCTCCGCCGGCCGAAACGACGATTGTCGTCGACGGCGACCTGAGCGACTGGGACGGAATCGCCGTGGAAAGCTCCCTGCCGGCCGATGCTGCCGATGCCTACCCCGGAGCCAAGCGCATGAAGGTCGCCTCCGACAAAGACTTCATCTACCTCTACGTGGAATACGACAACGCCTATCCGGCCGACAAACTGCGTCTGAACGTCTTCATGGACACCGACCTGGCAGTCGACTCCGACGGCCTCGCCACGACGGGTGCCGGCAGCTGGATATTCGCCAACGACGGCACGGAAATCTACATCTGCGGCTTGCTGTTCGATGGCAACGATGCCGTGCCGGGCTGGTCGTGGGCCGAAATATTCATGTACTCGGGCACTCCGTTGGCCGCCCAGTGGGCATGGACATCAGTCGCGGCCGGCGGCTCGGGCGCCACGAACAGCTCGAAAGCCGTAGACCTGGGCAACGGCATCTCGGCCATCGAAGCCTCGATCGCCCGCGCGGCGATTCCCGGTCTGGGCGACCGGGCCAAGATCGGCATCTACCTCCAGAACGACTGGACGGAGTGCGGCATCCTGCCGCAAGGCCCGGCAACCGACGAGGGATTCGGCGCCGCAGAAAAACTGACGATCGCCCTGCCGTAGCGACAAACAAAAGACCCGATACCGGCACCGAACGCTTCGATGCCGGTATCTTTTCACAAAAAACCCGACGACCTATGACTTGCAAGAAAACCCGGCTACTCCTGGCGCTGCTCCTGGCAGCGGCGATGCCCGTCGTCAACGGCTGCTCCGACGACGATCCGGCGAAAAACGGCGCACAGCCCGGCACCGACCCCACCGACACGCTGGCCCGAACAACCTACGAAGAACTCGGCACCGCCTTTCCCAATCCGGAACGAGGATTCTACTACCCCTACGCCTACCATTTCGAAGACGGGCAGATTCCGGCCGCCCTCACGGCGGGCGCCCTGACCGTCAACCGCACGGTCAACCGCACGCTCGTGCTGACGGAGTATTTCCTGCGCGACTTCATCGACAAACCGATCTCCGACCAGGCGCTGGCGCTCATCCGCACCAACATGGAGACCCTGCGCGCGGGCGGCTGCAAATGCGTGCTGCGCTTCGCCTACTGCAACTCCGACGCCGAGAGCGCCAAACCCTGGGATGCCGAGGAAGAAATCGTCATGCAGCACATCGCACAGCTCAAGCCCCTGTTCCGCCAATACGGCGACGTGATCTACGTGCTGCAAGCCGGATTCGTGGGCGTATGGGGCGAATGGTACTACACCGACCACTTCAACTTCCAACCTGCGACGGCCGAAGATTTCCTGCCCCGCCGCCGGGTAATGGAAGCCCTGCTGGAGGCCATGCCCGACGACCGCACGGTCGCCATCCGCACGCCGCAGGCCCTGATGATGTGCTTCGGCCTGACGGGCGCCGACTCGATCACCCGCGCCACGGCGCACGACGGCTCGATCCGCTCGCGCATCGCCGGCCACAACGACTGCTTCCTGGCCAGCGGCAACGACGTGGGTACGTTCGGCAACAAGACCCAGCGCGAAATGTGGATGAACGACTCGCAATACACCCCCATGGGCGGCGAAACATGCGGCGTGTCGACGTTCTGCTCCTGCTCCAACTCGCTCTCCGACATGGAGAAATACCACTGGTCGTATCTGAACATCAGCTACCACCAGGGGGTCATCAAAGGCTGGCACGACAACAAATGCTTCGACGAGATCGAACAGCGGCTGGGCTACCGGCTCGTGCTGACCGATGGCGAATTCACCCTGCATCCGGAAGCCGGAGCACCCTTCAAAGCCGTCGTCCGGCTGAAGAACACAGGATTCGCAGCGCCGATCAACCCGCGCGGCGCCGAACTGGTCTTCGTGGCCGACGAAACGGGCAAGGCGGTGCACACCGTGGCGCTGCCCGACGATCCGCGCCGGTGGTTCGGCGGCGGCACCTATGTCGTGACGGCCGAATTTACCGCCCCGGCATTGGAGAGCGGCAAAAGCTACACGCTCTGCCTCAACCTGCCCGACGGCGCCGAGACGCTGCGTTCGAACCCGCATTTCTCGATCCGCACGGCCAATGCCGAGACGTGGAACGCTGCGCTGGGCATGAACCGTCTCTACACCTTTACCGCCCGATAACCCCTTGCCGCCATGAACTATCTGCTCAAACACAAATGGCTGCTCTTCGCCCTGATCACGACCCTCACGTGGGGCGTGTGGGGCGAATTCAGCGAACTGATCCAGCAGGAGGGTTTTCCTGCCGGCATGGTCTACGTGGTGTGGGCCTTCTCGATGGTGCCCTGCGCCGCGGTCGCCCTGTATATCGGCGGCCGGAAGATCGACCGCTCGCCCCGCTCGCTCCTGCTGGGGATGAGCGCCGGACTGCTCGGCGCCGGCGGCCAACTCGTGCTCTTCGAAGCCCTGCGCCACGGCCCGGCCTACATCGTCTTTCCGTTCGTGTCGATGTCGCCCGTCATCACGATCGCCCTGTCGCTCGTCCTGCTGCACGAACGGGCCAACCGTATACAGACGGCCGGCATCGTGGTCGCGCTGGCGGCCATCTTCTTCCTCTCGTGGCAGGACGGCAGCGGCCAGCAGGCCGAAGGCGGCCTCTGGCTCGTGCTGGCGGCGATCGTCTTCGTAGCCTGGGGCGTGCAGGGCTACATCATGAAGTTCGCCAACCGGTCGATGAGCGCCGAAAGCATCTTCTTCTACATGGCCCTTACCGGCGTCATGCTCGTGCCGGCCGCCCTGGCGATGGCCGGCCCCGCCGAAGCGATCGCCCCGGCACTCTATGCAAAAGGCTTTTTTACCCAGATGCTCAACTCGATCGGCGCGCTGACGCTGGTCTACGCCTACCGCTACGGCAAGGCGATCATCGTGTCGCCCATGCAGGGACTGGCGCCGCTTATCACGGTGGTGCTGTCGCTCGTGTTCTTCGCCGTGATTCCCGGCCCGATGCTCCTCGCAGGGCTTGTACTGGCTGCCGCGGCGCTCGTGGCCCTGTCGATCGAATGACCCGCCCATGAAACGACACTCTGCCCTGCTGCTCGCCGTGCTGATGAGCGCATGCGTTCCGACGCCCGGCCAACGGCTTGCCGAAGCGACCGTCTATTGGGCCGACACCGACTGGAACGACCCGGCGACGGCCCGCGACCCCGAAGCGATCGAGGCACGCTTCGCCCGATATGTCGAACTGCTCGAAGACGAACGGCTAACGCCCGCCCGAACGGGGCCGCTGCTGGCAGCCCTGCTCGCCGAGGCCGAGAACGAGGACGCGAACTTCCTGCTGCTACGCGAGTTGTGCGAGAAATACCTCTACTCGCCCGAATCGCCCCTGCGCAACGACGAACTCTACCTCCATGCCCTCGGGCCGATCATCGGCTCATCGCATCTGACCGACTACGAGAAACTCCGGCCCCGCTACCAGCAAAACATGGCCCGCCGCAACCGCCCGGGAACACCGGCGGCCGATTTCGACTGCGTACTGACCGACGGCAGGCTGTCGTCGCTCTATGCGCTCGAAGCGGAATATACCCTACTCTTCTTTACCGACCCGACATGCGGCGAATGCGCAGAAGCCGCGCGGCAACTGAAAAACGACCGCCGCATCCGCCGTCCGCAACGACAAGGGCACCTGCGCATCCTGGCGGTATACAGCAGTCCCGAAGAGGAGTTCGATCTCTGGCGCACGCACGCGGCGAGCTACCCCGCAAGCTGGATCGCGGCCTACGACCCCGGTGCGAAACTCCACTACGAAGGGCGCTACGACCTGCGGCAGGTGCCGTGTTTCTATCTGCTCGACGCCCGAAAGCGCGTCGTGGTAAAAGGGGCCTGCGACATCCGACGGATCACGCGCGCGCTCCGCAAAACGAACGAACCCCGAAAAAACGCTACTACCGAATGAAAAAGACCGCAGGACTTCTGTGCGCCATGCTGTGCAGCATGGCGGCATGGGCACAACCCCAAACGCCCGAACGATGGTGGGCGGGCATCGTTTCGCAAGGGCAATCGATGCCCGTGCTTCCCGACGAACACTTCCAGGCCGACCCAACGGCCAACAGCTACGGCAACCAGGTGCAGCCGCTGCTACTCTCCGACCGGGGCAACGTGATCTGGAGCGAAGAACCGTTCGGCTTCGCCATCGCAGACGGCAAGGTGGAGACGACCGCCGCCAGCGGCGAGATCATCCGCACGAAGGCGGGCGACAACCTGCGCGACGCCTACCTCCACGCCTCCCGCAACTTCTTCCCTCCCCAAGGGCGCCTGCCCGACGAACTGCTCTTCGCAGCCCCGCAGTACAACACGTGGATCGAACTGATATACAACCAGAACCAACGCGACATCCTGAACTATGCCGAGCACATCGTAGCCCACGGATTTCCGCCGGGCGTGTTGATGATCGACGACAACTGGCAGGAGGACTACGGCAAATGGGACTTCCACCCGGGCCGCTTCCCCGATCCGAAGGCCCTGATCGGACGCCTGCACGAAATGGGATTCAAAGTGATGCTGTGGGTCTGCCCGTTCGTCAGCCCCGACAGCGACGTGTTCCGCGAGCTGCTGGCCCGCGGCGCCTTTCTAACCGAAGAGAGCGCCGCGCCGCTCGGCAATGCGCTGCCGTCCGAGACGACCGGAGCCGCGGTACCGCGCATCGTGCCGTGGTGGAACGGATACAGCGCCGTGCTCGACCTCTCGAATCCCGCGGCACGCGAATGGTTCGAGGCACAACTCGACCGGCTGCAAAGCGAATACGGCGTAGACGGGTTCAAGTTCGACGCGGGCGATGCAGAATATTATGCCCGGGGAAGCAGCTACGGCGGAGTGTCGGCCAACGAGCAAAGCCGTCTTTTCGGCGAAACAGGCCTGAAATACCCGCTCAACGAATACCGGGCGATGTGGAAGATGGGCGGGCAGCCGCTGGTCGAACGCCTGCGCGACAAGAGCCACAGCTGGGACGACCTGCGCAAGCTGGTGCCCTCGATGGCCCTTGCGGGGTTGATGGGCTACGCATTCAGCTGTCCCGACATGGTGGGCGGAGGCGAATTTATCTCCTTTCTGGAAGGTGCGCCGCTCGACCAGGAACTCATCGTACGCTCGGCCCAATGCCATGCGCTGATGCCGATGATGCAGTTTTCAGCCGCCCCGTGGCGGATTCTCGATGCCGAACACCTGGCAGTCGTGAAGAAGTGCGTCGCCCTGCGCCAGCGCCATGCCGATTACATCCTTGCCGAGGCCCGCAAAAGCAGCCGCACGGGCGAACCGATCCTGCGCCCGATGGAATATGCTTTCCCGGGGCAGGGCCTCGCTTCGTGCAAACAGCAATTCATGCTAGGCGACCGGCTACTGGTAGCTCCCGTGGTCGAAGCCGGCGCGACGCACCACAGGGTGGCGCTGCCGCAGGGCCGCTGGCGGGGATTCGACGGCAAACGCTACCGAGGCCCAGCGACGGTCACAGTGGCCGTCGATCTGGAGACCCTGCCCTATTTCGAACGGGAAAAGTGAAAAAGCGAACCGCCCCTGCTGCACATACAAGCAGCAAGGGCAGTTTAGCCAAAAGAGGTGTTCGACACACCCTCTTTTTGCAGCCAATCCTAATACTGTTCTTTTTCGTTGGGGAAGTCGCATTCCTTGACATCGCGGATATACCCGGTAACGGCATCGGTCATGACCGTATGCAGGTCGGCATAACGGCGCAGGAAGCGGGGCGAGAACCCCTTGTTGATACCCAGCATGTCGTGGATGACGAGCACCTGCCCGTCGCAGGCGCCCCCGGCACCGATGCCGATGGTCGGAATCTTGATCTCCTGCGAGACGCGGGCGGCCAAGGCTGCGGGAATCTTCTCCAGCACACAGGCGAAACACCCGGCCTCGCTGAGCAGATGGGCGTCGCGCACCAGTTTCTCAGCCTCGGCTTCCTCCTTGGCTCGAACCGTATAAGTACCGAACTTATGGATCGACTGGGGAGTCAGTCCGAGGTGCCCCATGACAGGAATGCCGGCCGAAAGGATACGCTGCACCGATTCGAGAATCTCTTCGCCGCCCTCGATCTTCACGGCATCGGCCTCGGTCTCCTTCATGATGCGGACGGCCGAATCGAGCGCAACCTTGGAGTTGCCCTGATAGGTGCCGAACGGCAGATCGACGACGACCAAAGCCCGCTGGACAGCCCGCACGACCGACCGGGCATGATAGATCATCATATCGAGCGTAATAGGGAGCGTCGTTTCGTAACCGGCCATGACGTTGGCGGCGGAATCGCCTACCAGAATGACATCGATCCCTGCGGCATCGACGATCTTGGCCATCGAATAATCGTAAGAAGTAAGCATGGCGATCTTCTCACCCCGCTGCTTCATCTCCGTGAGACGGTAGGTCGTCACGGCTCTTACAGTACTTTCTACTGACATTTCGGATTTGGGTTTTTGAATCGGGCGCAAAGATAGAAAGTTAATTCGCATTTCACAATACCGATTCCCCCATTTGCGCTCCGCCGCCCGACCGGCGCTGCCGCTACGGCTTCAGCCGACAAAAGAAATGCCACAACACGACACCGCCCGAGACCGAAACGTTGATCGAATGCTTGACCCCGAGCTGAGGAATTTCGATGGCGCCGCGACACAAGTCGACGACCTCCTGCGCAACGCCCGCGACCTCGTTGCCGAAGACGAGCGCATAACGCCGCCCGGGCTGCGGAACGAACGCATCGAGCATCGCAGCTCCCTCGACCTGTTCGACGGCGAAAACCTCGTAGCCGTCGGCCAGCAACATCCGGACGCACTCCAGAGTCGAAGCATGGTAGCTCCACGGCACGGTCTGCTCGGCTCCGAGGGCGGTTTTGTGGATTTCGCGGGCAGGCGGCACGGCCGTAATGCCGCACAAGGCGACATGCTCCACGGCAAAAGCGTCGCCCGTACGGAAAAACGCCCCGACATTCTGTGCCGAACGCACGTTGTCGAGCACCACCATGACAGGCATCTTGGTCATGGCTGCATATTCTTCGGGCGTGGGACGCCCCAATTCTTCATTGGATATTTTTCGCATAACAGCTTCGGAGAATCTGGGTTTTCGAGGCCAAAAGTAACAAATAAAAAATATTTTATCTATTTTTGGGCGATCAAAACACATTCGGAACATGACCCTGAAAAAGATTGCGCTGCTGCTGGCTCTTACCGTTACGCTACGGGGGGGGGCCTTGGCGCAAAACTTGATCGCGGGAGCCGACTTCTCCACCCGGTTCGACAACCGCGAATACGCCCCCAACGAATTCGGCGAACCGCAAACGCTCTTCAGCGCCCGGCTGACCCCGCGCGTAGGAGTGGAATGGATGAAGAAAAACCGCCTGATCGTAGGGGTCGATCTGTTGCAGCACTTCGGCGACGACACGAAATTCTTGTCCAAGGCGCGCCCGATTCTCTACTATCAGTTCAACACGAAAAACGTCCAGGCCAACGCGGGTATCTTCGACCGCAAAGAATTGGCGGGCGACTACTCCCGGGCTTTCTTCAGCGATTCGACGGCCTACTACCACAACCGGCTGTCGGGATTCATGGGGCGCTACGAGTCGACCTCGCACCGGAAGACCTATGTGGAAATGGCCATCGACTGGGAAGGCATGTACTCCCACGCCTCGCGCGAGATGTTCCGCATCCTCTCGGCCGGACGCTACACGATAGACAAGGGATTCTATTTCGGCTATGCGTTCTCGATGTTCCACTTCGCAGGGCGCAAGGGCAACGAAAACGTGACGGACAACCTGCTGCTCAATCCCTACGCGGGCTGGGAATTCAACGCATTCCTCGATTTCGACATCCGGGCCAACCTGCTGTTCGCCCCGCAGCGCGGCCGCAGCGTCGACCACCTCTGGCGCAAGCCGTGCGGCGGACAACTCGACATCACGATCCGCAAATGGGGCATCAAAATCGAAAACAACCTCTATTTAGGCGAGAACCTCCAACCGCTGCGCAACTATGCGGCCAACCCGGCGACAGGACTGACCTACGGCCAGGACGGTCTCTATGCGGGCGAGAGCTTTTACGCCACGACCGAACATATCTACAACCGCACGTGGGTGGGCTACGACCGTACTTTCTTCAAAGGCACGCTGGGTGTCGAGGCGGGCATGGTCTTCCACTACGACGGCACGGCCTTGGGCACACAGCAGGTGGTAAAGCTCTCGGTCGACATCGAAAAAGCATTCAGAAAGAAACATTAACATACACCACAACATGGCAGTCGAAACCAATACCGAAGCTCGGGAGAAGTCGCTGAACTTCCTCGAAGAGATCATCGAAGAATCCATCGCCAAAGGCGAAAAACGCATACAGACCCGCTTCCCGCCCGAACCCAACGGCTACCTGCATATCGGCCATGCGAAAAGCATCTGCATCAACTTCGGACTGGCCAAGAAATACGGCGGCAAGTGCAACCTGCGCTTCGACGATACCAATCCGGTAAAGGAAGACGTCGAATATGTGGATTCGATCAAGCGCGACATCAAGTGGCTGGGATTCGACTGGGCTATCGAACGCTATGCGTCGGACTACTTCGACCAGCTCTACGACTGGGCCGTCGAACTGATAAAGAAAGGTCTGGCCTACGTCGACGACCAGACGCAGGAACAGATCCGCGAAAACCGCGGCACGGTGTCGGTGCCGGGCACACCCTCGCCGTGGCGCGACCGCACCCCGGAGGAGAACCTCGATCTGTTCGTACGGATGAAAAACGGCGAGTTCCCCGACGGCTCGAAGGTGCTGCGTGCCAAGATCGACATGGCGCACCCCAACATGCTGTTCCGCGACCCGATCATGTACCGCATCATCCACGCCGAACACCACCGCACGGGCAACAAATGGTGCATCTATCCGATGTACGACTACGCCCACGGCCAGAGCGACTCGATCGAGCAGATTACCCACTCGATCTGCACGCTGGAATTCGACGTGCACCGTCCGCTTTACGACTGGTTCATCGAGGCACTCGACATTTTCCCCTCGCACCAGTATGAATTCGCACGCCTGAACCTTACCTACACGATGATGTCGAAGCGCAAACTGCTGAAGCTCGTGCAAGAGGGCGCCGTCATGGGCTGGGACGACCCCCGCATGCCGACGATCTGCGCCCTGCGCCGCAAGGGCTACACCCCGGCTTCAGTGCGCAACTTCGCCGAGATGGTGGGCGTGGCCAAGCGCGACAACGTGATCGACCTGGGCAAACTGGAATACTGCGTGCGCGAAGACCTCAACAAGGTCGCCGAACGCCGCATGGCCGTACTCAACCCGCTGAAAGTGGTCATTACCAACTACGACGAGGGCAAGACCGAGCTTTTCGAAGCCGTGAACAACCCCGAAAACGAAGCTGCCGGGACGCGCAAGGTACCTTTCTCGCGCGAAATCTACATCGAACGCGACGACTTCATGGAAAACCCGCCCAAGAAATTCTTCCGCCTGCAACCGGGCGGCGAAGTACGTCTGCGCTACTCCTATCTTATCAAATGCGAGGAGGTCGTCAAGGATGCCGAGGGCAACATCACGGAATTGCGCTGCACCTACGACCCGATGTCGGGCAACGGCTCGTCGAGCGACGGCCGCCGCGTGAAGGGCGTGATCCACTGGGTGTCGGTCAAAGATGCCGTGGAAGCGGAAGTGCGGCTGTTCAACCCGCTCTTTACCAAGGAGAACCCGGACGACGTGGAGGAGGGGCAAACATGGGAGGACAACCTCAACCCCGATTCGATGGTCAAGGTCACGGGCTATCTGGAACCCTCGCTGCTCGAAATTCCCGTCGGGCAGGCCGTGCAGTTCGAACGCGTAGGCTACTTCTGCCCCGACACGGACACGACGCCCGAGCATCCGGTATTCAACCGTACGGTAACGCTCAAGGATTCGTGGGCGAAGATCAACAAATAGGCACTCGAAAAAAGAGCAGCCGCTCGTTCATAGTTTACCCCTGTTGCAAACATGCAGCAGGGGTAAATTTTTCTCTTTCGGGAGGAGCGAGAGCACGCATCCCGACTCCCGCACAACAGCAGGCCGTTCCGACATGGAGGCCCCAGCAAACCCTTATTCCATCATATTGCCGAACGTCCGGCGACCGAAAAGGTAACGCAACAACAAGGATCTCTTATAAATATGGAGCCGCGGCTTGGGGACGCGCGACTTTCCGATTTCACGACGCTTGGCTGCCAAAGCCGGACGCAACCGGATGAACTCGCGCCAAGCCCGGAAGACAGCACAAAAGTTGGCCCGCCGTTTCTGCACCAAATAAGAGAACGCGGCCAACAGATCGAGCCACGGCCGCACGAGAACCGCCACGAACCGCTGCCCCGGAGCGGCACACTTGTAAAGCATAGCCAGGTTGTTGCGATGGTTGAAAAAGACCTTGGCCGGCGAATCGGTCGTGAGCGTCCCGCCGCCCAGATGGCAGACGACGCTCTGCGGCACGATCCGCACACGATAGCCCGCAAGCTGCATGCGCCAACAAAGGTCGATCTCTTCCATGTGGGCGAAGAAATCGTCGTCGAAGCCGCCCAAGGCGTGGAACACCGCCGAGCGGCAGCAAAAAGCAGCTCCCGTAACCCAGAAGACATCGCGCTCGTCGTCGTACTGGCCCCGATCCGGCTCGATGGTTCGCAGAATCCGCCCCCGGCAAAAGGGATAACCCAAATAATCGATATAGCCGCCCGACGCGCCGGCATATTCGAACATCGTCCGGTCGGTGTCGGACAACAACTTGGGCGCGACGGCCGCAACATCGGGATGGCGTTCGAGACATGCAAGCAACGGTTCGAGCCAGCCGGCAGGAGTTTCGACATCGGAATTGAGCAACACGTAATAGTCGGCTTCTACCTGCTTCAAGGCCCGATTGTAACCGCCTGCGAAACCGTAGTTCCGATCCGAAGTCAACACTTCGACCGACGGGAACTCGCGCCGCAGCACCTCGACCGAATCGTCCGTGGAACCGTTGTCGGCCACGACAACGCCCACGCCCGAGGGTGCCGCAGCGACGACGCTGGGCAGGTAACGCCGCAGGTGGGCGACGCCGTTCCAGTTGAGTATGACTATCTTGGCAAGGGGCATGGCGGCTCGTTTCAACGCTTGTGTTTCCAACGACGATGCGACCACATCCAAAGTTCGGGCCGCTCGCAGATCATGGACTCCAAACGCCGGACGTAACGCTCCGTGATCTCGTTTTCGGCGACCTCCTCCACGCCATCGTAGAGCAACTCGAACGACATGCGGTAACGACCGCGCTGGATACGCTCCATGCGCACGAAGTAAACGGGCAGCCGGAACTTGAGAGCCAACTTCTCGCCACCGTCGAAGAAGATCGTATCCTGGTTGAGAAACGAGAACCAATGGCTGTTGGGTCGGCGCGGCGGATTCTGGTCGGCAATCAATCCGAGTACCATATTCTTGCCCCCGATGCCGGTTTCGCGGTGCCGCACGTAGAAACGCACGCACTCCTTCATGGCGACGGTCGTGGCGAACGACGAATTGCGCAACCGTTGGTAGAGACACTCCATAACGGGGCTGCGCAAAGGATGATAGACGGCCACGACCATCTGCGACGGTTCGAAAAGCCCCCAATAAGAACAATATTCCCAACACCCGAAATGGGCCAGCATGGCGATCCAATCGCGCCCGTGCACCCGCAGAGCCTGCTCGTCGCCCCGCTCGATGGTCAGCATCTCGCGGGCTTTGTCCTCGTTCTTATGCGCCATGTCGACCGTATCGACGAAGATCTCGGCCAACGTGCGATAGAACTTCCTCCGGACGATCCACAATTCGGCATCGCTCTTGTCGGGAAAGGAATTGCGCAAATTTGTCCACACGACTTTCCGCCGGTAACGCAACACATAGTACAACAAAAAGAAAAAGACGTTCTCGACGACGTAATACTTGAACCAATAGGGCATGGCCGCGAAAAAGCGCATGCCACCCCACAAGATTTCGACCCAGACCCGCTGTGCGATATTCAACCTCGGATTCTCCATAAACACACGCCTAAGGTTCGACGAAAAGTTTCACATTATCGACCTTGGTGCGGATACGCAACCATCGGGACAAGGTTTCCCGATCGAACGGCCGGCGGGGATCGACGGGCGTGACCACGCATACGAGGGTCGTGTCGCCCGGCGTGCCGTCGACATCGAAAGTGATACCCTTGGTCAAGGATATGGCCCTGACATTGGGCATCATGGTGCCCACCTCGCGCGAGATGTCCTCGACTTCGACATTGGTTACCTTATAACGGCTCAGCAAACCGTTCATCCGTTCGATCCGCTTGTTTTTCTCGTCGAGCAGTTCGGCATAGCTCTGCTGCAACGAAGCCACATCGATCTTGTCCGACGAAGCGGCCTGCCGCACGATCAACTCGGTTTTCTCCAGTCCGTAACCGCTCAACTGCGCCCGGGCATTGCCGATTACCTCGTCGCCGAGCGGCTCGCCGACCAACAGCAACTCGATGCGCGACGACTCGCCGCGCCGCCCGTAATGACTGGTCGACTCGATGACGCGCGTATGCGGAAACTGGAAAACCCGCTCGACGAAACGGTCGGCGGAAGCCTCGAACAACGACACCTGCACCATCCGCACGCCGATGAAGACGCTGGGCACGAACGTGACCAAGGTAATCAACAACATGGATCGCTTGACGTAACGCTCGCGCTTGGGGTCGATGAACGATTTCTTCGGGTATCTCAAGAACCGCACAACGACGTAGGTCGCCAAGGCGATGAACACCGAATTGATGAAAAAGAGGTAGAAGGCACCCAGGAAAAACCGCAGCTGCCCGGTAGCGATGCCGAAGCCGGCCGTACAGAGCGGCGGGATAAGCGCCGTGGCGATAGCCACGCCGGGGATGACCGTCGAAGTCCGATCCTGCCGCGTCTGGGCGACCATACCGGCCAGACCGCCGAACAAGGCGATCAAGACGTCGTAGGTGGTCGGCGTAGTGCGGGCCAGCAACTCGCTGCTGTTGGACGAAAGCGGCGAGAGGAAGAAATAGACGGTCGACGTGACGATGGCGACGATGAACATCAGCATCAGGTTGCGCAACGACATCTTCAACAAATCGAAATCGTTGATGCCCAAAGCCAGTCCCACACCCATGATCGGCCCCATGATGGGCGAAACGAGCATGGCACCGATGATGACGGCGGCCGAATCGATGTTCAGCCCCAACGAAGCGATCATCGTGGCGAAGATCAACACCCACAAATTGACGCCCCGGAACTCGACGCCCTTCGAAACCGATGCGACCACCTCGTCGCACTGCGCCTTGTCCTCGTCGAGGCTGAACCTACCGCGCAAAAAACTGCGCAGATCGCCGATCCATGCTGCGAACGAACGCTTCATGCGACCGGTATCGTTATTCAAATCTTTCATGCGTCAATCATTTTGAAACAACGGTTCTGCGACATCGCCCTTGCGGGTCTTGGGACGCCCGGCAACGACGATCACGAACTCGCCTTTCGGCTCGTTGGCCCGGAAATGGGCTGCGACTTCGGCGAGGGTGCCCCGCACGGTCTGCTCGAACTTCTTGGTCAACTCGCGGGAGACGGAGACCCGCCGGTCGGGGCCGAAGACCTCGGCGAACTGCTCCAGGCACTTTACCACGCGGTAGGGCGATTCGTAGAAAATCATGGTGCGCTCCTCGTCGGCGAGGGCCTGCAAATGTTTCGACCGGCCTTTCTTCTGGGGCAGGAAACCCTCGAAGCAAAACCGGTCGCAGGGGAAGCCGCTCTGCACCAGAGCCGGAACGGCGGCCGTAGCACCGGGCAGGGTCTCGACCTCGATCCCCTGCTCGACACAAGTGCGGACGAGCAGGAATCCCGGATCGGAAATGCCGGGTGTTCCGGCATCGGAAACCAGGGCGGCACTGCGTCCTGCGGCAATCGCATCGGCGACCATCCGCACGGTAGCATGCTCGTTGAACTTATGATGCGAATGGAGCTTCTTCTCGATACCGAGATGCCGCAACAAAAAGGAAGTCGTACGCGTATCCTCGGCCAGGACGAAATCGACCTCGCGCAACACATGGATGGCCCGCAAGGTAATGTCGTCGAGGTTGCCGATGGGCGTAGGCACGATATATAGCTTGGCCATGCGCTATGCAAATTTGCGTTCGAGCAACTCCATCATCAACTTGGCGCTCTCGGAATCGGAGTTCCAGGCGAACCGCTCGGCGATGTAGATCATGCACTCGTCCAGACCGGGCTGCGCATTGAGCGCGGCGATCGTGGTTTCGAAAAGGTCGCTGTCGCCTCCGAAAAGATCGCGGATCATCGAGAACTTGTCGTTGATGCCGATCGCCTGACGCAGATCGGAAATAGGTTCGCCGTAACGTCCGAAACCGGGCGAGACGATCGTATCTGCCAACGTCTGGACATCGTGGTTGATAACCTCGCCCAAAACCGCGCCGGCGGGCACCGCAAGGTCGTCCTGCAACACTTCGATATGGGCAGACTGCGGCTCAAGCATCTCCGGTGCCGGCTCCTCCTCCGGGCCGGTATCGCCATCCGGAACAAAATATCCTGCGGTTCGAGTCTCAACAGCCGGATCGGCAGCACGCACGGGCTGCGGTTCCTCGACCGGTTCTTCAGTATAGGCATCGAGCAACACGATTTCGGGGTCGGCACCGGCGATCGCAGACTTGGCGCGACCGGCTGCTGCGGCATGCCCGGGCGCATCCGATCCGTCGGGCCGGGAGGAAGCCGCAGCGAACGGCCCCGTTTCGGCAGGCGCGGTATCGTAAAGCGACATGATGACACGCTGCTTGTGGCGATGCCGCTCCATCTTGTCGTCCAGTCCGAAAAGCGTCGGCGCAGCCGGCTCTTGCTCCGAAGCAGCCGGCTCCGGATTCTCCGACATCGGCGATTCCTCCGACATCGGCCCGGTCTCGGACAAAAGCTCCGGGCCGGCGCCGTTTTCTTCGACAACCACTCGGCTCGCAACCGCTTCGGTCTCGATTGCGGCGGCCGCACCGGTATTGCGAGGTTCGGAAACCGCATTTCCCAAAGATTCGGATTCGTTTTCGGTCTCATCCGTCAATTCGAAAACCTCGAATGCGGAACAAGACACCTCTTGATCGCCAACAACTTCCGACGATTCAACAGAAGGCTCAACGGCCGGCGGAACAAGATTCGGTTCTGCGACCGCGCGAACGGGTTCCTCGGTCGGCGAACCGCTTGCTGATTCAACAGCACCCTCCGTCTCCAACGAAAGCACCTCGCCCAGATCGACCGCCTCCAATTCGTCCGCCCCGACAGACTCCTCGATTGAAGTATCGGGAGCCTGGGGTTCAACAACATGCGGGGTTACCGATTCTGCAACAACCGGCTGCGGCACGGACTCTGCTTTCTCCTCGACAGCGGGAACAGCAACCGGTTCGGCCGTCATCACGTTCGGAGTCCCGACCGTCGGCCCGGCACCGAAACGCACGACCTCATAGATCGCGCGCAACTTCTCCAAAGCCCAATCCTTTTCAAGCGCGGCCGCACTCTCCAAATCCGACCAGCCGCCGACCAACTCCGAGAGTTTGCGCAACTCGTCCCGTATCTCTTTCAAATCCATAAAACCTCCTTTCGGTCGAAGACAACGAACCCGGAAACTCCGGATTTCCATCTCTCTGCAAAGATAGCGCAAACCCGGAACACACCAGGCAAGAAAGGCCCTATCCAAGCAAAATTATTTGACAAATATACAAATAATAAATCGAAAATCATTGCAAATTACCGAAAGAATGAGCCGACAAAACAAGAAACCGGAAAGCCTCTTGTTTCGCACAAGAAACCGGCCCGAACAAAACACCCTGCACAAAAAAAGCGCGTCCGGAAAAATCCGAACGCACCGATCGAAAAAATACTGCCAGAGACGGATGCCCCGACATCCCGGCCCAAGAAACACCCTTATGCTTCGGGCTTGCGCAATTCGAGAAAGAGTTCATCCAGCTGCGCCGGGTCGATCTGCGACGGAGCATCGAGCATGACATCGCGGCCAGCATTGTTCTTCGGGAAAGCGATGTAGTCGCGGATCGACTCGCTGCCGCCGAAGAGCGAACACAGTCGGTCGAAACCGAAAGCCAAACCGCCGTGGGGAGGTGCGCCGAACTTGAAAGCATTCATCAGGAAGCCGAACTGCTCCTGCGCCTTCTCGGGCGTGAATCCCAAGCATTTAAAGATCGTTGCCTGCAACTTGGCATCGTGGATGCGGATCGAACCGCCGCCGATTTCGGTGCCGTTGCAAACGAAGTCGTAGGCATTGGCGCGTACGCGACCCGGGTCGCTCTCAAGATACTGGATGTCTTCGGGTTTGGGCGAGGTAAACGGATGGTGCATGGCATAGAAACGCTGCGTCTCGTCGTCCCACTCGAACATCGGGAAGTCGACCACCCACAGCGGCGCGAACTTCTTCGGGTCGCGCAGTCCCAGTTGCTGGGCCACCTCCAGGCGCAAGGCGCAGAGCTGAGTCAGTGCCTTGAACTTCTTGCCGCAGAGAATGAAGACCATGTCGCCGGCCTTGGCACCGCAGCGCTCGGCCATGGCGCGCACCTCATCGGACGAATAGAATTTGTCGACGGAGGACTTCACACCCTCCTCCTCCGTGCGGATCCAGATAAGGCCCTTGGCACCCACCTGCGGACGCTTGACGAACTCGGTAAGTGCGTCGATCTGCTTGCGGGTGTAGGCTGCGCAGCCCGGTGCGGCGAATCCGGCAACGTATTCGGCATCGTCGAAGACGCTGAAGCCATGCCCCTTGGCCAGGTCGGTCAGATCGGCGAATTCCATGCCGAAGCGCAGGTCGGGTTTGTCGGAACCGTATTTCTCCATCGCCTCAATCCACGGCATGCGGCGCAGCGGCCCCTCGAATTCGACATCCATGACGGTGCGGAACATGTGCTTGGCCCAACGCTCGAAGACTTCAAGGATGTCCTCCTGCTCGACGAACGCCATCTCGCAGTCGATCTGCGTGAACTCGGGCTGCCGGTCGGCACGCAAATCCTCGTCGCGGAAACAACGCACGATCTGGAAATAGCGGTCGTAACCGGCCACCATCAAGAGCTGTTTGAGCGTCTGCGGCGACTGGGGCAGGGCGTAGAACTGGTTGGGGTTCATGCGGCTGGGCACCACGAAGTCGCGCGCCCCCTCGGGCGTGGAGCCTACCAGGTAGGGCGTTTCGATCTCAAGGAATCCCTCGCTGTCCAGGAAGCGGCGGATCTCTTGCGCCATTTTGTGGCGCAGGATCATGTTGCGCTGAAGCGGGGCGCGGCGCAGGTCGAGGTAGCGGTACTTCATGCGCAGGTCGTCGCCGCCGTCGGAGTTCTCCTCGATGGTAAAGGGCGGGGTCTGCGCTTCGTTGAGCACGCGGATGCTCTCGGCCGAGACCTCGATGTCGCCCGTGGGCATCTTGGGGTTTTTGGACTCACGCTCGATGACGCGGCCCGTGACTTGCAACACCCATTCGCGACCCACGCGGGCCGCTGTTTCGCGCGCTTCGGCCGGGCAGTGTTCTTCGACGACGATCTGCGTCAGACCGTAGCGGTCGCGCAAGTCGATGAAAGTCATGGCGCCGAGGTTCCGCACTTTCTGCACCCACCCGGCCAGGGTGACGGTTTGGTTGACGTTGTCGGCCCGCAGGGCGCCGCAAGTATGGGTTCTATACATAAAAAAGGATGATTTATTCCGTTTTTGCAAGATACAAAGGTAGCTAAAATTCACAATTCATAATTCATAATCCACATTTTTTTCGAAAGGCGGCACGCCATACGGCGATTTTCGTTACTTTTGAAGCCGCAGGGACATGGCCCCGCACTCTAAAAATATGGACCAACAGCATAACGACGACGAAAAATTCATGCGCCTGGCGCTGGACGAAGCCCGCAAGGCGCTGAATGAACAGGAAGTGCCCATCGGCGCCGTGGTGGTGGCCGAGGGACGGATAATCGGCCGAGGCCACAACCTCGTAGAGACGCTCTCCGACCCGACGGCCCATGCCGAAATGCAAGCGCTGACCGCCGCCACGGCGACGCTGGGCGGGAAATACCTGCAACAATGCACGCTCTATGTGACCGTCGAGCCGTGCATCATGTGCGCCGGGGCCATCGCCTGGGCGCAGGTCGGGCGCGTGGTATGGGGCGCCGATGACCCGAAAAAAGGTTATCGCCGATACTCCGAGGCGGTTTTCCACCCCAAGACAACGGTCGGACGAGGCGTATTGCGTGAAGAATGCGAATCGCTGATGGGCGCGTTTTTTGCGTCGCTGCGCGAATAGGAAACCCAGGATTTTGAAAAAGAGGAAATAATTTTATACTTTTGTCTCCATCGCAGCATTCCGACACTGCGGAAATCGGGGTGCGAAGCCCCCTTTTTCGAAAGCCGGGTGCATGACCCGAACTCGTCCGGATCATCCGAGGCGAGAAATATGAACTTTTAAAATCAGGTATAAAATGAAAAAATTGTTTGTTTCGGTAATCGCGCTGCTGGCGACCGTGTCGCTCTCGGCGCAGGATGTCACGGCGATCTACAACGAAGCGGCTGCCGCATACGGAGCCAAAGACTTCGCCAATGCTGCCGCCAAGTTCGAACAGGTCATCGACCTGGGCATGGATAACGACGATGCTGCATCGCTGGTGGCGACGGCCAAATCGACGCTTCCCAAGTGCTATTTCATGATGGGCGGCGGCGCCATGCGCACCAAGAACTACGATGCGGCGCTGACCAACTTCACAAAGTCGGCCGAGTTGGCCGAACTCTACGGCGACATGACCCAGATGGCCAAGTCGAACGGCTGGGTAGCGAAAATCTACCAGGTGCAGGGCGGCGACGCATTCAACAATAAGGACTATGCGACGGCGGCGGAAATCTTCGCCAAGGGCTACAAGGCCGACCCGGACAACACGTCGATGGCCCTCAACTTGGCGATGAGCTACTGCGAAATGGGCAAATATGCCGAGGGCATGGAGATCTACGAGGCCATCGCCGCGAAGACCCATCCCAAGTATGCCGAGGATGCCGCCAAAGCCAAAGAAATGATGGCTCTCTACACCAACAACAAGGTGGCCGAAATGCAGGCTGCCGGCGACTTCGCAGGCATCATCGCCATGGCCGACGCTCAACTGGAGAAGAATCCCGAGAGCGCTCTGTTCCAGAACGTACGCTTGCAGGCCTATGCCAACAAGAAAGACTATGCCAAGGTAATCGAATTGGGAGAAACCGCCGCGGCCGCACAGAACGACGAAGCCGACAAGTCGCTGATGTACTACTTGTTGGGTGCTGCCTACAACGCCCGCGACATGAAGCCGCAGGCGATCGCCGCGTTCAAGCAGGTAACCGCAGGCCCCGCAGCCGAAAATGCTGCGGCAGCATTGGCCGAGCTGACGAAATAACCGTCCGTCTCTGCGCATTCGATCGAAAGTCCCGGGCTTCGGCCCGGGGCTTTTTTGTTTTGGCCGACACCCAAGGAACCGATCTGCTCCGAACATTACGACATTACGCCCCAGACCTGCCGCATGGAACGCCGCCCGCGGGCATCATCAAATTCGCTTTTCATTCTTCGATTTCCGATTTTTGGTGTATCTTTGTCGTCGGATAAAACGACTTCTCCATGGAAACCAAAACATTGCTCGACCGGATCGGCTCGTGGGTCTGGTGGCGTACGTGGCTGCTGATCTTCATAGGCTGTTCGATCATGGGCGCCGGATTCGTGCTCTTCATCAATCCCTACAACTTCGTGCCGGGCGGCGTATACGGCATGGGCATCGTACTGCACAATATTTTCCCCTCGATCCAGGTCGGCACGTTCGGCTACATGTTCGACGTGCCCCTGATGTTCACGGCCATGCTGGTTTTCGGCGGGCAGTTCGGCACGCGCACCGTGCTGGCGGCGCTCTACACGCCCGGCTTCATGAACATCCTGACCCGTTTGGTCTATCCCGATGCGGCGGCCGTCGAGTCGCTCGATCCAGCGTTGTTGCTGAACGGGCACCTCGATCTTTCGAACGACCTGCTGCTGACCTGCATCATGGGTGCCGTGCTCGTAGGCGTGGGACAAGGTCTTGTCGTGCGCCAACAAGCCACCACGGGCGGCACGGACATCGTGGGCATGCTGTTGCAAAAGTTCACTGGCATCAAATTCTCGACGGGCATCTTCCTGGCCGACGGTTTCGTGGTGGTCTCGGGACTGGTGGTCATCGGCTTCGGTCTGGGTACGGGCCAGGCGGCGCCCAACGGCTGGATGCTCACGCTTTACTCGCTGCTGACGATCTATGTGTCGTCGCGCGTAGTGGCTTATATGCTCGACGGCGCGTCGTACGACAAACTGCTGTTCATCATCAGCGACCACCACGACCAACTCAAAAAGTTCATCCTGGATGACTTGAACCGAAGCGCCACCTACATCAAGTCGAAAGGCATGTACACGGATGCGGCACGCGAAATGATCTTTCTGGTGGTCAGCCGCAAAGAAGTACGCCAGGTACAACACAAGATCAAGGAGATCGACCCGCGTGCTTTTGTAGTGGTAACCGACGCCTACGAAACGTTCGGCGAAGGCTTCAAGCAATTCCCCGACAAAAACGAAATCCAAGCAGAATAACGGAACGCACCGTCGAAACGACCTGAAGCACCCCGCTCCGCAACCGGCTATCCGGCGATACAGCTACAAAACGGAAAAACAGGAGAAAGGCGCGAAAAACAAATTACGAAATTTTCAACTATACACTTTGAATCTTGAATTAAATACCTTGCGGCCTCTTTCGGGGGCAGGCCGAAAACTCTACATCGAGACCTACGGTTGTCAGATGAACGTCGGCGATTCGGAAATCGTGGTTTCGGTAATGCAACAGGAGGGCTACGTCTACACCGAAAACCAGGAGGAGGCCGACGTGATCCTGATAAACACCTGCTCGATCCGCGACAATGCAGAGCAGCGCATCCGGGGCCGGCTGGCCGACATGAAACGGCTGCGGCGCAACAAACCCTCGCTGATCGTCGGCATCCTCGGCTGCATGGCCGAGCGGCTGAAGGAACAGCTGCTCGAAGGGCCTGCGGGCGTCGACATCGTAGCCGGGCCGGACGCCTATCGCGACCTGCCGCGACTCGTTCGCGAAGCCGAAGCGGGCGGCAAGGGGGTCAACGTGCTGCTCTCCACCGAGGAGACCTACGCCGAAATCGCCCCCGTGCGGCTCGACAAAAACGGCGTCAGCGCTTTCGTCTCGATCATGCGGGGCTGCAACAACTTCTGCTCCTACTGCGTGGTGCCCTACACCCGCGGCCGCGAACGGAGCCGCGATCCCGAAACGATCCTGGCCGAGGTGCGCACGCTTTTCGACAACGGCTACCGCGAAGTGACGCTCCTGGGCCAGAATGTCAACTCCTATCGGGCCGGCGAAGTCGACTTCCCCGAGCTGGTGCACCGGGTGGCACTCGTCTCGCCGCTGCTGCGCGTGCGGTTCGCCACGTCGCATCCCAAGGATATGAGCGACCGGCTGCTCGACGTCATGGCTTCGACACCCAATGTCTGCCGCTCGATCCACCTGCCGGCCCAGTCGGGCGCCACGTCGATGCTCGAACGCATGAACCGCAAGTATACGCGCGAGTGGTATCTCGACCGCATCGCCGCCATCCGCCGCCGCATGCCCGACTGCGGCATCACGACCGACCTGATCGCCGGCTTCTCGGGCGAAACCGAGGAGGAACACGCGCAGACCCTTTCGCTCATGCGCGAGGTGGGCTACGACTCTGCGTTCATGTTCAAATATTCGGAACGTCCGGGTACCTTTGCATCGAAGCATCTGCCCGACGACATTCCCGACGACGTGAAATCGCGCCGCCTGCAAGAGATCATCGCCTTGCAGAACGAACTGGGCAAAGCAAGTTACCGCCGCGACGTAGGCAAAGAATTCGAAGTGCTGGTCGAGGGGGTGTCGAAACGCGATCCCGGACAACTCTCGGGCCGCACGCCGCAAAACAAGGTGGTGGTTTTCGACCGCGGCACGCACAAAACGGGCGACTATGTTCGGGTGCGCATTACCGGCAACACCTCGGCGACCCTCTTTGGAGAAGAAATCAAATGACAACCGACGCCCCGACTTTCGGTGCGTTACGATTACACAGATACGATTAAAAAATATTTTTTTCTATGCGATTCGACGAACTTGACCTGGAAGATGAAATTCTCGACGGTCTCTACGATATGAATTTCAGCGAGATGACGCCCGTGCAGGAACACACCATTCCTGTGATTCTGGAAGGGCGGGACATCATCGGCTGCGCCCAGACCGGCACGGGCAAGACGGCGGCCTACACGCTGCCACTGCTGAACCGCCTGCTCATCGAGGGCAACGAAGACAACGTGATCAAATCGGTCATTATCGTCCCCACGCGTGAGCTGGCCCAGCAGATCGACCAGCAGTTCCAGGGTTTCTCCTATTATCTGCCCGTTTCGACCACCGTCGTCTACGGCGGCGGCGACGGCAAGGGCTGGGACGTGCAGAAACGGGGCATGCTGATGGGTTCCGACGTGGTAATCGCCACCCCGGGCCGCATGATCTCCCACATCCAGAACAGCGGCATCGACCTTTCGCACGTGGAATGCGTGATCCTGGACGAGGCCGACCGCATGCTGGACATGGGTTTCAGCGACGACATCATGAAGATCATCTCCTACATGCCCAAGGAGCGCCAAACGATCATGTTCTCGGCGACACTGCCGCCTAAAATCCGCGAATTGGCGAAAACCATTCTGCGCAACCCCGCCGAAGTCAACATCGCCATCTCGAAACCCAACGAGGCGATCGACCAGTCGGCTTACGTCTGCTACGAAAATCAGAAAGCGGGCATCATCCGCGAACTCTTCGCCCAACCCACCGAATCGAAGACCATCATCTTCTCGTCGTCGAAGATGAAGGTTAAGGAACTGGCCCACACACTCAAGCGCATGAAGCTGAACGTGGCGCCGATGCACTCCGATCTGGAACAGGCGCAGCGCGAAGAAGTGATGCTGGCTTTCAAAAACAACAAGGTAAACATCCTGGTGGCTACGGACATCGTGGCCCGAGGCATCGACATCGAAGACATCGGCCTGGTCATCAACTACGACGTGCCGCACGACCCTGAAGACTACATCCACCGCATCGGCCGTACGGCCCGCGCCGCGGCGACAGGCAGCGCCATCACGTTCGTCAACGAGGAGGAGCAGGGCAAGTTCCACCAGATCGAGAAGTTCATCGAACGCGAAATCCGCAAGGCCGACCTGCCCGAATCCGTGGGCGAAGGACCGGCCTATGCTCCCGCCGAAAACCGCGGACGCGGCGGCAGAGGGCGCGGCGGACGTTCGGGCGGAGGCTCCGGGCGCGGAGGGCGCGACCGCGCCGGACGCAAGCGAAGCGGTCAAAAACCCGCCGGCGAACCGGCTGCCGCAGTCGCTGCGGCAACGGGAGTTTCGGCCGACAACGACCATGCCTCGGGCCGGGGCGAGGGCAATCGCGGTTCGCGCGACCGCAAGCGCCGCCACCGCGGAGGACGCCGGCACCGCCGCAGCGGACAAAGCGGGACGAACGGACTGCCGTCCAATCCGACGGAATCCCAAGAATAAGCTAAATCGCACGACGGGCGGGCCGATGAAGCGGTCATGCTGTCCGAAAACACGTTTACGCTACCCGGAGTCGCACGCCCTGCGCCTTGTCGGCTTCGACGACCACAGTATCGCCCTCGTGGAGCCGCCCGTCGATAATCAAGGCCGAGAGCGGATCCTCGACATGATCCATCAATGTACGCTTGAGCGACCGCACGCCGTAACGCTGCTCGTATCCCAATGCAGCCAGGCGCCGCTTGGCATTGGCAGTAATCTTCACGTTGTAACCCAACCGCCGCGTACGGGTGAACAGTCCTTCCAGCTCCAACTCGATGATGCGCTCGACATCGGCGACCTCCAAGGTGCGGAAGATCACGATGTCGTCGATGCGGTTGAGAAACTCGGGTGCGAAAGTCTGCTCCAACGCCTTGCGATACTCGATCTGCGGCGTCACGGAAACCGTCGCACTCTTGGATGCGGTGCTGTAACCCACATGCACGGCTTTCTGCACTGCGGCCCGCGAACCGACATTGGACGTCATGATGATGATCGTGTTGCGGAAATCGACGCGGCGACCCGCACCATCGGTTAGATGTCCCTCGTCGAAGAGCTGCAACAAGGTGTTGAAGACCTCGGGATGGGCTTTCTCGATCTCGTCCAGCAGCACCACCGAATAAGGCCGGCGCCGCACCGCCTCGGTAAGCTGTCCGCCCTCGCCGTAGCCGACGTAACCCGGAGGCGAGCCGATCAGCCGCGCGACGTTGTGTTTCTCGCCGTACTCGCTCATGTCGATGCGGATCAACCCCATGCGCTCGTCGAAAAGCCACTTGGACACCTCCTTGGCCAAGAGCGTCTTTCCCACGCCGGTAGGGCCGACGAACAGAAAGACCCCGATGGGCCGGCGCTCATCCTTCAATCCGGCGCGCGACCGGCGGATGGTGCGCGAAATCTTCTCCACGGCATCCTCCTGCCCCACTACGCGGCCGGACAGATGATCGCGCAGCGTGCGCAGACGCCCGGCCTCGCCGTCGGAAACCCGCTCGGCCGGGATACCGGTCATAGCCGTGATGACTTGGCGGATGTGCTCCTCGGTAATCTCCGCAGGGTTCTTTTCGAGCGACCGCCGCCACTCGGAGCGCGTACGGTCGATCCGGCTGCGCAGCGCTATTTCGCGCAGCCGGGCCGAAGCGGCCTTCTCGTAGATCATGGCCTCGACCGCCTCGCGCCGCTCCCGCTGCACATCGCCGACAGCCGCCTCCATTTCGCGCAGCTCGTCGGGTTCGCACGCCGCTTGAAGATGCGCCCGCGAGCCGGCTTCGTCGAGCACGTCGATCGCCTTGTCGGGAAAGAACCGGTCGGTAATGTAACGCTCGGCAAGCGCCACGCACGCCTCCAGGGCCGCATCGCTGTAACGCACCTTGTGGTGCCGCTCATAATGGGGCGCTATGTTGCGCAGGATGCGGAGCGTCTGTTCGGAAGTGGTCGGCTCGACGACGACCTTCTGGAAGCGCCGTTCGAGCGCCGAATCGCTCTCGATATTCTCGCGATATTCGTCGAGCGTGGTGGCTCCGATGGTCTGCAACTCGCCGCGCGCAAGAGCCGGCTTGAGGATATTGGCCGTATCGAGACTGCCCTGCGTCGAACCGGCACCGACGATGGTGTGTATTTCATCGATGAAGATGATCGTATCTTTAGCCTTGCGCAACTCGTCCAAGAGTTGCTGCATGCGCTCCTCGAACTCGCCGCGGAACTTCGTGCCGGCGACCAGCGCCGAGACGTCGAGTGAAAAAAGCGTCTTGTCGGCGATCGTATAAGGTACGTCCCCGGCGGCGATGCGCAGAGCCAGCCCCTCGACAATGGCGCTTTTGCCGACGCCGGCCTCGCCGATGAGAATCGGGTTGTTCTTCTTACGCCGCGACAGGATCTGCACCACACGTTCGATTTCCTGCTCGCGTCCGATCACGGGATCGATCCGCCCCTCGCGGGCCATACGGGTAAGGTTGACGCCGAATTTGTCGAGCAGATGTTCCTGCTGCGGCTCGTCGGGCCGGTTGGCCGAGGAAAAGTCGAGCAGATGGACTTGCACCTCCGTACGGAAGTCGTCGCCCACGGCGAACTTCTGCAACTCGGCAGCCAACGAGTCGGCCGTCACGCCGTACATCTCCAGCGTACGGGCCGTCACGGTAGCCGGGTCGGAGACGATGAGCAGCAACGCATGAGCCGTGGAGATGCTCCGCACGGCACCCGACTTCTCGCGCAGTTCGTCGCCGAAACCGCGGTAGAACGTCTCGGGGTCGAGACGCTCCGACGGCTGTACGGCAGCGATGTCGCGTTCGATGCGCAAACGTATCTGGTAAACCTCCCAGTCCTTGAGCTGAGCCGAAAGCAGCTGATAAGCCAACGCCCCCTCCTCGCGGAGCAGTTCCAGCGCGAGATGATCCTTGAGCGAATGGGTAACGCCCGCTTTGGCCGTATTGAACGCCGCGCGAGCAAGGACGCTTTCGAGCGTCTTCGAAATTTTCAGTTGCATGTTGCGTCGTTGTTTTTTGAATTCGCAAAGAAAACGACGCCAAAGGCCCTTTTATTGCATCGGACGGATTAGCCGAACGGACAGGTGCCCGCCATACGCTGAACGAACGGGAATTAGGAAAAAACCGAACTCCGCGTCTTAACTGCGAAATCCGGAAAAAGGGAGGCTGCTACCCTTTCCTCGGCCACTCGCCCACCTCCATGTCGCGCATGGCCGCCCCTTCGACAACGAGACGCACGGCCGTACGCACACGATGGAAGCCGAACTCGCCGGCAGCACCAGGATTGACGGTCAACATGTCGTAGACGGGATCGTAGACGACCTTGAGGATGTGCGAATGCCCCGAAACGAAGAGTTTCGGACGCACGGACTGGATGCGGGCGACGGCACGCAGATCGTAACGCCGGGGATAACCGCCGATATGGGTCATCAGCACCTGTACCTCCTCGCAACGGAAAGCGGCGAAATCGGAATAGACCCGCCGGGTCAGCCCGCCGTCGATATTGCCCGCCACGGCGCGCAAAGGCTTGAAAGCGGCAATCTCGTCGGCCAGGGAGAGCGACCCGATGTCGCCCGCATGCCATATTTCGTCGACATCGCGGAAAAATTCGCGCAGCTTGTCGTCGAACGTCCCGTGGGTATCGGAAAGAATACCGATGCGCTTCATCTTGCACCCTCCTACTCGGTCAACAACGTGTCGCTGTTCCATTCGCCGGCGACATCGGAATAGACGAACGGCCGCGGCTCGTCGAAACGCTTCATCCGCAGATAGGTTTCGTAGAGGTTGATCCCGTTGGCCGAGCGGCGGGCCAGGTCGAACGCAACTACCGAAGGATGGAGCTTGGCGCCATGATAGCTGTCTTCGGCCCGTTCGAGATAGGCTCCGAGCCATGCCGGATCGTTGGACGGATTGCCCCCGCGGCGCCGCGAATCGCCGCTGCGGCTGGTGTCGACGGGCGCCGTGACGATCAGGTAGAGACCCAGCCGGTCGCACAGATCGAAAAGCGACTGCGACACAGGCCCGGGCAACAACCGCAGTGCATTGTATCCCTTGGTGCGCAATGCCTCGATCTCCCCGGCCCCGATGTCGGGCCGCACCTCGCATACGCGCAAGGCGACAGGCCGATCGTTGACCGAGAGCACGCCGTTGTCCGTCCCGACGGTGCGGAATCCCGGCCGGAACTCCGAACACTCCACTACATGCCCCTCATACTGCGTTTTCAGGCGCAAAGCATAGCGCACGGGGTGCGCGGCACTCCATTGCAAACTATCGGGAATGCGGGCAAGAAACCGAATCGTATCTTCGCGCCGCATGTCGAGGGTCATCTCTTCGTGACCGACCGCCGCCGCAGTGCCGTCGGGAGCGGTCAGCTCATAATGGATGCGCGACGTACGGGGATTGAGCGCACAACTTTTGACGACAATCCCGACTTCGGCCGCCAAAAAATCGTCGGACGGATTGTTGCGCCGCGTCTTGACCGTCACGTCCCGCACATACATGGTAGGACGGCTTGCGAGCCATACAGCACCGAGAACGGGCGCCGAAGCAGGCAATTTCCAACTTTCGAGCACCGCGGCGGCATCCGGCTCCGAGAGCACGATTTCGAGCGTATTCGCCCCCTCGCGGGTCATGCGCGTGAGGTTGAAGTTCGCCGGTGCACTGCCGTTGCTGTTGTAGGCGACCGCATGCCCGTTGACACGCACCTCGTAACCAGCCGACGCATGCTCGACATGCAGCATGACCTGCCGGCCGATCCACGCAAATGGCACGGTAAAAGGCGCCGAGAAACGGTTCCCGTCGAGCACCCACCCGTCGAGCGGGGCAGCATAAAGATTGCCGCCATCGGTCGCTGCCAGCCCAGCACAAGCCGCCGCACGACCCTGCGGCAATTCGCGCCCATAGGAAGGCACATATTCCTGCGCCCGAAGCGCTCCGCAACATGCGGCAAGAATCAACATCGAAAGTAAGACTCGCATAGCATCCATCGCTTGGCCCGCGGAATCGCGGACAATTTATACGGGACGAAGATACGAAGAATTTTGGATAAAGTAAGGTTATGGAGAGGAATAAGGTTAAGTGTTTGAGAGGCAGAAATGTTACCCGTTGATTCTCGTCGAGTTGCGAAAAGGTCGAAAAGCAGGATTTCGAGAGGTTGAGCAAAGGATTCGTTACTTATCCGTTGCCTTTTCGAAGGCTGGGGAGAGGTTGCAGAAAGCTTCACTACGTCTCTCTGAAAACGGGTCTGCACTTCGAGGGACGCCGGTTTTCTCGCAAGAGTTCACGACAAAGGTAGTCGTTTTACTCGGAGTTTCGCAAAAAGACGGCTTCGGTGTTGAAAGCATAGTATCTTATTCTATGTTCCGCTTTGCTTTTCATGGCTTCAAATAACTCTATATCAGTTAATTTTGCAAACGGTTAATAGAGTTATGAATCACGAGGATGTAAAGGTTGCGTTCTATGGAAAACCCAGGCGCGGATGACCCCTGCGGCCAGGTTGTTTTGACCCCATAAGC
>NZ_CAJTXD010000006.1 GCF_910580175.1 uncultured Alistipes sp.
TCTTGCAAATTACTGTGTGGTAAGTTATCTTTGTAAGGAACTTTTTATTTTAAAAAACACACAAAAATTAACGGCTATGGTAAGAAAAATTGTACTATCGTTAATTGCCATGCTGGGGGGGGGAATTTTGCTCTCCTCGGCCCAGAACACGCAGATTTCAGGTAGGGTTACCGGTATCGACGGCACACCCGTGGCAGGAGCCACGGTGGTGGTCGAAGGGACGACCCTCGGCACGACGACGGGTGCCGACGGCAAGTTCGCGCTTGCGGCGCCCGCTGAAAGCACGCTCTCGATATCGTTCATCGGATACCGGCCCGCACAGGTGGCCGTGGCCGGCAAAACGGTCGTGGAGGTCGTGCTCGACGAGGACTCCCACTCCATCGACGACGTGATCGTGGTGGCCTACGGCACGGCCAAGAAAGAATCCTTTACCGGTTCGGCTTCGGTCATCAAGACCGAGGAGATCGCCAAACGCCAGGTCTCCAACGTGACCAACGCCTTGTCAGGCGTGACGGCAGGCGTCCAGGCGACGAGCGCCAACGGACAGCCGGGCGAGGAGGCGACCATCCGCATCCGCGGCATCGGGTCGCTGGCAGCCAGCAACAAACCGCTCTACGTCATCGACGGCGTTCCCTATGACGGTCAAATATCGTCGATCAATGCCTCCGACATCGAGTCGATGACCGTGCTCAAGGACGCTGCGGCCTCGGCCATCTACGGCGCCCGCGGCGCCAACGGCGTGATTCTGATCAACACCAAGCGCGGCAAGAGCGCCGAGGCGGTCATCACGGTGGACGCCAAATGGGGTTCGAACTCGCGCGCCGTGCCTCAATACGACGTCATTACCGATCCCGGGCAGTACATGGAGCTTACGGCCCGGTCGATGAGCAACTTCGCACGGATCAACCAGCAGTTCACACCCGAGCAGGCCGCCCAATACGTCGAGCAGAACATCTACACCAACCAAGCGGGCGGCGTGGGCTACCGTGTCTTCGACTATCCGGCCGGCGAAACGCTGGTCGGCGCCGACGGACGGCTCAACCCCAACGCCACCCTGGGTTATGTCAACGGCGAGCATCTGTTCCTGCCCGACAACTGGTTCGACGAGCTTTTCGACGCAGGCAACCTGCGCCAAGAATACAACGTTTCGATTTCGGGCAACTCCGACAAGATCAACTACTATGCGTCGCTGGGCTATCTGGACGACTCGGGCATCATGTCCAATTCGGGATTCACGCGCTACTCCACCCGTCTGAAAGCCGACTACCAAGCTAAAAAATGGCTCCGTTTCGGCGCCAACATGTCCTACTCGAACGTCGAGAACCGCAATCCGTCGAACCAGACTTCCAGCGGTTCGTCGGTCAACATCTTCTACCTTACCGGCATGATCGCCCCGATCTATCCCCTCTACATCCGCAATGCGGAGGGCACGATAGCCAAGGACAGCCACGGTTACACGATGTACGATTTCGGCGACACCACGACCGGCATGCCCTACAAGCGTACGTTCATGTCGGGTTCGAACCCCGCATCGTTGTGGGAACTCGACAAGGCGGTCTACACCTACGACGACTTCACGTCGCGCTACTTCGCCACGGTCGACATCGTCAAGGGGATGAAGTTTACCTACAACTTGGGCGTCGACCTCTCCAACTACCGCTACCAGCGGCTCTACAACCCCTACTACGGGCAGTATGCCAACGTGGGCGGCGTGGTCTACGTGGCCAGCCAGCGCGAGCTGGGACTCAACCAGCAGCAGTTGCTCAACTATACCGCCACATTCGCCGAGCGGCACAACATCGACCTCCTTCTGGGCCACGAAAGCTACAAGTGGAAGCGGTCCTACCTGCAAGGCGGGCGCGAAAAGATCTTCAACTCCGACATTCCGGAACTCAACAACGCCATCAGCCAGCAGTCGAACGACTCCTCCTCGGACAACTATTCGACGGAGGGTTATTTCGCCCAGGTCAAATATGATTACGACGGCAAATACTACATTTCGGCATCCTACCGCCGCGATGCCTCGTCGCGCTTCCACAAGGATCACCGCTGGGGCAACTTCGGCTCGGTGGGTGCAAGCTGGCTCCTCTCCAAGGAGACGTTCATGGCCGGCGCGGAGTGGATCGACCTGCTGAAGATCAAGGCTTCCTACGGTATCCAGGGCAACGACAACTTGCTCTACCAGACAGGCGACGTCAACTACTACCCCTACGCAGATCAATACAAGCTCTCGGAGCTGGACGGCAACTTCGCCACGGCGCTTTCCTACAAGGGCAACAAGGACATCACGTGGGAGACGAGCCATTCGTTCAATGCCGGCGTGGAATTCGGGTTCTGGGGCGGCCGTCTGGCCGGCAGCGTCGAGTATTTCAGCCGCAAGACCACGGACATGCTCTACTACATGCCTTCGCCCAACACCATCGGCTACGCCTACTACCCCACCAACGTGGGTTCGGTGCGCAACTCGGGCGTCGAGGTCGATCTGAGCAGCACGATCTTCCGCACCCGGCACGTGACCTGGACGCTCAACGCCAACCTGACCTACCTCAAGAACAAGATCATCGAACTCGACGAGTCGCTGCACGGCGAATGGATCGACGGCTCGCGCATCTACCGCGAGGGCGAGTCGATGTATCAGATGTACCTGCGCAAATATGCAGGCGTGAACAGCAGCGGCGAGGCGACTTGGTACAAGGCCGACGGCACGACGACTTCCGACTACGCCACGGCCGACCGTTTCGCCACGGGCGACCTGCTGCCGAAGGTCTACGGCGGCTTCGGCACCTCGCTCGAAGCCTACGGCATCGACTTCTCGATCGCCTTCGCCTACCAGTTGGGAGGCAAGATCTACGACAACACCTATGCGGTCCTCATGCACTCGGGCACCGCCTCCTCGGCCGGCAGCAACTGGCACAAGGACATCCTCCGCGCCTGGCAAATCGGCGACGAAGCCGGTTCGACGGACGTGCCGCGGCTGTTCTCGTCCGACAACTACGCCAACAGCCTCTCGGATCGTTTTCTGACCAGCTCGAACTACCTCGACATCACCAACATCACGGTGGGCTACACGCTCCCCCGCAGCTGGACGAGCAAGATCCGCATCGCCAAACTGCGCCTCTACATGGCGGCCGACAACGTAGCGCTCTTCGCCAAACGCAAGGGCCTCGATCCGCGCCAGTCCTACACGGCGGCCGGAAACTACCGCTACGCCCCGATCCGGACGATTTCGGGCGGTATCAACCTGACGTTCTAACAAGTAAAACAAGTTGCCGATTATGAAACCATTATATAGAATCATCGCTTCCGCACTCTCCCTGTCGGCGCTCATCGCATGCGCCGGCGATCTCGACACCGCACCCGAAGGCGACACGATGACCGAGGATCAGAAACAGGAAGTCCTTACCCAAGACCCCGCGAAACTGGAATCCGACGTGCTCTCGCTCTATTCTTCGATGATCGAGCTGCTGGCCATCGAAGAGTGGTCGGGACGGACACTCCACTACGACTTCGGCTACGCCGCCATCCTGATGATGATGGACTCCTGGGGGCAGGACACCCCCTCCGAGGACAGCGGCTACAACTGGTTCGTCTCCAACCTGGAAATGAGCGACCGCACCGCGACGTCGCTGGCCGGCTACTTCATCTGGAACAACCTCTACAAGCAGATGGGACTCGCCAACCGCATCATCGCCAGCGTTCCGGCCGACACCGAAGACGCTTCGCTGCGGGCATTCCGCGGCCAGGCGCTGGCCATCCGTGCGTTCGACTACCTCAACCTGGTGCAGCTCTACCAGTTTACCTATGACGGCCACAGCGAAGCTCTCGCCGTGCCCCTGGTGCCGGAGACCATGACCGGCGAAGAAGCTGCGCACAACCCCCGCGCCACGGTCGCCGAGGTCTACGAGCGGATTCTGCTCGACCTCGACGAGGCGATCGCCCTCCTGCCGACGTCGGGTCAGGCCGGACAGATCAACCGCCAGGCCGCCTACGGCCTGCGCGCCCGCACCCATCTGTTGATGAAAAACTACGACCGAGCCTACGACGACGCAGCGGCAGCGGCCCAGGGTTACACGCCCTATTCGATCGCCGAAGTCTCGCAGCCCTCATTCAACGCGTTCAACCACGCCTGGCTGTGGGGCAATGTCATCGGCGAATCGAACGACGTAGTGCAGTCGGGCATCGTCAACTTCCCGGCGCACATGTGTTCGTTCACGGGCAACGGCTATTCCCCAGGTTATTCGGGCCGCTACATCAACAGCGAACTATACAGCCGGATTCCCGACACCGACGTGCGCAAAGGCTGGTGGGCCTTGGCCGAACAAAAGACCGAAAAGGACGAAACCACCGGTCAGGAACAGAAATACTGGGAGTTCTGCGACATCGAGCACCCCTGCCCCAACGTCGACTGGCAATGGACGATTACCTACAAGGGAAAGCAATACAACATCGCCGAGTGGGCAGGTTGGCAGGCGCCCTATCTGAACGTGAAATTCGGGGCCTACCAGAACATCTACAACAATGCGACCAACGCCTGCGACATCCCCCTGATGCGCGTCGAGGAGATGCTGCTCATCCAAGCCGAGGCCAAAGGCTTGAGCGCCAACGGTTCCATAGCCGAGGGCGCCGCCATCCTGGAAAACTTCGTGCAGACCTACCGCGACCCCTCCTACACATGCACCGCAACGAGCCGGGAGGAGTTCATCGATGCCGTGTGGTTCCAGCGTAGGATCGAGTTGTGGGGCGAGGGCCACTCGTGGTTCGACATCATGCGCCTGAAGAAGCCCGTACACCGTCTGGGCACCAACTACGCGACGACCGTGGCCTGGAACCTGCCGGCCGAATCGCCGCTCTTCCTGCTGATCGTCCCCGAAGCCGAGTGCAACGTCAATTCCGCGATCGAAAACAACCCGACCGTGGCCGCACCCAAGGCCGGCGACACCTATTGACCCGGCCGGCCCGAAAAGCATCCTTGCCGGACGGCCGATTCCACAACGAGAGTTTCCCTCAACAGGGAAACTCTCGTTTTTCGTCACTGCGGCACAAAACCTGCAAACCTGTATATTTTTGCCAGGCCGCATGCAGCACCAAATTTGCAGAAACTCGACCGCAGCAAGAAAACCCGCACCAAGTAAAGATTTTTTTGTAACTTCGTCCACGAAACCAGAAACATATCGTCATGTCTTTTGCAGAAATCCATCCCGGAATCCGGTACGTAGGCGTCAACGACCGCACCACGACGCGCTTCGAAGCGCTGTGGCCGCTGCCGGCAGGGGTATCATACAACGCCTACCTGGTCGTCGGCGAACGCATCGCCCTGATCGACACCGTCGAGGAACGCTTCGGCGGTCTCTTGCTGGAGAACATCCGCCGCGAAATCGGCGACCGCAAGATCGACTATCTGGTCATCAACCACATGGAACCCGACCACTCGTCGTCGATCGAAGCCCTGCGCCTGCGCTATCCCGACATCCGGCTGGTAAGCAACGCCAAGGCGCTGCAAATGGTCGAGGGATTCTACGGCTCGAAGGCCGCGACACTCGAAATCAAGGAGGGCGACACGCTGGATCTGGGCGGGCTGACCTTGACGTTCTGCATGGCGCCGATGGTGCACTGGCCCGAGACCATGGTCACGTGGTGTCCCGAGCGGCGCACGCTCTTCTCGGGCGATGCGTTCGGCACGTTCGGCGCCCTGAACGGCGGGGTGACCGACTCGCAGCTCGACCCTGCGCTCTACTGGGACGAGATGCGCCGCTACTACGCTTCGATCGTGGGCAAATACGGCTCGCCGGTGCAGAAGGCACTGGAGAAGGTGCGCGGTCTCGACCCGGCGACGATCTGCTCGACCCACGGCCCGGTCTGGCAAGCGCAGATTCCGCAGGTGCTCGACCTCTACGACCGGATGAGCAGCTACCGGGGCGAACCGGGCGTGGTCATCGCCTACGGCTCGATGTACGGCCACACCGAACAGATGGCCGAGCGCATCGCCCGCCACCTGGCCGAGGCCGGTGTGCGCCGAATCGCCATGCACAACCTTACCTACGCCGATCCTTCCTACGTGCTGCGCGACCTGTTCCGCTACGACACGCTCGTGGTGGGAAGCCCGACCTATAACGGGGCGCTCTTTCCGCCCGTGGCGCAGCTGCTCGAAATGGTCGCCGCGCGCAACATCCCGCAGCGCAACTTCGCGTTCTTCGGTTCGTTCTGCTGGGCCGGCTGCGCCGTGCGCAACATGGCCGAATTCGCCCAGCGCATGAAATGGGAACCCGCAGCGGATGCCGTCGAAATGAAGCAGGGCTTCAGCGACGATGCCGACGCGGCCTGCCGCAAGCTGGCGCAGCAAATCGCCGCACGCATGGATAAAACGTCCGAAAAATGAAAATCGCGATCGTAGGCACAGGCTACGTCGGACTCGTCTCGGGCACCTGCTTTGCCGAAATGGGGCTGGACGTGACATGCGTCGACACCGACGAGACGAAGATCGCGCAACTGCGCCAAGGCGGGGTGCCGATCTACGAGCCGGGACTGGCAGAGTTGGTGCGCAAGAACACGGCGGCAGGGCGTCTGAGCTTCTCGACCGACCTGGCGGAGTGTCTGGACGATGCGGAGGCGGTTTTCTCGGCCGTGGGCACGCCGCCCGACGAGGAGGGCGCGGCCGACCTGCGGCAGGTGCTGGAGGTGGCCCGCACGTTCGGCCGCCACATCCGCAAATACACGCTTCTGGTAACGAAAAGCACGGTGCCGGTCGGCACGGCGCAGAAAATAAGGGCCGTGATCGAGGAGGAGTTGCAGCGCCGCGGCTGCGAAGTGCCGTTCGACGTGGCGGCGAACCCCGAATTTTTGAAGGAGGGCGCCGCCATCAAGGATTTCATGTCGCCCGACCGGGTGGTGGTGGGCGTAGACAGCGACCGGGCCAAAAAATTGATGACCAAGCTCTACCGGCCGTTCCTGATCAACAACTTTCGCGTCATCTTCATGGACATCCGCTCGGCCGAGATGACCAAATATGCCGCCAACGCGATGTTGGCGACGCGGATTTCGTTCATGAACGAAATCGCCAACCTCTGCGACCGCGTAGGCGCCGACGTGGAGCTGGTGCGCCAAGGCATCGGTTCCGACGTCCGCATCGGCAACAAATTCCTCTACCCCGGCTGCGGCTACGGCGGCTCGTGCTTCCCCAAAGACGTGAAGGCGCTGGCCCGTACGGCACAGGAGCATGGCTACACGATGGAAGTGATCGAAGCGGTGGAGCGTGTGAACGAACGGCAAAAAAACATCGTCTTCGAGAAACTGCACCAGGCATTGGGCAACCTGCGCGGCAAACGCGTGGCGCTGTGGGGTCTGGCTTTCAAGCCCGAAACCGACGACATGCGCGAGGCGCCCGCCCGGAAGACGATCGAGCAGCTCACACAGGCGGGTGCCGAAGTGAGCGTCTTCGACCCTGCGGCTATGGACGAATGCCGCCGGCTCTACGGCCCGCGCGTGGACTATGCGGAGACGATGTACGAAGCGGCCCGCGGGGCCGACGCCGTGGCGCTGGTCACGGAGTGGAAGGTGTTCCGCATGCCGGACTGGACGCGGCTGCATGCACTGATGCGCAGCCATGTGATCGTGGACGGCCGCAACATCTACGACAAGGCCGAACTCCTCGCCGCAGGATTCGACTATCGGGCCATCGGGAAATAAAAGGCTCCGAATATCGCCGCACAGCCCCATCCGGGTGTTTCCGCACGTCCGGGTTTTTGCCCACCAGTATAGTTCTGCACAACCGGGGTATTTCGGCATAACCCCATGTTATTTCCGTGCGTCCAATGTTCCCTGCATCCCCGGTGCGCCCCTCCGGCGCCCTACTGCCCCAAATACCCGGACAACCCAAATTACCCCAAACAACCAAGGAGGAGAGGGAAGGTGTTCTCCCGACACTTTTCTCGCGGCATTCTGCCGATATTCCTCCGGCACTTTGCTTTCAGCATTCTTCCGGCACTTTCGCCCGGTATTTTGCGCCGGCATCCTGCGTCCTCTAATTTCTTTTTCTTCTATATTCTCTCTTAATTTAAATCCCCGCACGTTCAATACGTCCGGGGATCATCATTTCCGGTAATCGAGTACTCGATCACATGCGTACTTTGACGATGGCCTTGCGTACTTTGCCCTCGCCGACCAGAGGAGCATGGCCGTCCTGCGGGAAAAGCACCGTAAATTGCCCAGGCTGCAACGTGTAGTAGGTCTGCGGTTCATCGTCGAAGAAAAGAATGTCCTTCTCCTTGTTGAATTCGCCCTGCGGCTTGTTCAGCGCCTTGCGCTCGCTCCAACCGAACGACTCGGCGCTGCCGCTCAACAAAACCTGAATGTCGATATACTCGTCGTGCACCTCCAGTTTGGCATCGTCTTTCTTCTTGAGGTCGCGTTCCATGATGTTCACATAGATGTCGCGGCCGTCCAGTTCGTGGATACCCGGTTCCAAAGCAGTCCAGTCGGTCGATGCGATCAGCTCGAAAGCCTTTTTCAGACGCGGATGCACGTTCGCATAGAGCGCGCAATTTTGCAAAGAATCGAAAATCATGATGTATTTGGGTTTAGTTTTGAAGTTCAAGCGGCCGAAAGCGCACCAGCACGGGCAGATGATCGGAACACCCCGCCTCGGGCACTTCGTAGGAGAGCGCCTCCAGGTCGGGCGTGCCGAAGATGAAGTCGATGCGCAGCATGTCGAAAAATCCGCGGTAGGTGTGCGAATAGCCCTGGCCTACCTCGGCGAAGGCATCTTTCGCACCCCGCACCATGGTGCGGTAGACATAGGAGACGGGCGTATCGTTGAAATCGCCGCACACGATCCGCCGTACACGCTGCGAAGCCATTGCTTCAGCAATGGAGTCGGCTTGCGAAGCCCGCTGCATCCCGCTCACGCGCAGCCGCCATGCGATGCTGCGGAATTTCCGCTCGCGGTCGGCATCGGCAATGAAGTCGCGGTTGGTAATATAGTCGTTGTCGGCAGCCTTGATCGAGGTCGTAAGCAGATGGTTGTTGTAGACCCGCACCGTGTCGTCCCCCACGGCCAGATCGGCCCATACGGACGATTCGGGCGCAAGCACGACGCCCGACCGGACGATGCGGTACTTGCTGAGGATGACCAGTTGGAAATCGGCCTGCTCGTCCAGTCCGAAACGGGCGCTTCCATACTTTTCGGTCAACGCTTCGTAACGGGGACTCCGCTCGGCCGCATGGCGGGAGAACTCCTGGAGACACACGATGTCGGCATTCAGGCTGTCTATGAGCTGCAACATGGGATCGGCGCACTCCCCGCCGGCGGCATCCTGGAACGAGCGCACATTATAGCTCAACACCTTCACGGCCGATTTGGCATAAGTCGTCGGCTTGTAGCTGCGTCCGAGCCGGGGTTTCCAGAAAAGCGGCATCCAGAACAACCCGACCAGCAGGAACGCCAGCATCAGCCCGGCCCAGCCCCACCGCCAGCGGATGATCCAATAGAGCGCCAGAACGACCGCCGCGACATAGATTGCCGGAGCAGCCAGCCCCAGCAAAGGCAGAAACCAAAGCCGCGCAGGGTCGACATAAGGGACAATGAAGACGATCGTCATCGCCACGGCCACGCAGAACGTAGCCAGCAAGAGCAGGGCATCGGCCAACCGCATCGCCCAGCTGCTCCGCCGCGACGGGCGTCCGGTAACATCGCTGTACAGATCCCCGTTCATTTCAGAAATGGATTATGCCGCGCCGTTTCCACCAGAGCAGCAGCAAGAACCCCCACAACATGCCGCCGACATGAGCGAAATGGGCTACATTACCGACGCCGCGCCAGCCGAGCAGCAATTCGATGATGCCGTAGATGATGACGAACCACTTGGCTTTCATCGGAATAGGAGGAAACAGCAGCATGATGACCGCATTGGGATGCAGCACTCCGAACGCCAGCAGCAACCCCATAACGGCGCCCGAAGCGCCGACCAGCATCATCGGTTCGTGCAAGGCCCACGCAATAGCCGCCTGGATGAGCGCGGCACCCACGCCGCAGACCATATAGAAGATCAGAAACCGCTTCGACCCCAATTCGTATTCGAGCGTGCGACCGAACATCCACAGCGCGAACATGTTGAAAAACACATGTTCGAAATTGGCGTGTAGGAACATGTAGGTAACGAACTGGTAGCTGCGGAAAGAGGGCAGCCCCACCCACAGCGCGCAATACTCGTTGACAACGAGTCTCAACGAGGGCAGCAGCGTCATCGCCAAGAAGATCAGCACGTTGATGATAATCAAGTTCTTGACCACAGGCGGCGTCTGAAAATAACGGTTCATGAATCGCATCGAAATTTTTGCAAAGTTACGTTTTTCCGGCGGATTATCCGAGTTTGGCGCGGATATCTTCCGGCAGAATCTCGGCAAGAACGGTCTTGCCCGAGGGGGAAAAGCTCACGTTGCCCGTCTCGGCCAGCTGCGCGAGCAAGGCCGCAGCCTCCTCACGGGTAAGCATCGGCACGCTGCGGCGCGCAACGCCCCGCGCCATGGCTATGGCGATCCGTTCGCGCCGCACGTCGCCGAGCGACACGGGGATCGTGAACGCCTGCAAAAGGTCGTAGATCATGCTGTCGATCCCCTCGGCCGGCAGATCGGCCGGCGCACCTTTGACGTCGACGGCCCCTTCGCCCACGAAGTCGATGTCGAATCCCAGAGCGGCGAACTCCACGGCATTCTCCTCCAGCAAGGCGTATTCCTCGCCCGAGAGCACCAGCCGCTCGGGAAAGAGCAATTGCTGACAAACGGCCGAGCCGTTGGAGAGCATGCGCAGGTAGTCCTCATAGAAGATGCGTTCGCGGGCACGCCGCACGTCGACGACCACCAGCCGCCCGCCCCATGTCGCAGCGACATACCCCCCGGCCAGCGGCATCGGATCGGCGAACTCGGGCCGCGGCTCGATGGGCAGCGCCTGCTGCGTGGCATCGGCCTCGGAGGGGATGAAGTCGAAGCCGCTTTCGGACGGTGCGCCGCCCGAGACGAACTCCTCGAACTCTTCGCCGCCCCATGCCGCGCCGCCGGAGAATCCGGCCGTACCGGCCGACCCTGACAACGGGCGTCTGCCGCCCGCCCCTGCCGCCGGAACGTCGGAAAGGGTCGCAGCACCGCCATGCCAAGGCACGCCGCCAAGGGCATCGCCGTCGGGATCGCCAAGGGCATCGCCGTCGGGATCGGGCGCCGAGGGGTCAATGTATTCGTCACGGAACGGGTTGTAGCCCTCGTCCGACATGGCGCGCGGCTCGCAATAGACAGCGCCCTGCTGCAAAACAGGAATGTCCACCCCGCCCTCGCGGTCGAAATCCATAAGCGGCACGGCGCCCGTCTTGGCCAGCGTTTCGCGCACGGCCGCATTCATGATCTGCCACACGGCCTCCTCGTCGGCGAACTTGACCTCGGTTTTCTGGGGATGGACGTTGACATCGATCCGCGACGGGTCGATCGAAAGATAGAGGAAATACGACGGGGCGCAGTTCTCGGGGATGAGTTTCTCGTAGGCCTTCAAAATCGCGCCGGCCAAATACTGGCTCTTGAAATAGCGCCCGTTGACAAAGAAAAACTGCTCGGAGTTGCGCCGTTTGGCGGCGGCAGGACGTCCGATGAACCCCTCGATGCGGGCGATCGACGTGTCGGCCCCCACCTCCAGCAAGTTCTGCTTCACGTGCCGGCCCACCACATCGACGATACGCCCCGCAAGCGATGTCGCGGCAAGCGTATAGACGGGCGCATCGTCGGCATAGAGTTCGAAGGCGATCTGCGGATTGCACAGCGCCACACGCTGGAACTCGGTGCGGATCTGCGACGCCGAAGCCGTGCTTTTGTCGAGGAAGCGGCGGCGCGCCGGCACGTTGTAGAAAAGGTTGCGCACGAAAAATTGCGCCCCCACAGGACACATGACCGGTTTCTGGGCCACGAACTGTCCGCCGTTGATCTCGGTGCAGGTGCCCACTTCGTCGCCCTGCTGGCGCGTGCGCAGCTCGACCTGCGCCACGGCGGCGATCGACGCGAGCGCCTCGCCGCGGAAGCCGAACGTAGAGAGCGCATAGATGTCGTCCACGGCCGAAATCTTGCTGGTGGCATGGCGGTCGAAAGCCATGCGCGCGTCGATGGGCGACATGCCGCAGCCGTCGTCGACGATCTGTATCAAGTCTTTGCCGCCGTCGCGGAAGTTGACCTGCACACGCCCGGCACCGGCGTCGATGGCGTTTTCCATCATCTCCTTCACGACCGACGCAGGGCGGTTGACCACCTCGCCGGCCGCGATCTGGTTGGCGACGACCTCGGGCAAAAGTCTGATGCGGTCGGCCATGTTATTCCGAATAATCGTTGGGAACCACCACGATGCGCTGCTCCTGCCACTCCACGTCGCTTACCTGCGACTGATCGAACGCGTCGGCGGGCGCCTGCGCCTCCGTCCGCGGTGCGCCGTCGGCAACCGCAGGGGCCGCACTCCGGCTGCGCAGGAAAACATCGGCCAGCCGGGGATAGAGCATATAGATGAACAACAGCACCAGCACGGCGCCCACAGCCATCTTCCACACCCGCACGCGCCCCCGCTGTTCTTCGCGGCCGCGACGTGCGGCCCGCGCTTCGCGCTGGGTGCGGATATATTGTCCGGGGCGGTATTCGCGCCCGGCATCTTCCGCACGTTCGCCCCGCAACTCGGCACGGCGCTGTTCGCGCGCCTCCTTTTCGGGGTCGTAGTAGCGCGGAATGTAGTTGAACTTGTTCGCGTGGCGCTTGAATGGAGTGAAGCCTAACATGCTGGTATCTTATCTGAAGAAACTTTTCATCCGCTCGAAAATATTCTGATTCTTGACCGACTCGGCTTTCTGGAAATCGGGCTGCTGGGCCAGCTGTTCGACCAGACGCTTTTCCTCGGCATTGAGTTTCGCGGGGATCGTGATGTCTACCACTACCAGTTCGTCGCCGCGGCCGTAGCCGTTGACGTCGGGAATGCCCTTGCCGCCCAGACGCAGCACCTTGCCGGCATGCGTTCCGGGTGCGATCTTGATCTTGGCGCGTCCGTCGACCGTGGGTACCTCCACCGTGCCGCCCAGCAAGGCGGTCGTCACGGTAATATTGAGGTTGTGAATCAGGTCGTTGCCGTCGCGGATCAGCTCGGGATCGGGAATCTCTTCGATGAGCACCAGCAGATCGCCGTTCACGCCGCCCTGCCGGGCTGCATTGCCCTTGCCCGTGACCGTGAGAGCCATCCCCTCGCCTACGCCGGCCGGAATGGCGATCTCCACCACCTCCTGGCCGCGGACGGTGCCTTCGCCCTTGCACTGGTCGCAGGGCGCCGTGATGACTTTGCCCGAGCCGCCGCACGTGGGACATACGCCCTGCGTCTGCACCCGGCCGAAGAAGGTGTTTTCCACGCGCATCGCATAGCCCGAGCCGTTGCAGGTCGAACACGTCGAATACGACGCGGCATCCTTGGCCCCGGTGCCGCCGCATTTTTCGCAGGCCACGGTCTTGTTGATCTTGAGTTTCTTGGTCACGCCCGTGGCGATCTCGGCAAGCGTGAGTTTCACTTTCACGCGGATATCCGACCCGCGGTTGACCCTGCGGCCGCCGCCCGACGAACTGCGGAACCCGCCGCCGAAATGTCCGCCGAAGATGTCGCCGAACTGCGAGAAGATGTCTTCCATCGAGAATCCGCCGAAACCTCCCCCGAATCCGCCGGCTCCGCCCGCCGCACCGGCCATGCCGGCATGGCCGAACTGGTCGTAGCGCGCACGCTTGTCGGGATTCGACAGCACGTCGTAGGCCTCGGCGGCCTCCTTGAACTTCTCTTCGGCTTCCTTATCGCCCGGATTCTTGTCAGGATGGTATTTGATGGCCGCTTTGCGGTAGGCCTTCTTTATTTCGTCGGCGTTAGCGTTCTTCTCTACGCCCAGCACTTCGTAGTAGTCCCTTTTCTCTGCCATGATCCTATTCTCCTACAACCACTTTTGCGAACCGCAGCACCTTGTCGCCCAACATGTAGCCGGTCTGTACGACGTCGATCACACGGCCTTTCTTCTCCTCGCCGGCCGCAAAGCGCGCCACGGCTTCCGACAGATCGGCGTCGAATTCCTTGTCGCGCACGTCGATCTCGGTCACGCCTTTCTGACGCAGCGCCTCCGTGAACTTCTGCGAGATGAGCGTCACGCCGGCCCGCAGGGCTTCGAGGTCGTCGCTCTGGTGCATGGCGTCGACGGCCCGCTGCACATCGTCGCGCACGGGCAGCATAGCCAGCAGCACGTCGCGCCCGCCGGTCTCGACCAGTTCCATCTTTTCGCGCAGCGTGCGCTTGCGATAATTGTCGAACTCGGCCTGCAAGCGCATGAACTTGTCCTGCCACTCGGCGACCCGGGCGTTCGCGTCCGATTCCTGCCCGGCCGCATCCTCGGCTGACAAGGTGTCAGCGCCTTGCTGAACCTCGTCTGCCACATTGGCACACGACTCCCCTTTGCAGGAGGAATCGGCCTGAGCGGCAGGTGCGCCCTCATTGTCTGCAACTTCCTGGTTATAAACTTTTTCCTGTTCCATATAGTCTTATTTTCCGATATTCTGCTCCATATATTGCACAAATTGCATACCAGCTCCCGGCGTGTCAGCCAATGATGAAAATCGCGGGCCGCTTCTGCATTTCGGGCAGCGCAACGCGCCGCCACTCCCCGACCGGCAGCGTGCGGATCGTCGCGCCCGGAGCCGTGATGTCGACCGCCACGGTCAGCCGCGTCTGGGGCGCCAGCACCTGCAAGAGCTGCTCCACCAACTTGGCGTTGCGGTAGGGCGCTTCGATGAAAAGCTGCGCCTGCCCCTCGCCGTGCGCCCGTCGTTCGAGCCGCCGGATCGCCTGCGCCCGCTCGGGCGGCTTGACGGGCAGGTAGCCGTTGAACGCGAACGACTGCCCGTTGAGTCCCGAAGCCATCAGGGCCAGGATGATCGACGACGGCCCGACAAGCGGCACCACACGGATGCCGCGGCGGTGGCATGCCTCGACCACCAACGCCCCAGGATCGGCGACGCCCGGCACTCCGGCTTCGGAGATCACGCCGGCCGAACGTCCGGCCAGCAACGGCGCCACCAGCTCCTCGACCTCGCGCCCCGCCGCCGTATGCTCGTTCAGCTCGCGGAACTCCAGCGTGTCGATGGGCCGGGCGATGCCGGCCTTCGAGAGAAACCGCCGGGCCGACCGGGTGTTCTCGACGATGAAGTAGTCCAGTCTGTCCATAACGGCCTTGTTGGCCGCCGGAAGCACCTCCCAGGGCGTCGTCTCGTCCGAAATCGGACACGGCAATAAATATAAAGTACCCAAATTTCCCATTCTACCTCTTTTTTCCCGGCTCGCAGCCCCTAAAACGCGCAGGCATCTGCAAACCGCTGTTTCTTGAGGTGCACACTGCACGTTCGCACACCCGTCCGGATGCCGGCAAAACTATTCTTTCAGATAAATCCGTTTTACCCGCGCCGAAACGGAGGTCATGATTTCGTAGGGTATGGTCTCCAGCACGCGGGCCATCGATTCGAGGTCGTTGCCGGGCGTCGGCGAGAAGATCACGGCTTCGTCGCCCTCGGCCACGCCGGGTATCTCCGTGATGTCGATCATGCAACTATCCATGCAGACACGCCCCACGATCGGCGCCGGGCTGCCGGCTACCAGCACCGACCAGCGGCCGCAGCCCAGGTGGCGGTCCAGCCCGTCGGCATAGCCCACCGGAATCGTCGCCGTGACCGAAGGGCGCACGAGCTTTCCGGCACGGCCGTAGCCCACCGTGTCGCCCGCCGGCAGATGCTTGATCTGCACGATGCGGGTCTTGAGCGTCGAAACGGGCTTCAGAGCCGGCGTATGCTCCCAGCCGAACCCGTAGAGTCCCAGCCCCAGGCGGCACATGTCGAACTGCGCTTCGGGGAAACGGTCGATCGCCGCCGAGTTGGCCGTGTGGCGGATGACCGGATAGCCGAGCCGGTCGGCCAGCGCCCGGCTCATGCGGTCGAAGCGGGCGATCTGTTCGCGCGTGTAGGCGTCTTCCTCGGGCATGTCTGCGCAGTTCAGATGCGAAAATATCGTCGCCGCCTTCACTTCGGGCAGCGTCGCCAGCACTTCGCCCAGCCGCGCGATCTCCTCCTCCACGAATCCCAGACGGTGCATGCCCGTGTCCAGTTTGATGTGGATCGGATAGTGCCGTTCGCCGGCATGTGCGGCCGCGGCGGCAAAAGCCTTGAGCGAATGGAAGCTGTAAATCTCCGGTTCCAGACGGTTGGCGATCATCGGTTCGAAGCTGTCGGCATCGGCATTGAGCACCACCACAGGCATCGTGATGCCCCGCTCGCGCAGCAGCACCCCTTCGTCGGCGAAAGCCACGGCCAAATAGTCGACACCTTGATGCTGGAGCATCTGCGCCACCTCGAAATCGCCGGCCCCGTAGCTCCCGGCCTTGACCATCGCCACCAGTTTCGTCCCGAAAGCGAGTTTCGAGCGGAAATGGTTCAGGTTGCCGATCATGGCGTCCAGATCGACCTCCAGCACGGTGGTATGGCTCCGGCGCGCCAACGCATGGGCCAGTTTCTCGAACCGGTATTCGCGGGCGCCCTTCAGCAGCACGGCCCGCCCGGCCACCGCATCGCGGCCCAGCCGTTCGATACACTGGTCGGTCGAGGCGTAGAACGACTTCTCGCAAGGAAACAGCGCGGCATAGCGTTTCAGCTTGGGGCCGATGCCCACCAGACAGTCTACCCCGGCTCGTTCGACCATGCCGGCCACGCGGCTGTAAAGTTCGTCGTCCGACAGGCCGCTCTGGGCGATGTCGGACAAGACCAACGTACGCCGCCGCCCCAGCGCCACGGTGTGCAGGTAGTCGAGCGCCAGCGCCAGCGAATTGAGATCGAGGTTGTAGGCGTCGTTGATAAGGATCGAATCGTTGATGCCGTCCTTGACCTCCAGGCGCATGGCCACATGGGGCGCTGCCGAGAATGCGGGCGCAGGGAAACGCATGACCGCGCAGAACGCCTCGACGATCTGGGCGTTGCGCCGCGACGCAGCATTGCCGATCACGGCTTCCGGCACTTCGGGGAACGTCGCGGCATCGACGGGCTTGCGCTCGGGATAGCGTGCAGCGATCATCCGCCCCAGCGGCTCGTAATAGCTATGATAGATGATTTTCGAAGCACTGCGCGCCAGAATCAGTTTCTCGTCGCACTTCTGCTCCAGATTGAGGAAATGTTCCTGGTGGGCGTCGCCGATGGAGGTAAAGACCGCCACGTCGGGCCGGATGATGCGCTCCAGCCGCTCCATTTCGCCCGGCTCGGAGATGCCGGCCTCGAAGATGGCCAGCTGCTCGTCGCCCTCCAGCATCAGCACCGAGAGCGGCACGCCCAGCTGGGAGTTGTAGCTCTTGGGCGAGCGGTAGAACTTCATGCCTGCGGGCAATTCTTCGGCGATCCACTCCTTGATGACGGTCTTGCCGTTCGACCCCGTGATGCCGACCACCGTGCCGCGGAACTGCGCCCGATGATAGGCCGCCAACGACTGCAAGGCCCCGATGGCATTCTCGACGATCGCATACCCGCAGCCGGGCAGCGGCTCGACGGGATGCTCGACCAGAAAAGCCCGGGCGCCGCGATCGTACATCTGACCGATGAAGTCGTGCGAGTCGTGGTTGGCACCGCGCAGGGCCACGAACATGGGACTCTCCCCCATTTCGCACGAGAGCGAGCGGCTGTCTGTGACCACCGACCGCACGCAGACGTCGCTGCCCTGGAACTTGCCGCCGCAGATGGCGGCGATTTGCGATAACTTATATTCCATAAAATTCCTTTATCCCAGTTTCACAACCGTTATGCCCGCACCGCCGCGGTCGGCATGTTCGTCGACCGCCGATTCCACCTCGGGCACGGTGCGCAGGTAGCGGCGGATCTCCTCCTTGAGCGCCCCGGTGCCTTTGCCGTGGAGGATCGTTACCGATTCCACGCCCAGCATCAGGGCGTCGTCGACGAACTGCTGCACCATCTCGAGCGCCTCGGCCGCACGCATGCCCCGCACGTCGATGTGGTCGCGGAACGCCAGCTTGCGGGCCGAAATGTCGGCCGACACCACCGTACGGGCCGTTGCGGGCCGCGTCGCTTCGCGGTATTCGTTGTTCGAAACCACCGTCAGCAACTCCTTGTCTACGGACGTCAGCATCTGCCCGAAGGCAACCTGCGCCTTGCGCCCTTTGACACTGCGCACCTCGCCCACCATCTCCTGCCCGGCCATGCGGACTTTGGCCCCCGGTTCCACCTCGCGTTTCTTCGGCGGCTCCGGTGCCGACGGCGAGACGTTCTTTTCGCCTTGCTGCGCCTTGCGCTCGGCACGCCGCTGCTGCCGGCGCTCGATCCGTTCGATTTCGCGGGCGATGTCGGCATCGCGCCGGGCGGCTTCGGCCTCGACGGCCGCCGTGCGGAAGTCGTCCAGCTCCTTGCGGGCCAGCCGCGTGATTTCTTTTTCGGCCTGCGCCTCGCGGATGGTGCGGATCGTGTTCTCGATCTGCCGGTTGGCACCGGCGATCAGCGCCTCGGCCTCCTGCCGGGCCTTTTTCAATATCGCCTGCCGCTCCGCACGGATTGCGGCCAGCTGCCCGGCATAGGTCTGCTCCAGCTCCTCGACCTTGCGGTCGGTCACGCGGATGCGGTCGCGCTTCTGCTCCCAATAGTGTTTGTCGCGGGCGATTTCGCGCAGCTGCTTTTCAAGATTGATATGATCCGACCCCGCCTTGTCGGACGCCGCCCGGATGATCTCCTCCGGAAGCCCGATCTTGCGGGCGATCTCCACGGCGAACGAGCTGCCGGGCTTGCCGGTTTCGAGCCGGAACAGCGGGCGGATATGCTGCACGTCGAACATCATGGCGCCGTTGGCGATGCCCTCCGTGTTGGCCGCATAATACTTGATATTGGCGTAGTGGGTCGTGATGACGCCGTAGCACCCCTTTTCGAGCAGCCGCTCCAGAATCGCTTCGGCGATCGCCCCGCCGATGATCGGTTCGGTGCCCGAGCCGAACTCGTCGATGAAAACCAGTGTGCGGTCGGAAGCTCCGGAGAGCATGTGCTTCATGTTGAGCAGGTGCGACGAGTAGGTCGACAGGTCGTTATCCATCGATTGTTCGTCGCCTATGTCGATGAAGATCGACCGGAAGACCGGCAACTCGGAAATCTCGGACGCCGGCACCAGGAATCCGCACTGGAACATGTACTGCACGATGGCAGCCGTCTTCAGACACACCGACTTGCCGCCGGCATTGGGGCCGGAGATCACCAGGATGCGTTTCCGCCGGTCGAGCTGCATGGTCAGCGGCACGATTTCGCGTCCCTGCGCCCCGAGGGTCTGCTGCAAGAGCGGATGGCGCGCATCCTTGAGCACCAGCCGGTCGTCGGTCGAAAGAATCGGCTTCACGCAGCCGTTCTGCGAGGCCCAGCGCCCCTTGGCGCGCAGCATATCCACCTCGGCCAGGTAGTCGCCCGACGAAGCGATCAGCTCCGCATCGGGCCGCACGGAGTCCGTGAATTCGGTCAATATGCGGACGATTTCGCGCCGCTCGGCATACTCCAGCTCGCGCAGTTCGTTGTTCAGTTCGACCACTTCCACCGGCTCGACATAGACCGTGCGGCCCGTGGCCGACTCGTCGTGCACGAAGCCGTTGAGCTTGCGTTTGTTGGCCGCAGAAACCGGGATCACGGTCTTGCCGTCGCGCACCGACAGCTGGGCGTCGGCTTCGACGATGCCGGCGCTCTTGGCCGCCGCCAGCACCTGCTGCAACCGCTTGGCGGCCTGCCCCTCGCGCTCGCGGATGGCCCGGCGGATTTCGGCCAGAGCGGGCGACGCGCCGTCGCGGACTTCGCCGAAACGGTCGACGATGGCTTCTATGCGCCGCACGATGTCGGGAAACGACTCTACGCCTCGCGAACGGGCCGCAAGCGCAGGGTAGTGCTGTTCGCGCGCGCCGATGAAGCCGACGGCTTCGCCGACGATCGTCAGCGCCCGACGCAGCGTGACGATCTCCTCCACGTCGAGGTAAGTCCCCTCCACGCGCAGCTTGGCTGTCAGGTGTTCCGTATCGGGATAGTCGCCGCCCGGAAAATCGTGCTCCATGTCGAGCAGCCGCCGCATTTCGTCGGCAAGCGACAGCCGCCGCACGATCTCCTGCTCCGAGGTCGAGAAAGTCTCCCCCTCCAGCAGGCGGCGTGCGGCGTACATGGTGCACAGCGCAGCGACCTGCCCGCGAAGACGGTCGAAACCCGTCTTCTGCTCGAAAGTCGCAGGATAAACCATCACTCGGCCGCCTTGAGCGAATCGCGATGCGCCCGGATCGCGGCCTTGGCGGCGCGCCGGTCGGCCCGCTCCTTCATCTTCTCGGGATCGCGTCCGAAAATCGAGAAATGGACATAACGCCCCGGATAGGCTTTCAGATCGGCCAGCAGCGTCGACAAATTGCCGGTGGCCAGGGTAAGCGAGTCGTACAGCGCCGGGTCGTTCATGATCTTGCCCGCGGTGCCGCTGCCCTCGTTGAGTTTGCGCAGCACGTCGTCGAGCGACCCGGCGGCTTCGGAAAGCCGGCGGGCGAATTCGGCGTCGGCCAGCTGCGCGGCCACCCGGTTCAGATTGCCCACGATGCTGTCGATGCGTCCGGCGTTGGAGCCGAGCGTGCCCGAGAACTGCGCCAGGTTGTCGACCGCCGAACGCAGGTTCTGCTTCTCATCGGCCAGCAGGGCGCTCAAGTCGCCAGTCAGCGTGTTGAGGTGCCCGAGCGTCGCCGTGATGTTGCCCTCGTTGGCCTCCACCATGCGGCTCAAATCGGTAAGCGTGCGCGACAGATCGCCCGTGACCTGCGAAATCTTCTGTTTGACGAAATCCAGCTCCGAGCCGGCCACGTCCATCAGATCCAAATCGCGGCCCGAACGGATCGTGTCGCCCTTGGCGAAGAACGTGGTCGCCGTGCCGTACTGGATTTCGATGGCTTTCGACCCCATCAGTCCGTTGCTGACGATCTTGGCCTCCGAGTCGGTCGGGATAGCATACTCTTTCTTGATCGTGAAACACAGCACCACGCGGTCGCTGCGCCGCGGATCGAACGTGATGGCCGATACGGTGCCGATCTTCACGCCCTTGACCATGATGGGCGAGGCGGTCTGCACGCCGTTGACCTGGTCGTAGACGGCATAATACTCGACGTTGCGGCCGAAGATGTCGAATCCTTTCAGAAACCGGATGCCTGCCCACGCGGCGCAGATCATCGCCACGGCGAACAATCCGATTTTAGCTTCTCTTTTCATTGTTGACGGTTCATTATTTGACAATCTTATCGCCCCGACACCGCACGATGAACGCATCGGGGAACGTTTTGCGCACCTGGTCGACCATCAGGCGGTGCGCTTCGCTGCGGGTGTCGCACTCGCAGACGCAATATTTGTAGCGGAAGTCGCCCTCGGCCGTATACTGCCGCACCCGACCGCTGTAATTCTTGAACTGGCTCTTGTCGTCCAGCTTCACAGGCGTGCGGCTGGAGAGTATCTGCACCGCAAAACGCACGTTCTGCTTCTTCGCCGGAGCCGCTCCGGTCTTCTCCTCGGGCCGGGAAGCGGGCGTCTCGGGCGCCGGCGCGGGCTTCGTCTCGACGGGCCGCGGCTCCTCCTCGGCACCGCGCGTCTCCAACACGTAGGCCGAATAGTCCTTGACCGCCTGGAACAAAGAACGTGCGAGTTCTTCCTGCCCCTTTTCCGATTTAAGATAAGCCGCCTCGCGAGAGTTGGACAAAAAGCCGATTTCGGTCAGCACGCCGGGCATGTCGGTGGCATAGAGCACGCGCAGCAACTGGGGCTTGATTTTGCGGACATGACGGCCGATCTTGCCGTAGTTGTTCTGGATGCAGCGCGCCATGGCCATGCTGTACTCGCCGTAGGTAAACTGCAAATTCTGGATGTAGGCCCGCACGATGGCCGCCGTACGTTCATCCGACATGTCGATCAGGTCGTCGCGGTTGTTCTCGTAGAGGGCGTTCTGATTGTAGTGCTGCTCCTTGGGACTCTCGCCCATGACCAGCGTTTCGACGCCCCGGGCCGAGGCATCGTCGGCCGCATTGACATGGATCGAGATGAAGAGGTCGCCGCCCGCCTTGTTGGCCACGTCGGCCCGCATCTGCAAATCCTCGATCTTCGTGCGGGCCAGCGACTTGTCCGTCGTACGCGTGTAGACCACCTTCACACCGGGCATCCCCTCCTGGATCATCCGGCCCAGACGCAGGGCGACCTTCAGCGCGAGCGTCTTCTCGTAAGCGCCGAAATAATGCGCCCCGGGGTCGTCGCCGCCGTGCCCCGGGTCGATCACCACCACCCGCACGCCATATGCGGCATCTCCGGCCGCTGCCGCGTTCGTACAAACGACAACCGCCGCCAGAAGCAATACAAAAAACAACCGTGCGCGCATATTAAAATCCCATCTTGAAACCCTTGCCTGCCTGCGGCCCGGCCGAACGCCGACCGAGTCGTTTCCGCCCTCGGCTTCCGCACTTCGTCCGCACCGCAAATTTGCTTCGCCAATGCTCAAATAAATTTGGCATTGCCCTCGGCTTTTAGTATCTTTGTCCGGTTTGAAACGGCGCTGCGAAGCTCCGCAACCCCGATCCGGGCGTTTTTGCCGACTTGTCGGCAAAGTTACGGAATTTTTTTGGAATTTTGAACAGCACGAAGGCAAAATATCTCTTTTCGGCGACCATCGCGATGGTGTTCGTCGGATCGGTTTTTACCTCCGCCGCACCGCACCCCGATGCAGGCGGACACCCGGCCGACACGCCTGCCCCGGTTGCAGCCCCCGATTCCGCGGAACTGCGCCGCACCGAAGCGGCCCCGGCCGACATGCTCTCCCTCCGGCAGGAGGAGCCGGCCGCCGACCCCGCCCTTTCCCGCAGCCGGCAGAGAAACGCCCGTCGCGCGGCTCGGGCAGAAATGCGGCGGCGCGAGTCTTTCAACGCCCTGCCGCAAGATACGCGCGACTCGATCGCCGGAGCGCGGATCGACTCGCTCGTCGCCCGGAAAGCCGACTCGCTCGCCATGCGGCAGACAGACACCCTTGCCGCCGCCCCGGCCCTCGCCGATTCGCTCTCGGGGAGCGCTGCGCGAGAACCCCGCGCGGCCGATCCGTTCCTCGACGACCCCATCACAGGTCAGAATGCCGATTCGCTGGTCTACGACGTCCGCTCGAAGATGGTCTACATCTTCAACCAGGGCGATGTAACCTACCAGAACAGCAACCTGAAAGCCGACTACATGCAGATCGACATGGAGACTCGGCAGATCCACGCCTACGGCAAGCCCGACACGCTGGAGGGGCGCCCCATCATTACCAAGCCGGAGTTCTCCGAAGGGTCGGAGACCTACCGGATGGACACCATCACTTACAACCTCGCCTCCAAGAAAGCCAAGATCAAGGGCGTAGCGACGCAGCAGGGCGACGGCTGGCTGGTGGGCGGCAGCGTCAAGAAGCAGCCCGACAACACGATCCACATCGGCGACGGCAAATACACCACCTGCGACCACACCGATCATCCCCACTTCTACCTGGCGATGACCAAAGCCAAAGTCATCCCCGGCAAGAAAGTCGTCACGGGGCCGGCCTATCTGGTCATGGAAGACGTGCCGATCTACTTCCTCGGAATTCCCGAAGGGTTCTTCCCGGTAAACATGGGGCCTAAGTCGGGGCTGTTGATGCCCACCTACGGCGAGGAGTACACCAAAGGATTCTTCCTGCGCGGTCTGGGCTACTACTTCACTTTGGGCGAGTATGCCGACTTGGCCATCCGCGGCGGCATCTACACCCTCGGATCATGGGAAGCCTCGGCCGCCTCGCGATACATCAAGCGCTACAAGTACAGCGGCAACCTCGACCTGGAATATTCCAACGTCAAGGTGGGCAACAAGGGCGAGGCCGACTACGTGAAGCAGAACAACTTCCACATCCGCTGGACGCACGCCCAGGACCCGAAAGCCAACCCCGGGTCGACTTTCTCGGCTTCGGTAAACTTCGCCACGAGCGGTTACAGCCGCTATTCGGCCACCAACCTCAACGACATCCTCGCCACCCAGACCAACTCGTCGATCTCCTACTCGAAAAACTGGGCCGGCACGCCGTTCTCGCTCTCGGCCAACATGGCCGTGTCGCAGAACTCGCGCAACCAGACGATCTCCATCACGCTGCCCACCGTGGTGTTCAACGTTTCGCGCCTCTACCCCTTCAAGCGCAAGGAGCGTCAGGGCAAGGAGCGGTGGTACGAAAAAATATCCATGCAGTACACGGGCAAGCTGACCAACTCGGTGTCGACCACCGAAGACAAGGTCTTCTCCAAGGAGACCCTCGAAAACATGCGCAACGGCATCGAGCATTCGCTGCCCGTCTCTGCACCGTTCAGTCTGTTCAACTACATCAACATCAACCCTTCGGCCAACTACACCGAGAAGTGGTTCTTCAAACGCACGCTCTACGACTGGAATCCGGTAACCAACCAGACCGACACCACGCGCCAACACGGTTTCTACCGGCTCTACAACTACAACTTCAGCGTCTCGGCCGGAACCACCGTCTACGGCATGTACGACTTCACGAAAAAGAACCGCAACCGCAAGATCCAGGCGATCCGCCACACGCTCTCGCCCTCGATAGGCTTCTCCTATGCCCCGGACTTCACTAACCAGAAATACGGTTATTACCGCACGCGCCAGATCGACTCCACGGGCCGTTTTACCACCTACTCGCCCTATGCCGGCAACGCTTACAGCGTGCCTTCGGGCGGCCGCACCATGTCGTTGAACTTCTCGCTTTCGCAGAACCTCGAAATGAAGGTGCTTTCCAAACGCGACACCTCGGGCATAAGGAAGATCAAGCTCATCGACGAATTGAGCGTCAGCGGATCGTACAACTTCCTGGCCGATTCGATGGGGCTGTCGACCCTCAGAGTGTCGCTGCGCACCACGATCTTCAAGAACTTCGGCCTCAACCTCTCGGCGACGCTCGATCCCTACCGGCTCACGCCCCAGGGGCAGCACATCAACAAAATCCGCCTCCCGGGCCGCGTGGTGTCGACCGGCTGGTCGTTCGGCTACTCTTTCAAGTCGCGGCAGGACAAGTCGACGGCCGCCACCAACGACATCACGAGCATCCCGCCCGAGTACCAGAACCCCTACTACGACCCCTACGGCACGATGGACCCCGTGCTGCGGCGGCAATACATGTCGCAGGCCTACTACGACTTCTCGCTGCCGTGGAACTTCGGATTCAACTATGCAGTAAGTTATTCGAGCAGCCCCTACAACAACGGCACGACAGGCTACCGCCGCAACGTGACCCAGACCATCGGCTTCAACGGTTCGATCTCCATCACTCCGAAGACGGGCATCGTCATCCAGGGCGGCTACGACATCATGAACAACAAGCTGACCTCCTCGTCGATTACCATCTCGCGCGACCTGCATTGCTGGCAGATGTCGTTCTCGTGGGTGCCGTTCGGCTTCCATCGCAGTTGGAGCTTCAACATCGGCGTGAAGGCCGCCTCGCTCTCCGACCTCAAATACGACAAATCGCAGTCGATGTACGACAACATGTTTTAAGTAAAATAAGGTGCGCACCGGCAAGTTTGCCGGTGCGCACCTTATATATATTAGCCTCCGCCTCTTTCTCAATGCTGCACCTCCCCGATCGCTGCGGGATCGTGCTTATATCTGAACACCAGGGCGAAGACCACCGCCACGCACAGCGCATAGCCCGCAAATACGAGCCACGAAGTCGACCAGCCGGCCGTCATCGCAGCCACGGAGGTCTGCGAATTGACATAATGGTCTACCACGGCCTGCGCGCCGAGCATTCCGATCGTGGCGCCTATACCGTTGGTCATGAGCATGAAAAGTCCCTGGGCCGAAGAGCGGATCGCCACGTCGGTTTCGTTGTTGACGAACAGCGACCCCGAGATGTTGAAAAAGTCGAACGCCACGCCGTAGACGATCATCGAGAGGATGAACATCCACACTCCGGGGCCGGGATTGCCCAGTCCGAAGAGACCGAAGCGCAGCACCCAGGCGAACATGGCCATTAACATGACGTTCTTGATCCCGAAACGCTTGAGACAGAACGGAATCAAGAGGATGCAGAGCGTCTCGGAAACCTGCGACAACGAAATCAAGGCGTTGGCATGGTTGGCGCCGAACGTCGAAGCGAATTCAGGCACGTTGCGGAACGAGGTAATGAACGGATTGGCGAATCCGTTGGTAATCTGCAACGACACGCCCAGCAACATCGAGAAGATGAAGAACAGCGCCATCTTCTTCTGCTTGAAAAGCGTGAAAGCCCGCAGCCCCAGCGCTTCGACCACGCTCTTCTTCTCGTCGCCGCGGCTTACCGGGCACTCCGGCAGGGTCATGGCATAGCATCCCAGCACCAGCCCCAGCACGGCGCATTGCACGAACTGCATGTAGGTGGTCTGGAATCCGGCGGCATCGCACACGAGCATCGAGCAGATGAACCCGACGGTGCCCCACACGCGGATGGGCGGGAAAGCCTTTACCGTGTCGAAGCCTTTGTTTTCCAACACACTATAAGCCACCGAGTTGGACAAGGCGATGGTCGGCATGTAGAACGCCACGCTCAGCGCATAGAGCGTGAACAGCGTGCCGAACTGCACGTCGGCGCCCGAGGTCATGGCATAGTAGCCGGCACCGCCCATGAAGAGTGCAGCCAGCAGGTGGCACGCGCCCAGCAGCCGCTGCGCCGGCACCCAGCGGTCGGCCACAATGCCGACGACGGCCGGCATGAAGATCGACACGATGCCCTGCATGGCGTAGAAGATGCCGATGTGCGACGCCAGATCGACGCCGACCAGATACGACCCCATCGACGTCAGATAGGCCCCCCAGACGGCATACTGGAGGAAGTTCATGATGACAAGACGAAATTTGATTCCCATAACGGTTGGTTTTTATGCACCTTTTCCCGCCTCGGCATGGCCCGAACGAATCGGCGCCCCGCACCCGGCTTGTCGAAAAGGCTGGTTTTACGGTTTTTATTTTGAGTTATCGGTTCATTGGCACGATGATTAAAACAAATGTATGAAAATTTTTTCGGTTTTTTCTTGGCATTTGCAAAATAATGTTCTACTTTTGCACACACAAAAATTGAGCTATGGTGTAATGGTAACACAACAGATTCTGGTCCTGTTATTCCAGGTTCGAATCCTGGTAGCTCAACCAGAAAAAGGAGAGACCGTAAGGTTTCTCCTTTTTTCATGCGCCCGATCCGTCGGGGGCGGGCGGCAGTGCGATAGTACGGCAATCCGACCCATCCGACCCATCCGACCCATCCGGCCCATCCGACGACTCGACCTGTCCGGCAATTCGGTTTATTCGGTTTATTCGGCATCCGACAATTTAACGATCCGGTTTATTCTGCCGATCCGACCTACTCTACTTATTACTCTGCCTGCCCGGATTTCCGGTTCGATCCCCCGCCGAAAAATATAAGAGCGGCGGCTGAATCCGATCAGCCGCCGCTCTATCTATCGTCCGTTATTTTTCTTTGCCTATCCCCATCTTCTCGATGAGCGCCTTGGTTTCGGGCTTATGGCCGCGGAACCGCACATAGAGTTGCATAGGGTCTTCGGTGCCGCCTTTCGAGAGCACATGCTTGCGGAACGCCGTCGCCACGCCGCGGTCGAAGATGCCTTTCTCCTTGAAAAGCGAGAAAGCATCGGCTTCGAGCACCTCGGCCCACTTGTAGCCATAGTAGCCCGCGGCATAGCCGCCCGAGAAGATGTGGCCGAACGACGGCCCCATAGCCGTGCCTTCGACCACAGGGAGTATCTGCGTCGAAGCCATCGATTCGCGTTCGAAAGCCACCGCGTCGCCCTCCATCGGCTCCGTGATCGTATGCCAGGCCATGTCGGTCATGCCGAACGAAAGCTGACGCACGTTGCCGTAGGCCGCCAGGTAGTTCTTGGCCGCCACGATGCGGTCGACGATCTCCGCAGGGATGGGTTCGCCGGTCTGGTAGTGTGCGGCCCAAAGGTCGAGGAACTCTTTCTCCGTAGCCCAGTTCTCCATGATCTGCGAGGGCAGCTCCACGAAATCGCGGTAGACGCTCGTACCGGTCATCGATTCGTAGTGCCCCTCGCCCAGCATGCCGTGGAGCGAGTGGCCGAATTCGTGGAGGAAAGTCTCCACCTCGTCGAACGTCAGCAGCGAGGGGGTCTCCTCCGTAGGTTTGGTAAAGTTCATTACCAGCGACACCAGCGGACGGGTCTCCTCGCCGTCGACGATCTTCGCGCCGCGGAATTCGGTCATCCAGGCTCCCGAGCGCTTCGTAGCACGGGGGAAAAAGTCGAGGTAGAGCACCGCCATGAAGCGGCCTTTCTCATCGGTCACGTCGTAGGCCGTCACTTCGGGATGGTAGGTCTCGATCTGCCCGTTGGGCGTGAAGTTCAGGCCATAGAGTTTGTTAGCCAGCATGAAAACGCCGTTCTTGACCTTCTCCAGTTGGAAATAGGGTTTTACCACCTCGTCGTTGAGGGCGTATTTCTCATCGCGGTACTTCTGGCTGTAATAGGCCCAGTCCCAGGGCATCAGGTCGCCCTCGAACCCGTGCGCAGCAGCATAGTCGCTTACCGTGCGGTAGTCCTGGTCGGCATATTCTTTCGTTTCATCGAGCAGTTCTTGCAAGAACGCCGCTACCGTGGGCGTGTCCTTGGCCATGCGGCGCTCCAGCACATAGTCCGCATAGCACTTGTAGCCCAGCAGGTTGGCAATCTTCAACCGCGTATTGGCGATCTTCTTCATCACTTCCGTGTTGTCGTTCTCGCCGCCCAGCGCACGCGAATTGTAGGCGCGCCACAGCTTCTCCTTGAGTTCGCGGTCGGACGAATAGGTCAGGAAAGGCACATAGCTCGGGGCCTGCAACGTGACCGTCCAGCCCTTTTCGCCGCGTGCCTTGGCTTCGGCCGCCATCCCCTCGCGGACGAATGCGGGCAGCTCCGCGACACGCTTCGGATCGGTTATATTAAGCGTGAAAGCGTTCGTCGCAGCCAGCGTGTTCTGCCCGAATTGCAAGGTCAGGGCCGACAGCTCCGAAGTATACTGGCGGTAGCGTTCCTTGTCGGCATCCGAAAGTGCGGCACCGTTGCGGGCGAAACTCCGGTAGGTGTTTTCCAGCAGTTTCTTCTCCTCTTTCGTCAGCCCCAGCCCGGGATGCTCGTATACGGCTTTCACACGGGCGAACAGTTCGGGGTCGAGCGAGATGTCGTTCGACAGCTCGGTCAGCTTCGGCTGTACGCGCAGGGCGATGGCCTGCATCTCGTCGGTGGCGTCGGCCTCCAGCAGGTTGTAGAAGATGCCCGAGATGCGGTCGAGCAGGGCGCCCTGGCGCTCCAGCGCCACGATGGTGTTGCCGAACGTCGGGGCTGCCGGATTCTTCACGATGACCTCGACCTCGGCGCGCGAGCAGGCGATCGCCGCGTCGAACGCCGGTTCGTAGTGCTCCAGGCGGATCTGCGAGAAAGGCGGCGTGGCATGGGGCGTCGTCCACTCGGCCAGCAGCGGGTTGGTCGCATCCAATTCGGGCAGCTGCGCCTGGGGTACCGAACGGTCGGCGCATCCTGCCGCAAAGGCTGAACATGTCATAATGGCTAAAAGTACTTTTTTCATTTTTATTTCGGTTTGCGGGTTCTTCTCAAAGAATGGGTTTGCCAATAATTTCGGGGTCATCGCGGTTCAGCAACAGGCATCGCACGCACTTCCCCGGCAGCCAGCGAATCGGCCGCAGGTGCAGGACGCTCCATCAAGCCGCGGGCCACCAGCATGGCCGTCTTGTCGGGGTCTTTTCCGCGAAAGGTGCGGTAAAGCGTCATGCCGTCCTCCGAGCCGCCGCGCGACAGCAGCCGGCGGAAGCGGGCTGCGATACGCTTGTCGAAAAGGTCGCCGCTCTCGCGGAACGCTTCGAACGCATCCTTGTCGAGCACTTCGGCCCAGGTGTAGAAGTAGTAGCCGGCCGAATAGCCGCCGTCGAAAATGTGGCTGAAATAGGGATAGCGGTAGCGGGGTTCGATCTGGGGGATCAATCCGCGTTTTTCGTTGAGCGCCCGGCGTCCGAACTCCTCGACATCGAACGGTTCGTAGTCGCCCGCCGAGTGGATGTCCATGTCCGCAAGCGCCGCAGCGATCAGCTCGGTGGTCTGGAATCCCTGGTTGAAAAGCACGCTGCGGCGCAGTTTCTCGACCAGATGCCGGGGTATGACTTCGTTGGTGCGGTAGTGAACAGCATACTGCTTGAGCATTTCGGGTTCGAACGCCCAGTTTTCCATCACTTGCGAGGGCAGTTCCACGAAATCGCCCTCGACCTCCGAGAGGCCGCGGTACTTCACGTCGTGAAAAAGGAAGTGGAGCGCATGGCCGAACTCATGAAAAAGGGTCGCCGTCTCGTCGAGCGTCAGCAGTGCCGGCGTGCTGCGGGTCGGGCGCGTGAAGTTGGCCACGATCGACACCACGGGCGCCACGCGCCGGCCCTGGCCGTCGTAGGTCTGCTCCACATAGTTGCCGCACCAGGCGCCCTGGCTCTTGCCTTCGCGCGGAAAGTAGTCGAAATAGAGCACGCCCAGGTGCGATTCGTCGGCATCGAGCACTTCGTAGGCCGTCACGTCGGGATGGTACACCGGCACGGCCACAGGGCGGAACGTGATGCCGTAGAGACGGTTGGCCAGGAAGAAGACCCCCGACTGCACGTTCTCCAGCGAGAAATAGGGAGTCAGCATCTCCTCGTCGAGCGCATAGTTCTTCTTGCGCAGTTTCTCGGCATAGTACCACCAGTCCCACGAGGCGAACTCGCCCTTGGGATGGTCGGCCTTGAAGAGTTTTTCCATCTCAGCCAGTTCGCCTTTGGCGCGTTCGAGCGCCGGCGTCCAGATTTCGTCGAGCAGTTCGTAGACCGCGCGGGGCGTGCGGGCCATCTGGTCGTCGACCGCATAGGCCGCATAGGAGGGATAGCCCAGCAGGCGGGCCTTCTCGGTGCGCAAGCGGATAAAATCGTTGATTATCTGTTTGTTGTCGTATTCATTGCCGTTGTTGCCGCGATTCAGATAGGCCTTGTACGCCTTTTCGCGCAGGTCGCGGCGCTTCGAATAGGTCAGCAGCGGGATGAGACTGGGTTTGTGCAGCGTAAAAAAATACTTGTCGCTCTTGCCCGCCTCCAGCGCCTTTTCGCGTGCCAGCTCACGGGTGTTCGAGGGCAGACCGTCCAGCTCGGCGGCGGTCAGCTCCAGCACGAAACCGTTGTTTTCGGCCAGCAGGTTGGCCCCGAACTTCACGGAGAGCAGCGCCAGTTCTTCGTTGATCGCTTTCAGCCGTTCTTTCTGCTCCGCATCGAGCAAGGCGCCCGAGCGTACGAAGCCGCGGTAGGTCTTCTCCAGCAGACGGCTCCGGTCGGCATCCAGGTCGAAAGTCCCGCGCCGGTCGTAGACCGACTTGACCTTGGCGAAAAGGGCCTCGTTCATGCCGATCTTGTCGGCATGGGCCGCCGCCAGGGGCATGACCTGCTCCTGCAAGGCGCGCAGTTCTTCGTTGCTCTCGGCTTCGCACAGCATGCCGAACACCAGCCCCACCTGCGCAAGCAGCTGCCCCGAACGGTCGTAGGCCGCGATCACGTTGTCGAACGTCGGTTCGTCATGGTTGGTCACGATGGCGTCGATTTCGGCGTCGTGCAGCGACATCGCCCGTTCGAAAGCCGGCATGAAATGGGCGGGTTCGATCTTGTCGAAAGGCGGTACGCCGTAGGGCGTCTCCCAGGCCCCGAGCAGCGGGTTTTCTCCCGTCGGAGCGGCGGGCCGGCATGAAGCGAGCGTCATAAGCGAAATAGCAGCAGTGAATAAGCGGATACTTTTCATCGGAAGATGATTTTATTTAAAATTTTCGTCTATTTTGCATACTTTATATATTTTTGCGCCCGGAAAGCATACATAGCGTGCAAATATAATAAAATAGAAACGGCCATGCAACTTTTTTACGATCCCGACATCGCCCCGCCGCGCCACACCCTGGGCGAGGAGGAGTCGCGCCACTGCATCCGCGTGCTGCGGCTGGGCGAGGGCGAGCGGCTCCACCTGACCGACGGCCGGGGCACGCTCTACGAGTGCAGGATCGTGTCGGCCGACGCACGCCGGTGCACCGTCGAGATCATAGGAACGCAGCCCGACTTCGAGCCGCTGCCCTACCGGCTCACGATGGCCGTAGCGCCGACCAAGAATGCCGAGCGCTTCGAGTGGTTCCTCGAAAAGGCCACCGAGGTGGGCGTCACGACGATCGTCCCGCTCGAAACCGCCCGCAGCGAACGCCGCGTCTTCAAGCCTCTGCGGGGCGAGAAGGTCGTCACGGCAGCGATGAAGCAGTCGCTCAAGGCCTACCGGCCCGCCTTGCAGCCCCTCACGCCGTTCGGCGATCTCCTCGCCGCGCCGTTTCCGGGGCGCAAGTTCATCGCCCACTGCGCCGACGCCCGCACCGCGGCCGGCAAAGCCTATCTGCCCTCGGCCTTGCGCAAGGGCGAGGAAGCCTTGATCCTCATCGGCCCCGAGGGCGATTTTTCGCCCGAGGAGATCGACCTCGCGCTCCGCTGCGGATTCGAGGAGATCACTCTGGGCCGCCAGCGCCTGCGCACCGAAACGGCGGCCGTCGCGGCCGTGGTCATGGTGTCGGCCATAAACGGCAACAGCGAATAAACCCTCTTTCCCCTGCACCCCATAACCGCTTTCGATGCTCCGAGGGCGCACCCCGCCCCGGTTTCCGTTCGATCGTAACGTTCAACTTCATCCTATGTTTTTCCTCTACACCCTGTTCGCTCTGGCGATCATTACCGCCGCCATCTGCATCGCGCCGCCGAAGGCCAAGGCCTGGTGCGCCCTGACGTTCATCGTCGGTGCAGGCGCGGCGCTCTCGGTAAAAGCCGTCGAGGCATTGGCCGGCGGCCGCACCGTCGCTTTGTGGGCCGCCCGGAGTCTCGCCCTGGGCTGCGACAGCGGGTCGTTGGATCCGCTTTCGGCCTTTTTCGTGTTGTTGATCGCCGTCGGCGCCACCGCCGCGACGCTCTATTCCCGCGGCTACTTGAGCCACGCCCTCGAACGCAAGTCGCCGGCCCACCTCTCGCTGCATTACGTCGCACTTGCCGTCATGTCGCTCTCGATGTTGGGCGTCGTCGTTTCCGACGGAGGTTATTCGTTCCTCTTTTTCTGGGAGCTGATGACCGTGGCGTCGTTCCTCCTGATCCTCTTCGACGCCGAGCGGCGCGAGGTGCGCAGGGCAGCCCTGGCCTACCTCATCATGATGCACATCGGCTTCGTGCTCCTGGTCATCGGCTTCGTCCGGCTGCGCCTGGCCACCGGTTCGGCTTCGTTCGCCGCCCTGACGCCTTACTTCGCCGACCACGCATTCCTACCCCTCTTTCTGGTCTTCCTGGCCGGCTTCGGCATGAAAGCCGGACTCTTTCCCATGCACGTGTGGCTCCCCGAGGCGCACCCCGCGGCGCCGTCGCACGTCTCGGCCCTGATGTCGGGCGTGATGATCAAGACGGGCGTCTACGGCATCCTGCGTGTCGTCGCGGCGCTCGGCACCCCCGAAGCGCTCCGCACGGCCGGACTGGTCATCCTGGCCGCAGGCATCGCCACCGGGCTGTGGGGCGTGATCCTGGCCGCCGCCCAGAACGACATGAAGCGCCTGCTGGCCTATTCGTCGATCGAGAACATCGGCGTGATCTTCATCGGCATCGGCATCGCCCTGCTGGGCAAATCGTCCGGCAACCCCTCCGTTACCGTCTGCGGCATCGCAGGCGCCCTGCTCCACACGCTCAACCACTCGTTCTTCAAGTCGCTGCTCTTTTTCGGCGCCGGCAACGTGCTCACGCAGACCGGCACCACGTCGCTCGATTCGCTGGGCGGGGCGGCCCGTCACATGCCCCTCACAGCCATCCTCTTTCTCGTCGGCACGGCCGCCATCTGCGCCCTGCCGCCTTTCAACGGCTTCGTCTCGGAGCTGTTGATCTATTCGGGGATGTTCAAGGGCATCGCCTCGGGCAGCGACGTGCTCGCTTCGGCCGCAGGCCTTGCCGCCCTGGCCTTGATCGGCGGCATCGTCGTGCTGGCCTTCGCCAAGCTCTACGGCATCGTATTCCTCGGGACGCCGCGCAGCCACGAAGTCGCCGAAGCGTCCGAGGTCGACAACTTCCGCCTTGCGGCCATGGCCCTGCCGCTGGCCGGCATCCTTTTCGTCGGGCTGTTTCCCGTCACGGCCGTCACGGCCATCACGCGGGCAGCCGGCTTCTTCGTCCGCATGCCCGTCTCGGCCTCCGACTGGCTGCTCGCCCCGACGCTCACGGCCGTCGGACGCACCGCTTGGCTCTTGATCGCCGTCGTCGCCGCACTGGCCTGGCTGCGGCACCGCACCCTGCGTGCGCGCAAGGTGGCCCAAGGCCCCACCTGGGGCTGCAGCTTCACGGCGCCCAACATCCGCATGCAATATACGGGCGAATCGTTCTCCGAGGGGCTGCAATCGATCATGCCGTCGCTTACCCGCCAGGACGGCGAGGGCGACGCCGTGGTCAAAAGCGAAATCTTCCCCTCGGCCCACCGCTTCGACATCCGCCGCAAAGACCGCATCGGCAACCTGCTTTCGGCCTGGTGGGTCGAACTGCTCCACCAGATCAACCTGCGGGTCATGCGCCTGCGCACGGGCAAGATCAACCACTACATCCTCTTCGCCCTGGCATTCCTGACCTTGATATTCATCCTTTCGACGCTCGATCTGCTATGATGATGACCGCACTCAACACCCTTTTGCTGCTCCTCGTGGCGCTCGCCATCCCGGGCGTCATCAACCGCACCCGGGCGCTGCTCGCCGGGCGCCGCGGCATCCGTTTCTTGCAACACCTCTACGACATGCGCCTGCATCTGCGCAAAGGCGCCGTCTATTCGTCCGTCACGACCGCAGTCTTCCGCGCGATGCCCTCCCTCTACCTCGGCACGGCCGTCGTCGCCGCGCTGATGGTCCCGGTCGGCGACCTGCGCCCCGTTCTTTCGTTCGACGGCGACTTCGTGTGCATGGCCTACCTGCTGGCACTGGGACGTTTCGCCCTCGTGCTCGCCGCCCTGGACACGGGCAGCGCTTTCGAGGGGATGGGCGCCAGCCGCGAAGCCCTCTACGGCGCGCTGGTCGAGCCGGCGCTGATGCTCGCCCTCGGCACGCTCGCCCTGCTTACGGGCTGCACTTCGCTCTCCCGGATTTTCGACCCCGCGGCCCTGCCCGGGACGCAGCATGCGATCGTCCTGCTGTTGCTGACCTACCTGCTCGTGAAGATCGTCTTTACCGAAAGCGGCCGCGTGCCGGTCGACGACCCGCGCACCCACCTGGAGCTGACGATGATCCACGAGGTCATGTGCCTCGACTGCTGCGGCGTCGACCTGGCCATGATCAAGATGGCCGGCTGGCTCAAAACGGCGATCTTCTCGCTGCTGGCCGCCGACACGCTCGCCGCGGCATTCTGCCTGCGCTGGTGGATCGCCGCGCCGCTCGCCGTAGTTCTTACCGGGCTGACCGTCGGCGCGGTCGAATCGACCCAGGCCCGCAACAAGCTCTCGCGCAACACCATCTTCATTCTTACCATCGCAGCGCTGGCCGCCCTGGCTTTCTTCACGGCCTACCTGCTGCAACTCAACATCGGATTGGCATGATACTTTCGTTAGTGATCCTCTATGTGGTCTCGTTGGTCTACCTTTCGATCACCGAGCGCTTCCGCAACTTCGCCTCGATCGTCATGTTGCAGGGCTGGCTGCTCTTCGCCATAGCTATGCTGCGCCTGCATGCCATCGCCCCGCTCGAACTCCTCTTCATCGCCCTCGAAACGCTCTTGTTCAAGGCGATCCTCGTGCCGGCGATCCTCTTCCGCATCATCCGCAAGACCAAGATCAACCGCGTGCGCACGTCGGGCACGTCGCAGTTCCACGCCTTGCTGCTCTCGCTCGCAGCCTTGGCGGCAAGCATCTCCATCACTTATTACGTCGCCGACCCGACGGTCGATCCCGTCTTCTTCGGCGTGGCGCTCTACTCGCTGCTCAGCGGCCTGATCCTCATCGTGCTGCGCTCGCGGCTCTTTTCCCACCTGGTGGGATTCCTCGTCATCGAGAACGGCGTGTTCCTCTTTTCGACAGCCATCGGCGTCGAGATGCCGTTTCTCATCAACATGGCCATCCTGCTCGACATCCTCATGTCGGTGCTCATGCTGAGCATCTTCTTCACGAAGATCGACGGCAAGATCCACGCCGACGATGCCGATTCGCTTACCAACGTAAAAGATTGAGAAGATGATGATACTTGTCTACCTGCTGTTCTCCTCGCTCATCGCCGTCGCAGCCCTCGCGGCCCGCGGACGGCGCACGATCCATCTTGCAGGAACGCTTTTCTACCTCGCCCAGGCCGCTTTCGGCGCATGGCTTTTCGCCGGCGGGGGCTGCGACGGATCGGCCGGATCGCTTTTCGCATGCGACGCGGCCGGCAGCCTTTTCTACCTGCTGCTCGTTCTCGTTTCGTTCTGGGTCTTCCACCACTCGGAGACCTACCTCTCGGAGTGCGATCTGCGCCAGACCCGCACCTACTTCGCGCTGGTCATGCTGCTGACCACGGCCATCGCGGGCGCCTACTTCGCCTCGAACCTGGCCGTGACCTGGATCATGCTCGAAGCGACGACCCTCTGTTCGGCCGGCATCATCTACCATCGCCGCACGGCCCAGACGCTCGAAGCGGCATGGAAATATGTCTTCGTCTGCTCCACAGGCATCGCCATGGCCTACCTGGGCATCCTGCTGCTGGCCGCCGCGACCAAGTGCGAGTCGCTCTCCTACGATGCCGTGGCCGCCGTGGCGGCCCAAGGCAGCCCCCTGTACCTCAAAACGGCATTTCTGCTCATCCTCTGCGGCTATAGCTGCAAGATGGAACTCTTTCCGCTCTACACCGTGGGCGTCGACGCCAATTTCGCGGCACCGGCCCCTGCCGCGGCGCTCATTTCGACCGGGCTGGTCAACGCCGGCTTCCTGGCCATCCTGCGCGTCTACCGGCTTCTGGCCGGCACCGAGGTCTTCGGCTGGGCCAAGTCCGTGCTGCTGATCGTCGGCGTGCTCTCGCTGGCCATCGGCGCCTTGTTCCTGCGCCGCACCAACAACTACAAGCGGTTCCTCTCCTATTCCACGGTCGAGAACATGGGCATCGCCGCCATCGGCTTGGGCATCGGCGGCGCCGGCGTGTGGGCCGCCGTATTCCACGTCGTCTGCCACACCTTCATCAAAAGCAGCCTCTTTCTCCAGATGGGCGTCGTGCGCCAGGTCTACAACGGCTACCGCATCAACCGCCTGGGCGACTACATCCGCATCAACCGCGTGGGTGCCGTCGGGCTGTTGGCAGGCATGGTCGTCGTCATGGCTTTCCCGCCCTCGCCGCTCTTCATTTCGGAACTGATGATCCTGCGCGAAACGATCGCCGCCGGCAAATGGTGGCTCGTGGGGTGCATGCTGTTGTTGCTGTGCATCGTCATCTACTCGTTCTGCCTGCGCATGATCCGGCTCTGCTACCAGCCCAACCAGGACGAGCTGCACCCCACCAAGGCCGACAAGGCGCTCTCGTGGTCGGCCCTCTCGCTGCTTCTGGCCGCCATGGTGCTGGGTCTCTGGCAGCCCGAAGCGCTCCGCACACTCATCGATCAAATCGCCGCATTATGAACTGGTTCATCACTGACAACACCTCCGGCGCCGTTGCGCTGAACGAGATACCGGAAGTCGGCTATAACGATTTTTATAACGATTTAGCAGCCAAACTCGCCGATCCCCGCTACCACGCGGCCCACTACTTCGCGCTGCCGTGGGACGACCGCCTGCGCTTCATCTGCCTGCTGCTGGACGACGCCGAGAGCAAGGTGCTCCTGGCTTCGCATGCGATGGAATACTACGAGCAGACCCATCTGCCCTCGCTTACGGCGCTCCATCCGGCATTCCACCCCTTCGAACGCGACATCGCCGAGCGCTACGGCGTGCGCTTCGACAACATGCCGTGGCCCAAGCCGCTGCGTTTTCCCTACGACCGCTTCGACCGCGGCAGTTCGATGGACAACTATCCGTTCTACACGATGAAAGGCGGCTCGCTCCACGAAGTGAACGTCGGCCCCATCCACGCAGGCATCATCGAGCCGGGCGCCTTCCGCTTCATCTGCAACGGCGAGCAGGTGCTCCACCTCGAAATCGCCCTGGGCTACCAGCACCGGGGCATCGAGCAGCTCCTCGCCGACACCGGCAACCGCCTGCGTCAGATGTGCCTGGCCGAAACCGTCGCGGGCGACAGCGCCGTGGCCCACGCCACAGCATTCGCCGAGGCGATCGAGAAGCTCTCGGGCCGCGAGCGTCCGGCCGAGCTGGAGCGCGAACGCACCGTGGCGCTGGAACTCGAACGCATGGCGATGCAGATCGCCGACACGGGCGCCCTCTCGATGGACGTCGGCTACCAGCTGGGGCAGGTGGCGTGCGAGGCGCTGCGCACGATGACCATCAACACCACGCAAGCGTGGTGCGGCAACCGCTTCGGCAAGGGGCTGATCCGCCCCCACGGCACCGACCACCCGCTCACGCCCGAGAAGGCGCGCATGATCCGCGACAACGTGCGCGACATCGCGCGCCGCTACGACGAGGTGCGCCGCGACCTGAAGTCGTCGCCCTCGGTGCTGGCCCGCTTCGAGCAGTGCGGCACGGTGCCCCGCGAGGAGATGCTGCGCATCGGCGGCGTAGGTCAGGCGGCCCGCGCGAGCGGCGTGGCGCGCGACATCCGCACCTCGCACCCGTGGGCGTCGTTCGCCAAGTGTCTCCACCACGAAAGCATCGTCAAACACCAGGGCGACGTGATGGCCCGCCTGATGGTGCGCTCCCGCGAGGTGCTCCAGTCGGCCGGCTACATCGACCGCCTGCTGGAACTCTACGAACAGAAATACGCCGACGGCCCCACGCCCTGCCCGGCTCCCGACTACACGGCGCCGCTGGCCCCCTCATCGCTCTCGTTCGGGCTGGTCGAGGGCTGGCGCGGCGAAACATGCCACGTACTGGTTACCGACGCCGAAGGGCGCATAGCCGCCGCCCGCATCAAAGACCCCAGCCTCCACAACTGGCTGGCGCTGGCGCTGGCCGTGCGCGGCGAGGGCATCTCCGACTTCCCGATCTGCAACAAAAGCTTCAATCTCTCCTACTGCGGCCACGACTTATAACCCCTCATTCAGTATTTCCACCTATGATTTTTCCGAAAATACGCGTTCTGCGCAGCCACGGCAAACAATACATCCCCGACCTCGACGCCGTGGAGCTGACCTCCGAATTCCGCGGACGCCCCGTGCTGACCGACACCCCCGACCGCGCCGACCTGGAGCGTGCCGTGGCGATCTGCCCGACGGGCGCCATCGTTCCCGCGCCTTTCTCGCTGGACTTGGGACGCTGCATCTTCTGCGGCGAGTGCGCACGCCGCGCACCGCACAACATCCGCTTCACGAACGACTACCGCATCGGCGCGCCCACGCGCGAGAGGCTGGTCATGCGGCCCGGGCAGCCGCGCGTGGAGTTCGATCCCGCGGCCGTGCGGCCCGAAATCCGCAAGTGCTTCGGCCGGGCGCTCCAGCTGCGCGAAGTCTCGGCCGGCGGCGACGCGTCGGTCGAAATGGAGCTGGGCGCCACGGGCAACGTCAACTTCGACCTCGGCCGCTTCGGCATCGGCTTCACGGCCTCGCCGCGCCATGCCGACGGAGTGGTCGTTTCAGGCCCGATTTCGGCCAACATGGCCGAAGCGCTCGATATTTGCTACGAAGCAGTCGCCGAACCCAAGATCGTAGTGGCATGCGGCACCGACGCCTGCTCGGGCGGGCTGCTGGCCGGCAGCCGGGCCTTGAACCGCTCGTTCCTCGACCGACACCGCGTCGACCTCTGGCTGCCGGGCGCCCCGACCCACCCGATGATCTTCATCGACGGCATCCGCACCCTCCTGGGACACAAGCAGCGCGAATAGAAAATGTTATTTACCATCTTCGCTTCGTTCTTCAAGATCGGGCTTTTTACTTTCGGCGGCGGCTACGCCATGATTCCGCTCATCGAGCGCGAAATGATCGACCGCCGGGCATGGGTCGGGCGGCGCGAATTCCTCGATCTGCTGACTCTCGCCCAGTCGGTGCCCGGCCCGATCGCCGTGAACACGGCGGTCTTCGTGGGCTACCGCATGCGAGGGCTGCGGGGTGCGGCGGCGGCCTTGGGCGGCACGATCCTGCCGTCATTCACGATCATTCTGCTCATCGCCCTTTTCTTCGCCGGCATCCGGAACAATCCGATAGTCGACGCTGCATTCAAGGGGATGCGCCCGGCCGTCGTGGCGCTCATCATCGGCCCCGTAGTCTCGCTGGCCCGCGGCATGCACCGGGTTCTCTACTTCGTTATCGCCGCCACAGCCCTGGCTATCTGGGGACTGGGCTGGTCGCCCATCTACGTGCTGGCCGGAGCGGCCGCCGCAGGAATCGCATGGGAGCTGACGATAGCCGGGAAGCTGAAAAAGCGCGGAAGCGGAACCGAACCCCCGAAAAGGGATTAATGCAGAACCGACATGATTCTCTGGCAACTCTTTCTTAGTTATCTCAAAATCGGATTCTTCGGATTCGGCGGCGGCTACGCCATGCTCTCGCTCATCCAGAACGAGGTGGTCGTGCAGCACGCCTGGATGACCAACGCCCAGTTCGCCGACATCGTAGCCGTGTCGCAGATCACGCCCGGCCCCATCGCCATCAACTCGGCGACCTACGTAGGCTACACGGTGGGCATGCAGCTGGGACACCCGGTCTACGGCATGCTGGGTTCGGTCATCGCCACGCTGGCCGTCTGTCTGCCGTCGCTGACGCTCATGATCCTCGTCGCGCGCTTCTTCATGCGGCTCAAGAACAACCGCCTGGTCGAGGGGGCCATGCGCGGCATGCGGCCCGTGGTCATCGGCATGATCGCCGCGGCGGCCCTGCTGCTGATCTTTCCCCGCAGCGACGCCCCCGGCGACCGCAACTTCATCGACGGCTGGAGCTGGATGCTTTTCGGCGCCGTGCTGGTCGGATCGTGGCGCAAGGTCAACCCCATCCTGCTGATCTGCCTCTCGGCCGCAGCAGGAATCGTCATCTACGGTCTGTTCTAAAGCACGATCGCCCCGGCGAGCAACAAGACGAAAAGCACCAGGCACAAAAGCCCCAGCAGGGCGAACAAGGTGCCGAAGCAGCCCCACCGCCGGTCGGCATAAGGAAGCGGATCGCTCAACAGGGCGACGATCAGGCCCACGAGCGGCGTGAACAGCAGGCTGACGAAAAACGGCACTCCGAAGCCGATGCGGCGGCGACTGCCGACGATACCCACCAGCACCGAGAGGAAACAACCGCTCAGTGCACCGAAAATCAAGGTCAGAAAAGAAGTCATAATCAACTTGTATTTATGCCCGCCGCGGGGCTTCGTTTGCTTTCGATCTCTTTGCAGGGGCTTGACTTGCCGGCGGCTTGGACGGGCGGCGTCTCGGTCTTGCCCGAACACCCCTCGTCAGCTTCTCCGACAGCCAATCGCTCTTACCCTTTCATTTACCTTGTGAACCGGTAGTATGTCCCCAGCGGCAGCTGCTTGCCGCTCCGGTCGGTAAAACAAAGCTCGCCCCACTGCTCCTCGCGGGGCGCACCGAACGCCTGACGCACGGCCGTGCGGGCCAAGGTAGACGAAAGCCCCATCGAATAGAGGTTGAGCACCAGGAAAGCGCTCGCATGCGCGCCGTTTTCCCCGTCCCGACCGGGTGCCGCCGAATCGGCGTCCGCCGCCGGCTCCAGCAGCTGCGCGCAGCATTCGAGCATCTCGCAGATGTTGTCCTCCAGGATCCATTTCTCGCCGTTGGCGCCGCGTCCGTAGGCCGGAGGATCGAGGATGATCCCATGATAGCGGTTGCCGCGCCGCACCTCGCGCTGCACGAACTTCAGCGCATCTTCCACGATCCAGCGCACGCCGTCCAGACCGCTCGCCTCCATGTTCTCGCGCGCCCACGTCACGACCTGCTTCACGGAATCGACATGCGTAGTCTCGGCCCCCGCGGCCCGAGCCGCCAGCGTGGCGCCGCCCGTATAAGCAAACAGATTGAGCACCCGGGGCATCTTGCCCGCCGCTTGCAGCCGGCGGCAGTTGTCGTAGATGAAATCCCAGTTGGCCGCCTGCTCGGGGAACAACCCCACGTGTTTGAACGACGTGAGTCCCAGCCTCATGCGCAAGGTCTTGCCGCACAAGTCATAGCCCACCGTCCACCGGTCGGGCACCCCGGGACGCAGGCGCCACTCGCCCCGCTCGTCGCTGCGCGCATCGCGCAGAAAGGCCGCATCGGCCCGCTGCCACTCCTTCTCCGGCAGCGAGGGGCGCCAGATCGCCTGCGGCTCGGGACGCCGCGTGACATAACGGCCGAAACGTTCGAGCTTCTCGAAGTTGCCCGTGTCGATGAGTTCGTAATCCCCGAAAAGGGGTGTCAATTGTTCCTGCATGGATTCGTTCAGTTTACCGCAACAGCAACTTGCGGGACACGCTTTGCCGATCTCGCGGCGGCAGCCCGCCCAGCCCCGTAAGCCGCGGCCCTTATTTTTCGCTTATCAGTTTCATTTCGCACTGCGCGCAGTCGAACTCCAGCCGATAGCGCTGCGTGCCGTGTTCGATATAAAGGTCGCCGCGCAGACGGGGCCGCTCGCGCAGACATTCGCCGATCTCGCGGCGAATGCAGTAGGACGACCGCATGACGCATCGCCCCGCGAACGAAGAAGCCAGCTCCAGCGGCGGCTCGATACGCTCCACGCCATGATCGCGATAGAACGCCTCGGCCAGCCGGTTGGTCACGTTCTCCTCGGCCGTCACGGTCGGCGACGGATAACGGGCCGCCCGGTTCTCGGGCAAGATGCGATGCGGCCGCGGCTGCGCCATGCGCGCCTGCAACAACTTCTCCAGCCCCTCGCGCCGCAGTTCGGCCATGAGCGACGCCGGCACGAAGCGTTCGCCGCCGTCGACCGTCGTTTCGTCCACACGGAAAATCGTCTCGCCGCTGCGCGACAGCTGGGCGCGGATCGCCGCGACATTGGCATCGCCGTTTTTCGCCATATCGAAGGTGCCCGCACGTTCGACCGCAGCCTGCACGCCTTCGCAATCGGTGCAGGTCAGACGGATGCGATCGTCCGACACCTCGACCTGCGCCGCAACACGGATCGTCCGGCGGATGCGGCTGGCGGAGAGCTGTTTGTTGAACCGGTGGTCGTAGTTGCGGAAAATCTCCGTTCCGGGCCCGATGCCCTCCAACCGGTTGGGCACGATGCGGCCAGCATCGGCGGCATTGACGTTGGTGCCGACCAGCTCGCCGTCGGAGACGAAACAGATGCCGTCGCCGGACGCCAGATCGGCCGGCCCGTCCAGCCGGAAAGCCCGGCCCTCGACCCGCGCGACGCGTCCGATGCGCTCACCCACCGCCTTGGGCGTGTCGAACGACGCGACACCGGAGCGCTTGCCGTCGAAGAAATACTGGGATTCGCCGCGCGTGAAACTTTTCGAAGGATCGGGCTTGAAGTCGGGCACGCTTTCGCCTGCCGACGTGCGCCGCAGCGCTGGCCGCACGGCCAGCGCCTCATCCACGGCCCGGCGATAGGCCGCCACGACATTGCGGATGTAGTTCGTATCTTTGAGCCGCCCCTCGATCTTGAACGACGCGACGCCCGCGTCCAGCAGATCGCCGATGCGCTGCGAAAGATTCATGTCGCGCACCGAAAGCAGGTGCTTCGACTTCAGATAGGTGCGTCCGGCGCCGTCGGTCAAGTCCCACGGCAGGCGGCACGGCTGGCTGCACGCCCCGCGGTTGCCGCTGCGCTCCGACATCGAACGCGAAAGGAAGCAGCGCCCGCTGAACCCGACGCAGATGGCCCCGTGGACGAAACATTCGACCTCGGCATCGGTCGCGGCGCAGACGGCCCGGATTTCGTCCAACGACAAGGCCCGTTCAAGAATCACGCGCGCGAACCCGGCGTCGCCCAGAAAACGCGCCATCTCGGGCGTACGCACCGACACCTGCGTAGAGGCGTGCAGCTCGACAGGCAAATTCATCCGCCGCAAAGCCATGTCCTGCACGATCAGCGCGTCGACCCCGGCGTCGATCAACTCGCGGGCCTGCCGCTCGGCATCCTCCAGCTCGCTGTCCCACAACAGCGTGTTGAGCGTGGCATGCACCCGCACGCCGAAGCGATGGGCATACTCCGCCACGCGCGCGATCTGCCCGGCGTCGTTTCCGGCAGCCTGCCGCGCACCGAACCGCGCGCCGCCGATATAGACGGCATCGGCGCCGCAATCTATGGCCGCCACGGCGGAAGCATAATCTTTGGCCGGAGCCAGCAACTCGACGGTTTTCACGCGGGACATCATTTTCAGCGCGTTAAGTTCATTGTGCAAAAGTAAGATAATTTCGGAAAATTTCGGCTCGAAAATGCACGCACTTGCCGAATTGTTTTGTAATTTTGCGATTCCAAAAGCAAACACATTACACCATGCTGACGATAAAGCAAATCCGCGACGACCGCGAAGCCGCCGTACGCCGTCTGGCCAAAAAGGGCGTCGACGCCGCACCGGCCGTCGACCAGATTCTGACGCTGGACGACCGCCGCAAGGCCCTCCAGGCCGAGCTGGACGAGACCCTGGCCGCCCAGAACAAGGCGGCCAAAGAGATCGGCGCCCTCATGGGTCAGGGCCGCCGCGACGAAGCCGAAGAACGCAAACGCTTCGTAAGCGACCTGAAAGAGAAATCCTCGCGGCTGCAAGCCGAGTCGAAAGAGGTGCAGGAGACCTTGCAGGCTGCACTGGTCACGCTGCCCAACTTCCCGGCCGAGATCGTTCCGGAGGGGCGCACGGCCGAAGACAACTTGGTGGTCAAGCTCGTGGAGAACTACACCCCGCTGCCCGATAACCCGCTGCCCCACTGGGAGCTGGCCCGCAAATACGACATCATCGATTTCGACCTGGGCGTGAAGCTCACGGGCGCCGGATTCCCGGTCTACAAGGGCAAGGGCGCCCGTCTCCAACGCGCGCTCATCAACTACTTCCTCGACTGCAACACCCGCGCAGGTTATCTGGAGGTGGAGCCGCCCGTGATGGTCAACGAAGCCTCGGGCTTCGGCACGGGGCAGCTGCCCGACAAGGAGGGGCAGATGTACCACGCCACGGCCGACAACTACTACCTGGTGCCGACGGCCGAGGTGCCCGTGACGAACATCTTCCGCGACGTGATCCTCGACAAGAGCGACTTCCCCGTGAAGATGACGGCCTACACGCCCTGCTTCCGCCGCGAGGCCGGCTCCTACGGCAAGGACGTGCGCGGACTGAACCGCCTGCACCAGTTCGACAAGGTGGAAATCGTGCAGCTGTCGCTGCCCGAGACGTCGTACGAAGCCCTCGACGGCATGGTGGCCCATGTAGAGAGCATCGTGCAATCGCTGGGACTGCCCTACCGCATCCTGCGGCTCTGCGGCGGCGACATGTCGTTTACCTCGGCGCTGACCTACGACTTCGAGGTCTACTCCGAAGCGCAGAAACGCTGGCTGGAGGTGTCGTCGGTGTCGAACTTCGAGTCGTTCCAGGCCAACCGTCTGAAGCTCCGCTACCGCGACGACGACAAGAAGACCCAGCTGGCCCATACGCTCAACGGTTCGTCGCTGGCTCTGCCGCGCATCGTGGCGGCGCTGCTGGAGAACAACCAGACGCCCGACGGCATCCGCATCCCCGAGGTGCTGGTGCCCTACACGGGATTCGACAAAATCGATTGAACGGCGGGAAGCCCGCAAGCCGGCCCCGCATGCTGCAACAGCAACGCCGCACGGGGGAGTTCGGGGCCGTTTTATGGAACGGCGGCAAAAAAATAGCGGCGAAATGCAGATTATTCGCCATAAGTTTTCTATATTTGCAGACACACATTAACAACAAACTTTTTTTTCAGTCATGGCTTACAAAATTACTGACTCTTGCGTTGCCTGCGGCACCTGCATCGGCGAGTGCCCCGTAGAGGCGATCTCGGCCGGCGATATCTATGTGATCGACGCCGACAAGTGCATCGACTGCGGCACCTGCGCAGGCGTATGCCCGAGCGAGGCGATCGTATCGGAATAAACTCCGGAACGGACGACAAAACGCCCCCTCACGACGAGGGGGCGTTTCTTTTTATCCTCTTTTCGGTACGGCCTTTGCACCGCTCCCGCCAAAAAAGAGTATGGAAAAGAACAATTGCAACGACAATCCCGCAACCGGGATGCAGAACCAGAACAACAAGATGACGACGGCCGACACCCGCCCGGGTAAGGCGATGCGCGTGCCGGTCGTAACGCAGAACATGCCCGAAAACGGCGTACGGATCACTCCCGCCGCGCCGGGAGAAGCCCCGACGCAACAACAGATCGAGCAAGACGTGACCGCCACCAACCCCTCGATCGAAAGCATGGAAAGCCGAGGGTAAAATATAAAGGAAAAGATTTCTCCAGCGCCGGAACACACCGCACTACCGAACGGCCACGCCCTCGAACGGCCACGCCCTCGAACGGCCGCACCGTCGAACCGTCGAACCGCCGCCCCCTCACGGCCACGCCTTCGAACACACCGCCCCATCGGAACGCACCGCACCGTCGGACTGTTGAACCGCCGAATGCACCGCACCGTCGGACTGTCGAACCGCCGAATGCACCGCCCCACGGCCGCTACGGTTCGATATTGCGTTTGATTCGTTCCAGTCCGCTGCGCGTCAGGGGCGTCGTGCCGAAGCGGGCCGCAAACTCCTCCTCGCTCATGGCCGCCCACTCTTCGGGCGTCATGGCCACCGGATCGAAGAGCGGATCGAACGCCGGGTTGGCATGCGCAGGCGCTTTCTGGTTATAGGGGCAGCAGCTCTGGCAGCGGTCGCAGCCGAAGATCCAGCCGTCGAGGTCGACCTCCCCGGACGGCTGCCGCTCGATGGTGTGGCACGAGATGCAGCGCCCGGCATCGATCACGCGCGGCGCGACGATCGCCCCCGTCGGGCAGCTGTCGATGCAGTTGCGGCAGCGCCCGCACCGCGATCCCTCGAACGGAAGATCGCAATGCTCCGTCTCGTCGCACAGCAGCAGCACCCCCAATAGTATATAAGAGCCGAACTGCGGCGTCACGAGCAACGACTGCCGGCCGATCCATCCCAGTCCGGCCTCGACGGCCAGCTGCTTTTCGGCCAGCGGCGCCGTGTCGACGAACGTGCGCCCCTCAAGCCCCGGATCGAGCGCTTTCAGTCCGTCGAAAAGCCGGCCCAGCATCTCCCGGATCGTCGCATGATAGTCGCGGGTACAGGCATACGACGCGACTTTGGCCCGATGAGCGTCGGGATACCCCTCGCCCGCGCGATTCTTATAACTCACGGCACAGACGACCGCCGTGCGCGCCCCCTCGACCAGCAGCCCGGGATCGAAACGCTTGGAGACGTTGCGCTCCAAATACTCCAGCGACGCCTGCCGCCCCTGCGCCAGCCAGCTGCGAAACCACTCCTCGTTCTGCGCCAGATGCCGGCAAGGCGTCACGCCGCACAGATCGAATCCGGCATCGGCGGCAAGTTTTTTGATGATCCGAGAATCGAGCATGATGATATTTTGCACCAAAAATAGTGATTTTTAATCGGAAATTCGTAAGTTTGTACCGAACTTTCGCATGTTCCATCGCTCAAAAAAGAGATCAACCATGGCATTCAATACGCTCTACGAAATGGTTCGCCACAGCGTGAGTGAGTTCGCCTCGCGCATCGCTTTCTCAATGTTCGAAGGCGACGACGTGACCTACGCCGAAGCGGGCCTTCGTATCGAGAAAGTACAACAAATCCTTACCGGAGCGGGCCTGCGGGCCGGCGACAAGGTGGCGCTGCTGAGCAGCAGCATGCCCAACTGGGGCATCTGCTACTTCGCTGTGACCTCGGCCGGCATGGTCGCAGTGCCGATTCTCCCCGACTTCTCGGGCGAAGAACTCGACATGATCATCGAACACTCCGAGGCCAAGGCGCTGCTGGTGTCCGACAAACTCTTTACCAAGCTCTCGAAGACGACCATCGAACGCCTCAACGTCGTGGTGCGCACGAAAAACTTGGGCGTCATCGCCCAACATGTCCACGGCGAGGGATCGACCGCCGTGCCGCAGCCCGACGATCTGGCGGCCATCATCTACACCTCGGGCACGACCTCGAAACCCAAAGGCGTGATGCTGACCCATGCGGCGCTGTGCGCACAGGTGCAGCTCTCCTCGTCGATATTCCCGGTCGAAGCCGACGACGTGTTCCTCTCGGTGCTGCCCCTTTCGCACACCTACGAGTGTTCGATCGGCCTGATCTATCCGTTCTCGATGGGCGCCCGCGTGGTCTACATGGATCGTCCGCCCACGGCCACGGCCCTCATGCCGGCGCTGCGCGCGGTGCGGCCGACGGTCATGCTCATCGTGCCGCTGATCATCGAGAAGATATACCGCCACCAGGTGCTGGCCAAGTTCAACTCCACGCGCATGTGGCGGACGCTCTACCGCATCGGCTTCATGCGCCGCTACCTCCACCGCGTGGCGGGCAAGAAGCTGATGAAGCTCTTCGGCCGCCGGCTGCGCTTCCTGGGCATCGGAGGTTCGAAGCTCGACGGCGGGGCCGAGAAATTCCTGCTCGAATCGGGCGTGCCCTATGCCATCGGCTACGGCCTCACGGAGACGGCGCCGCTGCTGGCGGGCGCCGCGCCGTCGCAGGTGCGCCTGGGGTCGACCGGCCCGCAGGCACCGGGCGTAACGCTGCGGCTGGAAAACGTGAACCCCGAGACACGGCAGGGCGAAATCGTAGCCCGCACCCCGAGCATCATGCTGGGCTACTACAAGAATCCCGAAGCGACAGCCGAAGTCTTCACGTCCGACGGCTGGTTCCGCACGGGCGACCTGGGCGAATTCGACAAGGACGGCTGGCTCTACATCAAAGGGCGGCTCAAGAACATGATTTTAGGCCCGGGCGGCGAAAACATCTATCCCGAGGACATCGAAAGCGTACTGAACTCCCACGTCTGCATCGCCGATGCGATCGTCACCGAGCAGGAGGGGCGTCTGGTGGCGCTGGTGCACTTCAACCGCGACGAAATCGAAACGATGATCGACGACTGGCGCGAAGAATGGAACACCAAGAAGGAAGCCTGGGAGGCGAAGACCGAACAGCTCAAGAAAGAGATCATGGATTTCGTCAACGCCAAGGTAGCGCGCTTCTCGCGCATATCGGAAGTGGTCGAGGAAAAGGAGGAGTTCGTGAAGACCCCGACGCAGAAGATCCGCCGCTTCCTCTACAACCGCAAGAAAGGCGACGCCCAACCGGACGACACGTCTTTCAAGAACCCGAAGGAGGAATAGATTAGCCCCTCGCGGTCGCACGGCAGGAGCCGCAGACGACGCGATTCGAATAAGCAGCCCGGACTTTGCGGTCCGGGCTGCCATGTTGAATGTCGGGACGGATGCTAAAACGTATAATAAAACCCGAATTTCAAATCCGACGACGAAAACCGCAGACCGAAACCCTCACTGTCGTCTACTCCGTCGTTAAAATAGTTGCTGCAATAGCCCAGGAAACCCAGATGGGCCTGGAAGCGCACATGCTTGCTGACCCGCACGGCCAAACCGGGCTGGATGCCGACTTTCACGCCGTCCATGTCGCCGCCCGCAAGGCCCAGTCCGCCGTCGAGGAACAGCGACACGCGGCCCGTGTTGCAATACTTCCACCGGGCATAGGGTGCAAAGAGGAAGATGTTCGCCCGCTCCGGCTCGGAGCCGACCACCTCGGCGCTGACGATGGCATATCCGATGCCCACGCCGATAGCCCACCGCTTGTTGAAGTCGTAGCCCACCTCGGGAGAGAGCGTAAACGAGTTGGTGCCCAAGCCATCTTGATTGGTGTGCCAGAACCCCACTTCGCCGCCGAGCCACCAGCCTTTTTCCGGGGCGTCGCAAGCCGTTTTTTCCTGGGCCGAGGCTTCGCCCGCAGCAAGCGACATGGCTGCGGCGAACAAACAAATAAACAGTTTCTTCATGATCTATTCGTTTTTTGGGGCATCGGAACATGCCCCGGATTAAATCATTCGTACTTCCCTTTCCAGAGCTGGGCAATCCGTTCGGCGATCTTCGCTTCGGCGGCGTTCTGCACGTCGGGGCAGTAGAATTTCGTACCGCAAAGTCCCTCGGGCAGGAACTCCAGGTCGGCGAAATGCCCCTCGAAGTCGTGGGCATACTTGTAACCCTTGCCGTAGCCCGCCCCGCTCATCAGCTTGGTCGGTGCATTGCGCAGATGCAGCGGCACCGGACGGTTGGTCGTGTCGCGCTCGACCTGCGCCAGCGCCTTGTTGATGGCCATGTAGGCCGAATTGCTCTTGGGCGAGGTCGCCAGATAGATCGTCGTCTCGGCCAGCGTGATGCGCGCCTCGGGCATGCCGATCTTGTGCACCGTGTCGAAGCAGGCATTGGCCAGCAGCAGGGCGTTGGGGTTGGCCAGCCCGATGTCCTCCGAGGCCAGAATCACCAGCCGCCGGGCGATGAACCGCGGCTCCTCGCCGCCGGCCAGCATGCGGGCCAGGTAGTAGATCGCGGCATTGGGATCGCTGCCGCGCACCGACTTGATGAACGCCGAGATGACGTCGTAGTGCTGCTCGCCGTTCTTGTCATAGAGGGCGATGTTCTGTTGCAGGCAATCGGTCACATGCCGGTCGGAGATGACCACCTTGCCGTCCGTGGCGCCGACCACGATGTCGAGAATATTCAACAGCCTGCGCGCATCGCCGCCCGCAAAACGGAAGAGCGCCCCGGTCTCCTGCACCTCGACCTGGCGCTCCTTCAACTCGGCGTCGGTCGCGAGCGCCCGGTCGAGCAAAGTTTGCAGATCGGCGTCTTCCAACGCTTTGAGAATATACACCTGACAACGGCTCAACAACGGCGAGATGACCTCGAACGAGGGATTTTCGGTCGTGGCGCCGATGAGCGTCACGACGCCCTGCTCGACGGCCCCCAGAAGCGAATCCTGCTGCGACTTGTTGAACCGGTGGATTTCGTCGATGAACAAAAACGGAGGCTTGCGGTCGAAGAACTGCTGCTTGCGGGCCGACTCGATCACTTCGCGCACCTCCTTGACGCCCGAAGTGACGGCCGAGAGCGTGAAGAACGGCCGCTCCAGCTGCGTGGCGACGATCCGCGCCAAGGTGGTCTTGCCCACGCCGGGAGGCCCCCAAAGGATGAACGAGGGGACGTTGCCCGTCTCGAAGAACTTGCGGAACACCCCGCTCTTGCCGACAAGATGCTCCTGCCCGATGTATTCGTCCATCGTGCGGGGGCGCAAACGTTCAGCCAAAGGAGCAGACATGGTAAAAAGTCGACAACAAACAGCGGAACCGGCTCCGCAATTACAAAGATACGCATTTTTCGGAATGCAAACAACAATACCGACATATTCGTTTTTCGGCTTCGCCCAAGATACTCTCGCTTGGCAAAATGCAAGCTCGCTTGCTTTTGCTCTCGCTTATTCGTATCTTTGTAAATCGTTACGAACATAACACACCGCTATTTTATGGAACCTGCAATGCAAAAGCCCGACAACGGTCTGATCTGGGCGATCCTCTCCACCGTATTTTGCTGCCTGCCTTTCGGCATCGTAGCCATCGTCAAAGCTACCCAGGTCGACACCTACTGGGCCGCCGGCAACTTCGACGCGGCCAATCAGGCAGCCCGCGACGCCCGCAAATGGAGCTGGATCAGTGCCGGCACGGCCGTTGCCATATTCGTCATCTACATCATCGTAGTTGTCGCCATAATCGGTCTGGCGGCCATGTGCGGCGAACTCGCTTGACCCGGAAAATCCTGATCGCCGCTGCACTGGCAGCAGCACTGCCGGCCCTGGCTGCGGTCTATTATTTTATCGACCCGGCCTCGGCGGTCTGGGCGCCCAAATGCCCGTTCCGGCTTCTCACGGGGCTGGACTGTCCGGCATGCGGCTCCCAACGGGCACTGCATGCCGTGCTGCACGGAGCATGGGCCGAAGCGATGGCCTGCAACCCGTTTCTGGTCGTCTCGCTGCCCTATCTGGCGCTGGTAGCTTTCACAACGCTGCGCCCGCCCGGCGAAAAAAGCGTGCTGAAATACATACAGCATCCCGTCACAGTGCGCGTCTATCTGGCAGCGGTCATCGGCTGGTGGATTCTACGCAACACGCCGCTGTGGCACTGACCCGACATCCCGACACCCGACCGACGGCATTTTGGGAGTAATGATATTGCAACCCGAACCTTATTGCAGCACAACCCGAATCCTGTGCTGCGTCGGCCCTTTCATATTAGATACTTCGTCTATAAATTAGATACTTCGTCGCAGCATAATCAAGCTACTGCTTGCTTCTGCTCCCGACTTTTCGTATATTTGCCCGTCGAAACGAAAACAACTATCATATGGCACTTCAATGCGGCATCGTAGGATTGCCCAACGTCGGTAAATCGACCCTTTTCAACTGCTTGTCCAACGCCAAGGCCCAAGCGGCCAACTTCCCGTTCTGCACCATCGAACCCAACGTGGGCGTCATCACGGTACCCGACGAGCGGCTCGTCAAGCTGGCCGAAATCGACAACCCCAAGCGGGTCGTCCCGACGACCATCGAGATCGTGGACATCGCCGGTCTGGTAAAGGGCGCTTCCAAGGGCGAGGGGCTGGGCAACAAGTTCCTGGGCAACATCCGCAACACCCACGCCATCATCCACGTGCTGCGCTGCTTCGACAACGGCAACATCACCCACGTCGACGGTTCGATCGACCCCGTGCGCGACAAGGGGATCATCGACACCGAGTTGCAGCTCAAAGACCTGGAGACCGTCGAGGGGCGCCTGGCCAAGACGCAGAAGCAGGCCACCTCGGGCGGCGACAAGAATGCCAAGCGACAGGTCGAGCTGCTGCTGCAATACAAGGCGGTGCTCGAACAAGGACGTTCGGCCCGCACCGTGGAGCTGGAGAAGGAAGACCGCAAGCTGGTCGCCGACCTCAACCTGCTGACCGACAAACCGGTGCTCTACGTCTGCAACGTCGACGAAAAGAGCGCCGCGACGGGCAACGCCCATACCGAAGCCGTGCGGGCGGCCATCGCCGACGAGAAAGCCGAAATGCTCATCATCGCGGCGGCCACCGAGGCCGACATCGCCGAGCTGGAGAGCTACGAGGAGCGGCAGCTTTTCCTCGAAGACCTCGGGTTGAAAGAGTCGGGCGTGGCGCGTCTGATCAAATCGGCCTATAAATTGCTCGATCTCGAAACGTTCTTTACCACGGGGGCCGACGAAACCCGCGCCTGGACTTACTCGCGCGGGATGAAAGCCCCCCAGACGGCCGGCATCATCCACACCGACTTCGAACGGGGCTTCATCCGGGCCGAAGTCATCAAATATGCGGACTACGTGGCCTTGGGTTCGGAAAAGGCCTGCCGCGACGCGGGCAAGATCGGCATCGAGGGCAAGGAATACATCGTCCAGGACGGCGACATCATGCGCTTCCTGTTCAACGTATAAAGATCGATTTGCGCGGGGCAGCGGCATGGCCGCGACACGACATCGGATTTCAGAAACTTAAAAAATATCGTACCATGAAAAAGTACATCATCATCGCTGCCGCAGCCATCGTCTGCGCTTTTGTTCTGGGTCGTTCCTACACCTACAAATACCGTTCGCAGGACACCATCGTCGTGACGGGTCTCGGCGAGACGGAGTTTACCTCCGACCTGATCGTCTGGACGGGCACGCTGACGGCCGAGGCGCCCAACGTGGCCGCAGGTTATGCCCAGATCGAGGCAAGCAAGGCCAAGGTCAAGCAGTATCTGACCTCGAAAGGTCTGGCCGACGACGCCGTGGTCTTCGAGTTCGTGAACGTCGATAAGCAGTACGCCACCGTCTACCAGGACGGCAAGTGGGCCGGGCAGCGCTTCTCGGGCTACCAGCTGCGCCAGCGCTTTACCGTCGAGTCCAAGGAGGTGGAGAAGGTCGAGACCATCTCGCGCGAAATTTCGTCGCTCATCGCCCAGGGCGTCTCGATCGAGGCCTATGCCCCCGACTACTACTACACGAAGCTCGACGACGTGAAGATGGGTCTCATCGAAACCGCATCGGCCGACGCGCGCACGCGCGCCGAGAAGATCGCCGCCAACGCCGGCACGAAGATCGGCCGCGTGGCTTCGGCCCGCATGGGCGTTTTCCAGATTACGGGCGCCAATTCCAACGAGGAGTTTTCGGCCGGCGGTTCGTTCAACACCTCGTCGCGCAACAAGAAGGCCCGCATTACCATGCGGATCGAATACCGGATAAAATAACAGACGCTTTTTTACTATCGAACTTCCGGCAGAGCCGGGCGAGCCGCACTCCCCGGATGCGGAGACTCGCAACTCTGGTACTCACGCTCCGCGGGCTGCGGCCCGATGAAAATATACTAACGAAAAAAACGATGGAAAGACCTGTCAGAGTCCGTTTCGCCCCCAGCCCCACGGGGCCGCTGCACATCGGCGGCGTACGCACGGCGCTTTACAACTACCTCTTCGCCCGCCAGCACGGGGGCACGATGATCCTGCGCATCGAGGATACCGATTCGCAGCGCTTCGTGCCGGGCGCCGAAGACTACATCATGGAATCGCTCAAGTGGTGCGGCATCGAGATCGACGAGGGCGTCGGTGTCGGCGGCCCCCACGCTCCCTACCGCCAGAGCGAGCGGCGCGAAATCTATCTGAAATATGCCCTCCAGCTCGTCGAGACGGGCTGGGCCTACTATGCGTTCGATTCGGCCGAAGAACTCGACGCCCTGCGCAAGGAGGCCGAAGCCCGCGGCGAAGCCTTCGCCTACGACCATCGGGTGCGCGAAAAATTGGCCACCTCGCTGGCGCTGCCCGCCGAGGAGGTCAAGGCGCGCATCGACCGCGGCGACCAGTGGGTCATCCGCTTCAAGATGCCCGTAGACGAAGTGGTAAAGATGGACGACCTGATCCGCGGCCACGTGGAAGTCAACACCTCGACGCTCGACGACAAGGTGCTCTACAAGTCGGCCGACGCCCTGCCGACCTACCACCTGGCCAACATCGTCGACGACCACCTGATGGAGGTCTCGCACGTCATCCGCGGCGAGGAGTGGCTCCCCTCGCTGCCGCTCCACTACCTGCTCTACAAGGCGTTCGGCTGGAGCGGCACGCAGCCCGCCTTCGCCCACCTGCCGCTGCTGCTCAAACCCACGGGCGGCGGCAAGCTCTCGAAGCGCGACGGCGACAAGATGGGCTTTCCGGTCTTCCCGCTCTTCTGGAAGTCGCCCGCCACGGGCGAGACGTCGCGCGGCTACCGCGAGGACGGCTACCTCCCCGAGGCGTTCATCAACATGCTGGCCCTCCTGGGCTGGAACCCCGGCACGGAGCAGGAGCTGTTCTCGATGGAGGAACTCATCGGCAGCTTCTCGCTGGAGCGCGTCTCGAAATCGGGCGCCCGCTTCCAGCCCGACAAGGCCAAATGGTTCAACGCCCAATACATGCACCGCAAGAGCGACGCCGAGCTGGCCGCGCTCTACCAGCCGATCCTGTGCGAACACGGCATCGAAGTGCCGGACGCCCTGGCAGGCCGTGCGGCGGGTATCATGAAAGAGCGCGCCACGCTCACGACCGACTTATGGGATTTGACCTCGTTCTTCTTCGTAGCGCCGACCCAGTATGAGGAGAAGCAGACCCGCAAATATTGGAAAGGCGACAACCCGGCCATCCTCCGCGAGCTGCGCGGCGTGCTGGCCTCGATCGACGACTTTTCGCTGGAGAACACCGAGCGCATCGTCCATGCTTGGATCGAAGAGAAAGGCTACGGCATGGGCCAGGTCATGAACACGCTGCGCCTGGCGCTCGTGGGTGCCGGCAAAGGCCCCGGCATGTACGACGTGACGGCGTTCATCGGCAAGGAGGAGTGCCTGCGCCGCATCGACCGGATATTGGAAACGCTGCAACCGGCGGAGGCATGATCGAGATCGAGCAGGATTTGTGGGGCATGACGCCCGAGGGCGAGGCCATCGTCCTCTACACCCTGCGCAACGCACAGGGCGCCGAAGTAAAACTGACCAACTACGGCGCAACCGTCGTGGCCGTGACGATGCCCGACCGCGAAGGGCGCATGGCCGACGTGGCGCTGGGTTACAAACGCCCCGAATGCTACTTCCGCGACAGCGCCGCCTGCGGCAAGAGCGTGGGCCGCGTTGCCAACCGCATAGCCGACGGCTGCATGACGGTCGACGGACAGGAATACCGGCTCGAACGCAACAACAACGGCAACCACCTGCATGGCGGCACGCAAGGCTTCGCCGACCGCGTATGGGAAAGCAGCGCGGAGACCAACCGCATCGTGATGGATTTGCTCTCGGACGACGGCGACCAGGGCTATCCGGGCGAACTGCACGTGCAGGCGATCTTCGACTTCGACGACGACAATGCGCTGGAGATCACCTACCTGGCACGCACCGACCGCACGACGCCGGTAAACCTGACCAACCACGTCTACTTCAACCTCTCGGGCGAAGCCTCCGGCTCGGTGCTGGATCACGAACTGCGGCTCAACAGCAGCCGCGTACCGGAGATGAACGAACGGCAGATCCCCACGGGACGCATGCTCGACGTGGCCGGCACACCGCAGGATTTCAGGCAATTCCGCCCCCTGCGCGACGGCATCGGCTCGGAGTTCAACCATATCCGCGACTTCCGGGGCTACGACCACCCGTTCGCCCTCGACGGCTGGCAGGCCGGCATCCTGGGCGAAGTCGGCTGTCTGCGCGACCCGCGCTCGGGCCGGCAGGTCGAAGTGCTGACCTCGCAGCCCAGCGTGATGATCTACACGGGCAACTGGCTCTCGGGCGGATGCCCCGAAACCAAATCGGGCGGCCGCTACGCCGACCATGCCGGCGTGGCGATCGAGTGCCAGAACTTCCCCGATGCGGTCAACCGCCCCGAGTTCCCCTCGCCGCTGCTGCACCCGGGCGAACTCTACTGCCAGAAAACGGTCTACAAATTCAGCACATATTAGAGAGGGATTTCTTCAGAAAAGGAGGAATTTCCTCAGATACGAAATGTCTCGCCCCGGCAGCATCTACTGTCGGGGCGAATTTTATCCAGAAAGCGGCTGTTTCAGGCCGGGAGAATTTCGGGAAAAGACCTTTTCCCCGAACGCCCGGCGCCGCACCGTTACTTCTGCCGGAAATAGATCTGCATCGGCACGCCGGAGAAATCCCAACGCTCGCGCAGGTTGTTCTCCAAGAAACGGCGGTACGGCTCCTTGATGTACTGCGGCAGGTTGACGAAGAACGCGAACTGCGGCGTAGGAGTCGGCAGCTGGGTCACATACTTGATCTTGATGTACTTGCCTTTGGTCGCCGGGGGCGGGTAATTCTCGATCAGCGGCAGGAAGAACTCGTTCAGCTCCGAGGTGGCGATGCGCCGCTTGCGCGACTGGAACACCCGCATAGCCGTCTGCAAGACATCCAAAATGCGCTGTTTGTTGATTACCGACGTGAAGATGATCGGAATGTCGTTGAACGGCGCGAGCTTCTTGCGCAGGAACTCCGTCCACTCCTTCATGGTGTTGCTGGATTTCTCGATCAAGTCCCACTTGTTCACTACGATGACGCATCCCTTGCGGTTGCGGACGATCAGGTTGTGGATATTGAGGTCTTGCGACTCCAGTCCCTGCTGGGCGTCGAGCATCAGGATGCAGACGTCGGAACTCTCGATGGCGCGGATCGACCGCATGACCGAATAGAATTCGAGGTCTTCCATCGTCTTGCCCTTCTTGCGCATGCCGGCCGTGTCGACCAGATAGAAGTCCATGCCGAACTTGTTGTAACGCGTGTGGATCGAGTCGCGCGTCGTGCCGGCGATCGAAGTCACGATGTTGCGCTCCTCGCCCAACAAGGCATTGGTCAGCGACGACTTGCCCACGTTGGGGCGCCCCACGATGGTAATGCGGGGCAGGTCGTCGTCGTGCTCGGAGGTGGGATCGGCGGGCAGCGCTTCGAGGATCGCATCCATCAGATCGCCCGTGCCGCTGCCCGACATGGAGCTGATGCAGAACGGATCGCCCAGCCCCAGCGAGTAGAACTCGTGCGAGGAGTAGATCTGATCGTTGTTGTCGACCTTGTTGCAGACTAAGATGACCTTCTTGGAGGTGCGGCGCAGCAGATCGGCCATCAAGGCGTCGAGGTCGGTAACCCCGGTCGAAACCTCGACCAGGAAGAGGATGACATCGGCCTCGTCGATGGCCAGCAGCACCTGCCGGCGGATTTCGTCTTCGAAAATATCGTCCGAATTGACCGTGTAGCCGCCCGTGTCGATGACCGAAAACTCCTTGCCGTTCCAATCGGTCTTGCCGTAGTGGCGGTCGCGCGTGGTGCCGGCCGTAGAGTCGACGATGGCCTTGCGCTGGCCGACCAAGCGGTTGAAAAGGGTGCTTTTGCCCACGTTGGGGCGCCCGACGATTGCTACGAGGCTCATGGTATCCTTGCTTTTTTGCGATTCAAAGCGCAAAGATACGCTTATTCGGCGAAAGGTAAAAACCGAAAAGGGAAAATCGCGGGATTAAAACGTTTTAAATATCGATTTAAATCGTTTTTCCGGTCTGCATCCGAAGATTGCCGGCCGGATATTTATTTCTTCCTATCCCATATTCATGTTGAATATACCCTGCTGCTCGGCATTGCCGGCCTGCACCGGATAGACCAGCACGAAACTGTTTGCGGCGAGCGATTCGTCGAGGTAGGCCGGCATGCGGCCCATGCCCGCCTGGTAGGAAAGGCGGTCGCGGCGGCTCATGACCACCCACAGACAATCGTCGTGACGCAGCTCGGGAAGCAGCTCGGCCGGATTGTCCCAACTCTGCTCCCGGACGACATATTGGGCGATGTCCTTGTGCCGGCGTCCGCGCAGATGATCGAGCGTCTGGGCCGGAGCGAAGAAGATCAACTGCGCGCCCGTGTCGTGGGCCAGATGGCGGATGCGCAGCAGCCAGGCCTGGAAGCCGGCTTCGAGTTCGGCGCGGCGCGGCACCACGACGATGTGGCGCCGGATGGTGGGAAACGGCTGGGCCGGGCGATAGATGAAGGTCGTCACGTTGCACTGCCCCAGCACGGCGGACAAGGTTTTGCCCAAAGCCGACGGGGCAGCGCCGCCGAACACGCCGGGCATCGGGATGCCGGCGCCGGCACCGGCGCCGGTCTCGTGCATGCCCAGTACCAGATCGGTAATGTTGCGTTCGCGCACGGCACTGACGATGGCATTGACAATGTTCACATCGTAGCGCAGCAGGCGGTGCATGTGTATGTCTGCGGCAGCGGCGGCCACGGCGGCCGTGTCGAGCAGCGCCTCGGAGCGCTTCTTCATCTCGGGATCGTCGGTGCGGTTGTCGATGACGTTCAACGCATAGAGGCTGCGGTACTTCTGCTTGGTCAGGGCGATGCTCAGCCCCACCAGCTCGCCGATCCCCTCCTTGCGCGAAACCGGGATCAGCACATGCTCGCCCGCACCGCGCCCGGAGGCTCCCTGTGCCCCCTTGAGGGCGATGTTGTGGGCGCCGTGCTGCGACGCGAAAGTCGAAATGGTGCAGGTAGCCAGGATCATGAGGATCGTGCCGTTGAGCACCGCTTCGTTGAGCAGCCGGATCGGCTCGCCCTCGGGCGTATAACCCAGCACGACGTTGTAACCCACCATCACAGCGGCCAGCGTAGCGGCTACATGGGCGCTGCTGAGTCCGAACAACAGCGTGCGCTGGTCGCGGGAGAGACGGAAAGTCTTCTGCGTGAGGCAGGCGGCGACATATTTGGCAGCCGTGACCATGACGATCATCACGACGCTGACCTTCAGACTCTCCCAACTCTGGAAAAATGCGCGGTAGTCGATCAACATGCCCACGCCGATCAAGAAGAAGGGGATGAAGATGGCGTTGCCGACGAACTCGATGCGGTTCATCAAGGGCGAAGTGCCGGGGATGAGGCGGTTCATGGCCAGACCCGCCAGAAAGGCCCCGATGATGGGTTCCAGACCGGCGACCTGGGCCAGATAAGCCCCCAGGAAGACCATGACCAACACGAAGACATACTGCGAAACGCTATCGCTGCACCGCTTGAAGAACCAACGGCCCAACAACGGGAAGCACACCAGAATGACCGCCACGCAAGCGACGACCGAAAAGCCGAACCGATACCAGAACGCCTGGTCGGCCTGGCCGGTGGCGAGTCCGACGACGACCGTCAACACCATCAAGGCCAAGATGTCGGTAATGATCGTACCGCCGACAGCGATCGTCACGGCCTGGTCGCGCGTGATGCCCAAGCGGCTGACGATAGGATAGGCGATCAAAGTCTGCGACGCGAACAACCCGGCCAACAAGATGGACGAATAGATCGGGTACCCCAAAATATAATGCCCTGCGACGATGCCGAACGCCATCGGCACGGAAAAGGTATAGAGTCCGAAAACGAGGCTGCGCCACCCGTTGCGCCGGAAGTCGTTCATGTCCATCTCCAACCCCGAGAGGAACATGATATACAAGAGACCTGCCGTGCCGGAAAGGATGATGCTGCTGTCGCGCAGGACGAGGTTCAGCCCGTTGGGGCCGATGACGGCACCGGCGATGATGAGTCCCAACAGATAAGGAATCTTGAGCCTGTTCAACACGAGCGGCGCGCCCAGCACGATGGCCATGATGAGCATGAACTTGAGGATGGGATCCTCCAGCGGCAAAGTGATCGAAGGAAAGGAGAGCAAAAGAAACATAAAATAACCTGTTCGCCTTTTACGAACCGGAACCGGCTCGCAGAATAGTTGGGTAAAGATAACTATAATTGCGCAAACCACCGCACGCAAGAAACGAAAAACTCACCCCGAAACTTCGAAAACGAACGTTGCGGCCGGATTTTTGGTCGAAGCACCCAAACGAACGAACAAGCAACAACAGACAGACGAACAAGCAAACAGACGGACGGCAGGACGGCAGGACGATGGGATGGACGAACGAACGGATAACCGGACGGGCAGACAACCGGTCTAAACGGATTGCAGGCCCCGGTCGGACGATCGGTCGATCGGATTGTGGAATGGTCGGTCGATCGGTCGATCGGTCGATCGGTCGCAGAGCATTTCGAGAGTCGCAGACAATCCGGAAATCGTCAGCCGCATCAGTTCTTCGGGGCGTTTTTGCGAACAAGTACTTTTAATTTTCGGTCTGCCGGATGTCGTTTTGCAAAAAAAATGTATCTTTGTGAAAATGCAACTCAAGAAAGTAGACACACGTTTGTTGGCCCCCGTCCTGGCGGGGTTTTTCATCATGGGGTTCTGCGACATCGCAGCCCCGATCACAGGCCGCATCGCGGCAGATTTCCCGGCCGAGCGGCAGGAGGCCGTCAGCTTCCTGCCCACGATGGTCTTTCTGTGGTTCTTGGTGCTGTCGACGCCCGTCGCCGCGCTGATGAACCGCATCGGCCGCAAGGCCACCGCCCTGCTGGGGTACGGATTCACATGCGTCGGGCTGCTGGTGCCGTTCGCCGCAGGCGAGGGGTGTGCCTTGGGGTGGTATTTCGCCGGCTTCGGATTGTTGGGCATCGGCAATACCATCGTGCAGGTGGCGGTCAACCCCCTGCTGGCTACCATCGTGCCGGGCGAGCGCATGACCAGCTACCTGACCGTGGGGCAGATTTTCCGCAACACCTCGCTGCTGCTGCTCGCGCCCATCGTCACGGGACTCATCGCCGCCACGGGTTCGTGGCGCCTGCTGCTGCCGATCTATGCCGCGCTGACCGTGGTCGGGGGCGTATGGCTGCAACTGACCGCAGTGCCCGAACCGCAAGAGGCCGGACGCACGATCGGACTTTCGGAATGCTTCAGCCTGCTGCGCAACCGCATCGTGCTGCTCGCCACCCTGGGCGTGGCTTGCTTCATCGCGGCCGACGTAGGCATAGGCTTTCTGTCGGTGCGGTTGATCGACAACCCCTCGTCGATACTTACCACCACAGGGTTCTACGCCTGCCGCATCGTCGGCACGCTGGTCGGGGCCTGGGTGCTGGTGCGCTACTCCGACATACGCTACCTGCGCTGGAACATGGCCGCAGCGCTGGCGCTGGCCGGCCTGCTGCTTTTCGTGCGCAACGAAACGGCCATCTATGCCGCCGTCGGGCTGCTGGGCTTCGCCATGTCGTGCGTCTTCGCCACGTTCTATGCCGTGGCGACCAAAGCCGAGCCGGCGCATGCCAACGGCGTGGCAGGACTCATGATCATGGCCATCGCCGCAGGTGCGCTCTCGGGGCCGGTCTGCGGAGCCGTCATCCGGTGGTCGGGCAACCCGCACGCAGGCATGCTCTTCGTGGCGGCGTGCATCGGCTACATGCTGTGGGCGGCATTCAAACTGGAGAAACATCATTCATAATTTATAAACCGAATGCTTCGCAAACTTCTTTTTACGATCATCTTCGTTTCGGCCGCAGCCGCAGCCGCGGCTCAGCCGGTCAAAGTCGAATGGGGCGTGATGGGCGGTATCAACGTGCCCGACTACTCCACCAACATGGATCGCACCGAGATCAAAAACAAGCTCGGCTGGCAGGCCGGTCTGGTCACCTCGCTGAAAATCGGGTGGTTCTCGATCGACCCGCAGATCCTCTACGTGCGTCAAGGCCTGCGCATCCGCACCCAGGCGGGCGACGAACTCAACCTCAAGTCGAACTCGATCGATGTACCCGTGCTGGCGGCTTTCCGCCCGATCCGCATCGTGCGCATCTACGCCGGCCCGGTCTTCACGGTAATGAACGACTGCAAGCGCAAGTCGGGCGGCGACAAAATCGACTTCGGCCGCGTGCGTCCTACGATGTCCTATTCCGTGGGCGCCGGAGTCACGCTGTTCAAACATCTGCTGATCGACCTGCGCTACAACGGCCAGTTCAAGGGCAAAAAAGACGTGGTGCTGCCCGACGGCAGCCGCATGGACAAGCTGCGCACCTACAACGTGGCCCTGAGCGTGGGCTATCTGTTTTAGCCTATGACCGAACAAGTCGGAAAGGAGATAGCGGTCGAAGGAGTCGATCCGCGCGAGCTGTACGGCCCGCAGAACGTCTACCTCGACCGGATCAAAGCGCTGCATCCCTCGCTGAAACTCATCGCCCGCGGCTCGACGCTCAAAGTGCTCGGCGCCGAGAACGAAACGGCGCAGTTCCGCAAGCGCTTCGAAGCGTTCGCGGCATACTATGCCAAATACGGGCATGTCTCGTCGCAGGTCGTAGACCAATGCTTCGCCGCTGGGATGCCCCAGGAGCAACCCCTCGACCGCGACGTGCTGGTCTACGGCAACAACGGCCACATCGTACGCGCCCGGACGGTCAACCAGCAGCGGATGGTCGAACTCTACGACCGCAACGACCTGCTTTTCGCCGTGGGACCGGCCGGCTCGGGCAAGACCTACACGGCTATCGCTTTAGCCGTGAGGGCATTGAAAGAACGCCATGTGCGGCGCATCATCCTCACGCGCCCGGCCGTCGAGGCGGGAGAGAAACTGGGTTTTCTGCCCGGCGACATGAAGGAAAAGCTCGATCCCTACCTCCAGCCGCTCTACGACGCGCTCAACGACATGATCCCGCCCGCCCGGCTGACGAAGTTGATGGAGGAGGGCGCCGTGCAGATCGCCCCGCTGGCCTACATGCGCGGGCGGACGCTGGACAACGCGTTCGTGATCCTCGACGAAGCGCAGAACACCACCCTCCCGCAGATCAAGATGTTTCTCACGCGCATGGGCGCCAACGCCCGGTTCATCGTCACGGGCGACGTGACGCAGATCGACCTGCCGCGCAAGAGCGACAGCGGTCTGGTGCGGGCGATGGAGATTCTGCGTCCGGTCAAAGGCATCGGCATCGTGGAGTTCGACAAACGCGACATCGTGCGTCACGAGCTGGTCAAGCACATCGTCGAAGCGTTCGACAAAAACACAACGGAACGACACGAAACGTGAAAGAAACGTCCGCCGCGCCATGAATATCTGCCGGAAAAAACACCTCTTATCGAAACAACAAAAAACCCGATACCGTCATGGAAAGAAACTTATCCGCTTTGAAACCCTCGCTGGTGTGGAAACACTTCGCCGAAATCGTACGCATCCCGCGCCCCTCGGGACACGAGGAGAAAATCCGCGAATATGTCCTCGGCTTCGCCCGCTCGCTGGGCCTGGAGTGCAAGGAGGACGAGGCGCACAACATCTATGTGCGCAAACCAGCATCGGCCGGCATGGAAGACCGCAAGGGCGTGATTCTGCAAGCCCATCTGGACATGGTGCCGCAGAAGAACAACGACAAGCAGTTCGACTTCACGACCGATCCGATCGACGCCTACGTCGACGGCGGATGGGTCACAGCCGACGGCACGACCCTGGGTGCCGACAACGGCATCGGCGCCGCGGCGATTCTGGCCGTTCTGGAGGACGACACGCTGGTGCACGGCCCTCTGGAAGCGCTTTTCACGGCGACCGAGGAGACCGGCATGGACGGCGCTTTCGGTCTGAAGGCGGGGCTTCTGCAAGGCGACATCCTGCTGAACCTCGACTCGGAGACCGAAGGCGAACTTTACGTAGGATGCGCCGGAGGTCTGGACGCCAACATCGTATTCGACTACGCTCCGGCGGCGCTGCCGGCCGGCGACTACGAAGCGATGCGCCTGACGGTCAAAGGTCTCAAGGGCGGACACTCGGGCATCCAGATCGTAGCCCAGCGCGCCAACGCGAACAAGCTGCTGTTCCGGCTGCTGAACGCCCGGGCGGAGGAGCTGGGGCTGCTGCTGGCCTCGGTCGACGGCGGCGGACTGCGCAACGCCATTCCGCGCGAAGCCGAGGCGGTCGTCGTGATTCCCAAGGCAAACCGCACCGCGTTCGCCGAAGCGGTAGAAGCCTATGAAAAAACCATGATCGCAGAATACGCCGGCATCGAGGACTCGATATCGATCCGCGCGGAAGCCTGCGCAGCACCGGCAGCGATCATCCCGGCCGACGTGGCGGCGAAGCTGACCCGGGCCATAGTCGGCTGTCCCGACGGTGTGGTGCGCATGTCGACGGCCATGCCCGGTCTGGTGCAGACGTCGACCAACCTGGCCCGCGTGGTGTCGGCCGGCCGGACGATCAAGCTGCAATGCCTGCTGCGCAGCTCTGTCCGCAGCGAAAAGGAAGCCTTGGGCGAAGCGATCGCGGCGGTCTTCGCACTGGCAGGCGCCACGACCGAGCTGACGGGCAGCTACGACGGCTGGAATCCTGACATGCACTCGCCGATCCTCAAGGCGATGACGGCCTCCTACGAACAACTCTACGGCACGGAGCCGTCCGTGACAGCGATCCATGCAGGTCTGGAGTGCGGGATCATAGGCAGCAACTACCCGGGGCTGGACATGATCTCCTTCGGCCCGACGATCTGCTACCCCCACTCGCCGGACGAGAAGGTCGAGATCGCCTCGGTGGCGAAATTCTACGACTTCCTGGTGCGCACGCTGGGCAACATACCCCGAAAATAAGCTCCCGTGGAACAAACCCGAACGAAGTGGTTCGTGATCGTCAATCCGGTGGCGGGCGGCGGGCGCGGACTGGATGATTTCCCGCAAATATCCAAACACTTGCGCGACGCGCACATCCGCTACGAACCGGTATTTACCGAACATAAGTTCCATGCCACGGAACTGACCGTCTCGGCCGTACGCGAAGGCTACCGCCACATCATCGTCGTGGGCGGCGACGGCACGCTGCACGAAGCGGTCAACGGACTCTTCATCCAGCAGGAAGTGCGCCCCGACCAGGTGCTGCTGGCCGTGGTGGCCGTAGGCACGGGCAACGACTGGGTGCGCACGTTCGGCATTTCGAACCGCTACCAGGACGCCATAGCGGCGATCGCCGCGGGGCACTCGTTCCTCCAGGACGTGGGCGTGGTGTCGTATGAAGAATCCCACTACCGCCAGCACCGCTACATAGCCAACGTGGCCGGTGCGGGGTTCGATGCGCAAGTGATCCGCAAGCACTCCCACATGAAGAAAAAGGGCCACAAGAGCCGCTGGCGCTATACGTGGTGTCTGGTGCGGTCATACTTCAGCTATAAGTCGACGGGGACGAAGGTGTGGGTCGACGACCGGCTGGTCTACAACGACCTGCTGCTCTCGGCGGCGATCGGCATCTGCAAATACAACGGCGGCGGCATGCAGCAGCTGCCCGACGCGGTGGCCGACGACGGCATGCTGGACGTGTCGCTCATCCGCCCGATCCACTTCTGGCACATCCTCTTCCGGTTCCACTACCTGTTCAACGGCGGCATCTACCGCATCCGCCATGTGCTCCAGCAGCGCGGCAGCCGCATACGGATCGAATCGTCGCCCGAGGTGTCGGTCGAAGCCGACGGCGAACTGCTGGGCGAAACGCCGCTGGAGTTCTCGGTGCTGCACAAGGCGATACGCATCGTTGTGGGCGCGGACTTTCTGAAAAAGAACGAATAAAACGAATGCCCGAGGCATTCATCGAGCACCGTCATCTATGCTTCGGGCGGGACTTCCGATCGTGGAAGCCCCGCCCGCGCGGTTCTTTAGCAAAATGGCAGGACGCTACTCGACGGTCTCGATCACGTCGACCTCCGTTACCGTCCAGCTGAACAGATCGTTGGCGCACTCGCTCTCCATGCGGCGGATGCGCGAATGGTCGGTCGTGTCGGCCAGCACGGCGTTGAAGAACTGCGTCATGGTCTGATAGGCCCCGTTGACCTTGTAGGCGAAGCAGTTGTAGAACTGGCGCTGCTGCTCGTGATCCAGCCCGGCCGGCAGCACACCCTGCGCCACCAGGTAGGGATAGGGATAGATATGACGCATGTTGCGGGCATCGGCGTTGAGTTCGTCGACGATGGCCGTCACGACCACCATGTCCACCGTGTCGTTGACGCCGGGCATCTGGATGAAGGTGGTGTAAACGGGATAATCGGCTTCCAGATCGGTGGCCACACCGTCGGTAAAGACCACGTATTCGTCGTCGGTCAGGTCATCCAGATAGGCCATTTGGCGGTAGTCGCGCAGCGCTTCGCGCATGGCTTTGCGTTCTTCGTGGTTCCATTGGCGGCGTTGCGAGCAACCCATCAGTCCTGCGGCCATCACAGCAAGCAAGGGAAGGCAGAGGAGAATTTTTTTCATTGTTTACCTCGATTTTGGTTTTACTTTCCTGCCGTTCCGCAATCCATGTGCCAAAAAACCGGAATGCCCGATCATAAACGATCCCCCGGCTCCGAAAAACGACGATCTTGCGAAAAAAGCGTAGATTGCGGATCGAAAATCGCTATCTTTGTCCTATGGACGTATTGGAATTCCGCGATTATTGTCTCTCGCTGCCGCTCACGGAGGAGAGCACCCCGTTCGACGAAACGACGCTCGTCTACAAGATCGGGGGCAAGATGTATGCCTGCGCCGACATGGCCGAATTTGCGCACTTCGCCGTGAAATGCGCCCCCGACGAGGCGCTGCGCCTGCGCGAACGCTACGCCGAAATCGGCACGGCGCACCACTTCAACAAACAACACTGGAACGGCATCCGCACCGACGGCGACCTGCCCGACTCGTTCCTGCGCGAACAGATCCGCAACTCCTATCTGCTGGTGCTGCGGCGGAACGTCACGCCCAAGGCACTGCGCGAAGAAATCTTGGCATACGTCGAACAACACGGACTGCCCGAATGACAAGCGGGGCGCCCTTTATTGGGCGCCCCGCTCCGCTCATCTTGCGGCCTGCCGCCGCCAGCGCAAATAACCGGCCATAGCCAACACCGAGTAGAGCACATAGAGACCGGCCGTGAGCGGAATCCCCTTGCAGACATACAGCCCCGCCGACACCGCATCGACCGCCAGCCAGACGAGCCACTGCTCGACCCACTTGCGCGAAAGCATCCAATAGGCCACGATGCAGAGGGCCGTGGTCAGGCTGTCCCAGAACGGCACCGCACTGTCGGTAAAATGCACGAGCAGCCCATAGATCGCGGCATGCAGCACGGCATAGCCCACGACGAGCGCCGGGAGCCATTTCCAAGGCGTATGGGCGATGGCGCCGGCCGAAGCCCCTTTGCGGGGAGCGTTATGCCATACGGCCCAGCCGTACAAGCCGGCCAAGACATAATAGACCTGCATGGAAAAATCGGCATAAAGCCCCGCCTTGTAATAGAGCGCACCATGCACCACGGGCATGACGAGTCCCACGATCCACAAGCGGATATCGGCACGGTACTCCAACCAAAGGTAGAGCAGTCCGAGCACGACGCCCACGATTTGCAAAAACAATTTTATGTCCACCTCGACAAGGTAAAAATCGAAAGCAGAAAGCTGTGCGGATATCAACCGCTTCCTGCTTTCAGTGTCCCATTCAGAATTTGACCGTCACGTTGGCCAGCACATGGAGCGGCGCCTGCGGGAAGTAGAACGCATGGTCGGTGCGCACGCCCTCGTAAGCCTCCGACCAACCGTAGCCGTTGCTTTCGTAGCGGGCGTCGAACAAGTTGTAGATCGCCACGCCGAAACGCACGCTGCGAGCCGCGCGGGTGCGGAGCGTGTAGCCCAGATTGAGGTTGGTCACGCAATAGCTGTCCAACCGCATGTCGGGATTGGCGAAGTTGGTAAAATACTGCTCGCCGACATACTGCGTGTGGAGCAGGGCCTCGAAACCCCGGATGTGGAAATCGAGGAACAGCGCCCCCATGGTCTCGGGCGAATAGGAGATGCGCGTGGTGCCCATTTCCCGGGTGTAATAGCCGTAGCCGTCGTCCGTGACGTTGCCCTCGACAGCATAGTCCACCACCTTGTCCACATAGTTCTTGATGCGGTTCTGCGAGAAAGTGGCGTTGGCGCCGACCGTGAACCAGGGCAGCGCGCGCCAGGCGGCCGAAAGCTCGATGCCGCGGCGGTAGCTCTTGGGCACGTTGATGTTCAGTGCGTCGTAGTTGTCGTTGATGCGGCCGGTCTTGACCAGCTGGTTCTTGTAGTACATGTAATAGAGGTTGACCCCGACAGTCACGGCCGGCAGCTCGAAGCGGTAGCCGATCTCGTAGTCGAACATCTTCTCCGAGGACGGATAGCTGTCGTCGTCGGCATACATGTAGCGATCCGTGAAGTCGCCGCGCGTGGGTTCCTTCTGCGCGATGGCGAACGACGCGAAAAGGGTGTGGTGCTCGGCGAAGCTGTAGGTCAGACCGGCATGCGGGTTGAAGAAGTGGTAGCGCTTGTCCACGTCGATGGGCTGCATGCCGACCGTCGAGGAGACGTAGTTGTCGTTGACGCCCCAGGCCTCGTAGCTCACATAGCGGTACTGCAAGTCGGCGAAGAGGTTCAACCCCTCGGCCACCGTCCAGTTGGCACGTCCGAAGATGTTGAAATCGTGCTTGTTGACGTCGTTATAATACCAGGCGGCATTGCGGTCGAACTCCACGCCGCCGTCGATCCACTCCAACTCGCCCCAATGCGGGCACGAATAATAACTGTACGACCCGCCGAACGACACGTCCACCGTCCGGGCATGATAATGCGCCGCGGCGTTGAGACCGCCCAGATGGTTGCGCATTACCTTCTTGCGGATCAAGTCTTTGCGCACCTTGTTGCCCTCGCTGTCGAACGCCACGTCGTCGGCGAAGCCGTACTCCACGAGCTTGGCGTCGTCCTTATACTGCTTGTAGAAACCGTCGCCGTAGGTATAGAACGCGGTGGCATTCATCGACCACGCCTTGTTGAACGTATGGTTGAAAAGCAACTGATTGTTGATTTGCAGATAGTTGTCGGTCTGGTCGTCGTAATAATCGACATGATAGGGATTGCCTTTCTTGTCGTAAAGCGTGAACGGACCGTCGGAAGTCTTGTACTGACCGCTGTCGTGATAACGACGTCCGTACCGGGCCATATCCTCCTTGGAGACGCCGTTGTAAGTGAGGTAGGTTTTGGCCTTGCCGCCGAACGAAACGAACTTGACCATCGTGCTGCCCCCGTAGTAACCGGCCTGGAACATGTAGGAACACAGATCGGTGGAGCCGCGGTCGATGTAACCGTCCGACCCGATATGCGAGAGGCGTCCGTCGAGCGCCCAGTGTCCGCCCAACAACCCCGACGAGAAATGCACGGCCTGCTTGTTGGTGTTGTACGACCCATAGGAGAGCGACGCCGAACCGCCGAACTCGGTGGAGAGCGTCTCGGTGGTCATGTTGACGGCACCGCCGAACGCTCCGGTGCCGTTGGTCGAGATACCGGCGCCACGCTGGATCTGCATGTCGCCGACGGCCGAGACGAGGTCGGGCGTATCGTACCAATACATCGAATGGGAATCGGGGTTGTTCATCGGCACGCCGTTGATCGTCACGTTCAGACGTGTGGCGTCCGTGCCGCGCAGCCGCATCGAAGTGCCGCCGATGCCGATGCCGGTTTCGTTGGTGGCGATCATCGAGGGCGTGAGGGCCAGCACGGAGGGGATGTCGTAACCGAAGCTGTTGCGGGCGATCTCCTCGCGCGAAACGGAAGAATAGGCCACGGGCGTAGACCCGGTGGCGCGCGTGGCGGTTACCTCGATCTCCTGGAGCCGGTACATGCGCACGGAATCGTCGGGATGCACGGCATCGGAAGCCGGCAGTCCCTCGGAAAACGATGCGTCCTGCGAAGCCGGCGCGGCGACGCCCCTCTCCTCGGGCAATTCTTCGCATCGGGACACGGCGACGTGCCCGGCATGGACAACCTGGCACAAGGCCAAGGCCGCGATGGGTAGTAGAAACCTTTTCATAGATACTTTAATTTTGGGTTAAAGAATGAAAAGGGGTATGTGTGTCGATTACGCGTATTCCCGGTTTCGGCATTATCCGTATCCGGTTCAATGGGTATAATCTCAGCCTGATAGTAAGGCACCCCTTCGAAATATCGGGGCAAAGATAGAACTAATAATCAAAAAAAGAAAACTTAAAACGATATTCCTGCCCGAACCGGCGCTGCAAGGTCCCGACCGGGCGGCGGTCCGCCGCCGAAAAAAACGCAGGCCGCGGACATCGACGTCGTATTGTACGCATGCTCATCCGCAAAAAAAGTTCCGGAACCTTTGCGGCTCCGGAACTTTCGGTAAGTCGGAAAAATGCGACGAGCTATTTTTTCCACAACTGCGACATCTCCTCCAAAGTCTTGCCCTTGGTTTCGGGCACCCAACGCCACACGAAGAGGGCCGAAAGCAACGACATCAACGCATAGATGCAATACGTGCCGCCGACGCTCCAGGCGCTCAACGAAGGGAACGTAGCCGAGACGAGGAAATTGGAGATCCACTGCGCCGCTACGGCGATGGCCACGGCCTGCGAACGGATGGTGTTGGGGAAGATTTCGGCGATCAACACCCAGCAGATCGGCCCCCACGACATCATGAACGACGCGGTGTAGATGATGATGAACACCAACGCCGCCATGCCGATCGAATCGGTGAACGACAACGCGGCCAGAGCGATCATGCCGATCATCATGCCGACCGAACCGATGATGAGCAACGGTTTGCGGCCCATGCGGTCGACCGTGAAGATGGCGACGACCGTGAAGATGATGTTCACGACGCCCATGACCACGGTCTGCATCATCGAAGCGTCGCCCGAAGCGCCCATGTTCTCGAAGATGCGGGGCGCATAATACAACACGACGTTGATGCCCACGGCCTGCTGGAAGAACGACAGCAGAATGCCGATGACGACCACGGCGATGCCGTAGGCGAAGATGTGCTCGCGCTTCTCGTGCACCGTAGCCTTGATCTGGTCGAGGATCGAGCGGGCCTCGTCCGGGCCGTTGATGTGGGCGAGAATCGAATAGGCCTTTTCGTCGCGGCCCTTCAGAGCCAGAAAACGGGGCGTCTCGGGGATGAAGAGCACCAACAACCCGAAGATGCCGGCGGGGAAAGCCTCGCTGACGAACATGCGGCGCCATCCGATGGCATTCATGGCGGACTGGACGGCCTCGGTGCTGTCGCCCAACGAATTACGGATCATGTAATTGGCGAAGTACACCACCAGCATGCCGAAGATGATGGCGAACTGATTGCAGGACACGAGCGTACCGCGAATCTTGGCGGGCGAAATCTCGGCGATGTACATCGGGCACACGGCCGAAGCGAGACCCACGCCGATGCCGCCGAGGATGCGGTAGAAGTTGAACACCACGAGCAGGGTTTTCGACGCCTGGCCATAGGGCAGCACCCCGCTTTCGGGGCACCACGACCCGAGGGCCGAGACGAAAAAGAGCACCGCAGCGATGAGCAGCGAACGCTTGCGGCCGAAGCGCGAAGCGAGCAGACCGGAAATCGCACCGCCGATCACGCAGCCCAGCAGCGCGCTGGAGGCCGTGAAGCCGTGCCAACCCGAAGTATAGAGCGCGCCCAAGCCGCCTTGGAAGAAGTTTTCGAGAGCTTTTTCGGCACCCGACACCACCGCGGTGTCGTAGCCGAAGAGCAAGCCGCCGATGATCGCCACCAGGACGACGGAGAACAGATAAAGGCGGCTGCCGGTTTTTGAATCGGTCATTTTAGTCGGAGTTTTAGGTCGGTTGGAAAATCGGAGCGGAGGGCGTGCAGCCCTCCGCTCCGAAAGACAATTTAGATGTACATGTTCACGATCGCCTCGTACAGCTCCTGCTTGCCGCTGTGCTGGACGGGTTCGTGGGTGCGGGCGTAGTCGGCCACCTGCTCCAGCGTGAGCTTGCCCTCCTCGAAAGCCTTGCCCTCGCCCTTGTCGTAGGAAGCGTAGCGCTCGGCGATCATCTTCTCGTAAGGCGAGTTCTCCAACAGATCGGCGGCGATCAACAAGGCGCGGGCCATGATGTCCATCGCAGCGATGTGGGCGATGAAGAGGTCTTCGGGGTCGGTCGAGTTGCGGCGCGTCTTGGCGTCGAAGTTCGTGCCGCCGCCCTGCAAACCGCCGCCGCGCACGATTACCAACATGGCCTGCACCATCTCGTAGAGGTCGATGGGGAACTGGTCGGTATCCCAGCCGTTCTGGTAGTCGCCGCGGTTGGCGTCGATCGAACCCAGCATGCCGGCATCGACGGCGCACTGCAACTCATGCTCGAAGGTATGGCCGGCCAGCGTGGCGTGGTTGACCTCGATGTTGACCTTGAAATCCTTGTCCAGGCCATGAGCGCGCAGGAAGCCGATGACCGTCTCGGTGTCGACGTCGTACTGGTGCTTCATCGGCTCCATGGGCTTCGGCTCGATGAGGAAGTTGCCCTTGAAACCCTTCGAACGGGCGTAGTCGCGAGCCATGGTCAGCATGGTGGCCATATGCTCCTTCTCGCGCTTCATATCGGTGTTGAGCAACGACATGTAGCCTTCGCGGCCGCCCCAGAAGACGTAGTTCTCGCCGCCCAGCTCGATCGTGGCGTCGATGGCGTTCTTGATCTGAAGCATGGCGCGGGCCGCCGTGTCGAAATCGGGGTTGGTCGAGGCACCGTTCATGTAGCGGGCATTGCCGAAGACGTTGGCTGTGCCCCACAACAGCTTGATGCCCGTCTCGGCCTGCTTCTGCTTGGCGTAGGCCACGATCTCCTTGAGGTTCGCCTCGTACTTGGCGGGATCGGGGTCTTCGTCCACCAGGTCGACATCGTGGAAGCAGTAGTACTCGATGCCCATCTTCTGCATGAACTCGAAACCGGCGTCCATCTTGGCTTTGGCACGCTCGATGGGGCAGGCCGCTTCGTTCCAGGGGAACGTCTTCGTACCGCCGCCGAACTGGTCGGCGCCCTCGGCGCAGAGCGTATGCCACCACGCCATCGAGAAACGCAGCCAATCTTTCATCTTGCGGCCTTTGACCACACGTTCGGGTTCATAATAGCGGAATGCCATCGGATTCTTGGAACCTGCGCCCTCGAACGCAATCTTGCCCACGGTGGGGAAATAAGTTTTTGCCATAATGATAATGTTTTTTAAAGATATTTTAAATCATGATTCGCAACTGAATATCGGTGCGGCCCGCACGGAAGCCGGCACCGCGATCATTTTCCGATTTTCGTTTCCAGCATTTCTTTCCATCGTGCGTAGGCCTCTTCCAACGCTTCGCGGTCGTCCGCCGCAGGTTCGACGACCTCCAGACGGGCAAGCGACGCGAAGGCCTCCTCGCGCGACCGGTACAACCCTGCCCCCAAAGCGGCGCCGCGGGCGGCACCCAACGCACCGTCGGTATCGAACAACTCGATGCGGGCACCGGTAAGCGTAGCCAGCGTGCGGCGGAAAAGCGGCGAAAGGAACAGGTTGGCCCGGCCGGCACGAATCACGTCGGGCTTCAAGCCCAGCGACCGCATGATGTCGATGCCGTAGCGGAACGAGAAAGCGATGCCCTCCTGCGCGGCGCGCAGCAGATGGGCCGTCGTATGGCGATTGAAGTCGATTCCCTCGACCGCAGCGCCGGTGCAGCGGTTTTCGAGCATGCGCTCGGCACCGTTGCCGAACGGCAGCATCGACAAGCCGTCGCAGCCGGCAGGAGCCTGCTCGGCCAGGCGGTTCATCTCGGCATAGTCGACCGTCTGCTGAACGATATGGCGGCGCACCCACGAATTGAGGATGCCCGTGCCGTTGATGCAGAGCAGAATCCCGTAGCGCGGGGTCTGCACCGTATGGTTGACGTGGACGAACGTATTGACGCGCGACTTGGGGTCGGCCTTCGGCGTGTCGACCACGCCGTAGACCACGCCGCTGGTACCGCCCGTCGCGGCGATCTCGCCCACCTCCATGACATTGAGCGAAAAGGCGTTGTTGGGCTGGTCGCCGGCACGGTAGCTGATGGGCGTGCCGGCAGGGATGCCGAGTGCATCTTCCGTCGCCTTGTCCGTATAGCCGCCGACACCGATCGAAACGCCCGCGTCGGGGATCATCGCATGGGGAATGCCGTAATGATCGGCCACGAAATCAGCGCGCCGCTCCTCCTTGAAATCCCAGAGAATCTGCTCCGAGAGTCCGCTGACCGTGGTCGAAACGGCGCCCGAGAGCTTGTAGGCGATGTAATCGCCCGGCAACATGAACTTGTCGATGCGGGCGAACAAGTCGGGTTCGTTACGCTTGACCCATGCCAGCTTGGAAGCCGTGAAGTTGCCCGGCGAATTGAGCGCATGCTCCAAGCAGAAGTCGCGCCCGACAGCCTCCAATGCCTCGGCGCCGATCCCAACGGCGCGCGAATCGCACCAGATGATCGCCTTGCGCAAGGGCGCGCCGGAGCTGTCGAGGCAGACCAGGCCGTGCATCTGGTAAGTGATGCCGACGGCCCGCACCTCCTGCATGGAATGGCCTGCCGCGGCGATGCTGCGGATGCCCTCCACCGCATAACGCCACCACATTTCGGGGTCTTGCTCGGCCCAGCCGGACTGCGGCGCGTCGATGGGCATCTCCTGCGAAGGATTGGTCGACGAAGCGACGCAACGCCCGCTCTCCACGTCCAACAACGAGACCTTGACCGATGAAGAACCGATATCGATACCTAAAGTTTTCATATTCGTATTCATGATTCGTTTCAATAACGCCAACTATTGATGAAATCCAACCGCAACTTCTGCTTGAGGGCCTTCTTGTAGGCCTGCCGATCGAACATATAATACTGCGCAGGCTTATGCGCCACGCCCTGCTCCTGCTCGCCGGTAGGTGCGAGTAAACCCGATGAAAGAATCTTCTTGCGGAAATTGCGGTTGTCGATCTCGATGCCCAGCACGGCCGAATAGAGGTTCTGCAACTCGCGGATCGTGAACTTGCGGGGCAGCAGCTCGAACGCCACGGGCGACTGCAACATCTCGCGGCACAGATGCGCCAGGGCGGCGGCCAGAATCTGCTTGTGATCCATCGCCAGCCGCTGGATGGCCTCGACCTCGACCCACTGGGCGCCCTTGCCTGCCGTATAGGCGACCACGCGGCCGTCGAGCTTGACCAGGGCATAGTAACCCACGGTTACCACGCGCTCGGTACGGATGCCATGGTAGCGGTTGATCCACTCCAACTCCTCGCCGGCCACGCGGGCAGGGTCGGAGAATATCTCCATCTGCTTGAGGTAGATTTCGCGCAGCCCGGTCGCCTCGGCGAGCACGCGGCTGGCCGCAGCGGGGAGCGTCTCGTTCTCCAGAATCATGGCGCCGGGCAGCTTGAGCCGGTCGAGGTGGGTGCCGGGATCGTAATCGCGCCGCTCGACAAGCAAAACCTTGAGCGACCGGCCGTCGAATCCGAAGACGGCGCAGTCGACCGAGAGCGATTGGTTCATCTGAACAGACATGAGAGGTCGGCGCGGTTAGGTTGTGATTGTAAAATTAAGTATTTCGAGACGAAAAAACAACCTTATCGCCGATTTTACGCTAAGCATCGGCCGCTTCGCCCCGCCACCCCGCTGTACGACCGATTCGGAGCAGCCGCCTTTTACGCTAACTGCATAGCGGACGAAGCGGCGGAAAACACCGGGAGGAGAAGAATCCGGCCGGGGCCGGCATGCAAAAAACAATCGACCGCACCCGGCCAGTGCGCAGAAAGAATCGGCCGCGCAACAGGCACACAAGAAATGGCCGGCCGCACGTGGGTAGCACGTGAGTGGAGCGTGGGTGGCACGTGGGTGGCACGTGGGTGGCACGTGGGTGACGCCGTCCGCCGTTCGGAGCGGGAACGGATTTACGCCTCGGCCCCGAACTCCATCAAATAGGCCTTGATGAAAGCATCCAGATCGCCGTCCATGACGGCCTCGACGGCCGAAGTCTGGCAGCCGGTGCGATGATCCTTGACGCGGCGGTCGTCGAAGACGTAGGAACGGATCTGCGACCCCCACTCGATCTTCTTTTTGGAGGCTTCGAGCGCCTGCTGCGTAGCCATGCGCTTGTCCAACTCGCGCTGGTAGAGCTTCGATTTGAGGATGCGCATGGCGTTCTCGCGGTTCATCAGCTGGGAGCGGGTCTCCATGTTCTCGATCAGGAACTCCACCGGCTCGCCCGTATCGGCGTCCTTGCCATGATAGCGCAGCCGCACGGCCGTCTCGACCTTGTTGACGTTCTGACCGCCGGCGCCCGACGAACGGAACGTGTCCCACTCGATGTCGGAGGGGTTGACCGTGATCTCGATCGTGTCGTCGACGGCCGGCGAGACGAAGACCGACGCGAAAGTAGTCTGCCGCTTGTTGTTGGCGTTGAACGGCGAGAGCCGCACCATGCGGTGGACGCCGTTTTCGCTCTTGAGGTAACCGTAGGCGTACTCGCCCTCGAATTCGAGCGTACACGACTTGACGCCCACCTCGTCGCCGGCCTGGAAGTCGAGCACCTTGACCTTGTAACCGTGGGCCTCGCCCCAACGGGTGTACATGCGCATGAGCATCGAAGCCCAGTCGAGCGCCTCGGTGCCGCCGGCTCCGGCGTTGATGTCCAAAATGGCGCCGAGCTTGTCCTCGTCGCGGCGCAGCATGTTGCGCATCTCCAACTTCTCGATGCGGTCGAGCGTACGGGCATAATGCTCGTCCAACTCGGCATCGCTGACGACGCCCTCCTTCACGAAATCGGGCATCAACTCCAAATCCTCGACATCCTTGCGCACGGCGTCGTAATCCTCGACCCAAGCCTTGATGACGGCTACCTTGCGCAACTGCTCGCGCGCGGCGGCGGGGTCGTTCCAGAACTCCGGCGCCTGGGTCTTCTCCTCCTCGTTCTGGAGGTCGATCCGCTTTTGTTCGATATTCAGGCAACGCTCCAGCGTCCGGCGACGCTCGGCCAACTCCTTGATCTGTTCGTCGACAATCATAAATCCATTTTCAAATCGAGCTTGCGGGCGGCAAAGCGGAGGATCAGGTCGGCGGCCGACTCGACGCCCAATGCCGAAGTGCTCACGCACAGATCATAGGAAGCCGCAGCGCCCCAAGTCCGCAAACTGAAGTAATTATAGTAATCGGCGCGCCGGGCGTCGCCGCGCGCCATGATCTGCCGCGCCTCGGCCTCGGAGCACCCCGTACGCGCGCAGATGCGCCGAATACGATCGGCATCGTCGGCCGTAATGAAGACGCTGACCATGCGGGGATGCTCCCGCAGAATGTAATCGGCGCAGCGCCCCACGAACAAAGCCGACTCGCGGGCCGCGACCTCGCGGATGACGTCGCTCTGAATCTTGAACAACGCATCGCCCGACAAGACATCGGTCGTGGCGCCGCCATCGCCGGCAAAGGGCGCGCGCAAGTAACTCAAGAGAGTCGCCAAACGGTTGTGCGACTCCTTTTCATCGGCCCGCTCGAACACCTCGGGACACAATCCGCTCTGCTGGGCGGCAAGGTTGATCAACTTCTTGTCGTACAATTCGATGCCCAGACGCCGGGCCAGCACTTCGCCGACCTCGCGTCCGCCGCTGCCCAACTGGCGGCCTATGTTGATAACGAATCTATTTTCCATCGTACGAGTCGTTGAGAGTTTGCGTGGACATCATCGTGCGGAACTTGCGCAACTGGGCCGTCAACATGAAGAACGAGACCAAGGCAGCCAAGACATCGGACAACGGCATGGCGCACCACACGCCCCAGCCGCCGTTCCATTCGGAAAACCGCTCGAAAAGCGACGGCAGGAACAACAACCCGGGCAAGAGGAACAACAACTGCCGCGACAACGACAAGAAAATCGCCTTGCCGGCCATGCCGATGCTCTGGAAAAAGTTGGTGGCGACCATCTGGAATCCGATGATCGGGAAGAAAAGAAAAGTGATGCGCATGCCGGTGGCGGCGAGACGGATCAACTCCTCGTCGGCCGTGAAAAGCGACACGGCCAATCGCGGAGTCAGCTCGCCGATCAGAAAACCGAGGGTCGTAACGGCCGTGGCGCCCATGATCGTGAGCCTCAACACCCGCAGGACGCGCTCGTACTGCCGGGCGCCGAAGTTGTAGCCGGCGATCGGCTGCATGCCCTGGTTGACGCCCATGACGATCATCACGAAGAAGAAGCCCAGGCGGTTGACGATGCCGTAGGCGCCGATCATCAGGTCGCCGCCGTACTGCTTCAACCCTTTATTGATGAGAATGACGATGAAGCAGGCCGCCAAGTTCATCAAGAACGGCGACATGCCGATGGCCAGGATATCGCGCACGATGCGGCTGCGCAGCCGGTAGATGCCGCGGCTGAAATGCAGCAGCTCGCTCTTGTCGGAGAGAATCCGGAACTGCCAGACGAGCGACACGACCTGCGCGAGGATGGTGGCGATCGCGGCGCCGCGGATGCCCCAGCCGAACCCGAAGATGAACAACGGATCGAGCAACGTATTGATGGCCACGGTGTTGATAGTGGCGTACATCGACTTGCGGGGATGTCCGGCGGCCCGCAGTACGGCATTCAGACCCAAGTACATGTGCGTGACGACGTTGCCGGCGAGGATGATGACCATATACTCGCGGGCATAACCGATCGTGGCGTCGCTGGCGCCGAAGAAATAGAGGATCGGATCGAGAAACGCCAGCGTCAGCAGGCCGAAGCCCACACCGATGATCGTATTGAGCACCACGACATTGCCCAACACGTCCCGGGCCGTACCGTAGTCGCGCTGCCCCAAACGCATCGACACGAGCGTCGCGGCACCCACGCCGACGAGCGACCCGAAAGCGGCAGCGAGGTTCATCAGCGGGAACGTCAACGCCAGACCCGAAATGGCCAGCGGCCCCACGCCATGGCCGATGAAGATGCTGTCGACCATGTTGTAGAGCGACGAAGCGGTCATGGCGATGATGGCCGGCACAGCATACTGCACCAACAATTTGCGGATACGCTCCGTTCCCAATTCCGCAGCTGCCGACTTGAATTCAGACACCTTGTTCGAAAATTAAGACCTGAAAAACTAAAAAACCGGCTATTCCAACTCCCAGTCGCTGCCGTCCTTGCGATCCTTGACGCGGATGCCGGCCGCAGCCAGCCCATCGCGGATGCGGTCGGAAGCGGCCCAGTCCTTGGCGGCGCGGGCCTGCAAACGCTCGGCGAGCAACATTTCGACCAGCGGGGTCACATAGTCGCGCCCCGAAGCCGCGCCGGCCGCCTTCTCGTCTTTCAGACCCAAGATGTCGAACGCATAGCGGCGAACGGTGGCCGCCAGCGTCCCCAGATCGGCCGCCGTGATGGTCTGCGTACCGTCGAGAAGCTGGTTGATCGTGCGCACCCAGTCGAAAAGCGCCGAAATGACCATGGGCGAATTCAAATCGTCGTCCATAGCCGCACGGCAGCGCTTCTCCAGCTCCGACGGATCGACCGTCGAAGAGTCGGCGGGCTTGATCTTGCCGAGCGTCTCGATGCCCTTCATCAGGCGGTCGAGGCCCTTCTCGGCGGCCTGCAACGCCTCGTTGGAGAAATCGAGCGTCGAACGATAATGGGCCTGCAAGACGAAGAAACGGATCGTCATGGGCGAATAGGCCTGCGCCAGCAACTTGTGGCTGCCCGTGAACAACTCCTCCAAGGTAATGAAATTGCCCAGCGACTTGCCCATCTTCTGGCCGTTGATCGTAATCATGTTGTTGTGCACCCAATAACGTGCCGAATCGTGGCCGAGAGCCGCGGTCGACTGGGCGATCTCGCACTCGTGGTGGGGGAACATCAAGTCCATGCCGCCGCCGTGGATGTCGAAACGCTCGCCCAGGTAACGCGTCGACATGGCCGAACACTCCATGTGCCAGCCGGGGAATCCGTCGCTCCAGGGCGAGGGCCAACGCATGATATGCTCGGGCGATGCCTTTTTCCACAACGCGAAGTCGTAGGAATGGCGCTTATCGCTCTGGCCGTCCAGCTCGCGCGTGTTGGACACGATGTCGTCGAGGTTACGGCCCGAAAGGCGGCCGTAGTTATGCTTGGCATTGTATTTCTCGACGTCGAAATAGACCGAGCCGTTCGACACGTAGGCGAAACCCTCGTCGAGAATGCGCTGCACGAAAGCGATCTGCTCGATGATGTGGCCCGAGGCATGGGGTTCGATGGAAGGGCTTTCGACGTTGAGCGCCTCCATGGCCCGGTGGTAACGCTCGGTATAGTAGTGCGCCACCTCCATAGGCTCCAGTTCTTCGAGCCGCGCTTTCTTGGCAATCTTGTCCTCGCCCTCGTCGGCGTCGTGCTCCAGATGGCCGACATCGGTAATGTTGCGCACGTAACGCACTTTGTAACCCGCCGCCTTCAGGTAGCGGAACAGCAGGTCGAACGTCACGGCCGGGCGCGCATGGCCCAGGTGGGGATCGCCGTAGACCGTCGGACCGCAAACATACATGCCGGCGCGGCCGGGAACCAGGGGTTCGAACTCCTCCTTGCGGCGGGTAAGCGTATTATACAGCGTGAGTTTCGATTCCATAACCAAAAAATTTTTACAAAATTAGCAATTATTGTAATAACCGGGATAAAAAATCCGAATCTTTTCTTGCTTCGATCCGAACAGATCGGATGCAAGACGCAACCCAGCACGCAATAGCCCTTGCAATTCAACGTTAAATGATTACTTTTGCAAATCGGAATCCGAACAACGATCCGCCCCTTTGCAGAAAACGGCGGGGGCCTGCCCGCCGAAAGACGGGAACGGTCTATACGAAACAGAATAATAAATAGGTATGACTTTTTTCAAACGCTGGAACAACATCGTCGGCTGGGCCGTATTCGCCGTGGCGGCGACGGTCTATCTGCTTACGATGGAACCCGTATCGAGCCTCTGGGATTGCTCGGAGTTCATCGCCACGAGCTACAAACTCGAAGTGGGCCACCCGCCCGGAGCGCCGCTCTTCATGATGCTGGCACGCCTGGCCACGCTCTTCGCCTTCGGCAATCCGGAGTATGTCGGCATGGCCGTCAATGCCATGAACTCCCTGGCCAGCGCGTTCTGCATCCTCTTCCTTTTCTGGACGATTACCCACCTGGCCCGCCGCTTGGTCACGCGCAACGGTCATGAGCTGACGACGGCCGACACCTGGGCCGTGCTGGGCGCCGGAGCCGTCGGAGCGCTGGCCTACACTTTTACCGACACCTTCTGGTTCTCGGCCATCGAGGGCGAGGTCTACGCCCTCTCGTCGATGTTTACCGCCCTGGTAGTGTGGCTCATGCTCAAGTGGGAGGAGCAGGCCGACCAGCCCCATGCCTCGCGCTGGATCGTGCTGATCGCCTACCTGATGGGCCTTTCGATCGGCGTGCACATCCTCAACCTGCTGACCATCCCTGCGCTGGTCTTCATCTACTATTTCCGCACCACGCAGACCGTCACGTGGCGCGGCCTGGTCTACGCGACGCTGATCGCCGGTGCCATCCTGCTGGTCATCAACGGCATCATCATCCCCTACACGGTCTACGTGGGCGCGATGTTCGACCTTTTCTTCGTCAACACGCTGGGGCTGCCGGTCAACTCGGGCATGGTGCTTTTCGCCCTGGCCCTCATCGCAGGAGCGGGCTGGGCTTCGTGGGAGACCCACAAGCGCGGCAAGGCGGTGTGGAACATCGTCCTGCTCTCGATTACGATGATTCTGGTCGGATTCTCGTCCTACGCCTCGGTAACGATCCGCGCCGCAGCCAATCCGCCGATGAACTCCAACAAACCCGACAATCCCCACGCGCTGCTCTCGGTGCTCAACCGCGACCAGTACGGCGCCCGGCCCCTGCTCTACGGCGCCTACTACTCGGCACCGCCCCAGAACTACAAGGAAAAGCACTTCTACTATCTGGACGAAGACGGCAAGTACAAACCGGCCAGCGTCATCACGGGCTACACCCACGCACCGGAATTCATGCACCTCTTTCCCCGCATGTGGGACTACCGCAAGGACGAAAAGGAATACAAGCAATGGGCTGCCTACCGCACCAAGATCGAGACCCTGCGCGACGAGAAGGGCGAAATCATGCGCGACGAACAGGGACGCCCCATACGGGGCGAAGTCCTCGATTTCGGACGGCGACGCACCTACGACGACGGCTACGAGATGCGCACCGTGGTGGAACCCACGTTCCTGGAGAACCTGAACTATTTCTTCAACTATCAGCTCTCCTATATGTACTGGCGCTACTTCCTGTGGAACTTCGTCGGGCGCCAGAGCGACATCCAGCCCACCTCGACGACCATTACCGACGGCAACTGGCTCTCGGGCATCCGGTGGATCGACGAGAAGTTCCTCGGCCCGCAGGACGGGCTGCCGCACGAAATCGCTGAAAACCGCGGACGCAACACCTACTATTTCCTGCCCTTCCTGCTGGGACTCGCAGGCCTGCTCTACCAGCTCAACCGCGACCAGCGCAACTTCTCGGTCGTCATGTGGCTTTTCATCATGACGGGCATCGCGCTGGTGGTCTACTTCAACTCGTCGCCCTCCGAGCCGCGCGAACGCGACTACGTATACGCGGGGTCGTTCTATGCGTTCTGCATCTGGATCGGGATGGGCGTGCTGGCGCTGCGCGACCTGATCGCCCGGCTCGCCCGACGCGACAACAGGGCGGTAGCCGCGGCAGCCACCGTGATCTGCCTGGGCGTGCCGACGATCCTGGCGGCAGAAAACTGGGACGACCACGACCGCTCGGGCCGCTACATGGCCCGCGATATCGGATGGAACTACCTCATGTCGACGCTGCCGAACTCGATCATCCTGAACTACGGCGACAACGACACCTTCCCGCTGTGGAACAACCAGGAGGTCTACGGCGTACGTCCCGACGTGCGGATCATGAACACCTCCTACCTGGGCGGCGAATGGTACATCGACGAAATGAAGACCAAGGCCAACGACGCCGCGGGCGTGCCTTTCTCGCTGCCCAAGCGCAAGTACACCTACACCAACGACTGGATACCGGTAAACAACCGCATCGATCGTCCGGTGGAGATCGGCCAAGTGATCGACTTCGTGCGCAGCGACGACCCCCGCACGAAACTGACCCTCGAAGACGGCACCCAGACCGACTACATCCCCACCAAGCGCATTGCCCTGCCTGTAAACAAGGAGAACGCCATCGCCTCGGGCATCGTGGCCGAGAAAGACCGCGATCTGATGGTCGACACCGTATACATCAACCTGCGCAAGAATGCCTTGGACAAGAGTCAGCTGATGATTCTGGACATGCTGGCCAACTTCGACTGGAAGCGCCCGATCTACATGACGCAGGTCTACATCCTCCAGGACTTCGGGCTGCTCGACTACCTTCAGTTCGACGGCTACGCCTACCGCTTCGTGCCGATCCTTACCCCCATGCAGAGCGCCTGGGAGATCGGACGCATCGATCCCGACCGTGCAGTGCCGCTGCTCAAGGAGACGTTCCGCTACGGCAACCTGGCCGATCCGAAGGTCTACGTCGACTACTTCCTGCAATACAACCTTGCCGCCGCGCACACCCGCGACTCGTTCGCCCGCGTAGCCAAGGAACTGCTGCGGCAGAACCGGGCCGACGAAGCCGTCGAACTGCTCGACCTGGGACTCGAACGCCTGCCGACGTCGCAGATCCGCTTCTCCGACACCAACACCTATCCGTTCCTTGAGGCATACTATGCCGCCGGGGCGATGGGCGCGGAAGGGGCCGACGAAAAAGGCGACGCCCTGCTGCTGGAATATGCCCGCACGCTGATCGAATACATCGACTACTACCTGCGCTTCGAGGACATTCAGGGCGACATGGTATCGGGCATCATCGACGACAAGCTCGACGAACTGGGCGACCTCTACTATCTGGCCTCCTATGCCCAGCGCCGCGACGTGCTGGCCGAGCTGAACGCCTACTACCGCAGCCTGGGCGTAGCGGAGGAGAATCTGATCGACGCGGGCGACAAACCGCACGCAGACGACAGCGCCCGAATCGGATAAAATCGGGCCACGACGCAAAAGGGTGCAAGCCAGCGCCCTGAAAACAACGATTCGCCCCTGCTGCAAATGCTTGCAGCAGGGGCGAACAATTAATTATGGGCCGAACGATTATGAGGAGGGTAAAATGCCCCTCTGCGGCCTGCGACCCGGAACAACGTCAGCAGGGCACACGACCGCCCCCTTTCATCATCGCATCCGAATCTCCTATTCATCGTTTGCGGGAAGCCCGGGAGACCTTGGCTCTTTTGTTCCCCCGAGGTTCTGAGGATACTTTGGCACCTTTGGCGCTCTTGCCGCGCGAGGAACCGCCCGACTTCCGGCTGCCCGCACGACCGGAGCCGGCACCCTTGGGGTAATCGGATTTCGAACTCTTCCCCGATTTCGCGGCCCTCCCCGATCGTGCGACACCATCCAGCAGGAGTTCGAAATCCAGCTGCCGCTTTTGCAAGTCGGCCCGTTTCACGCGTATGCGCACCGGATCGCCCAGCGTCATGCGACGGCCTGTCATGCGGCCGACGACCTCGTAGCGCTGTTCGTCGAAATCGAAATAATCGCCCTCCACGTCGCGCAGGAACGCCATGCCCTCGATGTGCGTCTCGTCCAGCTCGACATAGACGCCCCACTCGGTCAGCCCCGAGATATGGCCCTCGAACTCCTCGCCGAGGCGCTCCTTCATGAACTCCACCATCTTGTATTTGATCGAAGCCCGTTCGGCCTCGGCCGCGATTACCTCGCGCTCCGAAGAACGAGCGCACAACTCCTCGACCGTCTGCTTGTCGGCCGACTTGCCACCCGCCAGATAGCGGGCCAGAAGCCGGTGCACCATCATGTCGGGATAACGGCGGATGGGCGACGTGAAGTGTGTATAATAGGGAAACGCCAACCCATAGTGGCCGATGTTGTCGGTCGTGTAGAACGCCTTGGCCATGGAGCGCACGGCCATCGTCGTCACGGCATTCTCCTCGCTCGCACCCTTTACCTTGGTAAAGAGTTTGTTCATCTCGCGGGCCACGGCACGGCCTTTCGAAGCCTTGAACACCAGTCCGAAGCGCAAGATGAACTGCCGGAAACGATCCAACTTCTCCTCGCTGGGGGCATCGTGGACGCGGTAGACCATCGTGCGCGGCACCTTGCGGCCGTTGTCGGCGATGCGGCTGCTGCAAAACTCCGCCACGCGGCGGTTGGCCAGCAACATGAACTCCTCGATCATCCGGTTCGAATCGGTCTGTTCCTTGAAGTAGACCCCCACGGGCCGCCCCTCCTCGTCGAGCCGGAACTTGACCTCTTCGCGATCGAAAGCGATGGCGCCGTTCTTGAAACGCTGGCGCCGCAGCTCCTGCGCCAGCCGGTTGAGCGTCGAGACCTCCTCGGCGAAGTCGCCGCGGCCCGTCTCGATGATCTCCTGCGCCTCGGCGTAGGTAAAGCGGCGGTCGGAATGGATCACCGTGCGGCCGAACCACTCGTCGAGAATATCCAGATTCTCGTTGAGCGTGAAGACCGCCGAAAAACAAAGGCTGTCCTCATCGGGGCGCAGCGAACACAGCTCGTTGGACAAGCGCTCGGGCAGCATCGGCACGGTGCGGTCGACCAGATAGACCGACGTGCCGCGCACGACGGCCTCCTCGTCGATGATCGAATGGGGATGCACGTAATGGGTCACGTCGGCGATATGCACGCCCACCTCCCACACGCCGTCGCGGATGCGGCGCACCGAGAGGGCATCGTCGAAATCCTTGGCATCGGCCGGATCGACCGTGAAGGTCGTCGTCGACCGGAAGTCGCGCCGCGCGGCGATCTCCTGCGCCGATATACGTCCGTCGATGGCCTGGGCGGCCTGCTCGACTTGGGGTTCGAAGCGGTAAGGGAGTTCGTATTCCGAAAGGATGGCGTGCATCTCGGTGTCGTTGCGTCCGGCCATGCCCAGTACCTCGACCAGCTCGCCGACGGGGCTTTTGCTGCCGGGCTGCCAGTCGGCGATGCGCACCACGACCTTCTCGCCGTCGTGCACCTGGGGATAGGTGCGCTTCGACAGATAGATGTCCATCGGCATGCGCCGCGAGTCGACCCGCACGAAAATCTGGTGCGCCCCCACTTCGGCCACGCCGACGTAGGGCCTGCGGCTCCGCTCGACAATGCGCGTGATCTCGCCCTCCAGCTTGCCGCCGGAACCGCGGTGCATGACTACCGCCTCCACGCGGTCGCCGTCGAGCGCCGTCGAGGCGTTGCGCGGATTGACGAAAATGTCGCTCTCCAGCCCTTCGACCCGCACATAGACCGATCCGCCGGAGGTCATCTCGGCCACACCCTCGTACTGGGGCAGGTGCATGCGCGTGAGACGGTATTTCTCGCGGGCGCACTCCTCGACGATCCCCTTGTCGTAGAGCCGTCCGAGAATCTCCAGCGTCTCGCGGCGCCCTTCCTTGGAGGCACCGCCCGAAGCCGAAGCCAGATGCTTGAGCGAAAACTTATTGTTGGGAAACTCCCGGAGCAGATCGAGGATCATCGACGCCCGGTCGTTGTGTTTGGTTCCTTTGGCGGAACGCTGTTTCTTTGTCTGTTTCATTCTTCATTGATGATTTGCAGAGCCAGGCTCTCCATGAAGCCCGCACCCACGTCGATCGCCCGTTCGTCGGGCGCAAAATTCCCCGTATGGGGGCGTCCTGCCGCCTGTCCTACGCCCAAGCGATAAAAGAGCGAGGGATAATGGCGGCAATAATAACCGAAATCCTCGGCCGTCGTACGCAGCGGCAGCATCTCTGTCTGCAACCCCGCGGCCCGGGCCAACCCCGCGGCCCGGTCGGCCAGGCGGGCATCGTTGACCACCGGAGGATAGCCCGTGCCGATGTCGACAAAGGTCTGTACGCCGTGCAAGGCGTCGACCTCGGCCGCCAACTCGGCGATGCGGCCGTGGAGCACCGTCCGCACCTCGTCGTCGAACGTGCGGAGCGTACCCTCCATATACACCTCGTCGGGCACGACGTTGGTAGCGCCGGGAGCCTCCACCCGGCCGATCGAAACCACGCATTCCGGCCCGTTGAGCGCCAGCAAGAGCGTCACGAGCTGCGCACCGGCCCCCACGGGGTCTTTGAGCTGCCCGCGCAGGGCGCCGTGACCGCCCGTGCCGCGCACGCGCAGCCGCAGTTCATCGCTGGCGGCCATGTATTTACCGGCGCGGAAGCCCAGCGTCCCGACCTCCAGCTGCGGCTCGACATGCTCGCCGATGACGGCCCGCACGTCGAATCCCTCGAACGGGTGCTCGGCCAGCACGAGCGACGCCCCGCCCGGATTGCACTCCTCGCCAGGCTGGAACAAACCGAAAACGGTGCCCGGGAAATCGGGCGCGGCGGCCAACCGCTGCAACACCCCGAAAAGCACGGCGGCATGCACGTCGTGGCCGCAGGCGTGCATGACCCCGGGATTCTGCGAAGCGTAAGAGAGACCCGTGCGTTCCTCTACGGGCAAGGCGTCGATATCGGCCCGCAACACCACAGCCCGACGGTCGGCGCACGCCCTGCGCCCCTCGATGCGGGCCAGGATGCCGGTGCCGACGATCGGCCGGTGGGCGATATCCGAAGCGGTCAGGGCCTCGGCGATGAACGCGGCGGTCTCCCGCTCCCGGAACGAAAGTTCGGGGCGGGCATGCAGATGGCGGCGGAAAGCAATAGGATCCAAAACAATAAAAAATTAAAAAATCGGTCGCAGCCTGCGGGATACGCTCGGAAGCCAGTGCGGAAAGTCCCGCAGCCCTCACGGCCCGGCATGCCGGATATGTCGTCAAAACACGGTTTTCGCAATCTCGATAATGTTCTCGGCCTTACCCATCGGATAATAGTGCAGCACCGGTACGCCCGCGGCTTTCAGCTCGCGGCTCTGGGCGATGGCCCATTCGGTGCCGATGCGGCGCACCGCGGCCTTGTCGTCCTGGTGGGCCAGCACCTCGCGCCGCAGCTCCTCGGGAATCCGGCAGCCGAACGTCTCGGGCAGCAAGGTCAGATGCCGCACCGTCGACAACGGCTTGATGCCCGGAATGATGGGTACCCCGATCCCGATCTTGCGGCAGCGGGCCACGAAGTCGAAGAAACACGCATTGTCGTAGAACAACTGCGTGACGATGTAATCGGCCCCGGCGTCGATCTTCTCCTTGAGATATTGCAGATCGGCGTCGGCCGAAGCGGCATCGCCGTGGGTCTCGGGATAGCCGGCCACGCCGACCGAGAATTTCGAATGGTGGCACTCCTCGACCTCGCCGTCGACGAATTGGCCGCGGTTCATCGCCGCGATCTGCCGCACCAAACCGGCCGCATAGGCATGGCCCTGGGGATGGGGCGTGAAACGCTCCTCGCTCTGCGACTTGTCGCCCCGCAGAGCCAGCACGCTGTGCAATCCCAGAAAATCCATGTCGATCAACGCATCCTCGATGTCGTAGCGCGAAAGCCCGCCGCAGATCAGATGCGGCACGGTCTCGACGCCGTATTTCATGCGGATGGCTGCCGAGATGCCCACCGTGCCGGGCCGCCGGCGCACCACGTGCCACTCCGGCGAACCGTCGGCGCGCAGCGTCCGCTTGATCCCCTCGCGATGGAACGTGACGTTGACATAGGCCGGGTCGAACTCCATCAACGGATCGATCGCTGCAAAAATCCCGCCCATGCCGTCGCCCTTGAGCGGCGGAAGCAGCTCGAAAGCGAAGCGGGTCTTCTTCTGGGCCAGGGCGCTGTGGATGATGTCGGTGGCGTTCATAGGTTGTTGGGTATGATTCGGCGCACGGTCTCGGGTTCCAGCCCCCGGCGCCGGGCGTAGTCGAGCAACTGCTCCTCGTCGATCGTCCCCACGGAGAAATAATCCGCGTCGGAGAGGAACAGCCCGCAAAGCGCCTCGCCGGGATCGATCATCCAGTTTTCGGTCAGGCGCATGCCGGTGGTAACCTCCGCGGCCAACAAGTCGAAGACTTCGCGTTTGAGCGTATGATCGGGCGTGGCAGGATAGCCGAACGCCATGCGGCGGCCGCGGTAGTCGCCGCGGATGATTTGTTCGGGAGCCGGCATGCCGCCCTGCTCGTAGCCCCACATTTGCCGCCGCACGAAGAGGTGCACCGTCTCGGCGAACGCCTCGGTCAGCCGGTCGGCCAAGAGCTTGGCCATGATGGCCGAATAGTCGTCGCCCGCCTCGCGGAACCGGGCCGCCAGCTCCTGCAATCCGATGCCGGCCGTCACAGCGAAGCAGCCGACCCAATCGCCCGTGGGGGCCACATAATCGGCCAGCGAGCGGTTTTCGGCGCCGCGCGTCTGGTTGCGCAACATCGCCAGCCGGCAATCGCGCCCTTTGGAGTCGGTCAGCACGATGTCGTCGCCCTCCGACCGGGCGGGGAAAAGCCCGACCACGCCCTGGAGCGTCAACAGCCGCTCGTCGCGGATACGGGCCAACAAAGCCTGCGCATCGGCGAAGAGCTTGCGCGCCTGCTCGCCTTTCTGCGGGTGGTCGAGAATCTCGGGATAACGCCCCGGAATCTCCCAAGCCGGGAAAAAGAAGTTCCAATCGATATAAGGCTCCACGTCGGCGACGTCGAAGTCGGGAAAAACCATCCTCCCCGGGTGGAGCGGCACGGCAGGAGCGTGCGGCGCGGCAGAACGGCTCTTGCGGGCCTCGGACAAAGGCACCAGCATGCGGGACTTCCCGGCACGGCGGAACTGCTCGCGCAAAGCCTCCTGTTCGCTGCGGACGCGCTCTTCGAAAGCATCGCGGCCGGCGCCCAGCAAAGCGGCGAGTATCTGTGTATTGCGGCTGGCGTCGGGCGAATGGACGACCGTACCGGAATAGACCGGCGCGATCTTCACGGCCGTGTGCATGTCCGATGTGGTGGCGCCGCCGATGATGACGGGAATGCGCACGCCGCGGCGCTCCGCCTCCTCGCACACGCGGATCATCTCATCGAGCGACGGGGTAATCAACCCGCTCAGGCAAATGCAGTCGGCACCCCAGGCCACCGCCTCGTCGATGATGCGCTGCGGCTCGACCATCACGCCCAGATCGCGGATGGCGTAACCGTTACAAGCCATGACCACAGAGACGATGTTCTTGCCGATGTCGTGCACGTCGCCCTTGACCGTGGCGATCAACACCTTGCCGCTGCTCTGCACCGCGCCGCCGGCCTGCCCGATGTAGGGAATCAGCGCCGCCACAGCACGCTTCATCACACGGGCCGTCTTGACGACCTGCGGCAAGAACATCTTGCCCTCGCCGAACAACGTCCCGACACGCTCCATAGCGGGCATCAACAACGTATCGATCACCTGCATGGGGCTGCCCGCCGCACGGCAAGCCTCCAGAGCGTCCTGCTCGATGAAATCGGCCACGCCCTTGAGCATGGCATGGTCGATGCGCTCGCGGAGCGTGCCGCTGCGCCAGGCATCGGCGGCCTGCGGCTGCGCGTCGGCGCTCTGCCGCACCTGCTGCACCTGCTGCGCATAGTCGGCCAACCGCTCGGCGGCATCGGCCCGGCGGCAGAGGACGACATCCTCGACACGCTCCAAAAGTTCGGGTTCTATCTCGTCGTACACCCGCAACATCTGCGGGTTGACGATGCCCATGTCCATGCCTGCGCCGATCGCGTGGTAGAGAAACGCCGAGTGCATCGCCTCGCGCACGGCCTGATTGCCGCGAAAGGCGAACGAGAGGTTCGACACCCCGCCCGAAACCTTGACATGGGGCAAGTGCTCCTTGATCCAGCGCGTAGCGTCGATGAAAGCCTTGGCATAGGCGTCGTGCTCGGGAATGCCGGTGGCGACAGCCAAGATGTTGGGATCGAAAACGATATCTTCGGCCGGGAAGCCGTCGGCCGTGAGCAAATCGTAGGCCCGGCGGGCCACTTCGATCTTGCGCTCGAACGTATCGGCCTGGCCCCGCTCGTCGAAGAGCATGACCACGGCGGCGGCCCCGTAACGGCGGATCTCCCGTGCCCGGCGCAAAAACGCCTCCGCGCCCTCCTTGAGCGAGACGGAATTGACCACAGCCTTGCCCTGCACGCACTCCAGGCCGGCGACGAGCGTCTCCCAGTTCGACGAGTCGATCATCACGGGCACCCGGGCGATCTCCGGCTCGGAAGCCAGCAGATTGAGGAACGTCCGCATGGCCGCGGGGCCGTCGATCAGCCCGTCGTCCATGCAGACGTCGACGATCTGCGCCCCGGCCTCGACCTGGGCGCGCGCCACGGAGAGGGCCTCCTCGTAATCGCCCTCGCGGACGAGCCGCGCGAACTTGGCCGAACCGGCCACGTTGGTGCGCTCGCCCACGTTGATGAAATTGGCGTCGGGCACGATGCGCAAAGGCTCCAGGCCGCTCAACACAGTTTCGCGCCGGGGTTTCGGCCGCGGCCGCGGAGCATAGGCGCCCACGATCTTCTGCAACTCGAAAATATGCTCGGGCGTCGTGCCGCAGCACCCGCCGACGATGTTGACCAACCCGCGCCGCATGTACTCGCCCGCATCCTCGGCGAACATGGCCGGCGTCTCATCGTAACCGCCCATGGCGTTGGGCAGCCCGGCGTTGGGATAGACCGCCACGCGGCATTCGGCCACGGCGGTCAGCCGTTCCAGATAAGGCAGCAGCTGCCGGGCGCCGAACGAGCAGTTGAGGCTCACGGCTATCGGATCGGCATGAGCCACCGAAGCATAGAACGCTTCCACCGTCTGCCCCGAAAGCGTACGGCCCGAAGGAGTAAGGGTTCCCGAGACCATGACGGGCAGCCGGCAGCCCCGCTCATCGAACAGACGCAGGATGGCATGGATCGCCGCCTTGGCGTTGAGCGTGTCGAAGAAAGTTTCGAGCATCAGCAGGTCGGCGCCGCCATCGGTCAGACCGCAGGCCTGGTCGTAGTAGGCTTGTTCGAGTTCGGCGAAAGCGAGGTCGCGGGCTGCCGGATCGTCGACTTTCGAGGAGAGCGACAACGCGTGGTTCGACGGCCCCATCGAACCGCCCACGAAACGAGGTTTCTGCGGATTGCGCGCCGTGAATGCGTCGGCCGCACAGCGGGCCAGCCGAGCCGCCTCGTGCGAAATTTCGCGGGCATATCCCTCCAACCCGTAGTCCTTAAGCGAAACGGCGTTGGCGTTGAACGAGTCGGTCGTCACGATATCGGCGCCGGCCGCGAGATACTTTTCGTGAACCTCCCGCACAGCTTCGGGCTGCGTCAGCACGAGCAGGTCGTTGCATCCGTGCAGCCGGACGGACCAATCGCGAAACCGCTCGCCGCGATAGTCTTCTTCGGTCAGTCCGTATTGCTGCACCATGGTGCCGAATCCGCCGTCCAGAAGCAGGATGCGGCTTTCGAGCTGTTCTTCGAGCGTCGCTGCCATCTTATTTGCGGATGATTTCGATTTCGAAGAGCTTGCTCCAGTTCTTGCCCGTCACGAAAATGCGCTTCCCCTCCGCATCGTAGGCTATGCCGTTGAGCACGTCGGTCGTCGGCCGCACCTCCCTGGCGGGCAGGATGCCCGTGAGGTCGACCACCCCCTCGACGATCCCCGCAGCGGGGTCGATGATGACGATCTGCTGCGTAGTGTAGACGTTGGCCCATATCTTGCCCTCGATCCACTCCAGTTCGTTGAGGTAGTTGACCGGCTCGCCCTGGTAAGTTACCGTCACGCGTTTCTCGCGCCGGAAAGTAGCCGGATCGACCGTAAAAATCTTCGCCGTGCCGTCGGACATGTAGAGCTTCTGCCCGTCGGTAGTCAGCCCCCAACCCTCGCCAGGATAGCGGAAGTCTTTGATTTTTTTCATCTTGTGCTTCACGTCGTACACGTGACACGTGTTCGACAGCCACGTCAGCTGGTAGAGCTTGCCGTCGAGCAGCGCGATGCCCTCGCCGAACTCCGAACGCGGCAGCCGCACGACCGTCTCGCTCCGTCCGGTCGTCAGGTCGGTCTTCCGCACGACCGACTGGCCGTACTGCCCGGTGCCTTCCCACAACGTGCCGTCGGCATACTGCAAACCCTGCGTATAGGCATCGCGGGGATGGTCGTACGCCGCCTTGACGCGATAGGTATATTCCACCGGCTCCACGGCCGCAGCCTGCTGCGCTGCGCCATCGCCCGCACCGCCGTCCGAAGCGGCGCTGCCGGCAGAACGTCCGCCGCAGGCGACCAGCCACGCGACCGAAAGCATCAATATCATTCTTGTCTTCACGAACATATCTATAAATATTGTACAAAGGTACGAATAATTGCGCAATTTTTCATTTTGAATGTTGCATTTTTAATCCGAATATTCGTACCTTTGTCGTCCGATTCCGCAATTCGAACGAGAGAGAAAATAAATAGAACCCATTCATTATGAAAATCGTAAGAGAACAACGCGAGGAGAACAACTCCCTGCTGCGCGTGACGATCGAAGAGAACGACTACGCCCAGGAGGTCGAAAAGGCGCTGCGCGACTACCGCCGCAAGGCCAACATCCCCGGCTTCCGCCCCGGCATGGTGCCCATGGGCATCGTCAAGAAGATGTACGGCAAGGGCGTGCTGGCCGAGCAGTCGTACCGGCTGGCGTCGAACGCCGCCTTCGACTACCTCCAGAAAGAGAAGATCGACTACTTAGGCGATGTGATCCCTTCGGAGGAGCAGGGCGACTTCGACTTCGAGAACGGCAAGGAGTTCGAATTCGTGTTCGAAATCGGCGAGGCGCCCGCCATCGCGCTCGACCTCTCGGAGAAAGACAAGATGACCTACCACCGCATCAAGGTCGACAAGAAGATGCACGACGACTACCGCTCGAACTTCCTGCGCCGCTTCGGCCGCCTGGTCGACACGGAGAAGGTTACCGCCGACGAGGCGCTGGGCGTGACGCTGGACAACGGCGAGATGAACGTCGCCGATGCCTACGTAGGGCTGATCTCCATGTCGGAGGAGGAGCGCAAGCCGTTCATCGGCAAGAAGGTGGGCGACAAGATGCAGGTCGACATCAACGACCTCTACAAGAACCCCTCGCAGCGCGCCGCGGTGCTCCAGGTCAAGCAGAACGAATTGGAGGGCATCAAACCCGAATTCTCGCTCGAAATTACCAAAATCCGCAAGTTCGCCGAACCCGAGTTGAACGAAGAGTTCTTCAAGATGGCGTTCCCCGGAGGCAACGTGACCTCGGAAGCCGAGCTGGACAAGTTCGTCGACGAGGAGATCGGCAAGGAGCTGGCCCGCGAGAGCGACTACCTCTTCACGCTCCAGCTGCGCGACTACCTCGTCAAGAAAGCCGCGCTGAAGATGCCCGAGGCGTTCCTCAAACGCTGGCTCTACACCATCAACGAGGGCAAGTTCTCGATGGAGGAGATCGAAAAGGATTTCGACCAGTTCCTGAAGATGTTTACCTGGAACTACCTCCAGAAGCATTTCGTACAGACGGAGAACATCTCCGTATCGAAGGACGAGGCCACGGCCGAAGCCAAGGCGCTGGCCGCCGCACAATTCGCCCAGTACGGCATGCCCTCGGCACCCGACGACATGCTGGCCGGCTACGCCGAGAAGATTCTCGCCGACAAGGATCAGGGACAGAAAATCTACGAGAAGCTCTACGAAGTGAAGGTCGTGGAAGCCGTCAAGCAGAAGATCAAAGTGACGGAAAAGGCCGTTTCTGCCGACGATTTCGCCAAATTGGCCAAGGAGCTTTAGTTTTCGGCGGAAAATCCGTACCTTTGGGACTTTGCAGGCGTGATGTTTGCAAAGTCCTTTTTATGAAAGGCCGACGGGAAGGCTCCGGAGCGCAGATCCCGGGCCGGCACGGAGACGCAGGCAGCAGCGCCTGCGGGACGATTATAAATTTTGTGCATTCATACAAATTATGTCCGAATTCGAAAAATACGCCCGCGGGAAATGCGGGATCAGCTCGCTGAAACTCCACGACTTCCAGTCCGTCAGCGCCTCCTACGTGTCGCCCACGATCATCGAGGAGCGCCAGTTGAACGTGGCCACGATGGATGTCTTCTCGCGCCTGATGATGGACCGCATCATCTTCTTGGGCGCGCCCATCTACGACGACGCAGCCAACATCATCCAGGCGCAGCTGCTCTTTCTGGAGTCGGTCGACCCCGAAAAAGACATTCAGATCTACATCAATTCGCCCGGCGGATCGGTTTCGGCCGGCCTGGGCATCTACGACACCATGCAGCTCGTGGCCCCCGACGTGGCGACCATCTGCACGGGACTGGCCGCCTCGATGGGCGCCGTGCTGCTGACCGCCGGCGCATCGGGAAAACGCTCGGCCCTGCCTCACTCGCGGGTAATGATCCACCAGCCGCTGGGCGGCGCCCAAGGACAGGCTTCCGACATCGAAATCACGGCCCGCGAGATCATGAAGACCAAACGCGAACTCTACGAAATCCTGGCCGCCCATTCAGGCGTGACGGTCAAGAAGATCGAGCGGGACGCCGACCGCGACTACTGGCTCTCGGCCTGCGAAGCCCGCGACTACGGCCTGATCGACGAAGTGCTTACCAAACGCGAGAAACAATGACGCAGAACCGCAACAACAACCGCCGCAACGGCAACGACCCGAACGACTGCTGCTCCTTTTGCGGCGCCCGCCGCGACGACGTGGAACTGATGTTCCAGGGCATGAACGGCGCCAACATCTGCAACGAATGTATCGAACGGGGACACACGATGCTGCTGGAAAACGCCGCACTGGCCAGCAGACGCGCCGCCGACGCATCGCTGAGCAAGGACGACCTGCTGAAACCCGCGCAGATCAAGGATTTCCTCGATCAATATGTCATCGGTCAGGACGCCGCCAAACGCTACCTGTCCGTGGCGGTCTACAACCACTATAAACGACTGCTCCACACCTCCAAAGAGAGCGACGTCGAAATCGACAAGTCGAACATCGTGCTCGTCGGCCCCACGGGCACGGGCAAAACGCTCATGGCCCGCACGATCGCCCGTCTGCTGAAAGTACCCTTCACGATCGTCGACGCCACGGTGCTTACCGAGGCCGGCTACGTGGGCGAGGATGTCGAGAGCATCCTCTCGCGGCTTTTGCAGGTGGCCGACTACAATGTCGAACTGGCCGAGCGCGGCATCGTCTTCATCGACGAGATCGACAAGATCGCCCGCAAGGGCGACAACCCCTCCATTACCCGCGACGTCTCGGGCGAGGGCGTACAGCAGGCGCTGCTCAAGTTGTTGGAAGGCACCATAGTGAACGTGCCGCCCCAGGGCGGGCGCAAGCACCCCGACCAGAAGTTCATCCAGGTCGACACGCGCAACATCCTCTTCATCTGCGGCGGCGCGTTCGACGGCATCGAACGCAAGATCGCCCAGCGGCTCAACACCCGCGCTGTGGGCTACGGCCGGGCCGAAGGGGCCAGGATCGACCGCAACGACCTGATGAAATACATCGCTCCGCAAGACCTCAAATCGTTCGGGCTGATTCCCGAACTGGTGGGGCGCCTGCCGGTGCTTACCTACATGCAGCCGCTGGGCCGCGAAGCCCTGCGCCGCATCCTTACCGAGCCGAAGAACGCCATCGTCCGGCAATACGAACGGCTGTTCGAGCTGGACGGCGTGAAGCTGGCTTTCGACGACGCAGCCCTGGACTACATCGTCGGCAAGGCCGTGGAGTTCAAGCTGGGCGCCCGCGGCCTGCGGTCGATCTGCGAAGCAGTGATGATGGACGCCATGTTCGACCTGCCCTCGGGCGACACGCGCAAATTCGTCGTCACGGAACCTTATGCGGCAGAAAAATTCGAGCGAACGAATATTTGTTCCTTCAAACAAGTCGGATAATCGAAGATTTTCTTATCTTTGCATAAATAAAGGCTCCCGGCAAGGTTCGAACCCGTTCGGCGGCGTCCCAAGCCCCGATCGCTTCGCAGTCGGGAGAAGCCCGGCAAGAAAATCCGGATCATCCGAAACTTAACTTTACACACGATATGTCTACGAATTCCAAACTGACGCGCGTTGCCGACAATATCCGCATCCTCTCGGCCTCGATGGTCGAAAAAGCGAAGTCCGGACACCCGGGCGGCGCCATGGGCGGCGCCGATTTCGTTGCGGTGCTCTACTCCGAGTTCCTGCGTTACGATCCCGACAAGATGGACTACCCCCATCGCGACCGGTTCTTCCTCGACCCGGGCCACATGTCGCCGATGCTCTACTCCACGCTGGCGCTCGCCGGCCTCTATTCGGCCGAGGAGTTGCAGTCGCTGCGCCAATGGGACAGCGTCACGCCCGGACACCCCGAAGTAGACATCATGCGCGGCGTAGAAAACACCTCCGGCCCGCTGGGGCAGGGCCACGCCATGGCGTTGGGCGCCGCGATCGCCGAACGGTTCATGGCGGCGCGCTTCGGCGAATGGATGGAGCACAAGACCTACGCCTACATCTCCGACGGCGGCATCGAGGAGGAGATTTCGCAGGGCGTGGGCCGCATCGCAGGACATCTGGGTCTCTCGAACTTCATCATGTACTACGATTCGAACAACATCCAGCTCTCGACCAAGGTCGAGGAGGTCGACACGGAAAACGTGGCCCAGAAATACGAGGCCTGGGGCTGGAACGTGCTTTCGATCGACGGCCACGACATCGACCAGATTCGCCAGGCGCTTACCGCGGCCAACGCCGAGACCGAACGGCCGACGATCATCATCGGCCGCACCATCATGGGCAAGGGCGCCACGACGGCCGACGGCAAGAGCTACGAGGATCAGGTGTCGACCCACGGGCAGCCGCTGACGGCCGCCGGTGCCGACCTGGACGCCACGATCAAGAATCTGGGCGGCGACCCCGAACATCCGTTCGCATTCTTCGAGGAGAGCCGCGAGGTCTTCGCATGCCGCCGCGCCGAACTCAAGGCATGGGCCGAAGAACGCGCCAAGGTCGAGAAAACCTGGCGTCAGGAGCATAAAGACCTGGCCCGCAAACTCGACCGCTTCCTCTCGGGCGAACTGCCCAAGATCGACTACAAGGCCGTAGACATGAAAGCCGATGTGGCCACCCGTGCCGCTTCGGCCACCGTGCTGGGCGTCTATGCCGAGAAGATCGAGAACATGATCGTGGCTTCGGCCGACCTCTCCAACTCGGACAAGACCGACGGCTTCCTCAAGAAGACCAAAGCATTCGCCAAGGGCGATTTCTCGGGCAAGTTCTTCCAGGCCGGAGTCTCGGAGCTGACGATGGCCTGCGTAATGAACGGCATGGCGCTGCACGGCGGCGTGATTCCGGCCTGCGGCACGTTCTTCGTCTTCTCCGACTACATGAAACCCGCCGTGCGGCTCTCGGCGCTGATGCGCCTGCACGTGATCTATATCTGGACGCACGACTCGTTCCGCGTGGGCGAAGACGGGCCGACGCACCAGCCCGTGGAACACGAGGCGCAGATCCGTCTGATGGAGCACCTGAAAAACCACCACGGCGAACGCTCGATGGTCGTGCTGCGCCCTGCCGACGGCGAAGAGACCCTGATGGCGTGGAAAACGGCCGTCGAAGAACACCGTCCCGTGGCGCTGATCCTCTCGCGCCAGAACATCAAGAACCTGCCCACGCTGGGACGCGCCCGCCGCGAAGAAGCCGCGCAGGTCTCCAAGGGCGGCTATGTAGTGATGGACGCCGCCAAACCGGCCGCCGTACTCGTAGCCACGGGTTCGGAAGTCGCCACGCTGGTCGAGGGCGCCGAGTTGCTGGCACAGGAGGGCATCGCTGTACGCGTGGTCAACGTGCCGAGCGAAGGCCTGTTCCGCGACCAGCCCAAGTCCTACCAAGAGAGCGTCCTGCCCTCGGGCATCGTGCGCTACGGCCTGACCTCGGGTCTGCCGGTAAACCTGCTCGGACTGGTCGGCGAATCGGGCATGATCCACGGTCTCGACCACTTCGGATTCTCGGCTCCCTACAAGGTGCTCGACGAAAAGTTCGGCTACAACGGTGTGACCGTAGCCGCGGAAGTGAAGAAACTGCTGAGAAAAAAATAACGGACGGGACGACCGACCGATCGGGAAGTAGAAACACTCAAGACACCTGTCTGCTCTCCATGTCGGAATAAACGGGTCGGTCGAATGATCGGGTCTCCGCGCCCGCCTTTCAAGAAAAGAACCGCACCTGCTGCGAAATGGCAGCAGATGCGGTTTTGCATTTTACATACGGGAGAAGCACGCACCTACGATTCCGGACATCCATCCCTCCGGCTCCAAACACCGCACCTGCGATTCCGAACATCCATCCATCCCTCCGACTCCAAACACCGCACCTGCGATTCCGGACATCCATCCCTCCGGCTCCAAACACCGCACCTGCGATTCCGGCCCCCTATTTCGGGTACCTTTCCCCCGATTTCGGACGTCTGCGCATTTTGCGGGTTCGAATTCGCTCTTTTTTTGTGCGAATAGGAATAATACGTTACCTTTGCCCTCCGTATGCTCTATAATTTCATCAAATACAAGGATCAGTACAAGGCCAACCTCAAGTTGGCGCTGCCCGTCGTGCTCACGCAGCTGGGGCAGATTCTCACACAGGTGGCCGACAACCTGATGGTAGGCCGCTACGGCGGCGACGACCCGCTGCCGCTGGCCGCCGTGTCGTTCGGCGGTTCGGTCTTCTTCATCCTCTGCATCACGGCCATCGGCGTGGCGCTGGGCATGACGCCGCTGGTGGGCGAGCTGTTCGTGCAGGGCGACCGCAAACGTTCGGCCTCGCTGCTGCAAAACGGCATCCTGTTCTACACGCTCCTGGGTCTGGGCATGGCAGCCATACAATATGCCGCCGCACCGCTGCTCTACCACCTCGGACAGCCGGCCGAAGTGGTCGACATGGCCCTGCCCTACTACCGGATGCTCATTTACAGCATGCCGCTGATGATGCTTTTCTTCGCGTTCAAACAATTCCTTGAGGGCGTGGGAAATACGAGAGTCGAAATGGTTGTGACGATCATAGCCAACCTCGCCAACATCGGCTTCAACTGGGTCTTCATCTACGGCCGCTGGGGACTTCCCGAGATGGGCGCCGAGGGTGCCGGTCTGGGAACACTGCTCTCCCGCACGATCGCACCGATCCTGATGATCGGCTACTTCATCAACCGGTCGAAATACCGCGCCTACCTGGAGGGATTCTCGCCCCGCAACTACTCGTGGGCCACGGTGCGGCAGCTGTTGCGCATGGGCCTGCCCATCGCGCTGCAAATGTTCCTCGAATCGTCGGCGTTCGTAGGCACCAGCGTGATGATGGGGTGGTTCGGCACGCAGGCCATCAGCGCCAACCAGATCGCCATCACGTTGGGCAACTGCGCTTTCATGATCGTGATGTCGATCGGCGCCGCCACCACGATCCGCATATCGCACTGCTACGGTTCCCGCAACACGGCCGAACTGTCGCTGGCGGCCAAGGCGTCGTACCATCTGGTGCTCGCCTGGAACGCCTTCGCAGCCCTGGTCTTCATCACGCTTCGCCATTGGATTCCGACGCTCTTTACCTCCAATGCCGAGGTAATCGCCATAACTTCCGACCTGCTGATCTTCGCCGCGCTCTACCAACTCTCGGACGGCTTGCAGAACGTCTCCGTAGGCATTCTGCGCGGCTTGCAAGACGTGAAGATCATCATGCCCATCGCTTTCGTCTCCTACTGGCTGCTCAACCTGCCGGTCGGCTACCTCTTCGGCTTTACCCTCGGCATGGGGCCGTCGGGGCTGTTCCTCGGCTTCTCGTTCGGTCTTTCGATGGCGGCGCTGCTGATGATCGCACGACTGCGGCGCAACATCCGGAAAATGAAAGGAGAAACGCCCGGCGAAGCGCCTCTGGCCTGAAGCCGGCAAATGCGTCATCGGCAAACCCTGCAACGGCTCGAATCCGGCCGGCGGCACTATATTTCGCCTCGCTCTTTTTTCGCCTTTCGCTTTTTTTGCATATCTTTGTAGAAGATAAACTTCGCGGCACCCCTCCGAATCTCCCGGTGCCGCTTCGGTTTTATTCTTTACGCAAAATATTGTCGCATGGAATCCGAGAAACAGCATACTTGCAAGTTCCGCTCCGAAATAGGCCGCGGCTGCTCCTTCTGCAACGAGGGCGCCGAAGTCGAAGCCCGCCCCTGCGGCGGCTGCACCAAACTGCACGAAACCGACTGGCTGGCCCCCTATCCCGACAACGTGCCGACCGATATCTTCGAAGTCCGCTTCAAGAACACGCGCCGCTCGTTCTACCAGAATGTCAACAACCTCCCGCTCAAGGAGGGCGACATCGTGGCCGTCGAGGCGTCGCCCGGCCACGACATCGGCATCATCTCGCTCTCGGGCGACATGGTGGCCCGGCAGATACGCCGCACAGGCTTCACGCCTTACAACGGCGAATACAAAAAGATCTACCGCAAGGCCCAGCCCTACGACATCGAACGCTGGCAGGAAGCCATCGCCCTGGAGCACGAAACGATGATCGCCTCGCGCCAGATCGCCGCCGAAATGGGACTCAACATGAAGATCGGCGACGTCGAATATCAGGGCGACAAGATCAAGGCGATCTTCTACTACATCGCTGACGAACGCGTCGACTTCCGCGAACTCATCAAAGTCTTCGCCGAGCGCTTCCGCATCCGCATCGAAATGAAGCAGATCGGTGCGCGCCAGGAGGCGGGCCGCATCGGCGGCATCGGAGCCTGCGGCCGCGAGCTGTGTTGCACGTCGTGGATTTCGAACTTCACGAGCGTGACCACAGGGGCCGCCCGCGCGCAGGAAATATCGCTCAATCCGCAGAAGCTGGCCGGGCAATGCTCGAAGCTCAAGTGCTGCATGATGTACGAGTACGACACCTATGTCGACGCCCGCAAGGAGTTCCCGCGGCTGCGCGAGCCGCTGCAAACCATCGACGGCGAATGGTTCTTCGTCAAGAACGATGTGCTGGCCGGCACGATGACTTTCTCCTCGTCGAAGGAGACGCTGGCCAACCTGACCGTGCTGCCCGTCGCCCGGGTCAAGGAGATCATGGAGTTGAACCGCGCCGGCAAGAAAGTCGACCGATTGCAGCATGCCGACGACCTGCCCGAGGCACCCGAGGAACCCACCTACCGCTCGGGGTCAGACGAAGACAGCATCACGCGCTTCGACAAGACCAAGCGCCGCAAGCGCGGCCGCAACAACCGGGGCGGCGAACGCAGCGAGCGGCAGCAAAGCCGCCAACAAAGCGCCCCGGAGCCGACGTCGAAATCCGCCGCGCCGCATGCCGATGCGGCAGCAGGCGAACACCCGCAAAACCGCTCCGAACACCGTTCGCGGCGTCCGGAACGGCTGCACGGCAACCATAACAACGGCTCCCAACGCGGCAATCGGGAAGCCCAGGGCAACCAGCCGGCACGCAACGGCCAGGAAAGCCGACTCAACGAGACACCCCGCCATGCCGAACAGCAACCCAACGGCGAAGCGCGCCGCAACGACCGCCATCGCCACCGCGGCAACCGCCGTCCGGGCAACAATGGAGAGGCTCGCGGCAACGGAGAAAACCGAAGTAACAGAGAAAACCGAAGTAACGACGAGAACCGGGGCGGCAACAACTGACGGCAACAACCGCACCGGCAGCAGCCCCCCCACTGACAACAACGGATATTGCCGCCTCATACTTCCGACAGCCATCCCATGCGGAAACTAACGACCATAGCGCTTCTCGGTACCGCCCTGTTGTTCGGCGCCTGCGGCACGCCGCATCGGGCGGCGGTCGTCGACGTCGATCCGTCGGAATGGACCGGCACCGCCGAAATCGTGGTGGAGAACACCGATACGCTGTCGCCCTGCGACATCGCAGTGTTTCTGCGCTACGACGAACAATTCGTCGACGACACCCTCACGCTCTGCATCGACGTATTCACGCCCGACTCGCTCCGCAGCCGGGAGTGGCTCCGCATGACGATGACACGGCCCCGCAAGCCCGCGGCGCTCCGCCGCCAGGCGGTCGCCGAATACCGCAAGCAGGCGATCCTGCCGCGCAGCGGCGACTACCGGTTCGTCGTCGGCCCTGTCCGCCCGGTCGAAGGCATCGAAGCGGTGGGCGTGCACATAAAGAAACGATAAGATGGGAAAAGACAAACTCCGCCGATTCCGCGAGAACCTCGGCTTCGCCTGCTTCCTGCAACCCGAATTCGACCAGGTGTTCCGCCGCGACCACCCCATCAAGGGGCATTGGAACCGCGACTTCTTCCGCAACGACCGGCCCATCGTACTTGAACTGGGCTGCGGCAAGGGCGAATACACCTTGGCGCTGGCCGAACGCGACCCCTCGCGCAACTACATCGGCATCGACATCAAGGGAGCGCGGATGTGGCGCGGCGCGAAGACCGCCACCGAACGCGCAATGACCAACGTGGGATTCCTGCGCACCCGCATAGAGTTTCTGGCCGGGCTGTTCGCCGAAAACGAAGTTTCCGAAATCTGGATCACGTTTCCCGACCCGCAACTCAAAAGCCGACGGGCCAAGAAACGGCTGACCTCGCCCTGGTTTCTGGAACTCTATGCCCGCATGCTGCGGCCCGACGGGCATATCCATCTGAAAACCGACTCGCAGCATCTTTACGGCTACACCAACGAAGCGATCCGCCGCTACGGCCTGCCGTGCGAAATCTCGAACTCCGACATCTACGGCACGGAGCTGGCCGACGAGGTGCTCTCCGTGAAGACGGCCTACGAACAACGCTTCCTCGGCATGGGCCTGCCGATTACCTACACGCGCTTCGCCCTCGGCGGCCGCCGCGACTTCGAATGGTTCGACTGGGAGGAAGATGAAAAACTCGAAAAGGACAACGAAGCGGCGCGCCAACAATAAAACTATACGGAGCCGTTGTTGCCGCTCTTCGGATCATGATCCCGCCCTCTGCAAAATACCCCTGCCGCCTTGTGCAACAGGGGTAATATTATGAAACGGAGGTATTTTCGGCGCCGCCATACCAGACGATCGTACCATAGCGTACATTGCATCGGATTATTTTTCGATCCTCCCGTTCGATTCGTCGGGCTATTCTCCGATCATCCGTTTGATCTGCCGGGCCAATTCGGTGTTGTCCATCAAACCGCGGATGCGGTCGGCGCCCGTTCCATACAGGTAGACCGGCACGATCGATGCCGTATGCCCGCCGCTCGAAAAACGGGGTTCCACACCCGACTCGGGCAGCGTGAAGTCGGAATTGCCGCTGGGCAAGGTCAGACCGCCGGTCTCATGGTCGGCCGTGACGACCACCAAGGTACCCGGATGCGCATCGGCGAAATCCATCGCGACGGATACCGCCTGCTCGAAATCGCGCATCTCGCCGAGCACACCCCCGGCATCGTTGCCGTGACAGAACATATCGATCTGCGAACCCTCGACCATCAAGAAGAAACCCCGTTCCGACCCGTCGGCCAGCAACTCCAAGGCCTTGCGTACGGCCCGGGGCAGCAAATCGCCGCGCTCCGCCGCACAGGGCAGATGCTTGTCTGCCACAGCCGCCAGCACGGGCAGCGCCGACAGGGTGTCGAGCATCGCCGACGACTGCGCAACCCGATAGCCCTTGTCGCGGAACGCATCGAACCACGTGCCGCCGCCGGGCAGCGAATCGGCGAGCATCCGTCGTCCGCCGCCGATCAACAGATCGATGTCGGAAGCCAACATATCGCAGACAATGCTCGGCATATCATTGCGATCGGCAACATGGGCATAGAATGCAGCTGGCGTAGCGTGGAACAAGTGGCTGGTAACTACCAGTCCGGTGCGCATACCCTGCTGCCGCGCGCATTCGGCCAGCGACTCCAGCCGCATGCCGGCCGTATCGATCCCCAAGGCCGCATTGTTGGTCTTCGAACCGGTGCTGAGCGCCGTGCCGGCGGCTGCCGAATCGGTCACACGGTTGTTGGCCGAACGGGTAGCGATGAGCGCCACACCCTCGGCCCGGTCGAACGCGGTCGGCGCATAATCCTCGGCGATCTGCAAGAGAGAGACCTGCGCCAGACCCATGCCATCGCCGATCATGTAAATCACGTTATGCACCTCGTTCTCCGTCTTGGGCGCGCATGCTCCCAACAAGCACAATCCGAACAAAAAAAACCTTTTCATACGAACACAAAAAATAAAGAGTTTCCGAAAACGCCGTCCGACACCCCGTCCTTGGCCGGAGCCAAGCCGAGACCCCCCGCAAAGGCGCCCGGAAGAGGTGTTTGTCTGTTAAAAATATATATTTTTCTGCAAACTTTTTATTATTTTTACAAAAAATTTAGTCCTGCTGAAACCATGGATGTGAAGATCGCCGCCGACTGGAAAGAACTCCTGGCACCGGAATTCGAAAAACCCTATTTTACCGCTCTGACGCAGTTCGTGCGGCAGGAATATGCAGCCCGCCGCATCTATCCGCGCGGCAGCAACATCTTCCGGGCGTTCGACAAATGCCCGTTCGACCAGCTCAAGGTGGTCATCATCGGCCAAGACCCCTACCACGGCCCCGGGCAGGCCAACGGGCTGTGCTTCTCAGTAGGCGACGGCGTGCCGTTTCCGCCCTCGCTGCAAAACATCTTCAAGGAAGTGTCCGACGACACGGGCACGGCCATACCCGCCACGGGCAACCTCGACCGCTGGGCGGAACAAGGCGTGCTGCTGCTCAACGCTGTGCTGACCGTGAGGGCGCACGAAGCGGCTTCGCATGCGGGGCACGGCTGGGAGACCTTTACCGATGCAGTGGTGCGGGCGATCAACGAACGCAAACAAGGCATCGTCTACATGCTCTGGGGCAGCTACGCCCAAAAGAAAGGCGCGATCGCCGACCCGCAGCGCAACTGCATCCTCAAAGCCGTACACCCCTCGCCGCTCTCGGTCTACCGGGGATTCTTCGGCTGCCGCCACTTCTCGCGCGCGAACGAATACCTCCGCTCGATCGGCAAGGAACCGATAAACTGGTAAAAAGAGGATCATTAGGCCCCCTCGCACCGTTCTAAAATCGGGCAAGACTCGGGAGTGGATTTCCTGGAGTTGCTGAATCGGGCGTAGTCTCGGTCACTCCACCTTCTCCTCCATTTCAGGCCCCGATCCGCACTGCGCCCGATCGGCCGGATGCAATGGCCGCAACATCGGCCGCACGTACGAAGAACTGCTTTTCGAGATTCTGCAAATTGGGCCGAAACGACTCCGCTTCCCCGAAGCCGGGCAACAAAGGGCTTCCCGCAACTCCCGAACACACAAATTACCCCTGCCACACTGAATGGCAGGGGTAATCCTTGTCCGCGAGAGCCGCCGGGCGGCTCCGCTGCGGCCACCTATCTACCGCACGATGTTGGCGATAAGGAACGTAGCGGCCACGGTAAGGATGGCATAAAGCTCGGGGAAAGCGGCGAGGATCAGCGTCTTACCCATCACATCATGACCGTTGCCGATCGCGGCGATACCGTTGGCGCAAACCTTGCCTTGGAAGATCGCAGCGGCCAGGTTGACGATGCCCACCAGGATGCCGGCGCCCAAGACGGCTGCGGCCTGCACCATCGAGGGGTTCTGCAAGAAACCCTGCACCATGAAGAAGCAGACGAAGCCGTAGAGACCCTGCGAACCGGGCAGAGCCGAAAGAATCATGTAGCTACCGAACGCGCCGTTGTTCTTCTTCATGGCGCCGACGGCCGCCTGGCCGCAGATCGAAGTACCCACGGCAGAAGCGATACCTGCCAGACCTACCATCAGAGCCACGCCCACGTAGGCCATTACCAAAGCTGTTGTTTCCATAATCGAATGAATTTTTATTTGTTGTTGAATTTTCGTTTTTATCCGGATGTCCGGCTGTCATGCGCAGCAAGGCACCCTTGTCTTTTATTTTTCCATTTTTCTCAACGGCTCGAAGTTGCGCGTAGCCATTTCGAAGCCGGCGTTCTTGTAGAACTCCACGAATGTCAGACGCATCGGGTGGACGAACGACGAGATGGTCGACATGAAGAGGTTGATGCCGTGGCCGATCAGCAGGATCGGCAGCATGATGAGAATCCGCACAACGATGTGGGCGCCCTCAGGCACGAAGCCCTCGGCCAGCGAATTGAAGACCAGCGCCAGCACACCGCCCGACAATCCGATGGCGAACAAGCGGATGTAGGAGAGCACGTCGCTCAACAGGCCGGTAATGTTGTTATAAAGGTTCCACACACCGGAGCCGAGGTTGAGCAGCGGATTGCGCCCGGGCGTATTGAAGAACAACATCAACACGGCGCCGATCCCCAACACGACATAGAACGCCACGGACGAGGTGCCGAACCCGGGGATGACCCATGCAGGATTGAGCATCGGGAGTCCGCCGGCAACGGATGCGGCCAGCAACATGATGAACCACCCCATCGTACCCAGCGAATAGCGCACGCCGAAGGTGCGGGCCGTGACGCAGATGCTGATGAGCATGCCGAACAGAATCTGCACCATGCCGATGGCCAGGGCGATGGAGAAGAACCGGTTCTGGAAGTCGAAGAAGCGGAACAACGGTTCGCCGTCGGCTTTCAACGGCACCCACTCCTGCATGTTCACCCCGAAGAACGAACCGCAGAACAACCCGAAAAGGATCGTTGCGGCGGCGCACATCGTGGCGAACCATGCGGCCTGACGCATCATGCCGGGCTTGCGGTTCTTGCGGAGCAGCCACAAACCCATGGCCAGCAAGATCAGACCGTAGCCCGCATCGTTGAGACAGATGCCGAAGAACAGCATATAGAACGGGGCGAAGAACGGCGTGAGGTCGATCGTGCCGTAGCGGGGCCGGGCGTACATGTCGCCCACCAACTCGAAGATGCGGGCGAACCACCCGTTCTTGAGCTTGACCGGCGTATTGTCCTCGGGCGTGGGGTCGCTCTTGATATAGACCACGTTGGGATACTCCTCCAACAACGCGTCGACCTGGGCGGAACGCTCCGTCTCGGCCCATCCCTCCATGACGACCAGCATGCCGTCGGCGGCCTGCCGGGCCGTGGCCTCGACCTTGAGGCCCTGCAACCGCTCCTTGAGCGAAGCGACGTAGGAAACCAACAACGGACACGAGGCGGCGGCACGTGCGAAGTCGCCATCGAGCGTCTCCAGTTTGGCCTGCTCGGCGGCAATGGCCGCTTCGGCCTGGCGGATGTCCATCTGCGGCGCCTTCATCTCCTGTGCATCGAGGTTTACCTCCTGCCCGGGAGCTGCAATGACGACGAACCACACCATCGCATCGGTGCGACCGATCTCGGAAATCGTATACTGCTCCGACCATTCGGCCGACGCCTTGTCGTAGGTGTTGCGCTGGGCGGAGAAATAACGCAACACGACCCCCTCGTCGGCGAGCTTCTGCACCCGGGAAACATCGAAATCGCCCCACGGACGCAGTTCGTCGGCGCTCTTTTCGAGCCGCGCGATCTCGGCCTTGGCCGCGGCGGCCTCGCGCTGGGCACGCAGATAATGCTCGAACGCCTCCCGACCGGACGCATAGGGCACGACTTGGGCGGCCCCTCCGGCAACACGAGACGCAACGTCCCCTTTCTGCCCGGCTTTCTCGCGCTCCTCCGTCCATGCCTTGAGGAATTCGAGCGCCTTGTTGCCGGCCTCGATATCGAGGAGCAGCTGACGGTCTTCCTCGGACGGCTCCCAACCGGAGACGGTAATATCGACCAGTCCCAGCTCGCGCAACTTTTCTATGAAATCGCCGCTCTGCGCCGCGAAGAGCACAAAGTCGTATTTCGACATTCTTGCTATCATAACGTGGCGCCCTCCCCGGCTTGCTGTTGTTTGGTTTTCACGATCTTCTGTGCCGACTTGGAGAGGTTCTCCTCGTCTTCCATGAAACGCTTGATCTTACGTATAGCGTCCTCGTAGCCGGGTATCTGCACCTTCTCGTACAAGTTTACCTTCTGCGTAGTCTTGCGCCGGGCGTAGTCCAGAAGCTCCATCTTACGATCGTAGACCTCGAACTCCAGGGCCAGCCGCGCGAGTTTTTTGAGCACCTCCACGCCGTCGGCGAACCAGACAGGCGCCGAGAAAAGGTCGTAGGGCTTCTCCTCGAACTTCACGTCCTGCAACACGGGCGTACGCACGCCGGCGATCTTCTGGGTCGTCAGCTCGACGTCGGCGATGCGCACCAAGCCGTCGTCGAACTCGCCCCAGAGCGCCGCCATATAGTCGTACTCGGCCTTCAGGGCGTCGAGCCGACGGCGGTAGTCCGCAGCGGAATCCTTCGCCTTCTTGACCTCGGAACGCAGGGCCGACTCCTTGCTTTTGATGGTCGGGAGCGCCTTCTGCCGCATCTTGAGCTGCTTGCCGAGTTCGCCGAGCGAAGTTTTGTTATATTGAAACTTGATAGCCATAGGCCGCTATGCTTTCCAGTATTTCTTAATAAGCTCCTCCTTGATGGCCACCTCCTCGCGCGAGAAGTACTCGGCGAAAAGCTCCCATGCAGTATCGAGCATGCGGGTAATGTCGATATTGACATCGATGGCCAGCAGCTTCTCGGAGTAATCGTGGGCGAACTTCAGGGTACGCTCGTCGTAGTCCGAGAGGTCGAAGCCGTTTTCGAGCTTGGTCTTGGCATTGGCCGCGTCGGCGTAGAGACGCACGCAGGCGTTCATCACTTGCGGATGATCCTCGCGGGTCTTCTTGCCGATGACCAGCTGCTTGAGACGCGACAGCGAACGGAACGGGTCGACGATGACCTTGCCCGTGTCGGAGTCGTTGCGCAGGAACAACTGGCCCTCCGTGATGTAACCTGTGTTGTCGGGAATGGCGTGAGTGATGTCGCCGCCCGAGAGGGTCGTCACAGCGATGATGGTAATCGAACCGCCGTTGGGCAGCTGCACGGCCTTCTCGTAGATCTTGGCCAGGTCGGAATAGAGCGAACCGGGCATCGAGTCCTTGGAGGGGATCTGGTCCATGCGGTTCGACACGATGGCCAGCGCATCGGCGTAGAGCGTCATGTCGGTAAGCAGCACCAGCACCTTCTCGCCCTTGTCCACGGCGAAGTACTCGGCGGCCGTCAGCGCCATGTCGGGCACCAGAAGACGCTCGACGGGCGGGTTCTCGGTGGTGTTGACGAACGAGACGATGCGGTCGAGGGCGCCGGCGTTCTCGAAGACCGACTTGAAGTAGAGGAAGTCGTCGTTCGTCAGACCCATGCCGCCCAAGATGATCTTGTCGGCCTTGGCGCGCAGGGCCACGTTGGCCATCACGGCGTTGTAGGGCTGGTCGGGGTCGGCGAAGAACGGAATCTTCTGTCCTGTGACGATCGTATTGTTCAAGTCGATGCCGGCGATGCCCGTGGCGATCAGCTCCGAAGGCTGGAGACGCTTGAAGGGGTTGACCGTCGGGCCGCCGATCTCGCGGGCTTCGCCCTCGACGGCCTCGCCGCCCTCCAGAGGTTCGCCGTAGGCGTTGAAGAAGCGGCCGGCGAGGTTATCCGACACCTTGAGCTTGGGCGGCTCGCCGTGGAAGATCACTTCCGAATCGGTGGCGATGCCCTCCGTGCCGGCGAAGACCTGCAAGGTAACGTTCTCGCCCATAATCTTCACTACCTGCGCGAGCTTGCCGCCCACGGTGGCCAGCTCGTCATTGCCGACGCCCGAGGCGCGGAGCGTGACGGTGGCCTTGGTAATGTTGTCGATCTTGGTATATATTTTCTGAAATGCGCGTGTTGTCATGGCTTATTCGGTTTTAGCAAGCACATACTGCTCGATCTGCTTCTTGTAATCGTTGAACTTCTCCGACTGCCACTGGGAGTAGTTCATCTGGCGGAAGAGGTTGATGAGTCCCTTGAAGAACTGCGAACACTCCTCGAAGTCGGCGAACGGGAAATCCTTGCGGCAGATGTCGAGCACCATTTCGTACATCATCTTCTGACGCTCGATCGGACAGTTGGCGTCGATGTCGTCGAAAGCGTCCTGCTGGAGAATCACGAAGTCGATCAGCTCCGACTTCCAGAACCGCTCGTGGTACTCCACGGGCACGCCGTCGTCGCCCAGGATGTTGATCTGGTCGTTGGCCTCCTTACCGCGCTGCACGATGGTCTTGCCGGCGTAGACCTTCTCGACCCACCCTTTCTCGATGTGCTCGTCCAGGTAGTCGCTGATCTCGGGATACTCCAGGTACTTGGAGTAGGATTCCAACGGATCGATGGCCGGGTAGCGCTTCGAGTCGGCACGGCCCTGCGAGAGAGCGTAGAAGCAGCGCGCAGCCTTCTTGGTCGATTCGGTGACCGGCTCCTTGAGGTTGCCGCCTGCGGGCGACACGGTGCCGAGGAACGTCACGGAACCGGTCTCGCCGTTGTTGAGCTTTACCAAACCGGCACGCGAGTAAAAATTCGAAATGATGGCCGACAAGTCCATCGGGAAAGCGTCCTGGCCGGGCAGCTCCTCCAGACGGTTGGACATCTCGCGCAGCGCCTGCGCCCAACGCGACGTCGAGTCGGCCATCACGAGCACCTTCAGACCCATGGCGCGGTAGTACTCGCCGATGGTCATGCCGGTGTAGACCGACGCTTCGCGCGCGGCGACGGGCATGTTGGAGGTGTTGCAGATGATGATCGTGCGCTCCATGAGCTTGTGGCCCGTGCGGGGGTCGACCAGTTCGGGGAACTCCTTGAAGATTTCGACCACCTCGTTGGCGCGCTCGCCGCAGGCCACCATGATGATGACGTCGGCATCGGCCTGCTTCGAAATAGCATGCTGGAGCACCGTCTTGCCGGCGCCGAACGGCCCGGGAATGAAACCCGTACCGCCCTCGGCCATGGGATTGAACGTGTCGATGGCGCGCACGCCGGTCTCCATGACGCGGGCGGGACGGGGTTTTTCAGCATAGCAGCGCACGGCCTGCTTGACAGGCCATTTCTGCACCATGGTAATATTGTGGTCGCGGCCCTCGGCGTCGGTAACGACGGCTACGGTGTCCGTTACCTTGTAACTGCCGGCTGCGGCGACGCTCTTGACCGTATAGGTGCCGCCCATCGTGAACGGCACCATGATCTTGTGGGTAAGCCACTGCTCCTTGACCTCGCCCAGCCACGACGCGGCCGACACCTTGTCGCCGGCCTGGGCCAGGGGCTTGAACTCCCACTGCGCCTCGAAATCGAGGGGGTCGGTAATCGACCCGCGGGCGATGAACAGACCGTCCATCTTTTCGAGGTCGTTCTGCAAACCGTCGTAGTTGCGCGACAGCAGACCCGGAGCGAGCGTGGCTTCGAGCATGTGCCCCTCGAACTCCACGCGGTCGCCGATTTTCAGCCCGCGGGTGCTGTCGAATACCTGTACGTAGGCGGCGTCGCCCACGACCTTGATGACCTCGGCCATCATCTTCGTATCGCCGGTATAGACGTAACATATCTCGTTCTGCCCGACGGGGCCGTCGGCCTTGACGATGACGATGTTCGAAATGATACCGCTTACACGTCCTGTTGTTTTCATTCCTTATATGTCTTATTGTTTTTCTATCATTTCCTTGCCGTCCAGCTCGGCCAGCAGGCGGGCGAACATCTCGCGGCCGCGCGCGGGGTCGAGCAGCGTCCAGCGGGCCACGATGTTGACCCGCACCAGATAGGAAAGTACGGCATTGATGTCGAAGTAGTCGAACGTAGCCAGGTCGAGCGCTTCGTTCCAGCGGATCAGGTCGATCTTGCGCTCTTTCTCGACGAGGTTCTGCTCCTCGCCCACGGCGGCGATTACCGCGTCGATGTAGCCCAGTTCGCCGCGCAGACCGAAGTCGGCGGCCGAGCTGCGCTGCAACTGATCGACCACGTCGCCCCCGCCGACGGTCACCTCCTCGACGGGACGTCCGGCGGCCCGGGCCGTCACAGCGGCAGTCAGGTTGCGCAGGTTGCGGTCGAAGACGGCCCACTGGCGCAGGAAGCGGCAGCCCTTGCGGGCGCAAAGCTCATAATAGGCCGCAAAAAGCGACTTCTCGAAGCGCTGCGCCGTATCCACCGTCTCGGCATCCTCGCCCTCGGGATCGGCATAGGCGCGCACCACGCGGGCCAGCTCCTCGGGCAGGCGGACGGGATGTTTCAACTCCTCGGCCAGCTCCTCCCGCGAGAAATTGCCCAGCGGACTGAACGCCCGGCGTCCGGCCCGCAGAGCGACCAGATTCTCGCAATCGTAATAGGCGTCGAGCAGCCGCACCTGCCGCGCATCGCGTTCAGTAAGCGCCTCGAACACCTCCTCGACGATGGCCCGCACATCGAAACCCTTGGCATCGGCATCGAGCGCATACTCGCGGAGTCCGGCAACGAGCGTATAATAGTTGGTCGCGAACATGACGTCTACGCCTTAAACAGCATCGCGGAAACCTTCTCGCGCAGATACTCGCCCAACAAAGCCTCGATATCGGCGTCGGAGAACGAGATGTAGTAGCCGCCGTCCTTGGCGCCGACCCGGAAACCGGTCTTCACTTCCTGGGAGTACCCCACCTCGATACCGGCCGCGAGCAGCTCCCCGGCGCTCTTTTCGAAAGCGCCGTCCAGCTTCTCCCGCTCGCCCTCGGGCAGCAGGGCCTTCAACTCGACCTTACCGGCATCGGCGCCGTTCCAGTTCTTGGCCACGGCCAGCAGCATCTCCTTGATGAACGCGGGGTCGACGGCGGCATCCTGCACGCCTGCGCCGGTCGCCTTGGCCACGATCAACGAAGCGATCTCCGACTTGATGCGGGCCACGGCCTGCTTGCCGGCCAGCGCGATTTCCGTGAGGGTGTTCTTCTCCACGTCCTCGGCCTTGGCCTGCGCCTTGCGGACGATTTCCCCGGCCTGCGCCTCGGCATCGGCCACGATCTTGGCGGCCCGGGTCTTGGCATCGGCCACCATACGGTCGGCCTCGGCACGGCCTTTCTCCAGCCCCTCGTCGTAGAGTTTCTGGGTCAACTGCTGAAGTTTGTTTTCCATATCGATCTATCTGATTTTGATTATTGTTTTTCGCGCAACAAATATAAGAAAGATTCCGAGAACGACAAGGCCGCACAACAACATTTTATCCGCAATTCATCAACAATCAGCCCAATAACGACAAAAACGGCCGCAGCGCCGTTCGTCCGGCACCTTGCCCAAGAAGCATCCGGCAGCTATCCCGCCCCAGCATTCGCCCCGAAAACTCCCAAGGAATATTCCCGCAAACGCCCTAATAAGTTCTCCCGGAACATTCCCGCAAACTCCTCCAGAAACGATCCCCGCAAATGCAATTCCGCCTTTCTGGTATACGATTTGCAGGTCTTCGGACACCGGCCTGCTCCTCTGGGAACACCCGGTGCACAAAACTGGCTTTCGGTCGGACGGCTCGCGCCCCCAGACATGATCGGCAGTAAGATGTTCAATTAAAAAATTTAAACATTATGAAAGAGTCCACCTCCAAGACTTCCGCACGCTCGCAGTCGAGCCAGTGCAAGTCGTCGGAAAAGTCGACGGGCCGCACCACCGCTTCGCGCGGCAGCAATTCGACCCGCAGCAACAGCAGCTCGCGCACGGGTTCGCGCAGCAACAACCCCGAAGGTCACAACCAGTACACCAAGAAGTAGAAGACCGCCGGAAAGCGGCGAGGCGCGGGACAACATCCCGCGCCTCGCTTTTGCATGCCCGCCTCCTACCGGTGCTGCGGCCGCAAAAGGTCGAGCACCGTCTTCACGGGCGAGAAGGTCGAAACGGGCACATCCACGAACACCGTATTCCAGCGCGCCATCGCCCCGTTCCAAAGGCCCGGCAGCTCCTGGGCGCGCAATTCACGTCCGCCCGACGATTTGGACGAAATGAACCCGGTCGCGGGGTCGACATACTCGCGCAGGTCGTATTTGCTGCCGTCCGCACGCCGCACGCCGCACACCAGGTCGACCGGATTGAAATGGGTCGCCGACTTCATGAGCGGCATGTCGTCGGGCGCGATCTGGCTCGACTCGGCGATCTGCAACGACTCGGTGCCGTCGGGATTGGCCACCCAGAACGGCCCGCCGCCCGGCTCGCCCTCGTTGCGCACCATGCCGCAGACACGGATCGGACGATCGAGGATCGACCGCAGCAAGGCGGCATCGCAACGCTCGGGCAACTTCACGCACAACTCCCTGCGGATGAATTCGGCGATCGGCTCCAGGTCGCCGGTGCCGGCGTCCAGAGCCTTCAGATACTTGGACGCCCGCTCCTGCAAGCCGAGCAGCACACCGGCCAGCACCTTCTTGAAGCGCACGGTATCGCCGCGCAAAGCATCGGTGGTCACGTTGTCGATGTTCTTGATGAAAACAAGGTCGGCATCGATGTCGTTCAGGTTCTCGATCAAGGCGCCATGCCCCGCAGGCCGGAACAGCAGCCGCCCGTCGTCCTGTCGGAAAGGCGTATTATCGGGATTCACGGCGATGGTATCGGTCGAAGGCTTCTGCACCGAGAACGAAATATCGTAACGAATGCCGAAACGTTTTTCATAAAGGGGCACCTTCTCGGCCAGCAAGGCTTCGAAACCGTTCCGATGCTCGGGCGAAACGGTAAAATGGATCTTCGCCTTCCCGCCCGCCGCAGCATAGGCGGCACCCTCGACCAGATGCTCCTCGACAGCCTTGCGCGCCCCCTCGGGATAGGCATGGAACGTCACCAGCCCTTTGGGTTTGCTGCCGTAGCCGAGGCCCTCGCCCACGATGGCGCCGACCACGGCCTTGTCGCCGGCCCCCTCGGGCAGGACGGCCCGCAGTTCGGGCCAGAAAGCGAAATCCTCGACATGCTGCAACAAGGTATCGATCCCCTTGCCGCGCTTGCCCTCGTTGACGAACTCGAACAACTCCTTGAACATGCGCGTAGCAGCGCCCGAAGCAGGCACGAACTTCACGACGGAGAGCCGTCCGGCAGCCTCGTCATAACGGGCGGCGGCCCGGTCGGCCTGTCCATCGTCCAATATCGTCACACCGTCGCCGGGCGAAGCGGCCCGCACGACCTTAAGATAAGGAAATCCGCGGCGGAAGTGCTCGATCTGCCGACCGACCGACTCGGGCGAAAGACCGTGCCGGGCGATCTGTTGAAGATCATCTTGTGAAAACATGATTTTAAAGTATTTAGGTTTTTGTCGGTATCCGGTTCTATCAAAGATACGAAATTATTCCTAACTTTGCGCATCATGTCGAAAGAATTTCACAACATCAGCCTGCACGACCGCAATAGTTTCCACGTCCGGCAGCATGCCGCCCGGCTTGTCGAATTCGAAACCGTGGAGGAGTTGCGGGCGGTCTTCGCCGCCGGCCGGCCCGACCGCTGGATGGTGCTGGCGGGCGGCAACAACATCCTTTTCACGCACGACTACGACGGCCTGCTTCTCACGCCGGTATCGCAGCGGATCGAAATCCTCGATGAAAGCGGCGACGAAGTACGCGTGCACGTCGATGCCGGCGTCGAATGGGACGATCTGGTCGAATGGGCCGTGGAACGCGGGCTGTGGGGCATCGAAAACCTCTCGCTCATCCCGGGCAAGGCAGGTGCAGCGCCGGTGCAGAACATCGGGGCTTACGGCTGCGAAGCCAAGGATTCGATCCGCCGGGTCGAAATGTACTGCACGGAGAGCGACTCGATGCTGACGCTCGATGCGGCGCACTGCGAATTCGGCTACCGCGAAAGCGTCTTCAAACACGGGCTGAAAGGCCGCGTAATCATCACGGCGATCGAAATCGCCCTCACGCGCACGCCCCGGCCCCGACTGGGCTACGGCGACGTCGAACGCGAGGTCGAGGCCCGCGGCGGCGCCACGCTGCGCAACATCCGCGAGGCGATCTGCGCGATCCGCCGCACGAAACTCCCCGACACGGCCGAGCTGGGCAATGCGGGCAGTTTCTTCAAGAATCCGGTCGTCGACCGCGCGCTGGCCGAGCGGTTGCAAGCCCAATGGCCCGACATGCCGCTCTATCCGGCGCCGGAAGCCGGCAAGGCCAAACTGGCGGCCGGCTGGCTGATCGACAAGGCCGGCATGAAAGGCTACCGCGAGGAGCATGTCGGCGTCCACGACCGCCAGGCCCTGGTGCTGGTCAACCTGGGCGGCGCGACGGGAGGCGAAGTGCTGGCCCTGGCGCGCAAGGTGCAGGCGGCCGTCGAGGAGAAATTCGGCGTGACGATCGACACGGAAGTCAATATCTTATAAAACGATTTCGATTTTCCATTCCCGACCCTTACATTCGCAAAAATGATTCTTCCCGAGGCTTTCGAACAATATATAAAAGAAAACAAGCTCCTGACACCCGACGATCGGGTGCTGCTTACCGTTTCGGGCGGCGTGGACTCGATGGTCATGCTGCGGCTCTTCGCGCAAAGCGGCTACCGCGTGGGCGTGGCGCACTGCAACTTCCAACTGCGCGGCCAAGAGAGCGACGAAGACGAAATGCTGGTGGCCGAAGAAGCGGCGCGGCTGGGCGCGCCCTGCTGCAACCGCCGCTTCGACACGCAGGCCGAGATGGAGCGCACGGGCGAATCGATGGAGATGGCCGCCCGGCGTCTGCGCTACGCATGGTTCGAGGAGCTGTGCCGCGAACAGGGCTACACGGCCGTAGCCGTGGCGCACCATGCCGACGACTCGATCGAAACGTTCTTCATCAACCTGCTGCGCGGCACGGGCCTGCGCGGCCTGACGGGCATTTCGACGCAGGTCGGGCGCATCGTGCGGCCGCTGCTCTTCGCCTCGCGCAAAGAGATACTCGAATATGCCGTGGCGAACAAAATCCCGTTCCGCGAAGACTCCTCGAACCGCTCGACCAAGTATCTGCGCAACAAGATCCGCCTGGGACTGATCCCCCGCATCCGCGAAATCAGCCCCAAGTTCACGGCCCTCATGCAACGCAACATCGGCCGGCTGACCGAAGCCCAGCAATTCATCGACCACGGCATCGAACGCATCCGCCGCGAAGCGGTCACGACCTGCGAGGGGACGGAGATCATCCACCTGGAGCGCATCGACCCGGCATTTCCGCGCGGCTTCGTGATCTACGAACTGCTCGGCTCGGCCTACGGATTCAAGGGCGACGTGATCGACGCCCTCTGCCATGCACTCGACCAACAGGCCACGGGCCGGCGCTTCTATTCGCGCGAACACGTAGCCTATGTGGATCGGGGTACCATAGCCGTAGCGCCGATTCCCGACGACGACGCATGCTGCACGACGGTCGAATACGGCGCCGCACGAAGCTACTGCGGCAACTCGGTGCTCTACTACGAATATGCGGACATCGACGCCATCAAGGAGTTCGGCGTGCCGGAACAGATCGCGCAAGTCGACGCCGACAAGCTGCACTACCCCCTCACGCTCCGCCGCTGGCAGGAGGGCGACTGGTTCGTGCCCTTCGGCATGACGGGCCGCAAGAAAGTAAGCGACTTCCTGACCGACGCCAAAGTCTCGGCGGCCGAGAAACAGCGGCAGTTCGTCCTGCTCTCGGACGAGGAGATCGTCTGGCTCGTCGGCCGCCGCATCGACGACCGTTTCCGTCTGACCGAATCCACTGAAAACGTCCTGCGCATTACCAAAGAAATCGTCTGACATGGCAAAATCGGCTGTCAAATTCCGCGACACGATCGCCCAATACGAACGTCTGAACGCCGACGCGGCGGCCCGGCACTACGCTCCGGTCTACCTGCTCATGGGCGACGAAAGCTACTTCATCGATGCACTGTGCGACCGTCTGGCCAACGAAATCCTCAACGAAGCCGAACGCTCGTTCAACCAGATCACGGTCTACGGCAAGGACTCGGAGGCCGGGCAGGTCATCAACCTCTGCCGCCAGATGCCCATGATGGGCGCGCAGCAAGTGGTCGTCGTCAAGGAGGCCCAACAGCTGCGGGGCCTCGACAAACTCGCGCTTTACACCCAAAAACCCTCGCCGACGACCATCCTGGTAATCTGCCACAAGGAAAAGTCCGTCGACAAACGCTCGGCGCTCTACAAAAGTTGCACGGCCAACGGCGCCGTGCTCGAATCGGTGCGGCCGCGCGACTACGAAATCGCCGCCTGGCTCCAGCAGTTCGCCCGCGACCAGGGTTTCGCGATCGACCCCAAGGCCCTCGCGATGCTTACCGACCACCTCGGCACCGGCGTCTCCAAAATCGCCAACGAACTCCGCAAGCTGGCCGTATCGCTGCCCCAGGGCACGCAACGCATTACCGACGCCGACATCGAAGCCCACATCGGCATCTCGAAAGACTTCAACAACTTCGAACTCTGCAAGGCCGTCGTTGCGCGCGACACGGCCCGTTCCCTGATGATCGCCGGGCACTTCGCCCGCAATCCCAAGGACAACCCGATGCTGGTTACCATCATGGCGCTTTTCAACCAGTTCAAGGACATCTTCACGGTCAACTACCTGCGCTGGCTCTCCCGCCGCAAGGGAGAGCCGTTCCCGTCGGACATGGAACTCATGCGCATCCTGCGCAAGAACAACACGTTCGCCATCAACGAAATCAAGCAGACCTCCGCCAACTGGGACAACCGCAAAGTATTCCAGATCTTGGGCCTGCTGCGCGAATACGACGCCAAAAGCAAGGGCCTGAACACGGGCGGCGCCACCGACGGCGAACTGCTGCGCGAACTGCTGCTGAAAATCTTCTTGCTGTGACCCCGCTCCGCCTCTACCAGACCGTCCACCTCTGTCAGGGCCGCCCGCGGCTGACCGACGTCCATGCGGCTGTGCTCGCCGACGCGGCCCGCACGCTTTTCGGAGTCGGCTACACCCCCGACCTCCGGCAGCTGGAGGCACGCCTGGCAGCCGCGGCCAAGGCCGAACGCTACCCGCAGGGAGTGTCGGCTTTCGTGCGGATCGAAGTCGCGGACGACGGCGAGGAACGCCTTGTGCCGGCCGGCCATTCGTTCTACAACGGCTATGCGCTCCGCAGCCTGATGCCCCAAGCCATGCTCGTCGGCTACGACCTCCCCCTTTCGTCCGCGCCCACTTCAGTCCGCGAAGCCGCGGCGCTGCTGGCCCGACGGCAGGCGCAGCTGGCAGGCGCCGACGTGGCGATCCGCCACGACAGCCGCGGCATCTGCCTCTCGGCCGACGACGCCCCGCTGTTCGCCGTGCGCGGCACGACCGTGCTCGTCTCGCCCGCCCCTCCGGACGCAGAACGCACCCTGGCCCGCCGAGCCATCGAAGCAGCAGGGCTGGAGCTGCGCGAAGAACCCGTCGAACGCGGCATGCTCGCCCGCATGGACGAACTTTTCTACGTCGACCACCGCGGCGTGACGGCCATCTCCAGCTGCAAGGGCGTGCCCTACATGTCGCTGATTGCCGAACGGGTGGCCAAGGCGATGGAAAACATGTTTTGAATTATGAAATTTTAGCTATATTTGTAAAAAAGAGGACGCATTCAGAATCGATCCGATGCTGCGTCCGGCTTTTTGTTTCCTATGGAAAGAACCGCCATTTTTCCGGGATCGTTCGATCCGTTTACCCGCGGCCATGCGGCCCTGGTCGAAGAAGCGCTCAGACTCTTCGACCGGATCGTCATCGGCATAGGCAGCAACACTTCCAAACAAGGGTTGCTGAACGTCGAAAACCGCAAACGCCTGATCGACGACCTTTACGCCGGCGATCCGCGAATCGAAACCCGCATCTACACCGGACTGACGGGCGACTTCGCCCGGGCGGCGGGCGCCTGCGCCATGATCCGCGGCGTGCGCAACACCGCCGACTTCGAATTCGAACGCACGATGCAGTCGGCCAATCGCAGGCTCTTCCCGACGCTGACGACCGTCATGCTCTGCACGCCCGGCGACGTGGCCGACATCTCCTCGTCGACCGTGCGCGAACTGCTGGCTTTCGGACACTCCGCAACCGAGTTTCTCCCAGCCGGAACGGACATAACGAAATACTTATAATAATCTCTATGGCAATGGAATTCACAGCCGAAACGATCGCCGGTTTCCTGGACGGCGAAGTCATCGGCGACAAACAGGCGACGGTGCACACCGTATCGTCCATCGAACAAGGCAAAGCCGGAGCGCTGGCCTACCTGAGCAACCCCAAATACGAACCCTACCTCTACACCACGGGGGCAAGCATCGTGCTGGTCGACAAGACGTTCGCACCCGCGCAGCCCGTGGCGGCAACGCTGATCAAGGTCGACGATGCCGCCGCCTGCGTCGTGAAGCTCCTGTCCCTGTACGAAGCGGCCAAACCCCGCCGCAAGGGCATCAGCGCCCATGCCTCCATCTCGGAGAAGGCGACGGTAGGCGAAAACTGCTACGTCGGCGACTTCGCAGTGGTCGAAGCCGGCGCCAAGATCGGCGAAGGCTGTCAGATCTATCCCCAAGTCTACGTAGGCGCCGGAGTCGAGATCGGCGACGGCACGACGCTCTACCCGGGTGTAAAAATCTACGAGGGCTGCAAGATCGGCGCCCGCTGCATCCTTCATGCCGGAGCGGTAATCGGAGCCGACGGATTCGGATTCATGCCCAACGCCGAGGGCGGCTTCGACAAGATTCCCCAACTGGGCAACGTCATCATCGAAGACGACGTGGAGATCGGCGCCAACACCTGCATCGACCGGGCGAAAACCGACTCGACGATCATCCGCCGCGGCGTGAAGCTGGACAACCTGATCCAGATCGGCCACAACGTGGAGATCGGCGCCAATACCGTGTCGTCGGCCCAGACCGGCATCGCCGGCACTTCGAAAGTGGGCAGCAACTGCTTCCTGGCGGGGCAGGTGGGCGTGGCGGATCATGTGACGATCGGCAACCGCGTGCAGGTGGGATCGAAAAGCGGCCTGGACAAGGACGTACCCGACGGCGAAATCCGCTTCGGCTACCCGGCGCTTCCGGGCATGCAGTACCATCGTTCGGCAGCAGTGTTCAAACGGCTGCCCGAGCTGGACAAGCGCGTGCGTGATCTCGAAAAAGGAATCGACGAACTCAAAAACCGATAGGAAATCCATGAAAAAAACACTTTGGATCGCAGCGGCCCTGCTGTGCGGCTGCGGCGGCAACAACTACACGATCGACGGCCGCGTCGAAGGGCTCGAAGGCACGGTCTACCTCTTTGCAGGCAACGAACTGCTCGACTCGGCGCAGGTAACCGACGGCGCATTCCGCTTCAAGGGCACGGCCGAGAATCCCGGAATACGCTTCGTCGCCGACTCGGAGGAGAACAACGGCACGTTCGGCACGATGCTGATCGTCGAACCCGGCACCATCCGCATCGAGACCGACGCCGAGAATCCCGGCCGGGCCGTCGCTACGGGCACGCCGGCCAACGACGCCAAAACCGCATTCGAAGAACGGCTCAACGCGCTGATCAAGGAATACCGCGATCCGGAGACGAGCGAGGAACGCCGCGAAGCCATCATCGAAGAAAACGATGCGATGCGCCGCCAGGCCTGCGAGAACAACCGCGACAACTATTTCGGCGCACTCATCCTCAGCGAATCGAGCTACGAATTCTCGGGCCAGGAACTGCTGGACGAAATCGCCCTCTTCTCACCTGCGATGCAGCAGACCGAACTGCTGACCCAACTCCGCGAACAAGCCGAACGCAAGATGAAAACCGACATCGGCAACCCATATACCGACATCGAACAACCCGATGCGTCGGGCACGCCGGTATCGCTGCGCTCGGTAATCGAGAACCCAGACAACAAACTGACTCTCATCGACTTCTGGGCCTCGTGGTGCGGCCCCTGCATGGGCGAAGTGCCCCATCTGAAGAAAGCCTATGCCGATTTCCGCAAACGCGGATTCGAAATCTACGGCGTATCGTTCGACAACAACCGCGACAAATGGCTGGAAGCCATCGACCGCCACGACATGAAATGGCTCCACGTGAGCGTGCTCAACGGATTCGACAACCAGGCAGCGAAGGACTATGCGGTGCAGGGCATCCCCTCTAACTTCCTGATCGACAGCCAGGGGACGATCGTCGCGACCAACCTGCGCGGCGAAGCGCTCCACGAAAAGCTGGAAGAACTGCTTAAATAGACCGGTCTCTTGCAACCGATTCCGACCTACCGCATCATGGGCATCGACCCCGGCACGAACTACATGGGTTACGGCGTGCTGGAGGTCGACGGCCGTGCGGTGCGGGCCGTAGCGATGGGCGACATCGACCTGCACAAGCTGACCGACCCCTACGAAAAACTACGCCGCATATTCGCAGAAGTCGGCGCACTGATCGACCAATACGCCCCGCGCGAAGTAGCGCTGGAATCGCCGTTCTTCGGCGAAAACGTGCAATCGATGCTCAAACTGGGCCGTGCGCAAGGCGTGGCGATGGCTGCGGCGCTGCATCGCGGACTGGCCGTCTCGGAATACGCTCCGATGCGTATCAAGCAGGCCATTACCGGCCGCGGATCGGCCGAGAAGGAGCAGGTCGCCGCCATCGTATGCCGGATGCTGTCGGTCGACCAACCGCCCCGGCGGCTCGACGCCACCGATGGCATGGCGGTAGCCCTGTGCCACTACTACGCCACCGCCTCACCGCTCCACGCCGCGCTGGGAACCGAACGCGTCAAAGGACTGGGCGGCGGCAAGAAAGCCGCGTCGAAAGGCGGATCGCAAAGCTGGGAAAAATTTCTGCGCGACCATCCCGACCGAATAAAATAAAACCGGACAAGCACCCGCTCGCATGTATGCAACAAAACCGGAGTAAAACGTTTTAGTCCTTTCCGCCTATTCGGCAGCCGGAAGCGCCCATTAAAACGTTTCAACACCCTGCGGTATTCGGTTTCTGCACCCGACGGACGAATCTTTGTAAAAATTTTCACGATTTATTTGCGCATATCGGATTTTCATCCTATATTTGCATTCGCAATTCGGCACCGTAGCTTAATTGAATAGAGCATCTGACTACGGATCAGAAGGTTACAGGTTTGAGTCCTGTCGGTGTCACAAAGAAAGAGAGACTACTTGCAAGTAATCTCTCTTTCTTGTGTTTTGCGCAGAACCTCCGGCAAACGGCGATCGACAAAAACAGTCTGCCTCAATCGCAATCGGACTTTGCCTGATTGGATACCCCAACGGAACAATCGGAAACCAAAAGCCATCCATGAACGATTCCGCACCGCATGAATCCGGGGTCCCGAGCACACTATCCAATAAAAAAGTCTCCACGGAGTACGCGGAGACAATAGGTTAAAAACCTTCGGCATGTAGCCTTATTGTGGTAAGATGTAGAATTCTTACGCAACAAATATAAGCCCTTATTTGGAATTTTGCAACTTTTTCTTTAATTTTCCAAAAGAAAATAAACGCTTATCCGCAAAAAACGTCTCGGCATCTATATTTCATCGCTTGTCGCGTTTTTTCGAGCCGCAGGGGCCGTCCCCAAACAAAGGCCCGCAAGCATGTCCGCAGGCTGCGCTGCCGAATAAAAAGAGGAATATCTGCGGATAAGCATAAAAAATTATTGTATGTCGAAGGTATTAGGATTGGATTTGGGCACCAACTCGCTGGGATGGGCCATAGCAGAACAAACCGAAAACGGATATGCACTGCTCGACAGAGGAGTCGACATTTTCCAGGAGGGCGTAGCGCGCGAGAAAAACAACGAAAAACCGGCCGTGCAAGACAGAACCGATGCGCGGGCGCTGCGTCGTCACTATTTCCGCCGCAGACTGCGTAAAATCGAGGTGCTCAAGATACTCATCGAACACGACCTGTGCCCTCCTTTGAGCGACGAGCAGCTGGCTCAATGGCGCAAACGCAAGACCTACCCGCTCGACGACGCTTTCATCCAGTGGCAACGAACGGACGACAATACTGACAAGAATCCCTACCATGATCGCTACCGCGCCCTGACCGAAGAACTCGATCTCGACAACCGTCACGACCGCTGGTCGCTCGGCCGCGCCCTGTACCACTTGGCGCAACGGCGCGGATTCATCAGCAACCGGAAAGATACCGGGAAAGAGAGCGAAAACGGACAGGTCAAACAAAGCATCAAGAACCTGACAACCGACATGGAAGCGGCGGGATGCTGCTATCTGGGCGAATATTTCTACATACTTTACCAGCAAAAAGAAAAAATCCGCAAAAAATACACCTCGCGCAACGAACACTATCTGGCGGAGTTCCGGGCCATCTGCGAAAAACAGAAACTGCCCGAATCCTTGACAGAGACACTGCATCGCGCCATCTTCTTCCAACGCCCCCTGAAGTCGCAGAAAGGAGCCGTCGGGAAGTGCACTTTCGAAAAACGGAAACCGCGCTGCCCGATCTCCCATCCGCATTTCGAGGAGTTCCGCATGTATTCTTTCGTCAACAACATTCGGATTGCCGGCCCCCAAGACCCGGATTTCCGCCCGCTGACACAAGACGAAATACAGACGATCCGCCCGCTGTTCCTACGCAAGAGCAAACCGCACTTCGACTTCGAAGAAATCGCACGCAAAATAGCCGGCAAGGGACGTTATGCCTGCAAGGGCGACCGGAACGAGGCGCCATACCGGTTCAACTACGCACGCATCGCGACCGCAAGCGGATGTCCGGTTACGGCCGCCCTGATCTCGGTATTCGGCGACGACTGGCTGACGGAGATATGCAGCCTCTACACGCTCGGAAGCCGCAAGACCGCAGAACAGATACTCAACGACGTATGGCATGCGCTGTTTTCGTTCGACGACGAAGAGCGGCTCGGCGCATGGGCACGCGAAAAGCTCCAGCTCACGGAAGAACAAGCCAAAGCTTTCGCTGCGATCCGCCTGCCGCAGGACTATGCAGCCTTGAGCCTGAACGCCATCAGCAAGATACTACCCTATCTGCGCGCCGGATACCGCTACGACGAAGCGGTATTCATCGCCAATCTGAAAGCAGCGTTGCCGCAGGAAATCTATGAAGATGAAACGCATCGCAGGGAAATCGAACAAGACATCGCCCAGCTGCTGCTCGACTACAAACGGAATCCCTACGACAAATACGATTCGAAAGAACGCCGCATTGCGGAATATTTTACCGACAACGGACTCGACAGCTCGCAGCTCGACCGGCTCTACCACCCGTCGATGATCGAGACCTATCCGGCCCAGCGGCCCGATGCCGACGGCATCTTGCAACTGGGATCGCCGCGCACGGCGTCCATACGCAATCCGATGGCGATGCGGGCCTTGTTCCGTTTGCGGATTCTGATAAACAAACTATTGCGGGACGGGAAAATAGACCCCACGACGAAGATAAACATCGAATTCTCCCGGGGGCTGAACAATGCGAACAAACGCAAGGCCATCGAACAATACCAACGCGAAAGAGAGGCCGACCACCGGAAATTCGCCGACGAAATCCGGGCGCAATACGCTGCGGAAAGCGGAATGGACGTCGAACCGACAGAAACGGACATACTGAAATACCAGTTCTGGGAAGAACAGAAACACGTATGTCCCTACACGGGCAAGCAAATCCGCATCTCGGACTTCATAGGCACGGCCACGGACTGCGACATCGAACACACCGTTCCCCGGTCGCGCGGAGGCGACGATTCGCAGATGAACAAAACGCTCTGCGAAAATCGCTTCAACCGGGAGGTAAAGCGGGCCAAACTTCCGTCCGAATTATCGGCCCATGCCGAAATCATGGCACGCATCGAAGGATTCGGTTGGCAAGAGAAAATCGATACGCTGCAAAAAATGATCGAAGCGCAAGTACGCAAAAGCAAGAATGCCGCCACGAAATCGGAAAAAGACAACGCCATCCAACGCCGCCACTACCTGCAAATGCACCTGGCGTACTGGCGCGGAAAGATCGAACGCTTTACAATGACCGAGGTGCCGGACGGATTCTCCAACAGACAAGGCGTGGACATCGGAATCATCGGCCGCTACGCACGGCTCTATCTAAAAACGGTATTCGACCGGATATACACGGTAAAAGGGGCGACGACCGCCGAATTCCGCAAGATGTGGGGATTGCAGGCGGAATATGTAAAAAAAGAACGTGTGAATCATGTACACCACTGCATCGACGCCATTACGATCGCCTGCATCGGTCGAAACGAATACGACCGCTGGGCCCGATATGTCGGCGACGAAGAACGCTACCTGCGCAACGAAGGCGCACGCCCGCAATTCGAAAAACCGTGGCCGACCTTTACCGAAGATGTCAAAGCCATAGCCGACGAACTGCTCATCGCGCACCACACGCCGGACAACCTGCCCAAGCAAAGCCGCAAAAGGCTGCGCATCCGCGGCAAGGTACAGGTCGACAACCAAGGCAAGCCCATCTACATGCAAGGCGATACGGCCCGGGGAGCACTGCATCAACAAACTTTCTACGGAGCGATCAAACGCGACGACGAAATCAAACATGTCGTCCGCAAGTCGCTTGACCAACTGCAACCCACCGACGTGGACAAAATAGTCGACGAAGCGGTAAAACAGAAAGTAAAAGACGCGATTGCGGAAGTCGGATTCAAAACAGCGATGAATCCGCAAGAACACACGATCTGGATGAACCAGGAAAAAGCCGTACCGATTCGCAAAGTACGCATCTTCACACCGAACGTGACGAAACCGGTTCATCTGAAAGCGCAACGCGACATCTCGGAAAAAGAATACAAACGGGACTACCTTGTCATGAACGACGGCAACTACTGCATGGCCGTCTACGAAGGAACCGACAAACGCGGAAAGACGAAACGTTCGTTCGAAATCGTCAGCAACCTGGAAGCTGCCCGATATTTCAAGGCGAGCGCCGACCGTACGACCCGGCCCGACCTGGTGCCGATAACCGATGCTAACGGCCATCCGCTGAAGTATCTGCTGAAAACCGGCACGATGGTACTTTTCTACGAAAATTCGCCGGCCGAACTGCATGAATGCACCCAAAAGGACCTGGCGAAACGGCTGTACAAAGTAATCGGAATGAGTAGTACTATGATACAACAGAAATATTCATACGGAATACTTACATTGCGGCATCATCAAGAAGCTCGCCAAGCGGTCGATTTGCCAATAAAAAAAGGCGCCTGGAAAATCGATGAATCCTATCGTCCGATTATTGGACTTTACCATACACAACTGAACGCCTATGTCGAGGGTTACGATTTCGACATGAGCGTCACGGGAGAAATCATATTCAAACATGAACCCTCATGCTGAAACGCGCCCTGTTTTTCTCGACGCCGTACTGCCTGAGCCTGCGCAACGGGCAGCTGATCGTCCACACGAAGGAAGCTCCCGAGATGCAAAAAAGCATCCCCATAGAAGACATCGGGGCCATCATCTTGGAAGACCAGCAGACCACGGTCACGCTGCCGTTGCTCAATGCGCTTTCCGACAACAACGTGGCAGTGATCTTCTGCGGCAACGACCGCATGCCGAATGCCATGCTGATGAATCTGGACTCCAACAAGACGCAAGGCGAAAGCTACCGCGCGCAGGCCGAAGCGAGCGAACCGCTCAAAAAAAGCATCTGGAAACAGATCGTCGAAGCGAAAATCCGCAATCAAGCGGCCCTGCTACGCAAGTTGGGCAAGGATGGAGACAAACTGAAACCCTACTACATGAACGTAAAGAGCGGAGACACGGACAACCGGGAAGGCATTGCAGCGAAAATATATTGGACGGAACTGTTCGGTCGGGAATTCATCCGTATGCGTGAAGGTGCGGAACCGAACAACCTGCTGAACTACGGATACACGATTCTTCGTGCAGCCGTTGCCCGCTCGCTGATGGGGTCGGGACTGCTGCCGGCATTCGGCATTTTCCATCGCAACCGCTACAACGCATTCCCGCTGGCGGACGACCTGATGGAACCCTATCGTCCGTATGTCGACGAACAGGCATACCACCTGCACGCAGCGGGCAAATCGCAACTGACCAAGGAAGTCAAAGGCGAATTGTTACGCTTGCTTTTCGTCGACACGCGTTTCGACAAGGTTTTGCGCCCGCTCGATGTGGGACTGACGTTTACCTCGGCATCCTTGGCCAAATGTTTTGCCGGAACCCAAAAAAAGATACTTTACCCTTTGCTTGAATAATGTCCGAATCCCGACTGAATGCCTACCGAATCATGTGGCTGTTCGTATTCTTCGATCTCCCGACCCAAACCAAAACCGAACGACGCCATGCGGCCCAATTCCGCAAGGCACTGGAGAAAGACGGTTTTTCGATGATGCAATATTCGGTTTACGTCCGACATTGCGCCTCGAAAGAAAACATGCTCGTGCATATGAACCGGGTACGAAAATCGATGCCTCCGGCCGGATATACGAGCATGCTGAGCGTGACGGACAAACAATATGGAGAAATCTTGAACTTCTGGGGCAAAATAGAACGCGCCAAACCCGAAACCCCGCAACAACTTGAATTTTTCTGAAAAATAAATACTATATTCGTTCTTTGAAATACGAAAAAACGCATCGAACCGACTTCGCCGACGAACAGGAACGGATTTTACGAAGCTCTTAAGCCATGTAAAACAACCAAAATCAACCCGTTCCATGCCCGGCGTTGTGGTTTGATGTAGAACTCTAATAATATACAACGGGGAACTCTTGCAGGGCTTCGCGGAACTGGTTGTGGTTTGATGTAGAACTCTAATAATATACAACGGCCGCAAGACGAACACCCGGCGGATAATGGTTGTGGTTTGATGTAGAACTCTAATAATATACAACGATGCCCGTTGTAGGGTAGTAGAATTCGTGTTGTGGTTTGATGTAGAACTCTAATAATATACAACCACGAACTCCTCGAAAGGCGTATACTCCGCGTTGTGGTTTGATGTAGAACTCTAATAATATACAACTGTACCATTCCCAGCAGTTCTCACGTACGGTTGTGGTTTGATGTAGAACTCTAATAATATACAACATGGCCAGACATCTGTTGCTATCAGCCTTGGTTGTGGTTTGATGTAGAACTCTAATAATATACAACAGAATCGTCGCGTATTATGTAGATGAGCAGTTGTGGTTTGATGTAGAACTCTAATAATATACAACACCGACCTTGAGGACTTCGTCGTCATCGCCGTTGTGGTTTGATGTAGAACTCTAATAATATACAACTTTTTCAGGATAGCGCCGCTGCATTTCAGCGTTGTGGTTTGATGTAGAACTCTAATAATATACAACCGGTTTCTGTGAAAAATATCGGCTGCGTAGGTTGTGGTTTGATGTAGAACTCTAATAATATACAACCGACAGGACGGATCGAACCAACGTTCGTGGGTTGTGGTTTGATGTAGAACTCTAATAATATACAACTTGAAATCGAATCGAGTTTCACGGATTAAGTTGTGGTTTGATGTAGAACTCTAATAATATACAACAGTCTCAGCGAGGATAAGGCCACCTTGCAAGTTGTGGTTTGATGTAGAACTCTAATAATATACAACACGGCATTCGCCCATCGGTTGAACTCCTCCGTTGTGGTTTGATGTAGAACTCTAATAATATACAACTTTTCAAGGTGCTCGAGTTCAAATGCGTAGTTGTGGTTTGATGTAGAACTCTAATAATATACAACGTAGAGTTCACGTTCGCCCTGCCGCGCCTTGTTGTGGTTTGATGTAGAACTCTAATAATATACAACTCCGTGATGATGCGCTGCACGCGCTTGTTGGTTGTGGTTTGATGTAGAACTCTAATAATATACAACGTCGGCCTCGGTCAAAAGCTGCTGCACCTCGTTGTGGTTTGATGTAGAACTCTAATAATATACAACGTGATTTGCTGTTCATTTTCTTAATCGTCAGTTGTGGTTTGATGTAGAACTCTAATAATATACAACCCCGGTAAAACAACTAACAACCAACTTGAAGTTGTGGTTTGATGTAGAACTCTAATAATATACAACAGAAGCAGAACCCTGCGCGAGACCGGCAAGTTGTGGTTTGATGTAGAACTCTAATAATATACAACACTGCGGCTCCTGCACATCCTTACGAGGAGGTTGTGGTTTGATGTAGAACTCTAATAATATACAACTGAATACTCGTGACCGTCTACAAAAAACGGTTGTGGTTTGATGTAGAACTCTAATAATATACAACGATTTCCGTGTCAGCCGTTCAGCGTCGCCGGTTGTGGTTTGATGTAGAACTCTAATAATATACAACGGTCAAGCTGTCCGACAACGACTACAGAACGTTGTGGTTTGATGTAGAACTCTAATAATATACAACACATCTTCTACACGCCTATCCGCAACTTCAGTTGTGGTTTGATGTAGAACTCTAATAATATACAACCCGCATCGAGCCTTACATCAACGAAGCGGGTTGTGGTTTGATGTAGAACTCTAATAATATACAACGAACGGCAGCCGCGGCGGTCGCCCGGCCGGGTTGTGGTTTGATGTAGAACTCTAATAATATACAACCAACTTTCAGTCGAACGGTAGTGCCCCGGAGTTGTGGTTTGATGTAGAACTCTAATAATATACAACACCGCGAACGGAATCAACGGAAGCTTTACGTTGTGGTTTGATGTAGAACTCTAATAATATACAACAGGAGGGCATGGCAGTCGCTGAGGAGCTGAGTTGTGGTTTGATGTAGAACTCTAATAATATACAACGGTGTGCTCGACCGCATCGTCGAAGTGAAGGTTGTGGTTTGATGTAGAACTCTAATAATATACAACGAAAATACTCTACGCGAGGAACCGCAACTGGTTGTGGTTTGATGTAGAACTCTAATAATATACAACAAATAGAGTTTCCCAAGTCGAGACATTGGGGTTGTGGTTTGATGTAGAACTCTAATAATATACAACATTCTGTTCGTGATGGGATCATTCGCTCGGTTGTGGTTTGATGTAGAACTCTAATAATATACAACACGAAGTGCTTCAAGAAGAGATCGAAGTCGTTGTGGTTTGATGTAGAACTCTAATAATATACAACTTTTTGAAAAACAAATTTTTATTCAAAAAAGCAGAAAAGTGTAAAAAAAATTTTCACACCACTTTATATAGTCGGGTGCAAGGCAAAGCGATGCAGTCGATCGAACGGTTGGCTGCATTTTTTTGAAAGAAGTGCCTGAAAATTTAGATAGTGTAATCTTTTACACTACATTTGTAATATCACAAACAAAGACATGTGGAACTCACAAAAAAAAGAGAAAGGCTTGATCGAGATGATCCGGCATTTAGGCGAGTATGGTCAAACGGAGGACGGAAAATAGAGGACTGTATTCATCAACTTCTCTCCGAACTGCTTTACAAAGATTAACTCAATGTCCCCTCCCCAAGAGGGAGGGGCGTTTTTAACAAAACGTGTATGAAACCGAACTCGCTTTTTAAACAAAAATTAGACGATATATTGGTAGATGTATCTTGGGGGCATTTAGCGATCGAGTACTTCGGCAAGTCGCCGTCGTGGCTCTATAACAAATTGCGTAGCATCGACGGAAACGGAAAGCCTACATCACTGACCGATGAGGAGCTGGTACAATTTAAGGGCGCGCTGTGCGACCTTGCAGACAGAATTAGACGGGTAGCGGATTCGCTATAAGGCTCGAAGTTTCATATCATTTTGGTAGCCTCGTCCGAGCCTTGCGGGGCGGCACCCCGGCCTATTGGTCGGGGTGTTTTCGTTCAAAGCGATAGACCGCCAATGTAGTCGATCACTTCTCGATTGGCCCGGTCGACCTTTGTCCAGTCGTAGGATATGTAGTACTTTCTCGCCACGGAGGTGTCCACGTGTCCCAAGGCTTTGCCGATCTCTTTTTCCGGAATGCCGATCTTGTCGGCCATCGTCGCCCAAGTGTAGCGTGCCCAGTAGAACGTCAGCCCCTCGATGTCGAGTTCTGCGGCTATCGCCCGCAGGGCTTTCTGGATGCGTTTGTTGAAAGTGTCGTACGTCGCTGTCTCCTCTGCGAAGCGCAGGACATGTTCCCGACCGAGGTATCGGGCAATGATTTCCGCCGCCTCCGGCTGCACGAGCAACGACACGGGGTTGGGTTTTTTGCTCGCGGTCTTCGTGCGTACGAAGTGTGTCCGGCCATCGCGCAGCCAGTCGGTTGTGGTTTGATGTAGAACTCGATTAGCCATCAAAAGTTTTCTTTCGGGGCGCCCCTTCGAGGCAGGATATTCCTGTTGCAGCTGCCGTTCGGCGACAGCCCCATGTCGATGTGAAGGCTTCGAGTCTTTCTTCCGGCAGCATTCTCGTTTGCAGAAAAAATTCGTATATTTGCATCGAAGCGCACACCTCCGGGGATGAATCGATCCGGCCAACCCTCGCGGATGATGGGGACTGGAGCAGCCCGGGCATGATACGGCGGAGCGGTGCGTCAGTCCGAAGTATTTTCGGCAACACCGGGACATCAACCCGTTGAAACAGCACGGGCGACTACCAGGAGCCAAGGTGCGAAGTATAAGGGAGTGCAAGCTCTCTTTTACTTTTTTAGCGACAACCCGCGGCGATGCTTCAGACACGGATCTTTTGTCCCGGCTAATTTTCTTTCCGCTCTTGATCGGTGGCTGCTCGGCCTCGGGCTGCATCTTTATGCCGAGCGGCTTCGCGTTTTCGATGCAACACACAGCATCACATCCGATCGACCGCAAACATTTCATCCGCCTCATCCCGATTCTGCTGTAGCTCGACAGTGTATACACAAAAATATTTGCCATTTGGGAATATTATGCCTATATTCGAAGCACATGGGCGCTCTTTTAACGATATGGTTCGCCGTCATGGGCATCTACTACCTGTGCGTGACTACGCTGCGACTTGCATTGAAGTTGCCCGCGATAGCGATATTTATCATCCTGCTGCCCGTGTGGCCTTTTATCGTGGCCTATCGCAACAGGGCAGAACATCCCATTCAGTCGAAAACCATATGTTGGATGTGGAGCATCTTATTCGTGCTCTGGGGAACAATCATCATGACAGGCGGCCATTTGTAGCTTCGGCATCCGCACACCTGCAATTCATTCGGATAACGTTCCCTCTCACTCGGGCGGCAAAACAATGTAGCACCGAATTTGCAAGGGAGGGGTAATATGACACAAAAAGGAATTTTGCTGGTACTACTGGCACTGGCAACCAAGATAGAAACAAAAGCGGAAATGTGCACAAGAGCAGTATACACAGGGCCGGAACAGACCGTGTTGACGGGTCGCACGATGGACTGGAAAGAAGACCCGCAAAGCAAGTTGTGGGTGTTTCCGCGGGGCTTGCAGCGCAACGGCGCAGCGGGCGCGAACTCGCTGGAATGGACTTCGAAATACGGAAGCGTCGCTACCTCGGCTTACGACATCTGCACCACCGACGGAATGAACGAAAAAGGCCTGGTCGCCAACCTGCTGTGGCTCGCCGAATCGGAATACCCGACCCGCACGACCGGCAAGCCGGCGCTTTCGGTCTCGGCATGGACGCAATATGTACTGGACAACTTCGCCACCGTAGACCAGGTTGTCGAGGCGTTCTCCGGCAACCAGTTCGATGTGGTCTCCGACCTGATGCCCGACGGTTCGAGGATGGCCGCACTCCACTTGTCGGTCTCCGACGCCGCAGGCGACAGCGCCATCTTCGAATACATCGACGGCCAACTCGCCATCCACCACAGCCCGGCCTATACGGTAATGACCAACTCGCCCGTTTTCGAACAGCAACTGGCACTCGACGATTATTGGAACAACATAGGCGGGCTGGTCTTCCTGCCGGGTACGAACCGCGCGGCCGACCGGTTCGTGCGGGCCTCGTTCTACATAGGCACGATACCGAAAACCGCCGATCCCCGGCTGGCCGTAGCCTCGGTATTCAGCGTCATCCGCAACGTCTCGGTGCCGCTGGGTATCAGCACGCCCGACGAACCCAACATCTCGTCGACCCGCTGGCGCACGGTCGCCGACCAGAAAAACCGGGTCTACTATTACGAATCGGTGCTTTATCCGTTCCTCATCTGGGTGGATTTCGACGGACTGGACTTCTCGGACGGCGCTCCCGTCAAGATGATCGACCCGGCATCGGGCAAACCGTATGCGGGGAACACGACCGCAGATTTCGCCCCGGCAACACCGTTCGTCTTCCAGGCGGCAAAGTAACCTTTCAAGAAAAAAGCGCACACAGAAAAAAACGCGGCGGCCAGAAAAGGATGTTTTTCGGCCGCCGCGCATATCGACACGCTCAAAGGGTCACGAGACTACTCCAAAAAGTGGTTTTCCTGGTTGTTGGTATGGGAGAATTCGCGGATCGACTTGAGATGCCGACGCAACATGGCGACGCACCCCTCCTCGTCCCGCTCGCGCACGCACCTCAGCAGCTCGCGATGCTCGAAGCACACCTCGTCCATAGGCACGGCGCAAACCCGATAGCGCTGATAATAGCGCAACACATCGGGTGTAATGACCAGCAGCAACGACACGATGACCGGATTATGGGCGCCGCGCGCCAATGCCTGATGATAAGCGAAATCCTTCGACACGCGGTCGTCGGTTCCGAACGAATCCTCGCACGCCGAGAGGGCCTCCTCGATGACGGCCAGATCCTCCTCCGTGCGGTTGCGGGCACAGAGGCGCAGCGCCTCGGTCTCAAGGAGTTCGCGCACATAGACCAACGATGCGAAATCATAGGGCTGGATCTGCAACGCATCGGTTATCATGCGTTCGAGCACCTGCATGGTCTCGCGGGCCACGACCGTGCCGCTCTGGGGGAAAGTCTGGACGATGCCGTAGAATTCGAGTTTCTGGAACGCCGCACGCACATGAGCGCGCCCCACGCCCAGTTTTTCGGCCAGCCGGCGTTCGGCCGGCAAACGTTCGCCGGGTTGCAGACGCCCCGAATAAAGCTGTTCCTTGATATATTTGAGCACCTCCTCCACTTGGGAAATGCCGGGAGCGTAGTTCATAAAGCGGTTTCTTGATTTAGGAACACAAAGGTCGCAAAAAAACCAATCAAACCAAAATAATTATGGGCAATAATCACGTCGGCGAATCCCCGGAAAGCCGAAAATCGAAAAACGACCCATGCGCCCGCCAATGCGGGAAAGTTTCCAGCCGCAGAACTATTGCACCTGCTTTTTTACCTCGAAATCGGCGAACTTCAAGATTTCATCCCGCAAATCGGGTTTCAATGCCCCTTGTTTCCCGAAACTGCGATAGATGCCCCACTTCGGACGCATGCCGGTCGTGCCGTCGCGCCACATAGCCAACGGCGTCGAGGGTACGGCGAGCAATTCGCGGCCGTCGCGCAAGCGCCGGATCGACAACCGGTAACTACCCTCTTCGGCACATTCGATACGCTCCTCGGCCTCGACCCACTCGCCCAGGAAATCGTCCAGATCGGCACGTGCCAGGTAACGGTTGCCGCCTCCGGCGCCCGTGGGCGGAACGTAGATGACCTGCAACTGCCGTTTGCCGTTGGAGAGCGTGCGGGCCGTGAATGTGATGAGCGGCATCGAGACGTCGGCCGTGCCGGCAGCGTTGTCGATGCCCTTGATCTGATGCACGTGGCAGAACTGCTGCGTGGTCTTCATCCCCTCGGGCAGGCGGAACTTCCAGCGGAAGAGCATCCGCTCGCCCTGCTGCCCCACCATCGATGCAGGCGAGCGGCCGTCGGTCTTGATCTCATTGCGCTGACGGTCGGTAATGTTGGGCTTGCCGCGGTCGTCGTCGATGTCGATATGGATGTAGAAATCGAAAACATGGCGCTGCAACTCCTCGTCCCACGATTGGCGGATGTGCTGGAACGGCGCAGCGGAGTGATCGTTGGAAGTGTCGGGGGTCTCGTAGTTGTAACCGCTGCCGACGATCAGGTCGTAAGTGCGCTCCGTGTCGCCGTCGGCACGCAGATCGCCTTCGCGCAACGCCGGTTCGGGCTGCACCGGCGGCTGCGGATTTTCGGGCACCGGGGGCACCTCGAACGAACGGCCCGAACAGGCCAGAACGAAGAAAACAGAACAGGCGAAAATAAATCGTTTCATGATTTGGTTTTGTAGTCGATTCAGGTTATCTTTGCTGACGTCCGATTTTGGTTAACCAATTTCGGACGATGAACAAAAGTAATAAAAAACCCGATAACTTCAAACCTTAGCTTTATGAAAAAACTTCTTTTCGCCGCACTCCTGGCAGCGACATTCACGGCTTCGGCCCAGCAGGCCGTCCAGCCGACCAACCGCTATTCGATGAAACTTACGCAGCAGGCCGACGGCTCCTACGAATTGATGAACCGCGCGCGCTACGCCCGCATCGTCGACCTGGAGCAGATCGACGACCTGCTGGTACCCTACACCTACGAACGCCAACGGCTCCAGAGCCGCGACTACAAGGGCGTGGAGGTGCGCGAACCGATCTATACGACCCACGAGGGCTACGAGTTGCAGATCGCCATTGACCTGGCGCAGAGCGACGAACCGACGCCCGTGGTATTCTACGTCCACGGCGGAGGCTGGTCGCGCGGCAACAACGGCACGTTCCGCGTGCTGTCTCAATACATGGCCAAGCAGAAAGGCGTGACGGGCGTACGCATCGCCTATACGCTCGCCCCGCAGCCAGGAGCCGACGTACGCGTTTCGGCCGCCGACATCCAGGCCGCCGTGCAGTATATCCGCGACCACGCCGCAGAACTGAACATCGACCCTTCGCGCATGGGCTTCGTGGGCAACTCGGCGGGTGCGCACCTGGCCGCCGTGGGGGCCATGACGACACCCGAAGCGAAGGCCTTCGTCGGCACGTCGGGCATCTACGACCTCCGCACGGCTGCCATCTGCCAGAAAACCAAGGACGCCCAACGAATCGCTTATTTCTGCGACCGCGACCCGAGAATCCTGCAAGCCGCCTCGCCGGCAGCGCTCATTCCCAAAAAGAAAGCTCCCGCAGCACTGCTTTTCTGCGGCACGGCCGACATCACTGTGGAATGCGCCCAGAGCAAGGATTTCGCCGATGCGCTCCGCCGCCGCGGTGCCAAAGTCGATCTCCGGGTCTACGAGAACTACGACCACAACCTGAGCGCCAAGGCCTCGGACAAGATGGAGGAAGTATTCTTCGCGACGGTCGATTTCCTGGCCGAAAACCTCTGATGCCATGAAACGCATCGTATTGGTTCTGCTCCTTGCAATCGCAGGACTCCCTGCCGCGGCCAAAGTAAGCGCCCCGGCCATCTTCGGCGACAACATGGTGCTGCAACAACAACAGAACGTACGGCTCTGGGGCGGCTCCGATGCCCGCGAGGTGGTCGTGAAAACTTCGTGGAGCGGAGAGGAATTCCGCACTCCGGTCAAGGAGGGACGCTGGGAGCTGAAAGTGCCGACGCCGGCCGGCTCGTACGAACCACAAACGCTCACGGTAAGCGATGCCGATTCGGAACTTAAGTGGCACAACGTGTTGATCGGCGAAGTGTGGATCTGCTCGGGTCAGTCGAACATGTACATGCCCCTGCGCGGCTACACGGGCCAGCCTGTCGACGAGGCGCTGTCCACAGCGCTGGAAGCGGGCGAATACCGCGGCCGCATCCGCATGATCACGCTGCCCAAGCGCGAAGCGGCGACGCCGCAGCGCGACTTCGAGGGGCGCTGGGAGGTGCCGGCGCCCGAAACGGCCCTGCGCATGAGCGCGACGGCCTACTTCTTCGCCCGGGCGCTGACGCAGGCCCTGGGCGTACCTGTGGGGATCGTCTCGACGAGCTGGGGCGGCTCGAAGATCGAAGCGTGGATAGACACCGCGACGCTGGCCGGACTGGGCTACAACACGGCGAAGATCAACGCCGATCCCAAGATCGAATCCCGCGCCAAATGCGGCCTGCTCTACAACGGTCTGATCGCTCCGGCGGCCGGATTCACGGCCCGCGGCTTCGCCTGGTACCAAGGCGAATCGAACCGCAAGGAGGCGCCGCGCTATGCCCGGCTCATGGAAGGGCTGGCGGCTTGTTGGCGGGCGCAGTGGGGCGACGACAAGAACCGCATGCCGTTTCTCTATGTACAGATCGCCCCGCACGGCTACGGCCGCCCGGCCGACACCGATGCGGCCCTGCTCGTCGAGGCGCAGAGCGATGCCCTCGACCGGATTCCCAACGCGGCGATGATTTCGACCACCGACCTGGGCAACGAACACTGCATCCACCCTCGCAACAAACGCCCCGTGGGCGAACGGCTGGCGGCCGCAGCGCTGACGAAAGCCTACAAACGCAAACTGGGCGACGCATTGGCCGTACGATACGCCGGCGTGGAGTTCGCCGACGGCAAGGCTCTCGTGCGGTTCGACAACGCCCGATTCGGTCTGACTCCGCAAACCGCCGAAGTGACGGGATTCGAAATAGCGGGCCAAGACGGCAAGTTCTACCCTGCCACGGCCCGCATCGTGACGTCGAAACCCTTGGTCGAAGTCTCGGCACCCGAAGTACTCGATCCGGCAGCGGTGCGCTACTCGTTCCGCAACTACGCCCCGGGCAACCTGGCCAACACGCTGGGCATGCCGGCGATCCCGTTTCGGACGGACAGAGCCACAAAATGAATAATCGATACTTGTCTGCCAAAAACACCCAGCTGGCGTTTCGGCGGCTCTGAAAGCCGCGCGGGCCGCAACCTTCCCCGGCGGAGACCCGCAACGTTAAGGACGGGGATTTGAGAATTCGGCGTACCTCCGCAGGCTGCGGTCCGAAAGACAAACCGAACAGAGAAAAGGAAATCGGCGGTCCCTTGCAGGTCCGCCGATTCCGTTTGCAGGCGCTTTTCCGCTACGAGAAGAGCGTACCGCCGTTGATATCGATGTTGGTACCCGTGAGGTAGCTCGACTCGTCGCTGGCCAGGTAGCAAACCAAGTCGGCGACCTCCGAAGCCTCGCCCTCGCGGCGCAAGGGCGCCGTGTTGTGCAGGTTCTCGCGCGCCTCAGGCTTGGTAAAGCGGTCGTGGAACGAGGTGTTGATCATGCCCGGAGCCAGCGCGTTGACACGAATGCCCTGGGGGCCGAGTTCCTTGGCCATGGCGCGCGTATGGCACATGACGGCCGCCTTGGCCGTAGCGTAGACCGAAGCACCGGGGCCGCCGCCGTCGCGTGCGGCCTGCGACGAGAAGTTGACGATCGAACCGCCGGCAGGCATCATGGGCACGACCTCGCGCGTGCAGAGGAACACCGAACGCATGTTGACGTCCATGAGGAAGTCGTACCAAGCTTCGTCTTGCTCGACGATCTTCTTGCGGCCGACGATGCCGCCGACCACGTTGACCAGGATGTCGACCTTGCCGCCGAACGCCTTGCCGGCCTCGGCGAAGAGCTTCTTCACGTCGGCGGCCTTGGTCATGTCGCCCTGCACGGCGACGGCCTCGCCGCCGTCGGCCTTGATCATGTCGAGCGTCTTCTGCGCATCGTCAGGATTGTCGAAATAATTGAGACATACCTTGGCGCCTTCCGCAGCCAATTTTACCGAAATCGCGCGACCCAGGTCGCGGGCGCCGCCCGTCACGACGGCAACTTTACCATTGAGTTTCATAATGCTTTATAATTTTGAGTACTTTTAAAAGGGTTTGTCTACTTATTTTTTACCTGCTCGATCCGTCCGCCGAAAAGGAAGACGCACAGGAGGCTGGCCGGCACGAGCGATGCCCCCAGCACGAAGAAAAGCGTCCACACGCCGCTCTGCGTCAGGTAGGGCACCAGCAAGATCGAAACGATCGTCCCGAGCACGGCCGCCGCACCGCCCAGTCCGGCCAGCGAACCGACGGCCTTGCCGGTCTGGAAGTCGCTTACCAGAGTCTGGATGTTGGTCATCACGAACTGGTAGCCGCCCAGAATGAAAGCCATCATGACCACGGCCATCGTAGCCGACGAAGCCACGGCGGCCAAGGCCATGCCGGGGATGATGATGCAGCCGCCGAGGATCATCGCAGCCTTGCGGGCGAAATCGACGCTTTTGCCGCGGTCGATCAGCATGCCCGAGAACCAGCCTCCGGCTACCGAACCGATGGCAGCGCCCACGTAGGGCACCCACGCCGACATGGCGATCTGCTTGATGTCGAGTCCGAAGACCTCGATCAGGTAGATCGGCAGCCACGTGACGAACATCCACCAGATGGGGTCGAGGAAGAAGCGGCCCAGGATGACGGCGTAGTTCTTCCGCTCGGAAAGAAGCTGCCCCCACGTCTTGGCCGTCTCGCACGAGACGCGGCACTCGGGCTGCCCCGAGAGGATGTAATGGCGCTCTTCATCGGTTACCCACGGATGCTCCTTGGGGCCTTTCTTGTTGATGAGCAACCAAGGCACGACCCACAAAATGCCCAGCGAACCGACGACGACGAACGTGACGCGCCAGCCGAAGGCGAGGAACAACACGGGAATGAGCACCGGAGCGATGACCGAACCCACCGACGCGGCGGCCCCGAAGATGCCCTGCGCGAAGGCGCGCTCCTTCTGCGGGAACCACTCGGCGTTGGACTTGGTAGTGCCGGGCCACGGCCCCGCCTCGCCCAGACCCAGCATGACGCGGAAGAAAGTCAACGACTTCAAACCCGTCGAAATCGATGCCAGAGCATCGGCGCCGCCCCACACCAAGGCCGAGAGGGTAAAACCGCGGCGCGTGCCGATCTTGTCATAGATGCGGCCCGAGACGAGCTGGCTGATGCCGTAGGCCACCATGAAAAACATGGTAACGACGGCCAACAAGCTCTTGGACTGCTGTTGCTGCTGCTCGACGGGAGCCGAGGTGTCGATCAACCCCAAATCTTTGGCGATGCCGCCGTAGCGCACGTACTCGATCGACCCATCGGACAACACCGACACTTCGTCGGCCGCAAGCCGCACGTGCTCGCCGTCGACGGTCGCGTCGTAAACCCCGGCCGCCTCGTCGTAGACGAATTCGCCTGCCGGACATACGATTTTCGTATTGGCCACCCACATATAGTTGAGCGTGCCGCGGTCGAGGTAGTTGATGATCGTTACCACGACGATCAACCCCAAGACGATCCATCGGAAACCTTTGATCTTCATGGCGCCGTCTACTTTTTAAGGAAATCTTCGCGGTGGGGCGAGAAGGTGTCGATCAGGATGCCCGGTTCGAGGCAGACGCATCCGTGGAGTTCGTCGGGCGCCACGTAGTAGCCGTCGCCGGCTTCGAGGATGCGTTTCCGGTCGCCGATGGTCAGTTCGAACTTGCCGCTGGCGACATAGGTGGCCTGGCTGTGGAAGTGTTCGTGGAGCGTGCCGACGGCCCCCTTGTCGAACTTGACCTTGACGATCATCAGCTGGCCGTCGTAGCCCATGATCTGACGGGCGATGCCCGGTGCGGGATGCTCCCACTGCATTTCGTTCTCCAACTGGAACGTTTCGCTGCGTGTTTTCATATCATTGCGGTTTTTAATCGGTTAGTCGATTCGGATATCATAGGGGCCGCTCCACACGAACGTGCCCTCGGAGGTCGCGGCCTCGTGGCGCCGGTCTGCGTCCGCAGCCCGGTTGGCCACGCAAAGCACCACGCGGTGCCCGCCTTCGTACTCGGCCAGCGCCACGGTGTAGTCGGGCGTGTCGCACAGCAGCCGCACGCCGCGGCACGAGGCGGTCAGGTTGTCCGACTGCTCGACCTGGAGGTCGTAGGTGCCGTGGGTTTCGAGCGACGAGAAGAACGTATGGTTGCGCTTCGCCCGCTCGCGGAGCATGTAGACCTTTTCGGTGCGCAGGTTGAAGTCCGGATCATCGGCCCCGGTCTGAGCGAAGATCATCTCGGTGTCGGGCGTCGTCGCCGTGGTGAGCGAATAGAACCGGTCGCCCCGGATCCACGTGAAACACGACGAGGCGCCCTCCGTATTGCGGCCCCAAGCCTGCTTCCAGAGGTGGCGGTAACCGTCGGCTTCGCCCAGCGCCGTCATCGTCGCACGCGCCTTCTCGTAGGGGAAATCGACGCTTACCATCTGCCCGCAGTACCACATCGGGTAGTCGTAACGGTGCTCTGTGCCGCTTTCGGCCCGCAGGAGGTCGAGGATCAGCGGATATTGCAGAAAAGGCGTCGTCACGTAGGCCACCGTGCGCCGCATCCGCACATCGGGATAAGCGTTCTCCTCCCTGGCCGAGACGATCTGCACGCCCTCGCGCGAGAAATCGGCGAAAAGGATGTCGGAATGGTGCTTCATCGACTCGTTGTAGCTGCCCCCGAAGTGCGAGCGCTCGTCAACGACCAGCGTGTTGTGCGCCACGGTCGTCATGGCGAACGAACGGTTCTCGCGCGTATAGTGGCCCTTGTACTTGGCTTCGATGTTGAGCCAGCGGGCAGCGCCGTAGTCGGCCAGCACCTCATGGCCGTTGTCGTAGTAGGCCAGCGTCAGCTTGTCGTAGTGGCCGTGGCTCAAGCCGTGGGCGGTGGCTTTGAGCGTCACGGCGCTGTTGAACGCCGGGTCGGTGGAGCGCATGACGGCCACCCCGCCCTCGTCGCCGCTGCGGCCGTCGCGGTAGAGCGCGCTCCGGAACCGCAGTGGCTGCGCCTCGCCGCGCGCGATGTCGCGGGCCACGGCATAGCCGGCGTCCGAGGGGAGCACCCAGCCCTGATAACGGGCCGCCACGTCGAGCAACTGCTTGTTCGACGGATCGGCGTTGTAGGCGATGTTGACGGCGTAGACCAGCTCCTGGGCGTCGTAGCCCTTTTCGAGCGAATCGTTGAAACGCATGAAACGTCCCTGGTAGGCGAGCTGCAAGAGCGTCGAAACGGCCTTTTTCAGAATGCCGCCGCGGTAGTCGAAGATACCCAGTTCGGGCCGGTTGTGATCGATGCACTGGGCGAAGACCATGAAAGGCCAGATGGCGTAGCGCTGGTAGTAGGCCCCCTCCGTAAAGTAGCCGTCGGGCGAGAAAAGGTAGTCGAGCTGCTGCATGAACCCGCCGTTGCGGCCCGTGCCATCGCTCCCGTACAACGCCTTATGCACAAGTTCCTCGTCGTCCATCGCCATGCCGATCATGCCCACGGCCGCGGTGGCCCAGGTGGCATGGTTGTGCATGCGGTTGAAGACCTTGTTATTCTCGCGGTTGTCCTCCATGCCGTTCATCAGGAAGTCGGCCATCGGCCGGAACAGATCGCGCTCGATGCGTTTCCGCTCGGCCGGGGTCAGGTAGTCGTAGACGCAGTCGTAGGCCATCGACGCGTGGACGAGCCACACGCTCTCGTTGAGCGTCTGCCAGAAGATGCGGCCCGGAGTCTTCGAGAGGGTCACGGGATGGAATCCCAACGTCGGATAGAGGTCGGCATAGGCCGCCAGCATGTCGGCCACGCGGCGGGCATACCGCTCGTCGCCCGTGAGCTGCCAGGCGATGCCGCAGTCGACCATCTCGTAGTAGTTGAGCTTGTGGCGCTCGTGGGTGCGGCCGCCTCCGCCGTCGCGAGGCTGCGGCACCTCGATCGGAGCAGCCAAAGCAACGTCGGCCCCGGCCAGCGTGCGGGCGATCGAAGCGTCGAAAGCCGGCACCTTGCCCCGGTCGGCCCGCATCGCCTCGACGCCGCGCTGCGTGAGCATCAACGACGGATGGGAGGCGGCGCACGGAAGAACCGAAAGCGCAAAGAGAAGCAGAAAGAGGGTCTTTTTCATCGCAGTGTCGATCTTATTTTTTAGTTCCTATCTGTTTTTCGGCCAACGGCGAACCGGGGCGCTGCGTGAAGTCGAAATTATCGGGATCGACATAGGCGGGTTCCAGCTCGCAGAGCGGCCCTTTTACCGCATTGCCCGTCATCGAAAGGATGCGGCCCGAATTCCACAAGTTGCAATCGGCGATCGACACCTTCTCCCACGTCGCCTCGTCGAGACGGATCGAACAGCCGCCGCGGCCGCTGTCGGAGAAGTTGCAACCCTCGACGGCGAGCACCTGCGGCCCCACGAGCCGCATGACCGATCCGCGCTCCTTGTTGCAGCACTCCTCGAAGTTGCAGCGGCGGACGAAGAGATACGGCCCGGCCGTCGACTCGTCGCTGCCGCCGCGGTAGATGTTGATCGGGAGACCCAGAATGCGGTAAAAAGAGCAATTCTCGATGAGCATGTCGTCGGCATTGTAACGCCCCTTGTCGTCGCGCTCGGCGGCGTAGTGGATGGCGTCGCCCGAGAGGTTGCGGAAAAGCGAATTGCGAATCTCGACCCGCCCGGCGAAAGTCGACTGCGTACCTTTGATGGCGAAAAACCCGCCCTCGCCGAAATCGGCGAACTCGCAGTTGTCGACGAAGAGATCGTAGGGGCGGATCATGCTCTCGGCGGTCGAAATACCCGCCTTGGCCAGCGCCTTGCCGGGTTCCAGCACGCCCGAGAACGCGATGCCCTCGATGCGCAGCTCGCCGCCGTCGGCGATGGTTACCATGTTGTCGGCCTTATCGCCGACGAAACGCACTACGGGCCGTGCACCCTCTCCGGCGGCACGGATCGTCAGCGGCACACGGACGGTCATGGCCCGGCTCACGGGGTAATCGCCCCCGGCATCGGCCAACACGACCGTATCCCCCGCTCCGGCACGCTCCACGGCGGCCGGCAGATCGTCGCCCGAACGGAGCACATGGGTGCGAGGAGCCGGCGTCTGCGTTCCGCACTGCGGACGATAGCGCGCGGCGCCCCGGCCGGCCCGCATTTCGGCCTCGGAGGGAAGCGAGGGAAGCACGGGCAACATGGGGACGACGTTCTTGAAGCCGGCAAGCGTACATTTGCGGCCCAACGCCGTCTTGTTGTCGCGGAATGCGAATCCGTCAGTGCGGTCGACGGCGATGAACGGCTCGGTCAACGCCTTGTTGACAATGGTGTTGCGCTCGAAAGTTACCCGTTCGGGCGCCAGCGTGCGTTCGAGGTCTTTGCCGGTGCCGAACTCGATGTTGGAGCAGTCGACGAACGTATTGTCGGCGATCTCGACATCCTCGACCAGGCAATAACGGTTGGGCAGCGAATTAGGCACGGCGTTCATCACGGCCAGCGCCGAGAAGAAACGCCCGCCGACGATGCCGACCAATGTATTGCGCACGACGCGATGGCCGGCGTTGACGATGCGGATGCCGCCCGTGTTGCGGACGCCGTTGCCGATGAAGATGTTCTCCTCCACCAGATTACGGTCGCCGTGGCGCAAAGCCAGCACGCCCTGCGACTCGAAGAAGATGTTGCGGCGGATGATGTTGTCGCTCGACTTGATCGAGACGACCTCCACCTCGCCGTCGCAACGCTCGAAGAGGTTCTCCTCGATGAGCGTGTTCGACGAACGGTAAGCCTGCTGCGAGGTGCCGACGCGGATGGTCTCGGCGCCGTTCGACCCATAGACCGGGCGCGGCGCGAAATGGTTGTGGTCGATGCGGTGGAAATTCTGCTGCGACCGCTCCTCGTTGAGCATGACGATGAGCGTCACGCCGAGGTTGAGCTTGCCGCTGAAGGTGCAATGATCGACACGGTTGCGACGGCCGTAGAGGATCACGTAACTATAAGCCATGTCGCGGCGCACGGGGTTGTAACCGTCGATGACGCAATCGGTCAGGCGGCAGTCGTCGGCCACCTCCTGCCCGCAGCGGAACTCGACGACGGCCCCTTTCGGCGCCGTGCCGCCGCGGAAGTCGAAGCCCGCGATTTCGAGCCACTGCCCGGCCAGGCGGAGCGACGACGAACCGCCGATCTTCACGCCGCCCGGCGTGGCGGTCTCGATGCGGAGCGGAGCACCCGCGGCACCCCGGCCGCGCCACTTGAGTTCGAGGTCGCGGTAATCGCCGTCCTCGACGACGATGCGGTCGCCCGGCCCGGCCTGGCGCAAGGCGGCGGCCACCTCGGGCAGCGACACGCGATATTCTTTCGCAACGCCGGGCAAAACGGCCGCGACAGCGAGCAGAGACCAAAGAAGTTTCAGCATTTTCATATTCGGTTATTCGGTTTTCCAACTGCACCCGGCGTTCTCGCGGATCATCTCCACGGCCAACGGCATGTCGGGAAGCATCGGCGCCGAAGCGGACACGGGGAGGTTTACGCCGCTCTGACGACCGCCGTAGAGCGTATTGTTGTTCCACTCGATGTCGGGCGCAGGCGTCGGGGCGCACCACACGGCATAAGACGACGGCGAGGAGAGCGAAACGATATTGTCCTCAATCCGGGAACCGGCTACGGGAACCGTCTGATCGCTGTTGCTTGCATAGTTGACATTGAACGCATATTTGCAATCGACGATCGTATTGCACCGCACACGGGCGTTCTTTACCTGCCAGTAACCGTTCAAGGCAGGCGACTGCTGCCCCCGCACCATGCAGATCGCCGTACGGTAGCCCGTTCCGGCCAGCCGCTCGAAGTAATTGTCTTCGACGACATGATCCTCGCCGATGAGACGCACGCCGCCCGTGCCCTCCAGGTCGTTGCCCAAGAAAGAATTGCCCCGCACGGTGCAGCCGTTGCCGTGGCGCAAGGTAAGCGAACCCTGGCTCTCGACGAAAAGGTTGCCGCGGTAGAAATTGCCGCACGACTTGTTGGAGATGATCTCGGCCTGCTCGCCGTGGCAATGGTAGAAGTAATTGGCCTCGACCGTGCAGGCGGCCGTCTGCATAGAGAAGTCGCTCGTGCCGATGCGGATGGTCTCCTGACCGTTGACGGCCTTGCCGCCGGCGTCGCGCAACGTCACGGGACGCTCGAAGCGGTTGTCGGCAATCAAATGCTCCGGCACGATGTCAGGTTCGAGCCACACGACCAACAAGCATCCGATGTTGCGCTTGTCGCGGAACGTAGATTCGCGGACGGTGTTATGCGTACCGTAGAGCGACACCCATTTGGTGTCGGTGGCGGCGTCCTCGGCCGTCGCATCGCCCGTGATGGCGCAGTCGCGCAACACGCAACCGGCGGAACCTTTGGCGAACGCAACGACCGATTTGCCCTTGACGGGTTCGGGGTTCTGCCACCAAAAACCGCTGACCTCGACATGACTGCCCGCGATCGAAAGGCGCGAAGTGCCGGTAAAACGGACGCCGCCGGGCGTTTCGGCCCGCAGGACGACGGGCCGCTCGGCCGTTCCGGCCCCGCTGACCGAGACGATCTGCCCCTCGTAAACGCCGTTGCGCCACACCACGATGTCGCCGGCGGACAACGCCCCCAAGGCCTTGAGTTCGGCGGCCGACGAGACGAACTTCACGTCCGGATCGTCCGAAGAATCGGGATCGTCCGTATCGCCGGGGTTGTCGTCCGGATTCCCGTCGGGCTTCTCGGGCTGCGAGGGAACGACGACTTCCGGAATCTTGAAATCGCTGCCCGAACACCCGAACACCAGGGTCAACAACAAAGTAGTCAATATGATTTTGCGTACTTTCATTTTTCTTTCAGTTTCAGCGTCAGCCTTTTTCGCGAACCGCAGCCTGCGGAGAGCGAGCCGTTGCGAGCCTCCGCCGGGGCGGGGCTGCGGCTCGCGCAACTCTGCGAGTTGCCGACCGTTCGGAGGAGTCTTCCTTTCGGCACCGTCGGGGCGGGTACTGCCGCTCATCCTGACAGAACCCGCCGCCCGGCACCGCTCAAAACAACCTAACTATAACCGTAAATCCTATTTATTCAAAGTTTTAGACCAATAAAAATCAAATGTAACACGGCCCTTTTTATCCGAAACGGCAGCCGCCGTCACTTCTTTCACATGCAGAAATCCGCTCCGGCAAATTCCATTGCCCTTGGGTTTGATGTTGCCAAAACTCCAAGTGGAGTACTGCACCAGCAACACCGTTCCTGCATTGAAATCGCCAGAATTCACAGCATCGCCATCCAGCACGAACGTCGGAGAAGCCGTCGCCGTAGTCACTGCGGAGAAAACCATCGTGGCAACAGAACCATCGCGCACCGAAGCAGCAACCTGCTTCACAGCCTCCGATGCTGCACTCTCGTCAAGATTGCGGAAACTCAAAATCGGCGTTCCGAACCATGTGCCTGTATTGGTAATGCTCACACCTTCGGATGTTTTGAAGTTTTTCAACTGACCGTTGCTGCCGCAAGGCCCCTGGATGTTGAAAGCCTTCGAGCCGGCAGTACAGAACAAGTAAGGCAACACCTCGTAATATTGCTCCTCGGTAACCTTGGTTTTATCCAACTCGTTCTTGTTGTTCAACATGATGTCGGGCGCAGCATATTTGTCCAAGGCACGCCATTCGTCGGTCGAAATCACCTTACCCATATCGGGCACGAAGAATGCGATCGCAATATTGCTCGCATCGCTTGCACCTATAGTTATATCTTTATAATAGTAGAACGGATAGATCGTCGCTTTGCCGATTTCGAGCTGCTCGCCGCCGTTATGGAAGGCTGCCACAGAGACCTCGCGCGCCTTGGCGAACGTCACGCCGTCGGGCACCGTGAACTTCAGTTCGGAGTCGGTCGCACCGGCAAGCATTTCGGCTTCGATGCACTCACCGTCATATTGCAGCTCGATCTTCTCCACGGTCGTCAGGTTGGCGCCCGTGACGGTCACGGTCTTGCCCAGGTAGAACTTGCCGCCCTCGACGGTCATCTGTCCGAATTCGGGCACAACGACCGACGACGAGGGCGTAGTGTCGACCCGCCATGCGTCCGCCAAAATCTCGGTCTGCGCAGGCTCCGACAATCCCCATTCGGCCACCAAAGCCTTGGTCTGCACGACCGGATCGGCCTGCTCGATGGACGCGGAGAAACGCACCGTGAGCGCTTCGGCGCTCTGCGCAACGAGGGGCAGCGCCTTGTCGCCCCACTTTACCTCCGACACGAGGTCGAGGTTGCGACCCGTCAACTCCAGTTCGTCGCCGATGACCGAATTCGTACCCTCGGGCTGCGCGGCCAAAGCATCGAAACTCGGAACATGCAGCAGGAACGGGGTTTCGCCCGTCACGTCGATGGTCTCGGTGCCCCACTCGGCCACGATGGCCACTTGGGTGTCAGGCCCTGCATGGCCGCCGGCCGGCACGCGGAACTTCACGAAAGCACCCTCGTCGTCGACCTCCGCAAAATCGGCGGCTTCGACCGTCGCACCGCCGAAGCGGATGCGGGTTACCTGCCCGAGGTTGCGGCCCGAAACGGTAATCTCGGCACCGACGGTACCCTCGGCGGGAGCGAAGCCCGTCACAAGAGCATCGGTCACAGGAACGGTCACGAAATAATCATACGTAAATATGGACTGCTTGTCCAAATCGTAAGCCCGCAGCTTGACGGCATAGGGCAGATCGTTCTGGGCATAGTCGAGCGCCGGAATCCTGAATTTTAACTCCTTGATGCTCTGCGCAGTAAACTCCACCTCGATGTCGTCCATCGTGACAGCACCGATGCAATCGAGGTTGAAGCCCTGCACCGTCACTTCCGTGCCGACATAGGCGCGGACGCTGCCGCTCTCGTTGGAAAGCGGGGAAATCGTGGCAGGATTGAGCGCCGGAATACGCTGCGTATCCTTCGCGTCGATGAATCCGGGGTCGTCGCCGCACCCGAAGCACAACAAGGCTCCGGCGACGAGGGCAAACAATTTATTATTGAGATTCATGGCTTTGCACTTTTAATATTTGTAATCCTCCTTCTGCCAGCAGACGTTATATGTCACATTGCTCAAGGAAGGAGCGGTAGATCCCGGAAGATAATTCGCCGAAACAATATGGATGAACCCGATGCGCTTCACGTTGGCCAAATCGGCGCCCTTATGATTATAATAAAGGACGAGCAACACGGCATCGACCGGCACATCGCGTTGCTCCACGGCCGTTTCGGGAAATACTCCGGGCGCCCACATCAAGCTGTTCGTACTTGCCGTCGGCTTTTGAAGATTGACGCCCGCCACGGTCTTTTGAACCGGGTCGATGGGGAAAGTCGCCTCGTCGATCGAAAGGAAATCGAGGTTGCGCACCTTATCGGCCAGCTCCTTTTCATTGGGTGCTGCCGGATCGAGGTAGCGGAACGTCAGGGCAGGAGTGCCGAAGCCGCCGCCCGAGGCCGGAGCACCGCCGAAAATGCGATCCGCCCCCTTTCCGTTCTCTTTCAGATAGAAGTTCTTCAACGTACTGTTCCGAGCCGGAGAATTGATCTGCAACGAACCTTTGCCGCTGCCCGAATAAGAGTTGGCCGAGAAAAAGAAATAGGGATTTACCGAATTATACTCCGCTTCGGAAACAGACGGCGTATTTTCGCCCGAGCAGACCTTCCCGCCGCTGCCATACGACAGCGGATCTACTTCGGTCGGCCACACGCTGTTATGATAAACAACCCCCGTTTCAGGAGAAAAGAAACTCGACAACGGCCTACAAGCGGCGTCCTGACAGCAAGTAGTAATGCCCTCCCATATCTTGAACGAAAGCACGGTAACGGGAATCGTTTCGCGCACGTCGTCCCACTCTAAATTGTCGAAGTAATAGATCGCGAGCGGTGCCGTGTTGCCCTCGCCCTCGGCGAATCCCTCGACCAGCGGCACCATGAAACGCAGTTCCGAAGCGCTCTGCGAGACGATGTTGGCCGACTCGCCGGCTACCTTGACGGCCGTGATCTGATCGAGATCGGAACCCGTGAGCGTGGTAATGCGCCCCACGATCAGGCGGTCGAACGACAATGCGTCGAGCTTCGGCACCAAGCGTACGATGCCAATGCGCGGAGCGCTGTCGAACGGCGATTCGACCTCGGCGTCGGCTTCGGAGTAGCGCAGTGTGATGCGGGCATCCGAAGTTTCGACATAGGGCACGCGCACGACCAGTTCGGCACCGTCCTGACTCAAGATTTCAGCCTCGCGGCCCTCATCGGCCCCCTCGGGCGTGAAGATGACCTTGCGCACGACGGCCATATATTGTCCCTTGAGGGTCAGCTCGCCGAACATGTCGACCTGAGCGGGCAACTCGTCGGTGCGAATGACGGGCACGGGATAGTTGATCGTCAGCACCTCCTCGGAAGCAGTCTTGCCCACGGCGTTGACCAGTTCGATCGGTCCTGTGCGGGCATCGCGCGTGGCGACGATGGAGAGCTGCGTATTGGAGACGCGCTCCAGAATCCGCACCTCGCGGCCCCCGATGCTGGCCGAGGTCACGGCATGCAGATGACGGCCCGTGACGACGATGGGCGTATCCTCGCCCGAAAGGGCCTGCGCAGGAGCGAACGACTCGATGACGGGAGCCTCGGGAACGTACTCCTCAACGTAAGTGTCGGCACATCCGGCTGCGAAAAACACGACGGCGGCCAACGTTGCGATATATTGCAGTATCTTTTTCATGATGCGGAATCTTTTAATAACCGACATTCTGAGCGATGTCGGGGTTGATGTCAATGACCGAAAGCGGCACGGGCAGCATGGTCTGCCACTCGTCGATGGCCGTCACATAGCCGTAGCTGCCGTAGAAGGCGCTCTCGCGGTCGAGCAGGTAGTCGTTGACCGTCTCCACGGCGATGCCCCAACGCTTCAGATCGAACCAGCGCTTGTTCTCGAACGCCAGCTCCAGGCGGCGCTCCTCGCGCAGGGCTGTGCGGAATTCGGTCATCGACCCGAAGTCGGCCGCGGCATAGGGAGGAATCCCGGCCCGCTCACGGGTCATGTTGAGGTACTTTACCGATTCGGCCGTGGGAGTGCCCGCCAGCTCGGCCGTGAGTTCGGCATAGAGCAACAGCACGTCGCCCAGACGGATCACGGGCCAGTCGTTCTCGCCGTCGTACTCGGTCAGCACGGACGAGAGGAATTTGGTAACGTAGCGCGCCGTCTTGGAATCCGTGACCCACTTGCCGGTGGTGGCGTTCCAATACTTCTCGGCGAACGACACGTCGATGCGCTTGTCGGACGGATGCTTCTTGAAAGCCGCCAGCAGGTCGTTGGACGGATAGTTGTAGTGCTTGGGCGAACCGATGATGACGTTGCCGCCGTTGTTGAGCGGGCCGAACAGTCCGCCGAAAGGCGAACCGAGACCCTTGTTGCCCGCCGTGTAGCGCACGGCGAAGATGATCTCGGAGTTCATCTCGTTGCGGATGGAGAAGACCTCGTCGTAGGGCACCAGCTGGGCGCCGCTCTGCGGATCGCCCGCCGCGGCGATCGCGTCGCGCAGCAGCGAGGCAGCCTCGGCGTATTCTGCATCGCCAGAAGCGTAGCGCGTCATGCAGACCTTGGCCAACAACACCTTGGCCGCGACCGACGTCGCCCGGCCCAGGTCGGCCGCAGCATAACGCTCGGGCAACAACCCGTTGTCGACGATGGCCCGCAGATCCTCCTCGATCAGATCGTAGATCTCCGACGAAGCGACGCGCTGCATAGTTCGCGACTCAGCGGCCGAGAGTTTGCGCGTCACCTTGAAAGCCGGCCCCCAAAGACGTACAATATTGAAATAATTGAGCGCCCGCAGGAACCGCGCTTCGCCCTCGTACTGCGCCGCCAGGGTCTCGTCGCCCACGACGCCGATGCTTGCAAGCACGTCGTTGGCACCGGCGATGGCATGGTAGGAAGCCGTCCAATATTTATCGACCCACACATGGGAACTCAACAAGGTATTCTGGTCGAGCTGCTCGATGAGCTTGCTCTCCGACGAATTGGAACCGTTGATGCGCATGCGGGTGTTGTCCGAACGCAGTTCGGTCATCGCCCACTCGTAATAGAGCACGTCGTGCATCGAACCATAGGCACCCATCAGCAGGCTATTGACGCCGGCAGCATCCTTGGCGTAGCCATCGACCGGAGGTTCGGAGTAAACTTCGCGGTCCATTTCGCAGGCGCAAAGACCCGTGGCCATGAAGATCGGAATGATATATTTCAGCATTTTCATGAGAAAGACGTATTTAGAAAGTAAGGTCGAGGCCGAACGTGACGGTCGACGTGAGCGGGAAACCGCCGCGCTGGTATCCGGCGATCATCGGGCTGGAGTAGTTGCCCGAAGTCATGCGCGCCTCGGGGTTGATGCCCTTGTAATCGGAACTCCAGATGTAGAAGAGGTTGTTGCCCGAGGCATAGAGACGCAGACCCGACAGATGGAGCTTGCGGACGATGCGCTTGGGGAAGGTATAGCCCAGCGTCACGTTGCGCAGGCAGACGTAAGAACCGTCCTGGAGGCCGTAGTCGGTCAACAGCATATCGGTGCCGAGCTTCTCGTAGGGCGTGCGTCCGTCGCCGGGGTGTTGGGCCGAAATCCAACGATCCTTAACGTAAGCCTTGTTGTAACGCATGGTCTCGGTATAGTAGAGGTCGCCGTTGAAAAGCGTCACGCCCTGCACGCCCTGGATCATGAACGAAAGGTCGAAGTCGCCGATCCGGAAGGTGTTGGTCATGCCGTAGGTAAACGACGGATAGGGGGTGCCCAAGACCACACGGTCGTTGTCGTCGAGCTGGTTGTCGCCGTTGGCATCCCAAATACGCAGGCCCCCCGGCGCATCGGTCGAGAAGTGGGGGTTGGCATCGATCTCCTCCTGGGAGTTCCACACGCCGATGGCCTTGAACCCATAATACTGGATGAGCGGCTCGCCCACGCGGGCCAGGTAGTTCTCGGTGCGCTCGCCCTGCGTGATGACCTGCTTCTCGCCGCCCAGCTCAAGCAACTTGTTGCGCGAAAGCGAGAAGTTGATCGAGGTGTCCCACTTGAAGCGCCGACGGTCGAAATTATAGGTGTCGATCTGGATTTCGACACCGGAGTTGCGCACGCGCCCGATGTTGTTCCAGTAATTGGTATACCCCGAGAACGACTGCATCGGCTGCTTGAAGAGCAGCGCCCGCGTTACCGAGTAGTAACCGTCGACCGAAAGGTTGATGCGGTTGTCGAGGAAGCCGGCGTCGAGACCGAAGTTGAACTCGTCGGTCTGCTCCCACGTGATGTCGCGGTTGGCCAGCACGGCCGCCGAAGCCACGCCGGGCTGCAATGAACCGGTGCCCTCGCCCAAGACGTAGTTCTGCGCCTCGTAGACCTCCAGAGCGGCATTGTAGTCGATGTTGTTGTTGCCCGTCACACCGTAGGACGCGCGCAGCTTGAGGTTGGACAACCCATGCAGCCCCTTGAGGAACTGCTCCTCGGAGATGCGCCACCCCAACGACACGGAGGGGAACCAAGCGTTGCGATGCCCTCCGGCAAAGAGCGACGAAGAATCGAGACGGATCGATGCGGAGAGCAGATAACGGTTGTCATAGGCGTAGTTCACGCGCGCGAGGAACGACTGCAACACCACATCGGGATAACGGAACGTACCTGTGCCGGCGCCGTTGCCGTTGTTGGACGAGGCAAGGTTGAAAACCGTGGCGGCGTTGAGCGTTTTGATGTCGTCGGTCGGGAAACCGGTGCCGGTCAATGCCACACGCTGCACACGCGTCGTCTCGGCCGTATAACCGGCCAAGGCCTCGAAATCGTGACGGCCCCAGGTGCGGTGGAAGTCGAACGTGTTTTCAGTCAACAGATCGACGTAAAGCGTACTGAAGAATGTGGCGTTGCTCGCCTCGCCGTCCTTGGTGGCGTTCTTCTTGGCGTAATAGTAGGAAGGGGAATACTTGATGTTGAAACCGTTGGAAGTGCGGAACGTCAACCCCTTGCAGATGTCGACCGTCAGGTAGATGTTGCCCAGGCCCGAGAACGACTCGTTCCACCGCTGGGTGTTGGCCATCACGCTGCGGGGGTTGTTGTTGGCCGACGAAAACGGATTGGCATTCTCCCAGCGGGCGTTCTCGTCGTCGGTGGGTGCCGTGGGCACCGAAATGGCGTTGAAATGACTGCCGCGGGCGAATCCCTCATAACCGGTCAGCGCCGTTGTCCAAGCGTTGTGCCGCACGGGCATGAACGACGGGGTGCGGTAGAAATCGATGAAGTTGTTCTTCGGACGCGAAGCCTGCTGGTAGGTGCCTGCGAGGTTGATGCCGAACTTCACGGCCTTGGAGAGGTCGACATCCATCTTGGAGCGGAAGTTGACCTTCTGCACCTCGTTCTGGAGCATGATGCCCTGGTCTTTGGTATAAGCGCCCGAAGCGTAGTAGCGGAAAGTTTTCTTGCCGCCCGTGAGCGAAAACTGCACGTTGGTAATGCCGGCCAGGTCGCGCAGCGCCTCGCGCTGCCAGTCGGTCGACCCGATGTTGCGCTCGATCCATGCGGCAGCGCGGTAGTTGGAGGCAGGCACGAAGTTCTGCCCCACGGCGCCGAGCGACTCCTGCCACTGCAAGAGTTGCAGATGCTCGGAGGAGGTCATCAAGTCGTGGAGCTGGTAGGCCCACTTGAGACCCTGCGCCACCTTGATCGAGTATTTGGCCTTGTCGGCCGTACCGCTCTTGGTCGTGACCATAATCACGCCGTTGGCCGCACGCGAACCGTAGATGGCGGCCGAGGCGGCATCCTTGAGGATTTCGATCGACTTGACGTCCGACGGGTTGAGATCGGAAAGACCGCCCGGCACGGGATAACCGTCGATGATGACCAGCGGAGCGCTGTCGGCCGAAATCGACCCGGTGCCGCGCACACGGATCGACGGCGCGACGCCGACCTCGGAGGTAACGTTGTTGATGTTCAAGCCTGAAATCTGGCCCTGCAAGGCCGTGGCGATGTCCGACACGGGACGGTCGACGAGCGCATCGCCGCCGATCTTGGAGATGGCACCCGTGAGATGCGACTTCATCTGCGTGCCGTAGCCGACGACCACCACCTCGTCGAGCGCCGTAGCGTCGGGCTGCATGGTCACGTCGATGACGCTCTGCTTGCCGACCTTGACTTCGACCGTGCGGTAGCCTACATAGGAAAAGACGAGAACGGCATTGTCATCGGGCACAGCGAGCGCATAGGAGCCGTCCAGCCCCGTTGCGGCACCGGTCGGGGGGGGGTCGCGCAACACCACGGTAACGCCGACGAGCGGCCCGGAATCATCGGTAACGACGCCCTTGACCGTGCGTCGCTGCGCAAATGCGGCCGTCGCAGCGGACAACAGCACGAGCGCAAGCACCGACTTTCGCAAAAAATTCTTAGCCATGAGTAGTTGAAAGGTTTTAAGGTTTCTGTTGGTTTATGGTTGGCATCGTTGCAATGCAACGATATTTATGGCTGCGTTCCGTGTTCCGACATCCGCCGGCCGCCCGATTGGTTCGCCAAAGTGGTTAACCAATTTTCGGCGTTGACAAAGTTAATGTAAAAAACGGGATATACACAAATTTCCGGAACTATTTTTTAACCCGAACCGAATATTTAACGCATTCGCCTATTATAATATGGTAAAAACCGCAGGAGGGAGTAGCAAGCAACAAATCGCCCGACACGGAATTCGAAACAAAAAAGACAACTCGCCTGCGGCAAACACCGCATTTTGCCTACGATCCAGACGTTTTTCCGCCGCATACGTCGCTTTTTATTGGCAAAAATGGTTTTTCTATTGAATTTTGTTATCTTTGTCAAAACAGGATAAACACCATTTGCTCATGGCACAACGGGAACTTTTACTCGGAGACGAAGCCCTCGCATTGGGGGCGCTCCACGCAGGACTTTCGGGTGTCTATGCCTATCCCGGCACGCCCTCGACCGAAATCGCCGAATTCATCCAGGCCCATCCCCTCGCAGCCCGACGAGGCATCCACTGCGCCTGGTCGGCGAACGAAAAAACCGCCATGGAGGAGGCATTGGGCATGTCGTTCGCCGGACGCCGCGCGCTGGTCTGCATGAAGCACGTAGGCATGAACGTCGCCGCCGACGCCTTCGTCAACGCCGCCATGACCGGCGCCCACGGAGGACTGGTCGTCGTGGCGGCCGACGACCCCTCGATGCACTCGTCGCAGAACGAGCAGGATTCGCGCTTCTATGGCAAATTCGCCCTGATCCCCACGTTCGAGCCTGCCACCCAACAGGAGACCTACGACATGGTGCAGGCCGCTTTCGAGCTGTCGGAGAAGTTCCGCATCCCCGTGCTGATGCGCCTGACGACCCGCATGGCCCATTCGCGGGCCGTGGTCGAAACCCGGGAGGCGCGCGAGGAGAATCCCATGCGGTGTCCTGAAGAAGAGAAGAAGCGGCAATGGGTACTGATGCCCGGCAATTCGCGCGTGCGCTACAAAGCGCTGCTCGACGACAACACGCGCTTCGAACAAGAAGCCGAAGAAAGCCGCTTCAACCGCTATACCGACGCTCCCGACAAATCGCTGGGCATCATAGCCTGCGGCATAGCCTACAACTATGTGATGGAGAACTTCCCGCAAGGCGCGCCCCACCCGGTGCTGAAGATTTCGCAATACCCCCTGCCCGCCGACCTGATCCGCCGAATGGCCGCCGAATGCCAAGCCCTGCTGATCGCGGAGGAGGGGCAGCCCGTGGTCGAAGAAGCGGTGCGCGGCGTACTCCCGGCTCCGGTCGAAATCCGCGGCCGGCTCTCGGGGCAGCTGCCCCGCACGGGCGAACTGACACCCGACAGCCTGCGCGCCGCCCTGGGGCTGGCCCCGCTGGAAGCCCACGCCGCAAGCCGCATCGTCGTGCCCCGTCCGCCCGCCTTGTGCCAAGGCTGCGGCCACCGCGACATGTATGCCGCGCTGACCGAGGTGGTGCGCGAAGAACACCCCGAAGCCAAGGTTTTCAGCGACATCGGCTGCTATACGCTGGGGTGGCTGGCACCTTTCCATGCCATCGACACAGTGGTCGACATGGGGGCTTCGATTACCATGGCCAAAGGCGCCGCCGACGCAGGACTGCACCCCTCTATTGCCGTGATCGGAGACTCGACCTTCACCCACTCGGGCATGACGGGACTGCTGGACGCCGTGAACGAACGAAGCCCCATCACGGTAATCATCTCCGACAATCTGACCACGGGCATGACCGGCGGCCAGGATTCGGCCGGCACGGGACGACTGGAGCAGATATGCACAGGCCTGGGTGTCGACCCGGCGCACATCCGTGTGGTGGTGCCCCTGCCCAAGAACCGCGAAGAACTCAAGCAGATGATCCGCGAAGAGATCGCCTACGAGGGCGTATCGGTCATCATCCCGCGCCGCGAGTGCATTCAGACGGCCAAACGCCACACCGCAGCGGCTAAAAAGTAAGGTTCGTGCCGAACCGCACGGCGGCAGACCGCACCCTGTCGAAGCGAACGACCGCCGCATGAACTTAAAACAACGACGATGAAAAAAGACATCATACTTTCGGGCGTCGGAGGACAAGGCATCCTCTCGATCGCCACGGTCATAGGCCGCGCGGCCCTGAACGAGGGATTGCAGATCAAGCAGGCCGAAGTGCACGGCATGAGCCAGCGCGGCGGCGACGTACAATCGAACCTGCGCCTCAGCTCGGAGCAGATACACTCCGACCTGATTCCGCAGGGCGCCGCCGACATCGTGATTTCGCTCGAACCGATGGAAGCGCTGCGCTACCTGCCCTGGCTGGCGGCGGACGGCTGGATCGTGACGAACACGGTGCCGTTCAAAAACATAGACAACTACCCGGACGAAGCGGTCCTGACCCAAGCCCTGGGCGCCCTGCCGCGCGTCGTGGTGCTCGACGCCGAGGCCATCGCCCGCGAAGCCGCATCGCCCCGTTCGGCCAACATGGCGCTGCTGGGAGCCACGGCGCCGCTGCTCGGACTCGAAATCGGGCTGCTCGAACAAGGCATCCGCGACATCTTCGCCCGCAAGGGCGATACGGTCGTCGAGCAAAACCTCGCGGCATTCCGCGCAGGATATGCCCACGCAAAAAAACAGATCGAACCATGACCCCGCTGCCCCTCCCTGCCGCGACGCTCCGCACGGTGCTGGAGCGTCTGGACATCGCCGACATCGCCCAGGCGACCATACGCCAGTCGGGCGACATCGCCCGCATGCTGGAAAAGGAAACGGGCGTCGAATTCCTGCATCTGGAAATGGGCATTCCGGGGCTGCCGCCCCAACAGGCGGGCGTCGAAGCCGAGTGCGCGGCCCTGCGACGAGGCGTGGCATCGGTCTACCCCAACATGTTCGGCATCCCCGAATTCAAGCAGGCCGCCTCGCGCTTCATCCGGGCGTTCCTCGACATCGGCATCGCCCCCAAGGGGTGCATCCCCACGGTGGGATCGATGCAGGGCAGTTTCACAGCCTTTCTGCTCTGCTCGCAACTCGACCCCCGCAAGGACACCATCCTTTTCATCGACCCAGGATTCCCCGTACAACGCAACCAAGTGCATATTCTGGGCATACGCAGCGAATCGTTCGACATCTACGAATACCGCGCCGAGAAGCTGGGGCCGAAACTCGAAAGCTACCTGGCCACGGGACGCATCGCAGCGATCGTCTACTCGAATCCCAACAACCCCGCCTGGATCTGCCTGACCGAAGACGAATTGCGCACCATCGGCGAGCTGGCCACGCGCCACGACACCGTAGTGATCGAAGACTTGGCCTACCTCTGCATGGACTTCCGCAAGCCGCTGGGCCGGCCTTTCGAAGCGCCGTTCCAAGCCAGCGTCGCACGATATACGGACAACTACATCCTGATGCTCTCCGGCTCGAAGATTTTCAGCTACGCCGGCCAGCGCATCGCGGCGATCGCCATTTCGGACAAACTCTACGCCCGCGAATACTCCGCGCTGCGCCAACGCTACGGCATCGGCCGCCTGGGCGATGCCTACGTACTGGCTATCCTCTATGCCGCATCGTCGGGCACCAGCCACTCGGCCCAATACGCCCTGGCCGCGATGTTCGACGCCGCAGCCGACGGGCAGCTGGACTTCGTGGGCGAAGCCTCCGAATATGCCCGTCGGGCCTCCCTGACCAAAGCGGCGTTCCTGCGCCACGGATTCCGCATCGTCTACGACAAAGACCAGGAGGAAGAGGTCAGCGACGGATTCTTCTACACGATCGGCTACCCGGGCCTGAGCGGATCGGAACTGCTGCGCGAGTTGCTGCTGTGCGGCATCTGCGCCATAGCCCTGTCGCTTACCGGCAGCCGGCAGGAGGGCATCCGGGTCTGCATCTCGCAGATGAACCGCCCCCAGCAGTTCGACATGCTGGAAGAACGCCTCGCCCTTTTCGCACGAACCCACCCGCTCGAATAACCCCGCCTATGAAATCCATTTCTGCCGCCGAAGCCGTTCGGCTCATCCGCTCCCGCCAGAGCGTCTACATCCAAGGCAGCACCTCGATTCCCGAAACGCTCGTCGCCGCGCTGGCCGACCGCGGGCCGGAGCTGGAGGACGTAAAACTCTATTCGGGTTTCGCTGTGGGCCGAGCCGACGCCCCCTACTGCCGTCCCGAATACAAAGATGCCTTCCGGGTCAACAGCCTTTTCGTGGCCAACAACATCCGCCGTTGGCTGGCCGAGGGCTACGGACAGACCATACCCGCCTTTCTGGGCGAAATCCCGGGGCTGTTCCGCGACGGCACGCTGCCCGTCGACGTGGCGCTGCTCAACTTGTCGCTACCCAACGCCGAGGGCTACTGCTCCTACGGCGTGTCGGCCGATCTGGCGGTCTCGGCCGTAGAATGCGCCAAGATCGTGATCGGACAGATCAATCCCCGCATGCCTTTCTCCTACGGCGACGCCTTGATCCATGTTTCGCGGCTGGCCGCGGTCGTCGAAGTCGACGAACCGCTGGTCGAAGTGCCGACGGCCGCCCCGACCGAGACCGAAACCCGCATCGGCCGGAGCATCGCCGAACTGATCCCCGACGGCGCCACGCTCCAAATCGGCGTGGGCGGCATCCCCAACGCGGTGCTCGCGGCACTCAAGGATCACAAACACCTGGGGCTGCACACCGAAGCGATGACCGACGGGGTGCTGCCGCTGCTGGAGAGCGGCGTGATCGACAACTCGCAGAAGAAGGTGCTGCCCGGAACGACCGTCGCGTCGCTGGCTCTGGGTTCGCGCAAGCTCTACGACTATATGGACTACCGCAAGGATCTGCTGATGAAAGATGTGGCCTGGACGAACGACCCGTTCCGCATCCGCGAGAATCCCCGCGTGATGGCAATCAACTCGGCCGTAGAGGTCGACCTCACGGGACAGGTATGCGCCGATTCGGTAGGCGAACGCATCATTTCGGGTGTCGGCGGCCAGCACGACTTCATGTACGGCGGCGCACTCTCCGAGGGCGGCAAGACCTTCATCGCCATCCCCTCGACCACCCCGAAGGGCGAGTCGAAAATCCGCGCACGGCTGACGGCCGGAGCAGGCGTCGTGACGACGCGCCACATGGTGCAACATATCGTTACCGAATTCGGTGTGGCGCACCTGCGCGGCAAGAACCTGGCCCAACGTGCCCGGGCCTTGATCGGCATCGCCCACCCCAGCGTGCGCGAAGACCTCGAACGGGCCGCCTGCGAACGCTTCGGCTACTCGTTCATCCACTGCAAATAGAAAAGCATCGCCCCGGCCGCGCATGAGCAGCCGGGGCGATGCTTTTGTATCGGGAGCGCTCCGGCGCCCCGATCGTCGGGTTCTACTTCTCGAACCGCATTTCATCGAGCAACCAGCCGGCACCGGCGTATTTCTCGATGACCCACATCACATAACGAATATCCACGCACACCGTGCGCGACAACTCGGGATGGAACCACACGTCGCCGGCCATCGACTCGCGGTTGCCGTCGAACGCCAGTCCGATCAGCCGCCCGCGCCCGTCGAGCACCGGGCTGCCCGAATTGCCGCCCGTGATGTCGTTGTCGGTCAGGAAATCGACATACAACACGCCCTTTTCGCCCCAACGGCCCCAATCCTTGGCCTCGATGAGCGAACGCATACGCTCGTCGACCCGATACTCGTATTGCGCCGGATCGTACTTCTCCTGATAACCTGCAACGGTAGACCGCGAATCGTAGCGCACGCCGTCGGCAGAAGCCAAAGGCTTGACCGTTCCGTAGGAGAGCCGCATCGTCGAATTGGCATTGGGATACTGCGGCACGCCGCATGCCTCACGGAAATCGTAGAGCGCCTCGGCATAGCGTCGTTCGGTCGCACCGACCTGCACATGAGCCTTCTTCTCGGCCCGGGACACAGCCCCCGTGAAACGCTGCACGGCGACCGATCCGGCCAACGTGACCAACGGATCGCGGCGAAGATCGTCCGCAGCGCAATCATCGGCGAAACGGGCTTCGTAACGCCCGGCCGACGAACAGAACGAAGCATCGAAAGCCTCGCGCGCCATCCGGTCGGCATCGCCGCCGGCCCGGTCGAACATCGCGGTCAGCCCCTCGCCCCACATGGCGCGCGGCACCGAAGCGGTAAAATTGACCATCATCCGGGCCAGCAAATCACGGTCGGTATCGACGTCGTAGTTGCGCCGCAGCCGCGAAGCCCCCTCGACGATACCCCGTGCATCGCGGTCGGCGAGTCGCAGCGTATCGCGCCCCTGACGGTCGAGTTTATCCAGAAAAGAAACCACCCGATTGGCCGCAAGCAACGCCTGGCTGGGGCCTAACCACGACTCGCGGAAATGGTTGAGGTGGCGTTCGGCATCGCGCCGCACGCCGTAACCCCGCTCCAAGTCGGCCAACACCGAACCGTATCCGGCCCGGCGAGCCGAATCGGCTTCGATCCACCGCTGCATCCGGCGCTCCTCGTCGCGCCGCACATCGGCCACGCCGAAGCGCCGCAAACACTTGTTCTCCCACTTGGCATAGTCGGCGTAGTTGCTCAATCCGAAATAAGCATCGGAATAAGCCATGCGCACCCGCGGAGCACGCTCCATGTGGCGGCGCAAGATGTCCATCCGCTCGTGGCGGTTCTTTACCACGATCGGATTGCGCACGTGCTGCTTCTCATCGATGGCAAACGACGAAGCATAGCGGTTCGTGCGTCCGGGATAGCCGATGACCATGGCAAAGTCGCCGTCGTGCACGCCCCGCGTCGCCACGCTCAACACGCGGCGAGGCCGCAGCGGCACGTTGTCGGGGCTGTAAGCCGCCGGACGGCCGTCGGGCGAAGCGTAGACGCGGTAAAGCGCGAAATCGCCCTTGTGCTGGGGCCAGCCCCAATTATCGAAGTCGCCGCCGAACGCACCGATCGCGACCGGAGGGGCGCCGACCAGCCGCACATCGCGGTAGACGTCGTAGTAACACATCAAAAACAAACGCCCGCCCCACATCGAGACGCACGAAACCTCGCAATCGGTGTCGGCACCGTAACGCTTTTCGAGGTCGGCATACAACCGCCGCATGGCCATGACGCCCCACGTGCCGGCGGCCTTGCGCTCGGCGATCATCGCCTGCGCCTGGTCCGTCACATCGACCGCCCGGCGCAAAAAGGAGACGGTTTTCCCCGGAACGGGGATTTCATCCTCGGCCTCGCGCGCCCAAAACCCCTCTTCGAGATAGTTATGCTCGGGAGTCGAGAGGGCGCAGATGTCGCTGAAAGCGACATGATGATTGGTAATCATCAAGCCCCGGTCGGAAATCATGCTTCCCGATCCCATGCCGCCGTCGACCGCCACCACGGCGTCCGACAAGGCGACGGATAACTCGTCGTAGATCTCCTGCGGGGAGAGCTTCAATCCTTCGGCCCGCATCCGGGGATAAATCTCCCGGAGCCGCTGGACGAGCCACATCCCCTCGTCGGCCGACGCACTGCCGACGGCCAACAACAACACGGCGCCAAGCGCCCATATCCGTTTCATGGATCAACGTTTTTATTCGGGAGCCGGCATCCGCAAAAAGGGGCGGCCAGCTCCCGATCTTTTACTTTTGTTCGACCGTACGGCCCGGTGCCGAGAACTTCAACCGCGGGTCGGCCTCCTGGAACGTGCCGTCAGCCATGCGCAGCGTCCACTTCGGAGCCTGGAAAATGTCGCTCCAGATGCGGGCGTCGCTCCACATCGACCGCACGTAATGCAACCGCATGACAGGCGTGACGCCGCGCAGCACGAAGTCGACCGAGACGATGCCGTCCGTACACGAAAGGAAACTCTTGAAATAAGGGAATGCCTGGCGCACGAGCAACTTCTCGATCGCCGGGAACTCCATTTCGTAAACCGCCTTGGGGAAACGCTCGTCGTCGCCCCATTTTTCGAGGTTGGCCACGAAACGCCCCGACATCTTCTCGATATCGCGGAACATCACGGCGACGAACTCCTCGCGCGAAACGAGGCTCCGGCCGGCGGCGCAACTTTTCAGCTCGGTGTGCATCGGGATGACCTTCTCGCCCTCCTTGGTCTTCATGGTCAACTCCTTGGCGTTGATCGCGCGGGCGAAAGCCTCCTCGTCGATGCGGGCTGCGGGATCGGCATAGACCGTCACATCGACCGGACAAGCGAACTCGGCCGTAAAGCCGTAGACGCCCTCGATGCGCTGAAGCACCATGCCGAAATAAACCATGTCCATGCGGTCGTGCAGGCCCTCGACACCCAACTTGACGACCTCGAGCATCGGCACGCTTTCGTCGGGCGTGGCATACTTGCGCAACGTAGGAGTAAAGATCGCAGCCTGAATCTTCAACGTATCGGTAACCGCCGGGTCGTAGGTTACCTCAATCCCGTGACGCCGCACGAACGTCCGCACGCCATAGACACCCGGCACGCTCTGCATCTTGGCTGCGAAAGCTTTCGACGAACCGAAGCACTTGATGGTCTGCAAGCCCTCCATCTGGTAGGTCTGCAACTGTTCGGCCTTCTCATAATCGCCCCACTTCTCGTCGATGGTGGGCAATTCGAGCGTCGTCCCGAGCCAGAGCGCCATGCCGAACAACGCCACGGCCAACAGCCCGGGCACCCAACGGCAAGCCGTATGGCCGTTGATCTGCAACGCACCCGTGGCGCACGACGAAATGCACTGCCCGCATAACGTACAATCGACATGCTTGACCTTAGCATCGTCGTGGATGGGAATATGATAGGGACACTTCTTCTCGCAAAGGCGGCAACTATTGCAAAGCGCCGCATCGCGCTGCACGTACACCAACGGGAAGCCGCAACTCTTCAAACGGATCGCCTCCATGAAGAAAGCCGCAATGCACACGGCCGCGAGCACCCAGACCCAGCCGCCCCGGACGCCATAGAAATCCAACACCCAGACGGCGACCGCAGCCAGAACGACCAACGGCAAGAATTTAAAGACATTGCTGATGGCACCCAGCGGACAGATATACTTGCACCAAAACATCTTTACCACGAAACTGCCCAAAATTACCAGCGCAAGGCTCGTGATCGACATCCACAGCACGATCTCGCCCTGGAATCCGGTAGCGGCAGCGTAGTAAGGATCGATCTTCTTGCAGAACAACTCGCTGGACGAGAGCGTGAAGTAAAGAATCGTGAAAAGCAGCACATATTTGATGATGCGCAACCATCTGTCGGCCGTGCTGCCGACCGGCACGTCGATCTGCAAATGGAGGTTGCGGCCCATGCGGCCCAAAGCCTCGCCGACCGTTCCCAAGGGGCACAGATAGCCGCAGAAGAGCTTCGAGAAGAGGATCACGCCCACGGCCAGCACCAGACCCATCATGATCTGGAGCATCGACATCGAACAAGCCAACGAATGGTTGACCAGGTAGGTTCCGAACGCCTGCAATCCTCCGAACGGACAATATTTCTCCACGTCGACCGGCGTGTCGGAATATGCGGCCCAACCCACCGTACCGACGATGGCGGCTAATACGCCCCATTGGAGGAGGTGTTTCAAATAATTAGGTTTACGTTTCATCTGTTGTCAGGTTTGTGTGTTTCGCTCCGCATCTTCACGGCGGAACGCCGTGCCGCCGGACGGCTCAAGATGCGGTCAAACGTATTGCGATCCGGAAACGCACACGGGGAGCTTTCGGCAGCTCCCCTGTGCAAACCGGTATCGGACGCAGTTAATCGAGGTTCTTGATGCAACGAACGGGTGCCGCACCGTAAGCATTCTGGTAAGCGACCTGCAACCGGTTGTAAGTTGCATTATAGGTAATCATGCTTGCGTAGAACTGGATGTTCTTAATGCCCGAAGCGGCATCGCCGGCCGTATTGTAAGTGAGCTGATAAGCGGTCGACGCGGCGAAATAGGACATGCCGAACTTGCCGGCTCCGTCCTCGGCCTTCGACTCGATGGCCATGTAGGCCGGCTTCGCAACAGCCGAAGCGGCGTTGATATAACCGCAAGTCAAGAGGTTGAACCCATCTGCATTCAATGCGGGCATCGGAGCGCCCATCGCCTCGGAATCGTAGTAAGGCGACGAAGCATCGGAAAGGCCGCCGCTGCCCTGGCCGGCCAACTTGAGCCACTCGGCCATGGTCGGCACATGCCAGCCGTCGGGGCAGATGCCCTGCACGCCCTCGTACTTGTCGAAGTTCTCGGCCGAAAACTCGCCCTCCAAGCCCAACAGCACAGGATAGCTGTACAGCAGGCCATCGGTCTCGACACGCTCGGGATCGGCCTGTTTGTTCAAGTCGCAGGGATTCCAGACACCGCTGCCGTCGGTCGGATCACTGGAAATGGTCTTGCCCACGGGCACGTAACGCAGGTTCTCGGCCATCCAGGTGCGGCCGTCCTGGAGTTTGACGGTCTGGTATTTCACACCGCCCCAAGTCACGGTACCGTCATCGGGGGGGGGAACGTTGCCTTCGTTGTCGTTGTCCGAACAAGCTGCGAACGCCAAAGCTGCGAACGCCAGAACTGCAAACAAATGTTTTTTCATAGCTGTAAAGTATTAGAAGTTAAAAATCGTATCCGACGCAAAGCATGGCCCGCACACGATCCGGACGCTCCACGACGCGCAGCCCGAAACCGCGCTCGTAACGTGCCGAAAGGTCGATGTAGAACCGCCGGATATGGCGCCGCACACCGACACCGGCACCCAACCGGTCGGCCGCGAGAAACTCGTTCTCATAATCGTAGTAATCGGTCAGCCGCACCGGATAATCGCCCGGCTCGGCCGACGTCTCCAGGCGGCTTTGCCGCTCGCGGAAATCGCCCGTACGGAAATCGGCCGCGAGATTCAACTCCCAACGCCCGAACGTTTGCGTCCAATCGGCCCACAACGACGCATGACACAGCCGCTGGCCCCGCACATAGGGGAACATGAGCGTCGACTCGCGGTTGAGACAGGTGCCCGACACCCCGGCACGCAGATCGGTACGCGCCGTCGTCCACTCGTAGGCGGCCTGCATATCGAGTCTGCGCCGCCCGAAAATCGGCACGGAACCATGCAACTGAGGATTGGCCACACCGTTGACGGTCTGGTACGTGATGATGTTTTCGCGGTTGTCGAGCGACTCCCACTCGACCCTCAACCGCACATCGTGGCACGCGTCCGTACGGGAGAGCCGCCAACCGACGTCCGCGCGCAGATCGTGGGTGCGGAACTCGTGCCATGCGACACGCTCGCCCGTGCGGCCGACGCGGTTGCGGTAGGCCGCCTCGGCGAACCAAGGCCCGAATTGCAAAGCCAGCGCAGCGCCTTGGGTAGTCTGCTTGACCGGGAAACCGGTAACGCCAGCCGTGGTAAGGTGCAGATCGTTGCTCTGCCACAACTGGAGGGAACCGAAGCGCAATCCCCGGTCGAAGAAAGCCATATAGGAATCGGCCGAAGCGCCGATCTCCTCGGCTTCGATCTTCTCGCGGTCGACCCCCACGATGTAGGCCGCACCGACGGCGAACCGTCCGGCATGGTACATGACCCCGGGCGCGAACTCGAAGTCGAGCCGCATGTTCTTATGGCGCAAATCCTTGCGCTTGGCATAGTTGGAGGCTTCGAAACCGACCTTCAGCCCCCCCGTCCACCGCTCGCCGAGCACGGCGGAAAGCGCCCCGTCGAACGCGTAGGTCTCGCGCACCTTGCGCCCCGGCGTGAACTCCAGAATGTCGACCGGATACAAACCCGGCACGGAAAAGATCGACCCGCACATGTTGCGCCCGTCGAAATAATCGTAGGAGAAGCCCCCGGAAAACGAAACTTTCTCGAAATGACGGATCGATGCGGTGCGCGCCCCGGCATTCCAACTGTCGTCGGACGACGAACGGTCGATCAAGCCGCCGTTCTCCTTGACAAAATAGACCTCGGCGAACGAACGGCTCAACGTATCCTGTCGCAAGCCGGCCGCGACAACACCTCCGTTCCACGGATTGCGCCGCGCCACCCGCTCGAAACGCCCCTGCGCCGCGACGGCGCCGAGCGACAAAACAGCAAACAAAGTAAATATCCGCCTCATAACTCCCGCAGCGATTGTGTCGCCCGCTCGTAAAAATCGTTCGACGAATTGTTGGTATCCTGGTAAACCTCGAATCCAGCCTGCCGCGTGGCCTCCTCGTCCAAACGGCGATGCACGGTGTGGCCCTGCGGCATGCCGGAGAAAGCCACGGCACCGGCGTCGACGTCCGCGCGCAAACGCTTGTGGTTCGACGATCCGGTATTATCGGAAACCTCCGCGCCGTCGACGACCCACTCCCACGGCACCTTGGAATAGACGATATTGCCGCTCAGAATCGTCGACGCCATGTCGTCGGCCAGGTAAGCCTCCAGATCGAACCCGTCGGGCGCCCGGAAAAGGATCACGGCCGGCGAATTGTTCGAAATCACATAGGTATTGGCGCCGCCCTCACCGCTGCGGCCCGTTTTCTTGACCACCCGCATGCGGAAGCGCTCCTCGATCCGATCGCCGGGCACCGGCGTAGGCCAACGCGTACTGCCGGGATAGAGCAACTGGTCGTAGAGCACAAAATAGCCCTCTCGGTTCAGATCGACCGAGAACGAATATTCCTGCGTATGATCGACGCCCCAGAAAGCGATGACGGCATCGCCGCCCGGCTCGATGGGGAACTCCTCGCCCGAGCCAGGGAACTGCCAAATGGCGTCGGGAACGGCCGCATAGTCGCGGAAAACGATGTTGCCCGAGGCGTCGATGCTTGTCCAAGGGTTGGACTGCACCTTGGAATTGTAAGGCGCCACGGTCGCGAAACACAACCCGTCGAGAAACCGGCGCCGGCTGCTGTTGTTATGCAGGATGACATACTTGTCGTTGGTATAGGAATCCGTGGCGGGAGGATTCATCGGACAACCGCCCGAGTAGATCTCCTTGATGAGGATGCTGCCCGCCTCGGAATATTCGAGAGGCACCTCGACAGCCGCGTCGCCGGCCATCAGATCGACCTGCTCGACCGTCCCGTTGAAGATCGTCACGGCATCGGGCTTGTCGAAAGCGGCGAGGCGGTAATGCCCTGCCGCCACCTCGAACCGCACAGCGCCCGCAGCGTCGGTACGGGCCTCATAACTATTGCTCGTATTGCGGTCGGCGAGCGTCACGGCAACGCCTGCGCGCATCCGGTCGGCATACCCTTCGGGATAGACCAACTGCACGCTGAGCGTACGCACGACATCCCGATAGGGATTCTGCTCGAACGAAGTGCAGGCCGCCGAAACGAACAACAACGCATACAGAAAACCTCTTTTCATCCTGCTCAAAATTTAAGACGCACGGTCAACCCGTAGTAAAAATCGGGCGTCAGGCACCGGGCCACGCCCGTAGCATACGACTTGACGAAAGGCCGCGAATTGGTAAAGTTGTTGGCATAGAACGAAATCGACACATGGTCGCCGATCTCCTTGGTAATGCTCAGGTTGGCCGAAAAATAAGGATCGTAACCGTCGGCGTTGTAGGTAAACGCATTGGCCGAACGCAAGAGCAGCGCCGCGAACGCCGGATCGGCCTTCTGGGCATCGGTAAAGGGATGGCGCCGGCCCTCCAGATCGACATAGGCCAAGGGCCAGATCGCCGTATAGCTGTTGCCGTCGTAGATGCTGCCGCCCGTAGGATTGCGATCCTCGTCGACATTGAAAGCATATGCCTGCCCCTGATACTCGGAAAGGTTCTGCGACCGCTTCAACAACGACATTTCGAACCGCAAAGTAATAATCATGCGGATAGAAGGCAGATGAGTCGTCGCCGTGAGGTTGGCATCGAGCGCGCGGATCTTGCAACCGTTGTAAGTAACCGACGCACGACCGCCGTTATCGGCATAGATGCCCGCATAGGGATAGAATGTCCCGCCCGAAGTAGTGGCAGGATAATAACAGGCCTCGCCCTCGTTGATATACTTCGTCCAGGCATAAGTACCGTCCAAGCGCAGCTGCGTGCGGATGGGATTGATCTGCGGGAAGTCCACCACGAACTCCAGACCCATGCGGTCGACCGCCGAACCGTTGTCCTGCATGGTGTTCTCCACGAACGTACGCTTATCCTCGCCGGGAGCCTGCACCCACTCCTGCGACGGATCGTCGGCATTACCGATCCAGATGCTGCCCGTCTCGCGGTCGACGCGGAACGACGGATTGGCCGGCATCTTGTAGGCTCCGCCGTCGGCCCCTTGCGCGGGAAGCGACGAAATCCGATAGGTAAACGGATCGTACTGGGAACTCAACTCATAGGGGAATTTGGTGCGGTTGAAATAACCGGCCAGCGACACGGCCAACTCGCCCCAACGCACGTCGATGCCCACCTCGGCATTGCGGTTGCGCTGCCATCGCAGATTCTCGTTGTAGAACACGCGGTAAGGCTGAATATGATAGACGTAGATGCTTTGTCCGGCACCGTAAGCGGCACCGAAAACCCGTGTGTCGCGGTAACGCGGCAGAGGATAGAGAATGTTGAACGACGGCAGCTTCTCGGTCACGCCCCAACCGCCGCGCAGGGCGAACTCCTCGCAGATGCGGTATTTGAAGTTCAGGCGAGGCGAAAGGCTGGCCGTCTTCTTGTAAGGCGAATCCTTGATCCAGGTCTTCTCGGCCCGCAGACCGGCCATGAGCTGCAACGACGTACTGCCCAGAGGCACCGTGAGCACCTCCTCGACATACCCTGCGAGGTTGTGCATGTAAGGGATATCGGTATACGGACGCGGACGGTAACCATCAGGCGCCAATGCCGGATCGTCGTAATATGTACCCTGCCCCACGTTGCCGTCGGCACGCCATGCGGCGCCGACCTTGGCACTGCTGTGCACCCGGCCCCAATGACGCACCCAGGTGGCTTTCAGCCCGGCGGAATAGTCGAGCTGCTTGGAATCGACATTGCACAAAGAATAGTAGGAAGCAGGAAGCATATCCGCGACGAAATATCCTGCGTCCTCGCCATGCACCGCCGGGTGGGCGACGGCCATGGACTCGTATTTGCGAGCACGCACAAGATTGTCGGCATAGGAGACCGACGCGTCGAAATCGATGTTGGTAATCCATTTGCGGTTGAGCTGCCATTTGAGCGACGCATTGGCCCGCAGGGCGTTGTCGCGCGCCTTCTCCCACTCTCCGACCATCGCATCGGGGTCTTCGTCGGTATTCATGCCGCCGATGTTGGCCGTCGCACCGACATTGAAACGCAACACCTGGGCGAACGTATTCTGGTAGTTGAGCGAAACTCCCGCACGCGAATAGGAAGTATAGGGCGACACGGGATTCTTCGTCGCCCGCGTATACTCGAGGTTGGCGTTCAACACGCCGTTCGCATCGCCCAGATCGAATCCTTTGGCGGCCGAAATCTGCTTGGTGCGCGGATTAGTCGAGAGCACGACCGTATAGGGTGTCTTGCCCTTGCGGGTCGAAATCTTGACCATGCCCGACGTCAGATCGCCGTACTCGGCCGAGGGGACGCCCGTCACGACCTCGACCGACTCGATGTTCGTCGAAGCGATGTTGCGCGTGCTGACGCCCGACATGGCATCGAGCGACGCATTGGTCGACAGACGCACACCGTCGACCTCGACCGCCGTACCGAACGACGCATTGCCTGCGTCCGACCCGCCGCCGCGCAGCGAGAATGGAGCATCTATGGTCAGATCGGGATTCACGGTCTTGCCGCCCGGCAGCAGCGACGCGATGTCCGAAGCGTTGACCATCTGGAGGTGGTCGATGGCATTCGACCCGATGGTGCGCGTGGTGGCCATCGCATCGGACGACTCCCGGGCTGTCACCACCACGCTTTCGAGCGTGAGGTTGTCCTCGGGAAGATACAATACGAGCGCATCGTCATTCCCAGCGACCGCCACCTCGACAACGGTCGTCGCATAGCCCAGGCACGACACGGCGAAGCGAGTCGCACCCGCCGGCACGCCTTTCACACTGAAGCGCCCCTCGCTGTCGGCCACAGCCCACAGCCCGTTGTCGGGCAATTCGACCACGGCCTGCCCCACGGGGCGATCGGTTCCGGTCGTCAACACCTGTCCGGCGATGGTGTAACCCTGCGCCGCAACATACATCGGGACGACGACTCCGCAAAACAACAAGAAAAGTTTTTTCATAGCACACCCTAACGCAACAAATATAATAAAAAAGCGTTAAAATATGAAACAGAAAGTCAACTAATTTCGACCGTTCGTTCCGCATTTGCTGCCGAGAGGCAAAATTACCTCTTCCGACGCATGCCATCAATCCCCATTTACTGGTATTTTTCAAAACACCGAGCATTCTCTGTCGGAAAAAATGCACCCCGAAACTGAACCGGCACACGCGAAAAACCGACGCATCGGAGGAAATGCGGCACAACCTGGATATTTCATTAAAAAAATATTGATTTTCGATAAAAATAAATTGTTTTGCGAATAAAAACCATTATATTTGCCCTCGGAATGGCAGCGACGACCCTACGAACCGAAACTGCGCAAACAGAAGAAAACCATGATCCGGCTCGAACAGATCCACAAAACCTACAACAACGGCTCGCCCCTGCACGTACTCAAGGGCATCGACCTGGAAATCGCCCGCGGCGAACTGGTATCCATCATGGGCGCCTCGGGATCGGGCAAATCGACGCTCCTCAACATCCTGGGCATCCTCGACAATCACGACAGCGGCAACTATTATCTGGCGGGCCGGCTGATCCGCAATCTGAACGAGACGCAGGCGGCCCAGGCGCGCAACAACATGATCGGATACATTTTCCAGTCGTTCAACCTTATAAATTATAAGAACGCCGTCGAGAACGTAGCGCTCCCGCTCTACTACCAAGGCATCTCCCGACGCAAACGCAACGCACTGGCGCTGGAATATCTCGACATGCTGGGACTTCGGGAATGGGCCTCGCACATGCCCAACGAAATGTCGGGCGGACAAAAACAACGCGTAGCCATCGCCCGGGCGCTCATCAACAAACCGCAGATCATCCTGGCCGACGAACCGACCGGCGCCCTGGACAGCACCACGTCGCAGGAAGTGATGAACCTGCTGCGGCGCGTGAATCTCGAAATGGGCATGACCATCATCTGCGTGACGCACGAACAGTCGATCGCCGACCAGACCGACCGCATCGTCCGTCTGCGCGACGGCATCATCGACTCGATTACCCGGACGACGAACCCCACGGACGAAAACACCCGACGATGAGAGAACTCCTGCTCGAAATATGGACTTCGATGCGCCGCAACAAGCTGCGCACGTTCCTCACGGGCTTTTCCGTAGCCTGGGGCATCTTCATGCTGGTCATCCTCCTGGGTTCGGGCAACGGCCTCAAGAACGGCGTGCTCTCCAACTTCGGCAACTACGCCGTCAACTCCATCAACCTCTACGGCGGCCGCACCTCCAAGGCCTACAAGGGCTATCAGAAAGGCCGCCGCATCCGCATGCGGAACAGCGACCTCGAAATCCTGCGCCGCGAATTCCCCGAAATCGACCAAGTTGCCGCCAACGCCTGGTACAATACCCAGACGGTTACCTACAACGGCGAATTTACCAGCGCCTTCCCCTGCGGGTCGCTGCCCAATACGGCCGCAATCGAAGGCATCAAACTCTCAGCCGGCCGCTTCATCGATGAAATCGACATCGCCCAGCGCCGCAAAACGATGGTCATCGACGAACCGATGCGCCGCGTGCTCTTCAAAGGAGCCGACCCCCTGGGCAAGCAGATCGAGCTGGGCGGTTCGATGTTCACGGTCATCGGCATCCAGCAAGGCGACGCCCAACGCAACAGCTCCGTGTGCTACATCCCGCTGACCACCGGACAACTCGTCTTCAAAGCCAACGACCCCGAGGTCAACAACATCATTATTACCGTGCAAGGCATCAAAACCGACGAGACGATGGCCAACTTCGAAAAACGGCTGCTCCGGCGGCTCGCGGCCGAACACAGGTTCGCACCCGACGACAAGAGCGCGATCTGGATCGACAACACGATGGAACAATACAAGAACATCATGGTAGTCTTCGCGGGCATCAATCTGTTCGTGTGGATCATCGGTCTGGGCACGCTGCTGGCGGGCATCGTAGGCGTAAGCAACATCATGCTGGTAACCATTACCGAACGCACCGCCGAATTCGGCATCCGCAAGGCGCTGGGCGCCAAACCGGTGTCGATCATCCGGCTGATCCTCACGGAATCGGTCTGCATTACCGCTGCGTTCGGATACATGGGACTGGTATCGGGCGTTGCCATAATGGAGATCGTGAACCGCTACCTCGTGACCCCGCAGCAGACCGCCGACGGCACTCTCTCGATCTTCCTCGACCCCACGCTCGACCTGGGCGTGGCCGTGAGCGCCACGATCGTGTTGGTGGCCGCCGGACTGATCGCCGGATATGTCCCCGCCCGCCGCGCGGCACGTCTCAAAACCATCGACGCATTGAGATACAACAAATAAGACACGCCGACCGGAGCGAAAAACAAGACGAATCCCTGAACTTCGACTATAAACCGATGACCCGATTTTTCGACACCGACAGCTGGAACGAAATCTGGCAGACCGTGAGCCGCAACCGCAAGCGAAGCATCATGACGGCACTGGGCGTTTTCTGGGGCATCTTCATGCTTACCGTGATGCTCGGGGCAGGCATGGGCCTGGGGCGTCTTTTCCGCCAACAATTAGGCGACATGTCGACCAACACCCTCCTGCTCCAGCCCCAGCAGACCGCCATCCCCTACAAAGGCATGCCCCGCAACCGATGGTGGCGCTTCAACAACGACGACGTGGAGGCCGTGCGCCGGCTTCCAGAAGTGCTCCACGCCTCGGCCGTCTACTGGGCCGGCGAACAGCATTGCAGCCGCGGCGAACGCAAGGGCGATTACACGCTGATGGGCTACTCGCCCGACTACCAACGCATCAACCCGCAGAAAATCATCTTCGGACGCTTCATCAACGAGGTCGACATGGCCCGCAAACGCAAGGTCTGCGTCATCGGCACCCAGGTCTGGAAAGACCTCTTTCCGGGCGGCGAAGACCCCACGGGCCGCTCCATCCGGATCAACAGCTCCTATTTTACCGTCGCAGGCGTCCTCCGCCGACAAAGCAGCCTCATCTCGTTCAGCAATCCGGAGCGCACGATCATCATTCCCGTGTCGCTGGCCCAACAACTTTTCGGCCGCGGAGACTACGTACACATGCTGGCGCTGGCCGGCCGCGACAACATGCCCAGCAAACAAGTCGAGCAAGCCTGCAAAAGAGAACTCTTCGCCCGGCACTTGGTGGCGCCCGACGACGAAAAGGCCGCCTGGGTCATCGCCGTTTCGGAGATGCTCGACAAGGTGCAGGGACTTTTCCGGGGCATCGCCCTGCTTACCTGGATCGTAGGTCTGGGCACGTTGCTGGCGGGCATCGTAGGCGTGAGCAACATCATGCTCGTGACCATCAAGGAACGCACCCAGGAGATCGGCATCCGCCGGGCCATCGGAGCACCGCCGGGCGCCATCCTGACGCAGATCCTGACCGAAAGTTTCGTCCTCACGTTCATCGCCGGCACGCTGGGGCTGGCTGCGGCCGTAGGCGTGCTCTCGGTCGCCGACTCGATCTATTATCAGGCCGTCGTCGCCGCACAGCAGGGTGCCGACATCTCGTGGCAAATATCGTTCGGCACCGGTATCGAAGCCTTGGCGATCATCGTTGCGGGGAGCCTGCTGGCAGGCATCATTCCTGCGTTCCGCGCTCTGAAGATCAAGGCCGTAGATGCCATAAGGGAAGAATAAAAACGCAAGAAATAATACCATTCATTTATGAAACGACTCCTCAAAATCCTGCTCGGCACGTTCTTCGCGGCCCTGCTGCTCGGCACGTTCTGGTTTCTATGGCAGAAGACCCGCCCCGTGAAGACGGTTTATGCCCTCGTGCAACCCACCCTCGACACACTCCGCCAATATGTCATCGCCACAGGCAAGGTGCAGCCGCGCGACGAAGTGCTCATCAAGCCCCAGATTTCGGGTATCGTCTCCGAGGTGTACAAGGAAGCCGGGCAGAGCGTGCGCAAGGGCGAAGTCATCGCCACCGTGAAAGTCGTGCCCGAAATGGGGCAGCTGTCGAGCGCCGAATCGCGCGTTTCGGTAGCCAGACTCTCCCTGGCCCAGACCCGACGCGAACACGACCGCACCGAAGCGCTCCACGCCAAAGGCGTTCTCTCCGAGGAAGAATACGAACAGAGCCGCACGACGCTGGCCAAAAGCGAAGAAGAATTGCAGAATGCCATCGAGAATCTCGAAATCGTAAAAAACGGCATCACGAGCCGATACAAAGAACTGAGCAACACACAAATACGCTCTACTATCGACGGCATGATCCTCGATGTACCCGTCAAGGTCGGCAACTCGGTAATCCAAGCCAACACTTTCAACGACGGCACCACCATCGCCACTGTGGCCGACATGACCAACATGCAGTTCCAGGGGCAGGTCGACGAAACCGACGTAGGCAAGCTCCGCGAAGGAATGCCCGTGCAGCTTACCATCGGAGCATTGCAGAATGTGGCCCTGACCGCCGAACTCGAATACGTAGCGCCCAAGGCCACCGAAGACAACGGAGTGATCATGTTCGAAGTCAAGGCCGCAGTACGCATCCCCGACGATGTTTTCGTGCGGGCCGGATACAGCGCCAATGCCAGCGTAGTGATCGAAAGTCGCGAAGGGGTGCTGACCATGCCTGAAAGCACCGTCGAATTCGAAGGCGAAAAGGCTTTCGTATACGTACTTGCCGGTTCCGAAGAGGACGAAGACCAGACCTTCGAACGCCGCGAAGTGGGCATCGGACTCTCCGACGGCATCCGCATCGAAATCCAGAGCGGCATAACCTCGGACGACCGCATCCGCGGCGCCCGGCTGGACACCAAGGAATCATCCAAAACCGCATAAGCCATGAGACGCATTTTTCTGACGGCAGCATGGTGCGTCGCCACGGCCTCGGCGGCACAGCCGCAGACCCCTGCGGCCGAACCGCCTCTCTGGACGCTGGACGACTGCATCCGCTATGCCCAGGAGCACAACGTCGAGGTGCACCGGCGTGCGCTGAATGTCGAGCAGCGCGGCGTGGAACTCTCCACGGCCCGCTTCAGCCGCCTGCCCGATCTGAACGCCGGCATCGGCTACAACTTCTCGTTCGGCCGCGGCACCTCGGCCGACAACACGCGCAAGACCGAGACGCTGCGCACCGGATCGTTCGATGTCTCGGCGTCGATGCCGCTGTTCCAAGGTCTGCGCATCAACCGCCAGATCAAGGGAAGCCAACTCGACCTGGCCGCAGCCATGGAAGACCTCGAACGGGCACGCGAAGATGTGGCGGTCAACGTGATGACGCGCTACCTGGAAGTGCTCTACAACAAGGAACTGGTCGGAATAGCCGAGCGCCAGCTGGACTTGAGCGTCCGGCAGACCGCCCGCAGCCGCGAGTTGGCGGCCGCAGGCAGGCAACCCGAATCGGCGGTCTACGAAAGTCTTTCGCTCGAAGCCAAAGACCGTCTGGCGCTGACCCAGGCCCGCAACGATCTGGCGCTGGCGCTGCTCGAATTGAGCCAGACGCTCGACCGCGAAAGCGCCGCAGGATTCGACATTGCGGCACCCGAACTGGACAGCGTGACCCTCGCTTCGCTCCACCGGCTCGGCTCGGTCGAAGCGGTCTACGACCATGCCGCCGCCCACCGGCCCGGCATCCGCTCGGAGCGGCTGCGGCTGGAAAGCACCGAAAACGACATCCGCATCGCCCGCTCGGCACTCTACCCCTCGCTCTTCGTGCGCGGCGGATTCGGCACGGGGATTTACAGCAGTATGGATGCGGACTTCTGGCCCCAGTTCGACAAAAACCGCAACGAATTCGTGGGGCTGTCGCTGAGCGTGCCGATCTTCAACCGCCGGGCTACACGCAACAACATCCGCACGGCAAAGATCGCGATGCGCAGCCAAGCCCTGACTCTGCGCAACGCAGAACTGACCCTGCGCAAGGAGATCGAGCAGGCATGGTACAACGCCGATGCCGCCTATGCCAAATACCGTGCGGCAGGGCAGGCGCTCGCCGCGGCCCGCGTAGCCTTCGGCTACGAACAAAGCAAGGCCGAAGCGGGCCGTTCGACGCTTTTCGACTTCAACGACGCCAAAACCCGCATGGAGAAAGCCGAAGCGGAGCTGGCCCAAGCCAAATACGAATTCGTATTCCGTCAAAAAATTCTGGACTTCTATCGGGGCGAGCCGCTGACACTGCAATAATTTCATTACTTTTGCAGCCGATAAACCGCCCGCAATGGATTGGATACGCAGCATACTCGTCGAGCACTCGGCCTTGCAGGCCGTGATCGTGATTTCGCTCATCTCGGTCGCAGGCATCGGTCTGGGGCGCATCCGCTTCTTCGGCATTTCGCTCGGCGCCGCGTTCATCTTTTTCGCCGGCATCCTGGCCGGACACTTCGGACTGACGCTCGACCCCGCGATGCTGGCCTATGCCGAAAGTTTCGGACTGGTGCTCTTCGTCTACGCCCTGGGACTGCAAGTGGGGCCGGGATTCTTCAGTTCGATCCGCACCGACGGCGTACGGCTGCTCGTGCCCTCGATCGCCGTGATCTTGCTCGGCACGGGGGCGGCCGTCGGACTGAGCTATGCGCTCCGCATCCCCATGCCCGAAATGTCGGGCATCCTATGCGGCGCCACGACCAACACGCCGGCACTCGGTGCGGCGCAGCAGACCCTCCAGCAAGCCGGTCTGCCGACCGGTGCCGCCGCCTTGGGCTGCGCACTGACCTACCCGCTGGGCGTCGTGGGGGTCATCCTGGCCATCGTTCTGATCCGCCGCTGCTTCGTGCGGCCCGCCGATCTGGCAGGACCCGATGCCGAACACCGCCGCAACGTCTTCATCGCCAGCTACCGGCTGACCAACCCTGCGCTTTTCGGCAAGAGCCTGCATGACGTGGCCGCCGAGAGCCAGCGCCATTTCGTCGTCTCGCGCATCTGGCGCGACGGGCGCGTCTCGATCCCCACTTCGGACAAGACGTTCGAGCAACACGACGTCGTGCTGGTCATTACCACCCCCGAGGAAGCCGACGCCCTGCGGCTGCTTTTCGGCGAACAGGAAGAAAAAGACTGGAACAGCAAAAACATCGACTGGAACGCCGTCGACAATCAACTCATCTCGCAGCGCATCGTCGTGACGCGCCCCGAACTAAACGGCAGGAAACTATCGTCGCTCCGCCTGCGCAACGACTACGGCATCAACATCAGCCGCGTCGACCGCTCGGGCGTACAGCTGCTGGCCACGCCCGACCTGCGCCTGCAACTGGGCGACCGGCTGACGGTGGTCGGCGAAGCGGAAGCGATCCGCGGCGTAGAAAAACGGGTGGGCAACGCCGTAAAGCACCTCAACGAACCCAACTTGGCAGCCGTATTCATCGGGCTGATCCTCGGTCTGGCGCTCGGCTCCGTGCCGCTGACCGTGCCGGGCATATCGGCACCCGTGAAGCTGGGATTGGCCGGCGGACCGATCATCGTCGGCATCCTCATCGGCACTTTCGGGCCGCGCCTGCACATGATTACCTATACCACCCAGAGCGCCAACCTCATGCTGCGCGCCCTGGGCCTGTCGATGTACCTTGCCTGCCTGGGGCTGGATGCCGGCGCGCACTTCTTCGAAACGGTCATGCGCCCCGAGGGAATGCTATGGCTGGGCACGGGCTTCCTGCTCACGTTCGTACCCGTCGTCGTCATGGCCGTCGTCTCGCTGCGTCTGCTGCACCTCGACTTCGGGTCGGTGGCGGGGCTGCTGTGCGGCAGCATGGCCAACCCGATGGCGCTGGGTTATGCCAACGAGACCATCGAAGGCGACAACCCCTCGGTCTCCTATGCCACGGTCTACCCCATCTGCATGTTCCTGCGCGTAATCATCATTCAGGTGGTTCTAATGCTGACGCTCTGACCGCCGGGGCAGCCCGCAGACGTTCTTCGAGCGCCCGAACGTCATCGCCCGAGGGCGACTGGAAGACCCGCAGCCCGAATTCGGGAAGCGCACACAACATGTGGTCGAGCACCTCGGATATCTCCTGCTCGTAATCGACAAAATAAATGAATCTGGTATAGAAGTAGAGCTGCACGGGCAATCCGGAGTCGGTCGGCTCCAAGGGGCGCACGACCAGCTTCATGTCCGAATGGACGGAACTCCGCTGCTGCAAAAAACGCAGCATGTAGACCCGGAACAAGCCCAGATTGGTCTGTCGGCGGCCGTTGATGGCCGGTTCGTCGTCCCCGATGCCGATCGAAGCATTGAACGCAGCGTCGTCCTTTTCTATTTTCTCGATATAATCGCCCAACAACCTGATTTTACGCAAACGATCCAACATCTCGGGCGTACAAAACCGGATGCTGGAGATGTCGACCGGCACCGAAATCAAGATGCGGCGGCCGCCCGAAAGCTGCATGGCATGCCAATTGACGAACGAATCGCTTACCAGCTGGTAAGGCGGCAGCGTGACGATCGTATTGTCCCAATTGCGTATCTTTACCGTAGTAAGCGACACCTCCTCCACATTGCCGTCGGCACCGAACTTGGGCACCGAAATCCAATCGCCGACCTTGAGCATATCGTTGGCCGAGAGTTGAATGCCCGACACGAAACCCAGAATGCTGTCGCGGAAGATCAACATCAGGATGGCGGCCGACGCACCCAGACTGGTAAGCAGGATGGCCGGCGACTTGCCGAGCAGGATCGAGATGACCAGAATCGTACAGATGAGCAGGGCGATGCCCTGAGCCGTCTGCCGCAGTCCCTTGATAGGCTTGTTCTGCCAGGCCGGACGTGCCGCAACGATGCGGAACGAAGCATAGAGCAAGGCGTTGATGAACCGGAAAACCGAGACGATGATGCAGATCCGCATGAAACGCATGACGATCGTCCGGACGGACGAATCGGTTTCGAAGACCACGGGCAGCAACACGGCCAACAGCACGGCGCTTACCACGTGGCACCCGCATTTCAACACGCGCGTGCTGAAAAGCGTGTCGTCCCACTTGATCCGCGTACGCTCGACCACCTTGCGCACGAGCGGAACCACGGCCCAGGTCAACAACAGATCGAACAGCAGCACGGTCACAACGATCAAGCCGAACGCCACCCACATGTCCCTGCCGTCGTGCGCCGTCGACTCGACACCCAGCCAATCGAGCAGGTCGTCCGTCCATTTTTTCAGATGTCGCTGCATGTCCGGCAGCTCCGCAATTACCGCGCCGGGGCCTACGCAGCGAAACGAAAGTTTCAACGAGCGAGAACTGCGCTACCTGGCATCCGCACGCCGGGCCGAAAACCGGAACACATACCAAGCACATGCGAGGAACCCGCCCAAAGCAAAAGCCACGCCGGGCAAGGCGCTCCACTCGTAACCCAGCCCCCGGTCGATGGGCAAGCCGCCGCAATAGGCCCCGAGGGCATTGCCGAGGTTGAAAGCCACCTGCACCAAAGCGGCCCCCAACATCTCCCCGCCCCGCGAATTTTCGAGAATCAACAACTGCTGGGGCGACGAGACGCAAAAGAGACAACCCGTAGCGAGCACCATAGCTGCGAGAGAAAACCACCCGACGCGAGCGCCGAAAAAGATGCCGGCCAAGGCGACCGAAGCGACCAACAACGTAGCCCGCACAACCCGCTCAGGAGTGTAGCGGTCGGAAAGGTGTCCCCCGGCCAGATTGCCGACGAACATGCCGAATCCGGCCAACATCATGATGAGGGTAAGTTTGTCGGCGGCGAATCCAGAAGTACGGATCATCAACGCCCCCACATAACTATACCAACAGAAGATCCCGCCGTTGCCCAGCATGACCGAAGCGAGAATCGCCCACGGAGCACCGTGGCGCAGAAACCGGAACTGCCCTTTCAATCCGCTGTCGGGCAACGGCGGCAAAGCGGGAACCCACCGCCGGATGAGGACGAAAGCGACGATGCCCCACAAGGCGACGATGGCGAAGGCGGCACGCCAGGTAATGATGCCGCTGATATAGGTACCCAACGGCACGCCGAAGAGATTGGCGACGGTCATCCCCACGATCATGATGGAGACCGCCCCGGTTCGGTGGCCCTGGTCGGCCACCTGCTCGGCGACGATGGAGCCGGCCCCGAAGAAAGCGCCGTGGGGCAAGCCCGACACGAAACGCATGGCCAACAACACCCAATAACCGGGCGCGGCCGCGGCGCAGAGGTTGCCGATCACGATCAAGGCGGAGAGGAGCAACAAAATCCATTTCAACGGCCGTCGCCGTGCGACGAAGACCATCAACGGAGCGCCGATGCAGACACCCAACGCATAGGCAGAAATCAGATGGCCGGCCTGCGGCACGGAGACGCCCAGCGAACGGGCGATGTCGGGAAGGATGCCCATCATGACGAACTCCGACATGCCCAATGCCAACGTACCGAATGCTAAAGCGATCAAACTTTTCTTCATGACTCCAACGAAAAAAACCGGGCAAAACTAACACGAAAAAAGATGAAAAACAAGAACGTTTTCCATCTTTAGCCAGCCTCTAAAACTTCGGGCCGCTTTCGCGCGGCTGCCCCACTTCGAAGCCCAACTCGCGCATCCACTCCACGGTCGCCGGGTCGACCTGATCGACCCGATCGGCCCAACGGCGCTGCTCGGTCAGCATCTTGCGGTGCTCGTCGACACGCTGCCGCAACGGGAACGACGGATGGGCCAGGGCCGAACGCTCGGCCCGCTCGGAAGGACGGAGAGGCCGATCGAAGACGTCGCGCTGCGCGGGGCGCCGGGCACCCTCCCACTTGAACCCTTTCAGATAGAGTTCCTGCTCGGGAGGTATCTTGTCCATCGGATAGATCGAATAACGCGGCTCATTGTACCACGACATGCGCACCACCTGCTGCTCGTCGACGTAGAAGTTGATGCCGCCGCTCTCCACGAAAAAGAGTCCCGTGACCTGGGGCGGCTCGCCATCCTGATTATAATAGAGCGTCCGGGCGTTGCCGTTCACGTTGTCGAGCCAGATTTCGTTGTTGCGGAAGTAGGCCGTCATCTCCTTGCCTGAGATCTGGTTGTAATGCACGGTGTCGAGTTCGCTTACCATCATGGGGCTGCCCACGAACTCGGCCCGCTCGATCGCCCCGTTGCGCGTATAGACGTCCATTACCTCGGAAGTGATCTGGTTGCTCTGGTTCCACAGCACGGGATCGATATAAAGGTGGATCGTCGAATCGGCGCTCAAGGCCGTGATCGAATCGCATACACCCTGGAAATCGGAACGATAGATACGCACGTTGCGATAACCTTTCATCAAACGACAGATCGAATCGCGGGGCGGGAGCAACGCGAGGCTGTCTACCGTAGCGGCCACCTCCACGCTGTCGGCAGCCCATCGATCGAACAACAGCCCGAACAACGAATCCTGCACCGCAGCATTGCGCGCCAGGCGGTCGTCGATCTCCTGCAAGAGCGTCGAATCGACCGGCAGGGGCTTCCCTCTGCGGGCCGCACGGGCCTGCCGGGCACGCAACTTCGATTCGGCCTTGAGCCGGCGGGCGGTCAGACGGGCTTCCTCGCGCTCTTTCTGGGCCAGCAGCTTGGCCGTCTTCTTGGCCTGACGCCTGGCGGCGATTTCGGCCAACAACTCTTTTTTAGCCTCCGCAGCGGCTTTCTTGCGAGCCTCCTTGGCTTGGCGGGCCTCCTCTTTCTGCAAAGCCCGGCGCTCGTCGTCCGACAAGCGAACAGTATCGGCCCCGGCCAACGAATCGACGGCCCGGGCAACACCCAACGAATCGGCAGCACCGGCAGCACGCAAGGAATCGGGCAACACAGCCTGCCCCAACGAATCGGGCAACGCAACACGTCCCAACGAATCGAGCTGCGACGCCTTCCCGAACGAATCGGCCCTGCCCCCGCTCTCCGGACTCCCGGACTCCGACGCATTGCCTGCATCCGCCGCAGCTTCCTGCTCTTTCTTTTCGTCCTCCCAACGGATCGTATAGAGGAACATCGAATCGGCCCGCATGAAAAGCGAATCGCCCTGCGAAAGATCGTAGCTTACCAACGAAGGATCGCGCGTGAGGAACGCATTGCCCGGCTCCCTCCAGTACTCGCCGTAATCGGCGAACGCCAACACCTTGTGCGGCGCATCGTCGATCTGGACGTCGCGGCGCAGAATCACATGGTTATCGGCCCGGTAAAAATCGATGCTATCGCTCCACATCTCCTGCTCGCGGGTAAGGACATAGCCGTTGCGCGTAACGACATAGAGCGTGTCGGCCTTGCGGTATTCGCCCCGATCGGCATAGAGGTAGTTGCCGTCATGACTCCAGATGTTGGTGCGGTCGAAGAAAAAAGCGTTGTCGGTCGCCATGTTGTAAACCACCGAATCGCCCTTGAGTTCGTACTCCTCGTTGCGCATTTCGACCTGATCGACGGCTGCCAGCTCCTTGGTGTCTGCATAGTAATAACCGCGCACCGACTCCAACACGTTGTCGCGGTTGGTCAGCACGCCGCCCTGCGAGAACTCGCCGACATTATCCTTGGTATTGAAACGGAACCGGTAGGTGTAGAGCGTGGCATCGCCGTCGACGACCTTGATGATCTCGGAATAGACCCGCGCCTCGTTGATTTCGCCGTTGTAATCGGCCCGGTCGCCGTAGATGTAGGTGGTGTTCTTGTTGATGAGGACGTTGCCGAAGAACTCGATCCGCTTGTCCGAATAACGCACGGCACTATCGCATGTGATAACCGCCCCGTTGTGCTGCGCAGCGAAGTTGCCCACCAGAAAGATAACCGAATCGCCCGGCGCCACCGGCCCCGAAAGATCGGACTTCAAGTCGATGATCTTCGTATCGCTACCCGAAGCAGCGGAAACCGGCCCCGCCTGCAACCCGGACGACGAGACCTCCGAGGGAAGCGCATGCCGCCCGCTGCGGGCGAAAATCGCCCCGCAGGCCGCCGCGGTGCACGCCGCTATGATGAGAAGCCGCCGCACGATGCTACTTTACCCAATGCTTGTTGTCGAATTCGCCGTCGCGGAACTCGGGATCGATGTAGACATACATGGCGTCGATCTTCTTCGAGAGCCAGTCGCGGAACACGCGTTCCTGCTTGGCTTCGAGCGCCATCTCCTCCAACCGAAGGTAATCCTCTTCGAGCGAAGCCCGGTGCGTGGGGATGATCTCCAGGAGTTTCACGACCTTGGCCATCTGGTTGCCGAGCATGTCCTCCGTAAGGAACGCGTCGGACATCTCTCCCGGCTTGAGCTTCATCAGGGCATTGTAGTCGTCCAAGCTCTTGAACCGGCCGAAATCCTCGCGCAGGAACTTGGTTACCGTCAACTTGGGATTGGTAGCGTTATAATAGCTCATGATGTCGCTGTTGGAGACCACGCCGCCGTTCATTTTCGATCCCTTGTCGTCGGAGTGCTCCATGGCCGCCCGCTCGAAAGTAATCGAATCGCTGCGGATCAAGCCCACGAGGCTGTCGAGCGTTCGGAGCGACGAGGTTTGCTCCTCGACCGTATAGATGGGGCGCAGAAGGATGTACCGGAAATGGTAGTACTCGCCCTGCTTATCGATGAGCTGGATGATGTGGAAGCCGAACTGCGATTCGACGACCTCCGAAATCTGTCCGGGCCGCAGTTTCTCCAACGCGGCGCCGAACGACGGGTCGAGTTCGACCAGCCGCGACGGCTGCATCTCGCCGCCGCGCATCATTGTACCCGGATCCTGCGAGTACATGCGGGCCAGATTCTCGAACTTGGCGTTGCCCGTGATGGCGCGCTCGCGCATGTCGAGCAGCCGTTCGCGCGTACGCTGCTTGGCCTCGGTCATCGACTTGGGAAACTTCGTGATCTGCGCATAGACGTACTGCTCGGCCACCGTGGGCAGGCTGTCGCGCGAGAGCGACTTGTAGAACCGCTCGACCTCGCCCGGAACGATCGACACCTTGTCCACCACCGTGCGCTGCATCTCGCTGGCATACTCCTGCTCCTCGTAACGCTGGCGCATGATCTCGCGAATGCTGAACACGGGCATGTGCTGCTTGGCTTCCAGCAGCGCCAACGACCCCTCCTGGGCGATCAGACGCTGCAACTGATCCTCCACGGCCGAGAGAATGGCCCCATCATTGACCTTTACCGAGTCGATCTGCGCCTGGTTATAGAGCAGCTTCTGGGTCATCAAGGCTTCCAACGCCTCGTTGTGCGGGTCGCGGTCGGAGGTGTAACCCTCCTGACGGCGCTGCTGCGTGAGCATGCGGGCATACTCGTCCACCTCCGAATAGAGAATCGCCGAACCGCCCACCACGGCCACCACCTTGTCGAGCATCACTTGCCTTTTCTGGGCCGCGACGCCTGCGCACAACAACGCCAACGCCACGAACATGACACCTTTCTTGAACATGCAATATCCGATTTTTTTAAATTTCTCCTTGTTCGGCCGCCCCAAGCAGGGCACGGCGTCGCTTACTGCTTGGCGATCTTTATCTCGCCGTTTTCCATGGCCCGCGTGTAGAGTTCCTCCTCGTGACGGCGGATCGCCTCGCCCTGCCGCTGGTTGAGCAGGATGCGGCGGATCGTCGAACGCAGCCGTTCGAGCGGCACCACGTCGCCCTCGCGCCGCACGGCATCGATCTGAAAGTAGTAATGCGACTGGCTGTCGCGCATCTCCTGCACGGCAGTCGAAGCCAGGATCGAATGGTAATTCTGCGACTGCAAGGTCGGCAGATAATTCAGAAACTCCGGAAAATCCGTCCAATGCTCGCGGAAATCGGTTACCGTGAACTCGTTCTTGACGCAGATATCGCGGAAATCATGCTGGTCGGCGACCGACTTCGAAGCCATCGCCTCCTTGAGCCGCCGCGCCTGACGATACCCCTCGGGGAAACGCACGATGCGCCCTTTGACCACCGGACGATCGAGGCGGAAATCGCTCTTGTGAGCATTGTAATAGGCCGCGATTTCATCATCGGTAAACACCGTGTCCACGCCGTTGTCCACATAGTGCTGCTCCAGCTTGCGGATCAGCAAAGCCTGGCGGTACTCCTCGACCATCTTGTCGATATCGCCCTCCGACGAGGAAAAGAGCACCCCGGCCTCCTGCAACTTGAGCTGCTTGCGCACCCAGCGGTCGACATACATGTCGACGAAGGCCACGCTGTCGTCGCCCGCCACCCCCTTGGGTACGACCGACCGCACATCGCGCTGCCGCAACTCCTTGCCGCCGGCACGCGCCACCACGGCGTCGCCGGCAAGATAACTCGGCACCTGCTGACACCCGGTCAACACGATGGCCGCTACAATCGCTATTTTAGTTGTATAATTCATCTTCAACACGCAAAGATAGGGTTTTATCCGCAAACTAACGCATCGCAACATGCTATTATTACGCGGCATCCTCATTTTTCCGCCCGCTCCCGAGCCGGCGCAGCGTACGCCACACCATCCAGGCCGACAGCATCGTGACGGCCGCGGCGCCCGCATAGACGATCCAATAAATCGTGCGGTCGCCCACCAGACCGGCAAGCGTAGCGTCGCCGTATCCTGTCAGCAGCAACAGATAGGCCACCGCATTGTTGAGCGCATGCAAAATGATCGTAGCCCACAACGAATCGGCGACTATATAGATATAACCCAGAATCAGACCGATCACGAACGCATTGACCACCAGCACCGGCTGGAGATGCAGCGCCCCGAAGAAAAACGACGAGACCGCCCAGGCCGTCGCCGCGCCGTAACGCGCACGCAACGACTCCAGCACCACGCCACGGCACAACAGCTCTTCGAGCACGGGAGCCGCCACGACCAGCGTGACCAGCGCCCAGCCGCCGCGCCCGAACTCATACTCCTTGACGGCCGGCAGCAAAGACAGCAACGGTTCGCACACGATGCCTGCTGCAAGCATGAGCACGAAAGCCCACAACAACAGCATGGGATTCAATCCCCGGACGGAAAATCTGCCGAGCGAACCCGATCCGCCGCGCATACGCCTGTACCACAACACCATGAAATAAGCTGCCGTCATCGCCAGCAGATAGATCGCCGCCATCCGGCGCCCCTGCTGCAAAGGCTCTGCGGCATCGGTCTCCACACCCAGAACAAGCAACACGAACGACACCGCCAGCGACACCGCGATCTGCATGCCCAACACGATGCCGAACATGGCGAAAAGGTCGTTCGCCGAAGGAAACGGCTTGCGCACTCGCGGCTTCTTCGGAGGCTCCGCGGCACCCTCTTCGAAAGGCGGCACCCCGGCGGCAGGTCGGTTTTTCTCTGTCATAGGCGGCATCGAATCGTTTTTTGACGTCTCAAAGGTAATCAATTTTCGACAACGGTTGCGGATTTCGATTTAATTTCACTAAATTTGTCCGCTTATAAACCCATCCGAACATGGCAAAAGTTATCGCATTAGCCAATCAAAAAGGTGGCGTGGGCAAAACCACCACGGCCATCAACTTAGCCGCTTCGCTGGCGCTGCTGGGCCAGAAAGTGCTTCTGCTCGACGCCGATCCCCAGGCCAACGCCACCTCGGGACTGGGTTTCGACATCGAACTGGAAGGCATCTACGAGTGCATCTCGGGAGCGCGGCAGGCTTCGGAAGTGATTCTCCAGAGTCCCGACGTGAAGAACCTCTGGCTGCTGCCCTCGTCCATCGACCTGGTGGCCGCCGACGCCGAGCTGCCCAAGATGGAAGACGCGCATCATGTGCTGCGGCGCATCGTCGACTCGGTGCGCGACCGTTTCGACTACATCTTCATCGACTGCTCGCCCTCGCTGGGCTATACGACGGTCAACATCCTCACGGCGGCCGATTCGGTGCTCATCCCCGTGCAATGCGAATATCTGGCGCTCGAAGGACTCTCCAAACTGCTGGCCACCATCCGCAAGGTCAAAGGCTCGCTCAACCCGGACCTCGAAATCGAAGGCTTCCTGCTGACGATGTACATGCGCAACCGCCTCAACAACCAGGTCGTGACCGAAGTGCGCGACCATTTCGGGGCGCTGACCTACGACACCGTGATCCTGCGCAACATCCGCCTGGGCGAGGCCCCCTCGCACGGCAAGCCCATCGTGCTCTACGACGCCACGGCCAGCGGCGCCGAGAACTACCTCTCGCTCGCCCGCGAATTCCTCAAACGCAACCGCAAGAACTGAGCCCCGACTCCCCGCAAGAGCCAGCACGGATTTTGCCCGAGTCCCACTCGCCCGAAACAAAAAAAAGCAATCATACAATGAAACAACAGAAAGGTTTAGGCCGCGGTCTGGATGCCATCTTCGGCGCCGACGCACTCGATGCCAAGCTCAAACCCATGAGCCGCATGGCCGAAATCGAAATCGCCGACATCATCCCCAACCCCACGCAGCCCCGCACGCAGTTCGACGAGGAGGCGCTCGACGAACTGGCCGACTCGATCCGGCAGCTGGGCGTCATCCAGCCCGTGACGGTCAAGAAGTCCGCCAACGGCAAGTACATCATCATCAGCGGCGAGCGCCGCTGGCGCGCCGCACAGCGCGCCGATCTGAAGACCCTGCCCGCCTACATCCGCGAGGTCGACGACGAGACGCTCCACGCCATGGCCCTGGTCGAGAACATCCAGCGCCAAGACCTCAACGCCATAGAAATCGCGCTGGGCATGCAGCGCCTCATCGACGAATGCCACCTCACGCAAGATGCTCTCTCGGAGAAGGTCGGCAAGAAACGCTCGTCGGTCTCGAATTACCTGCGTCTGCTGAAACTGCCCGACGAAGTGCAGCTGGCTCTCAAAGAAGGCTTGATCTCCATGGGGCATGCCAAAGCGATCGCCGGCGCTCCTGCCGAGGAACAGGTACGCATGCTCAAGCGGTGCGTCAAGAAATCGCTCTCCGTGCGCCAGGCCGAAGAACTGGTACGCTCGCTTACCGAACAGCCTGCCGCAGCACCGGCTCCCGAAGAGGAGGAGTATCCCGAGAGCTACTCGCGCCTGGTCGAGCAGCTCGAAAAGTTCTTCTCGCAGGAAATCGCCATCAAGCGTTCGAAAAACGGCGGCGGCAAGATTACCATCGGTTTTGCCGACGACAAGGATATCGAACGGTTCATCGAACGTTTCTCGTCCCGCTCCTGACGCCATGCCCGGGATCCGGTTCAAAGTGCTCCTGCTGCTGGCCTTCGCGGCCCTCTGGACGCCCGCCGGTGCGCAGCTCCGACGCGGCGCGCGCACCGTCGTGCGCGGCGGGCTGGCACCCCGACCGGATTCGTTGCGCATGCGGGCCGATTCGCTGGCCGACGCCGCGTTCGCCGCATCGCTCGACTCGCTGCTGGCCGCCGAATTCACGGCCGACTCGCTGCGGCTGAACGAACTGCGCACCGACGACCTCTTCACGCTCGACTCCATCGCCGCAGCCCGTGTCGGGCTGCCCGAAGCCAAGATCGACACGGCCCGGCGGCATGTCTTCCGCAAAGGATGGTTCATGAGCGACTCGATGGCGCTGTCGAAAGTCTGCTGGCTCTCGACCGTCGTCCCGGGCTACGGACAGATATATAACAAACAATACTGGAAGCTCCCGATCCTCTACGGCACCGTAGGCACCGGGCTGGCGCTTTTCATCCACGAAAACAAGACCTACCGGCCGCTCAAACGCCAATACGACGCCATGACCGACTTGAGCATGGTGCGCACACCCGAGCTGAACGCGCTGCAAGACAAGATGATCCGCAGCAACACGCGCCGGCAGCTCTACCTGGGCCTTACCATCGCCTCCTATGTCTACTTCATCGGCGACGCGGCGGTCAACTACAACACCAACGACGTCTCCCACGTTAAGAAAGCCACCACCCTGGCCTGCATCTTCCCCGGAGCCGGCCAGGTCTACAACAAGAGCTACTGGAAAGTACCGTTCGTCGTGGGCGGCTTCGCCTCGCTGATCTACTGCATCGACTGGAACAACCGCGGCTACCAACGTTTCAAGAAAGCCTACAACCTGTTGAGCGACTACGAAGCCCATCCCGAAAACTATCCCGACGGCCCCACCGACGAATTCCACGGCCGCTATTCGGCGTCGTTCATCCAGAACCTGCGCAACAACTACCGGCGCAACCGCGACCTCTGCATCATCCTTACCGGGGCGCTCTACGTGCTGCAAATAGTCGATGCCCACGTCGACGCCCATCTGAAAGACTACGACATCTCGGACGACCTCTCGATGAACCTCGAACCGCTGGTCGACTATACCTACGTACCGACGGCCGGAGGCAACCGGCCCGTCTTCGGATTCAATATGAGCCTTAAATTCTGATCATGAAAAAATCCATCGTTCTGCTGCTTCTGCTCGCTGTTTCGACCGCACAGGCCGTACAGGCCGATCGTGCGCCGCGCAAAAAGAAAACCCGCTCCGAAGCAGCGGCGCCCCAGATCGCGACACCGACACCCGAAGCACCCGGCGCCATACCCGAATGCCCCGAACCGACCGACGAGGCCCCGGCGCCCGCTCCGAAGCAGCGTTCCGAAGCCCCCGCCGCCCTGAACATCGAACTCACGCCCGAACAGATCGACTCGCTGGTGGCCGAATGGCGCGAACGGCAGCGCGGCAACGCATTCCACGAGTTCTTCAACGAATACATCCTGGTCGACCCGGATGCCGAAAGCAATGTCCCCGACTCGGTATACACCGACCGGCTGCGCGCCCTGGCATCGCCGATCCAACTGCCCTACAACTACATCGTACGCGGATACATCAACCGCTATGTCGACCCGCAGCGCAACATCATAAGCCGCATCCTCGGGATGTCGCAATACTATTTCCCCTTCATCGAAGATGAACTCCTCAAGCAAGGACTGCCCATCGAACTGCGCGCACTGCCGATCATCGAATCGGCCCTCTCGCCCACGGCCGTTTCGCACGCCGGGGCCGCCGGACTGTGGCAGTTCATGCCCTCGACCGGCAAAAGCTACGGGCTGGAGGTCAACTCGCTGGTCGACGAACGCCGCGACCCGATCCGCTCGACGCAGGCTGCCTGCCGCTATCTGAAAGACCTCTACAACATCTATAAGGAGTGGTCGCTGGCCATCGCCGCCTACAACTGCGGCCCGGGCAACGTCAACAAGGCCCTGGCCCGTGCCGGCGGCAACAGCCGCTCGTTCTGGGACATCTACGACTATCTGCCCCGCGAAACCCGCGGCTATGTACCCTCGTTCATCGGCGCATCCTATGCCTACGCCTATCATCGCCACCACGGCATCGACCCGGTAGCCGCCCCCATTCCGCTGTCGGTCGACACCCTGCGCATCGACCGCCTGATGCACCTCGAACAGATCGCCTCCACGATCGACGTGCCGATGGAGACGCTCCGCCAGCTCAACCCCCAGTACAAACTGGACATCATCCCGGCCACGACCAAGACCTATACGCTGGTGCTGCCTCAACGCAACGTTGCACAATACATCGCCCACGAACAGGAAATCATGGCCAAGGACTCGATGTACCTCAAAGAGTACATCAACCCTGCGAACATCGACAAGAAACGGCAGGAACGCACCGGCACCATCCACACCGTCAAGCGGGGCGAAACGCTCGGCGGCATTGCCCACCGCTACCATGTTACCACTTCGCAGCTCATGCGCTGGAACGGCATCAAGAACCCCCACAAGCTGAAATTGGGCCAGAAAATCCGGATCGAAGGACGCTGATGCACCCATGATGCACGATCATGACACCATCGTCGCGCCGGCCACGGCCGCCGGAGGTGCGCTTGCCGTTATCCGGCTGAGCGGCACGGACGCCCTGGCCGTCTGCGACCGCATATTCAAGGGCCGCACGCCTCTTGCCGAAGCGAAAGGCTACACCGTACACTACGGCCGCATCATGGAAGGCGAACGGACGATCGACGACGTACTGGCGAGCGTTTTCCGCGCCCCGCATTCCTACACGGGAGAAAACTCCGTCGAGATTTCGTGCCACGGCTCAAGCTATATCGTCTCCGAAATCCTGCGGCTGACACAGGCCGCCGGCGCCCGCATGGCCGAACCCGGCGAATTTACCGTCCGGGCCTACCTGGCAGGCAAACTCGACCTTGCACAGGCCGAGGCTGTCGCCGACCTTATCGCTTCGTCGTCGCAGGCCGCCCATGCGCTGGCCTCCAACCAGATGCGGGGCGGCTACTCGGCATCGCTGGAAACATTGCGCGAAAAGCTGCTTTACCTGGCTTCACTGCTCGAACTCGAACTCGACTTTTCCGAAGAAGATGTCGAATTCGCCGACCGTCAGGCGCTGCGCGAGACCCTGGAGCAGATCGGCCGTTCGATCGACGGGCTGCGCCGCTCTTTCGCTCTGGGCAATGCCATTAAGGAGGGCTTCGCCGTGGCCATCGCCGGCGCCCCCAATGCAGGCAAGTCGACGTTGCTGAACCGGCTCCTCAACGACGACCGTGCCCTCGTCTCCGACATCGCCGGCACCACGCGCGACGTGATCGAAGAGCAGACCAACATCGATGGTGTGGTGTTCCGATTTCTCGACACCGCCGGCATCCGCGCCACCGACGACCGGCTGGAAGAAATGGGCATCCGACGCACGCTGAAGAGCATCCGGCGGGCGCAGCTCATCATCCATCTGGTAAGCGCCGATACGATCGGCCCCGATGGGAGCATCCCTCAGCCCGGCTTTACATTGAATCCGGAACAAAAACTGCTGACCGTCGTCAACAAAATCGACACCCGTCCGACGCTCGCGCTGCCCGATGGGGTCATCGGCATTTCGGCCCGCGAAGGGACGGGCATCGACACGCTCTACCATGCCCTGCGGGAATGCGTCGACACCCAAGCGCTTCTCGACGGCGATCCCGTTGTTTCGCACAGCCGCCATCTCCAGGCCCTCTCGCAGGCCTCCGAGGCCTTGCAGCAGGCCCTCTCTGCGTTCGATTCGCTCCCCACCGATCTGCTCGCCGAGGAAATCCGCGCCGTTACCTCCGCTCTCGGTTCCATTACCGGCCGCGGCACCATTACCTCCGACGAAATCCTAATCAACATCTTCTCTAAATTCTGCATCGGAAAGTAACCCAATAGAATAAATACAAAGAAATATCGAAATAAAATTCACAAATTCAATTATTTACCAACAAACAACTGACTTTTATTTCGACTTGATTTTATCGTTCGAGGTGTAAAATTTGCCGCTTATTTACAACACACAGCAATCGAGGTATGAAAAAGTGTAAAGATATTT
>NZ_CAJTXD010000007.1 GCF_910580175.1 uncultured Alistipes sp.
GGGGTCAAAACAACCTGGCCGCAGGGGTCATCCGCGCCTGGGTTTTCCAACTCAGCGTACTGGCCGCAGAGTATGGAAGAGAGCCCGTGCAAATCAGTCGGATTGCCGAGAAAGAGAAGATTCCCCGGCGTTTTCTGGAAGGAATACTGCTCTCGCTTAAAAATATCGGAATGTTGAATAGCACGCGAGGCAAGAGCGGCGGCTATTATCTGTTGAAAGATCCGCGGGAAGTGATATTGTTCGATGTGGTAATTTGTTTCGAAGGTTCGGTGAGTATGCTGGCATGCGTGTGCGAAGATCAATATATGCCATGCGAATTTTGCAAAGACGAAGATAATTGTCCTATTCGCAAACCGTTTTCAGAGATTTATCGGCATATTATAGACGTATTGCGTCGAACGACATTGGCCGATTTGGTAAAAGAGCAACACGTCAACAACGATAAAAGTAAATCTTGCATGCTTTCAGAATAATAAATCACAGATTAAATCCCACTCTATGAATTATTGTAGGTTAACCGAACTGATAGCAATTATTCGATTATTCAAAAAAATAATCATATTTGCATAGAATTAAAAGAATTGCTTGAAAGTAAGAAAAACAAGCGGCAAAGATTTTTTTGTAACTTAATCCGTTGCTTTTTTTATAAGATTCTCTTCCAAGTCATTCGTGCCCAGATAAATAATCAGGGCAATATCAAAGATACGATTAAGCGAGAACAAAACGCAAACTTGTTTGTGTTTTGTCGAGCGGGAGTATCTTCGACGAAGTCAAAGATACGATAAGTTGATTGCAGGTTTGCATTTTTTCCGAGAGGGAGTATCTTCGGCGCAGCCAATGATACACGGCACCGGAGCAACAACGGCAACGTGCCGGAACTCCGGAGCACATCCGGAATCCCGACACGCTGTCAAGCCTTGCGGCGGCGATTATTCGATCGTTACCTTCGTAACCGTATAGCCGTCGCCCACGACGAGGAAGCCGTCCTGCGCCTCCATGAGCGAGAGCGACAGGTCGGTAAGCACATACTCCAGCACCTGTTCCCCGGAGATCGTGATATCGCCGCGATTGGGGTCGCCCTCGCCCGTGAGTATGTTGTTCCACCAAGCGGTCGTGCAGGCTCCCTGGCCGTTGCCGTCGACATACACACGAACGATGCTGCCCGCATGAACGAGGTCTTTCATCGTCGTCTTCAGCGCATCGAACGGCGTACCCCACGTGACGGCGAACGAACCTTCCCAAAGCGTCGTCTCGGCGGTTATGACCATCGTCGCCGCATCCGTCATGTCGCTGCCGTCGACGAACTTCACCGCTTTTCCGTCCTTGGCGGCCACTTTCAGTTCGTAGCTCCCGGCCGGGAGTTCCGGCGTCGTGAACGAGAGCGACGTGCTGCTCTGCGCCACGACGGTGCACGGTTTGCCGCCGACATGGACCGAAGCGACTTTATCGAGGTTCTGCCCTGCGACGGTTACCTCCGTGCCGGCCTTCGCCTCGAAGCGGGCCGCCCCGAACACCGGTAAGGAGGACACCACGATAGTGCCCGCACCGTATACGAACCCTTTGGCGTCGGCTACCGTGAGGCTGTAGTTGCCGTCGGCCATGCTCGGAACGTCATACTCCACATAGCCGCCGTCCTCGGCAACATAGCGGGCCGCAGCCTCTTTCGTGCCGACGATCACCTTGGCGACCTTGTTCATGTTCGTGCCATGGAGCGTGGCGGCGGCAGCGGGAGCCACCAGCCGCTCCAGCGTCAGCGATGCCGGTACGGGGTCTCCGTCGCAAGGCCGGACGATCAGTCGCCCCATGCGGGAGGTTTCGAGCCCCCGAAGCGTCGTAGCGACGATCTTCAGCATATATTCTCCCGCAAGCAGCGGCAGGTCTATCGTCAGCCCCTCGGCCACCTCCCGGTCGTCGACGTACCATTTGACGACGGTGAAGTCCATCGGAGAGACGATCACCTCCTCCTTCAGGTTCTGGTCGCGGGTCATATTCCGGAACACGCCCGGAACGCCGTTGGTCCAATCGCCGAAATAAGGATTGAGAATTCTCGGATAATCCTCCTCGCCCGCCGTGGTGAACGGGTCCTCGTTGTCCGTGCAGCTCGTCGCTACGGCTGCCGCAGCCATCAGCATAGCCAGCAAGATTGATATCTTTTTCATGATTTAGAGCTTTTTATAGTTACCTTCTTTGGTGTCCCACCAGTTCCGTTTGTGCCAGTCGTCGGTTCCGCCCAAACGTTCGATCGCCTCCTTGTAGTGGGTAGTGTTGTATTTCAGTTCGAGATTCGGGTATTTCAGACGCACAGGAGGGGTCATATTGCTGTCCTCGTAGGTAAATCCATCGAAGTAGCCGAACTGCTGACGCTCCAGAAGAACCGGATAATCCGACCGGCGGAGATTCGCCCACCCCTCGGCCGGATTGGTCAGGTGGTGTATCCACGCCTGGGTGTTGATGGCCTCCTTGGGATTGTCGCCCAGCGGATTGGCCGCAATGTAGCTGGCGATCTCCCTGTCGGAGATCTTGTCGACCAGGGCATAATGGTCGTTCAGGAACCGCAGGGCGGCACCGATTCCGGCCTCGTAATGGCTCTGCGCATTGCCGTTCACCGCCCAACCTTTGACCACAGCCTCGGCCAGCAGGAATTCCGTTTCCGCCGAGGTGAGCAGGACACCCGGGCAGGCCGAATCCTCGAACGCGACGGCCAGGAACGGACGCACCATGCGGGTCGGATAGTTGCTCTGGTCGTAACCGGCGGTGGGATTCTCCTTTACCAGGCGCGCCAGGGTCGGAATGTCGTCGTTGGTCGGGACCGTCGGCCAGTTGTGGTACCACGCTTCGCCCGGATTGTTCGGCTGCGTGCCCGCACCGCCCTGCTCTTTCCAGGCATTGACCTCGTCGGTGACGTCGAAACACCCCTCCGGAGCCGTTTCGATGCGCGTCGTGTTGATGTAGTTGCGGCAGATGCGGTGCAGACGCGGGTCGCCCGTCTCCTCCATGCGGTTGTAGAGCGTCGAACAGACGAAGGTCGGGGAGGTCGGGTCCTGTCCGTAGAGCATTTCGCTCAGCGCATTGGCCCGGAAATCGAGCTCCTTCGCACCGTCGTAGAGCGTGAACGGAGCCGTCGTGTGGATCACATAGGCATCTTCGGCCGCCGTGCGGATATAGCCGCCTTCGGCACGCATCGCCTTTTCGAACTCCTCCTTGGCCTTGGCAGGCTCGATGTCGGAGATTCTCATCGCGAAACGCATGCGCAGGGAATTGGCGTATTTCTTCCATGCCTCGGGGTCGCCGCCCAGGCTCGTAACGTCGCCGCCGATGTGGTCGTTGCCCGTGCCGAGCTGCGCCACGCATTCGGCAAGTTCCGTGAAGAAATAGTGGTAGATCTCTTCCTGCGTGTCGTATTTCGGCGTCGCGATTCCGGCCAGATAGCCTTGTCCTGCCTCGGAGCACGGCACATCGCCGTAGGTATCGGTCAGCACCGACAGCAGATAGACCTTATGAATCCGCAATGCGGCATTGAGGTTCGGTTTGTCGTGGGAACGTTCGATCGCATCCGTCAGATTCTTGATCGCAATGGTGTAGTAGCGGTCCCATAGCTGGCTCATGATGTCGTTCTTCGCCCAGTTGGAACCGGCGTGAGCCGCTACGTTCCATCCGCCCATATAATACTGCGTGAATCCCGTGATGTAGTTGCGGTAGGTATCCATCAGTCCGAAATCGCCGTAGGTCTGCAAGAGGGCCGTGGTGAGTTGGGTGCTCGGGTCGATCGTCGGAGACTTCGTTCCGTCGGTATTCATCTGCTCCATATAATCGTCGCTGCAGGAGTTCGCGCTGAGGACGGCACATGCGGCGAACAGCGTTATCAATAGGTTTTTCATGATCGATCGTTCGTTTTAGAATTTGACATTGACGTTGAATCCGAAACTTCTGCGCGAGGGCAGCGAACCGTATTCCAGTCCCATACCCGACGTATTGTAGCCCGAATCGGGATCAATGTTCGGAATGTTTTTCCAGACGATGAACGGGTTGCGGGCCACGAACGAGACGCTGAGCCCCTTTACCGTTTTGCCGAGCATCCGTTCGGGGAAGGTGTATCCGAACGTGATTTCGCGGCACTTTACATACGAATTGTCGTAGACGAACATGCTCGGGGCGTTGGTCGAGACGCTTTCCCAATAGTTCTGCGGGTCGATAGGTATCGTATTGGGGGAATAGGTGCCGTCGCCGTTGTCGATGACGCCGGGAGCTACGAATCCTTGCGCGTCGCCCGATGCGCGCCACTCGACGAGGGTCTTGCCGGCAGACAGACGGGCCTCTTCGGAATTGTACCAAGCCTGGCGGCCTTCGAGTGTAGAGTTCGCTTTGCCGGTCTGGAAGGCCGAACGCATGGACATGGAGAACAGGTCGGCCCCGACCTTGACGTCGAACCCGGCCGAAAGACGGAAGTTCTTATAGGTGAATGTCGTATAGAAACCGCCCGTCCAGTCCCAGGAGGCATTGCCGATCGTGCGGGGCGTATTGTCGTAGAGCGGCAGACCGGTCTCGGGATTGATCAGCACGTCGCCGTTTTCGTTGCGCAGGAAATCGGGCGCGACGATCGAACCGAAGTTCTCGCCCACTTCGGCGCCGACCGAAACGTTGCACCAGCGGGCGCTCTCCAGTTCGAAGTAGTCCATGCCCTCGGTCAGCGACTTGACTTTGTTGGAGTTCTTGGAGAAATTCACGCCCAGGTCCCAGGCGAAATCCTTGTACTGCACCGCGCGGCCATTGATCGCCACCTCGATACCGCGATTGGCGATTTCGCCGGCATTGATCAGACGTGACGGATAGCCCGAAGCCGAAGACGATGCCAGACCGATGATCTGGTTCTTGGAGGTCTGATCGTAATAGGTAATGTCGACGCCCAGTCGGTTGTGGAAAAATTTCATCTCCAGACCCAGTTCATAGGCACTCGTCATGGTCGGCTTGAGATCCTTGTTGGGCTGAACGTCGTTGTTGATCATGCCGATGGTATAGCCCGGGTAGGAATACTTGCCGGTCGTATAGCTCAAAGCGAGCTTATAGGGATCGGTGTCGCTGCCGACCTGAGCCCAGGAAGCCCGGACCTTGCCGTAGGAGAGCACCCGCGAATTCTTGACGAATTCCGAGAAAACCAGCGACGCCGAGACCGAAGGATAGACGTAGATGTTGTTCGCCACAGGCAGCGTCGACGATTTGTCGCCGCGCAGGGTGGCCTCCAGATAATAGGTATGGTCGTAACCCAGGCTTACGCTGCCGTAGAGCGAACAGATCTGCTTCTCGTAGGAGTTCTCCTGCATGCTCTGCTCCTGGTAGTTCATCAGAGCGATGATACCATCCATCTGCTGGTCGAGTCCCGTGAGGATCGTGGTCTTGTTGTCGACGCGGAAAATGTTGCCGCCCAGCGTGGCGTTCAGGTCGAAGCTGCCCCAGTTGTTGTTGTAGAGAGCGAGCAGTTCGGCATTGAGAGTACGGTTGTGGAAGATGCTCTTCTGATACTGTCCGGCAGCCTTGCCGGGCGTGGTGCGGGCGATATACTCTTCGAAGGTCATGTCGTTGATGTCGGTTCCGATCGTGCCCTGAATTTTGAGGTGTTTGTTGACGTTGTAGATCATTTTGCCCGACAACCGGTAAACGTCCTTCAACGAGGTATTCCGGTTCTTGTAGAGGTCCCAGTAGGGGTTGCGGTTGTACTGGTCGTTGCCGTTCCAGTTGTAATACTCTCCTTTTTCGTTCTGATAGTTTTTCAGCCAGGCTTGGTTGTAGGTGCTGGCGAGCGTCATCAGGTTCTTGCCGACGTTGCTTTGCGAATCGCCGAGCGCGGGACGGTTCAGGACGTCTTCGTGGGTGTAATTGGCCGTAAAATCCAGGTCCACGGCCCCGAGCGAGGTGTTTACGCGGAGATTGAAGTTGTCGCGGCTCATCTTCGTGTTGGGCAGAATGTCGCGGTTGCGCATGTCGGTGAACGAGAAGCGCATGCCCGTCTTGCCCGAACTTGCCGAAACGATCCCCGTATTCTGGGCCGTGAAGCCGGTGCGGAAAAACTCGGACGTGTTGTCGGGATAGATTTTGAACGGCCGCTTCACGCCGTCGAAATACTCCACCAGGAATCCGTCGGCCTTCGGGCCCCAGCTCGAATTGGTTCCGGTCGTGGCCGTAGGCGAATACTTGCCGTTGTTGCCCATGCCGTAAATCTGCTGCACGTCATCCCATTTCGCCAGCTGGGTATCCACGGTGATCGAACCGTTGTACTCTACCGAAAACTTGTCTTTGTCGGCCTTCTTGGTCGTAATCAGAATGACGCCGTGCGAAGCCCGGCTTCCGTAAAGCGCCGATGCGGCGGGGCCTTTCAGCACGGTCATCGTCTCGATATCGTCGGGATTGACGGCCGAAATGCCGTCGCCCAGGTCGTAGCCGCCGTCCTTGCCTGCGCTGCCGAAGTTCGTATTGTCCAGGGGCACGCCGTCAATGACATAGAGCGGCTGGTTGTTGCCCGTCATTTCGGTGTTTCCTCGCAGCAATACCCGGGTCGAACCCGAAACGCCGCCTGCGGTCTGGCTCACGACCAGCCCTGCGACCTTACCGGCCAGCGAGTTGATGACGTTCGTCTCCTTGGCCTTGGTGAGCTCCTCGCCCTTGACCTCCGACAGACCGTAACCGAGCGCTTTGCGGTCGCGCTTGATGCCCAGAGCCGTCACCACGACCTCGTTGAGCATCACGCCGTCGTCCTCTTCGAGGATCACATCCATCGTGGTGTAGGCGGCCAGCGTCTTGTTCCGATAACCCAGATAGCTGAATTCGATCTTGCTGTCCGCCGGACAGTTGAGGGAGAACTTGCCGTTCGCGTCGGTCGTAGTGCCCGCCGTCGATCCGACCACGACGACCGCGACACCGACCAGCGGACCGTTCGCATCGCGCACGACGCCGGTCACCTGCTGCTTGTCGGACGCAGCGACACCGCCGGTACTGCCGCTGGGTTGCGCAGCAACCGTTGCCGTACCCGGCAACCACATTACGCCTGCCGTCAGCAGACATAAAAGTACTTGTTTAGCGTTCATTTTACATTCATTTAAGGTTGTTTATGAAGTTTTGTGTCGGTATTTCACTCTTCGGCATCCGTAATCCTCGCCATTTCCCGGCTTGTCAGCGGATAGACGTACAGGAGGGCGGCCATGACCACGGCGATCGCAGCCGGGATATAGCTCATGGTCAGTTTCATGCCCAGTATGGCGGTTTCGCTCTGCGCTGCCGCGTTGGGCACCAGCCCGAAAGCATCGAAGAGGACGAGGAGGGCCGATCCGGCGATTGCCCCTCCGAACTTCTGGGCCATGCTGCCGCTCGAAAAGATCAGGGCGGTGGACGAGGTGCCGTGCACGGCTCGGGAGTACTCCGCCACATCGGCATACATGCTCCATACGAGCGGGCTGACGATACCCGTCAACAGACTGATGGCCACTTGCAGGAGCAGCATGGCGATGAATCCGCCGTTGCATACGGGCACGTAGAAGAAAGCGACGCTCAACACGGCCAGGAAGACCGACGAGGCGATGAAGGTGCTCTTTTTGCCGAGTCGGCGGCTCAGCGGCACGGCGGTAATCACGCCCGCCATGTTGCACACCTCGCCCACGGCGAGAAACAGTCCGGCGAAGAAAAGGAACGACCAGCCTCCGAGATGGATGCTCGCCTGTTCGCCGATGTAGTATTTGAAATAGTAAGCCACCGTAGCGCCGCGCACCGTGTTGAACAGGTTGGTGCAGAGAGCGCCGCCGGTGATGATCCACCAGGGAAGGTTCGTGACGAGGGCCTTGAAATCACTGCCCAGACCGGCGCTTTTCGGGCTGCGGACATGTTCTCGGGTGAGGAGGAACGACCCGATGAAAAGCAGCAGGCAGCAAACGGCGATCACGGTCATTGCCCCCTGCCATGCCCCGGCCGCGAGGTCCGACGATCCGAACAGGGGATGCGAGGCGAAGAAGTCGCACAACGGCTCCCACGCAAAGAGCGCAGTGAACGAACCGCCGTAAGCGAAGAACATGCGATAGCTCGAAAAGACGGTCTTTTCGTCGCTATCGTGCGTCAGCACGCCTAACATCGAGGCATAGGGCACGTTGATGCCGGTATATACCGTCATCATGAGCAGGTAAGTGAAATAGGCCCAGGCGACTTTGCCGCTCGGGCCCCAGTCGGGCGTCGTGAAGAGCAGCACGCCGGCGACGGCGAACGGCAGGGCGAACCACAGCAGATAAGGCCGGTATTTGCCCCAGCGGGTCTGGGTGCGGTCGGCAATGACGCCCATCATCGGATCGGAAACGGTGTCCCATACCCGTGTGACGAACATCAGCGAAGCGGTCTGCGCCAGCGAAAGTCCGAAAATGTCGCTGTAGAAAATGGGCAGGTAGTAGGAAAAAACTTTCCAGAACATATTGCTCGACATGTCGCCCATGCCGTAGCCGATTTTTTCGAGTAGCCGATTCATCGTCGAAAATCGTTACATGGTGACCGTTACGGTGTGTCTTCCCGGGGTGACCTCGACGACATTGCCCTCGATCGGGCAGCCGTCGACTACGATCGAGCGGACCCCGCGCTGCCGTCCCTCCGGGTTGCGGACGACGATTTCGAACTCGGCTCCCCGGAAGCGCCGCACGACTCTATACCCCGAGAGCGTTGCGGGGATGCAGGGGTCTATTTGCAGCCCCTCGAAAGTCGGCCGGATGCCGAGGATATATTGGGTTACCGTATACCAGTTCCATGCGGCCGTGCCCGTCAGCCAGGAGTTCTTGCCCTCTCCGGGCTTCGCAGCATCCTTGCCCGCGACCATTTGGCAATAGACATAGGGCTCGACCCTGTGCAGGGCCTGGTCAGTGATCCACGCAGGGCATATTTTCGTATAGTGCGCCCACGCATCGTCGCCGCGTCCGGCCATCGTCTCCGCGATAATTACCCACGGATTGTTGTGGCAGAAGATGCCGGCGTTCTCCTTGTAACCGGCCGGATAGGAGGATATCTCGCCCAATTCCACGCGATAGTTCGTATAGGCCGGCCAATTGAGCACCATGCCGTGCTCGCTGTCGAGATGGCGTTTGCACGAATCGAGCGCCTTCCCGACCATGCCCTCCTCCGAACCGATACCGGCCATGGCGCAGAATCCCTGCGACTCGATGAATATCTTGCCCTGGTCGTTCTCGGCCGAACCAACCTTGTTGCCGTAGAAATCGTAGGCCCGCAGATACCACTCGCCGTCCCAGCCGTATTTCTTGACGGCCTCGACCATCCGCGCCACCTCGCGGCGGGCGCGTTCGGCCTCTTCCCGGTCTGCTGCGACCTCGCACAGGTCGGCATACTGGCTGCCGCAGAAAACGAAAAGCCCGGCGATCATCAGGGACTCGGCACGGCTGCCCTCGGTCTGGTTTTCGGTGGTCTGGAACGACTCGTCGGGGTTCAGGGAAAAGCAGTTGAGGTTCAGGCAGTCGTTCCAGTCCGCACGGCCGATCAACGGCAGAGCGTGAGGCCCCAAGTTGTTGACCACGTGATCGAACGAAACGCGCAGATGCTCCTTAAGCGGCACTTCGGTGCCGGGTGTGTTGTCCCAAGGCACGGGCTCGGTGAGAATCGAGAAGTCGCCCGTTTCCTTGATGTAGTTCACCGTGCCGAATATCAGCCACATCGGATCGTCGTTGAATCCGCCGCCGATGTCGTTGTTGCCCCGGCCGGTGAGGGGCTGGTACTGGTGGTAGCACCCGCCGTCCTCGAACTGCGTGGAGGCGATGTCGAGGATGCGCTGCCTTGCACGGTCCGGCACCTGATGCACGAACCCCACCAGGTCCTGGTTCGAATCGCGGAAACCCATGCCCCGGCCTACGCCGCTTTCGAAATAGCTGGCCGAGCGCGAGAAGCAGAACGTGATCATACACTGGTACTGGTTCCAGATGTTGACCATCCGGTCGAGCCTCGCCTCGCCGCTCTCGATGCGGAACGAGCCGAGCAGCCGGTCCCAATAGGCGCGCAGCTCCTCCCAAGCCTCGGTCACGGCCTCTGCGGTGGCGAAACGGGCGATGACCTCGTGCGCCTTGCGTTTGTCGATCAGCGTGACGTCCGATGCCTGTGAGCAGAGCAGCTCTCCGCGCTCCTTGCGCACCCGCTCCTCATCCGAGAATTTTTCTTGCGGTTCGTTCTCCGCGTATCCGAGCAGAAAAATGTAGTCGCGGCTCTCGCCCGGCGCCAGCTCCACCTCCAGGAAGTGCGATGCCACAGGGCTCCAGCCGTGGGCTACGCTGTTGCCGGACTTGCCGTCCGTCACGCACTGCGGGGCTTCGAATCCATTGTAAAGTCCGAGAAAATGCTCCCTGTCGGTGTCGAATCCATCGGCTTCGGCGTTGGTCAGCGCATAGAAAGCATAGTGGTTGCGGCGCTCCTTGTACTCGGTCTTGTGGTAGATCGTCGTGGCCCGTTGGTTCGGGTTGCGCAGCTCGATCTCCACCTCTCCGGTCGACCAGTTGCGCTGGAAATTCTCCATATCCGCGGCGGCGTTCCACAGACACCACTCCGCGAAAGAGAAGAGCTTGATCCGCTTCGCGCTGTCGGTGCGGTTCGTCAGCGTCAGCCGCTGCACTTCGGCATGGGTATGCAGCGGGACGAAACAGAGCAGGCTGGCTTCGAGTCCGTTTTTACGCCCCGTAATGCGGGTGTAATTCAGTCCGTGCCGGCACTCGTAGTGATCCAACGGCGTCTTGCAGGGTTTCCAACCGGGATTCCACACCACGCCTGCGTCGTTGATGTAGAAGTACCGTCCGCCATTGTCCGTCGGTACGCCGTTGTAGCGGTAACGGGTAATCCGCCGGAATTTGGCGTCGCGATAGAAGTCGTATCCGCCTGCCGTGTTGGAGATCAGTCCGAAGAAATCTTCGTTCCCGAGGTAATTGATCCAAGGAAACGGTGTCTGCGGGTCGGTGATCACATATTCCCGATGCAGGTCGTCGAAATATCCGTAATTCATTGCGTGTGGTTTTAGGATGGTTATTCGAGCAGCAGGTCGACGAGCGGTTTGTCCTTATAGTCGTGGGCGGCCTGATCCCAGAACCCGAAATCGCCGTCGTAACACCATGTAGCCCAGGCGATATCGAACTCCTTGAAAACGGATATCATGTCGCGGGTCCAGGCATAGGCCAACTCCCGGTCCACGGGTTCGTAGACGCCCCATTCGCCGCAGAAGAGCGGCAGACCGTATTTCGCGGCGCAGTCGATCGCATCCTTCATCTGGGCCTTGATCCGGTCCCTGTTCCATTCCTCCCGGGTATAGGGCTCCACCTGCGAGCGGATCTCTTCGGGAGCCGCCTCGTAATCCGCTTCGGACACCATGACGCCCGGATAGGCGATCGCACCGGCGTATTTGCCGATCGGCGTCCACCAGGCGCCGCGGTGCGTCAGAATCATCGGATTGTAGTAGTGGAAGCTGAGAACGATGTTCGGGTCGCCCTCGGGGACGCGCAGGTACTTGAATGTCTCGTATCCCTGCCACATGTTGGAACCGATGACGAGCGTGCGCTGCGGCTCCGCTTCGCGCAGCGCGCGGTGCACTTTGGCGATCAGTTCGTTCCACTGCTCGTGTTCTTCGGCGACGGGCTCGTTCATGAATTCGTAGGCCACGTAATCCGTACTGTAACTGCGCAGGACCTCGGAGAGCTGATACCACATGTCGATCAGGTCCTGCTGCGCCTTCTCGGAATTGAAAAGCGTGTTGGCCTCCGCGTTGCCCTCAAGCACCGCATTGAAATAGTGGGAGCGGATGATATGCAGATCCACGATCGCCCGCAGTTCGTATTTGCGAGCCCAGTCGAGCGCCTGCGTGAGCAGTTCCCATGCCTCGGGAAGCCGGTTGCCCTGCTCGTCCCAGAATTGCACCTCGTCGATGGGAATGCGCACGAAGTCGAAACCCAGTTTGGCCAGACGCCGGAAATCGTCCTCCTGAATGTGATTGCGGCGGGCCTCGCCGCGCTCGTCGTTTTGCGACAGCCAATGGCTCAGATTCGTTCCCCGTTTGATGCGGAAGTTGTTGGTTCGGCTTCTCTCGCCGCACGAAAGGCAGCATACGGCAGCCAGCAGAAAGGTCAGTAGTTTTTTCATCTTATTGTTTCTTAGGTTTTTTCGTGTTCCGAGTCGCCGATACGGCCTGGTAGCCGGTCACCCCTTCGAGAATCCAGGGCGAGCGCACCTTCATGCCTCGGTGGCGGTCGAAGATGCCGAATTGCTCGCGGCCGTTGCCGAAGGCGTTGTTGTCCCAGATGAAGGTGGAGAAGCCTCGTTTGCGGGCCTCTGCGATGAATGTCTTGCAATAGTAGGTCGCATTTTCGTGCGCCCGATCCGCTTCGCCCGACTTATAATGGTCGGTGACGCCCCATTCGCCGATGACGATTCCCAGCCCCCGGTCGGACCACGCGGCGCTTACCCGGTCGAAAAAGTCCGCCAGGGTCTTCTCGTCGCTCGGAGAGGTCTCGCCGTACTGTCGGAAGGGTGCTCCCCAATAATAGTATCGGCACTCGCCGCAATAGTCCCACGGATTGTAGAAATGGAACTCCACGCTCAGATAATCGTTTGCGTTGTCCCCGGCATCCTGCGGAACGATGAAATCGCCGTCGTGCAGGCCGAAATCCGGATTGCAGACGTAGGTCTGGACGATCAGGTGGCGTTTGGCGTTGTTGCCGCCCGTAGCGCGGACCACCTCGACGAACATCTGATTATAGGCATTCTGCACCGCCAGATTCTCCTCCGTAGGGGCGCCCCAGTTATCCTTTTCGTGCACTTCGTTCGTGCCTGCGAACGCCAGACGGTAGTCGTAATCCCGGAACTCGCTCGCTATGTTGTTCCAAAGAAGGGCCAGCCGGCGGCAGTTCTCCTCCCGGCAGGCATACGTAGGTCGGCTTTCGAGCCACTTTTCGTGATGGACGTTGATGATTACCTTCATGTCGCAGTCGAGGCAATAGCCCACCACCTCCTTGATACGGGCCATCCAGGTTTTGCTGATGCTCATGGCGGCGCTGTTGGTGATGTGGCACTGCCAGCGGATCGGAATCCGGATCGCATCGAATCCGGCGCGCTTCACGGCTTCGATCGTTTTGCGGGTTACTGCGGGATTGCCCCATGCGGTCTCGGCGCGGTCGGCTCCCTCGGGATCGTCGAGCGCGAAGGATTCGTTGTCGAATCCGTAGGGCGGACATTCGAACTGGTTGCCGAGATTCCACCCGGCCTTAACGCCTGCGTTCCATTCTTTGGCGGTCGGCTGACCGTAACCGCCCGTGACGGAACCGAGCGACATCGCCGCACACAGCGACGAAACAACCAGCGTCATACTCGTACGCTTCATGGTAGGTCGTAAAATTTTAGGTTTCGGTTGGTTTTATCCCCGGCGACGGGCATAGGGCCCTTCGCGGCGGGTATGCAAAAGTATCGAACCGTACCCGCCGCGAGGTCTGAATCCAAACAAGAAAGGTTTGAAAATCGAGGAAATGTCGATTTTCAAATCTTCTTTGTCGGGATTTATACCCGATACTATCTGTATTTGGAGGGCGAAACGCCGAAGTATTTTTTGAAGACGGTGCTGAAGTATTTGGCGTTGTCGATTCCGACCATCGCGGCGACCTCCGCCACCGGCTGCCCGTTACGCAACAGGGCTGCCGAGCGTTCCAGGCGGATGATCCGGATGAAATCCTGCGGGGATTTGCCCGTATAGGATTTCAGCTTTACATAGAACAGGGTGCGGCTCATCGCCATTTCGCGGCAGAGCCGGTCAATCGTAAAATCGCTGTCGGCGAGGTGCTCCACGATCAGCCGGGTCGTTTTGTCGATGAACTGGTCGCGTTCGCCCTCCTTTTTCCCGTCCGGCAGTTCGTCGGCCACCCGAAGCCGATTCTGGTTGACGTCGGGACTGCTGACCACCAGACGCATGTATTTCGTATGCAGCTCGTAGATCTTCCACGCCCCGAAGAAGGCTCCGCCCAGCAGCAGCGCATAGAGACACCGCATCCACCAGGAATTCCACCAGGGCCGGCCGATGACGATCCCCAGTTCTATTTCATCCAGCACGTGAAGGCTCGTGCGGCTGACGCTGCGCAGATACAGGACATGGCTGCCGGACTCCATATTCACGAAACGGATGCTTTGCTCCTCGGTCGGCTTGCTCCATTCGCCGTCGCCGATTTTGTATTGATAGGCTATGTCGAACTGATTGCGCAGATTGATCGCCTCGAAACCGATCTCGAACGTCCGCGAATCGTAGTCGAGTTCCACGCTGCCTTTCCGCAACATCTGTCCGACCTGCCGACTGAATTGCTCGCTGTCGTTGTTCGTGCAGCGCAATCCGAGCAGATGGAGTTCGGCCTGGTAATCCACATTCCGAATATGCCGGGGATCGATCTCCACGGCTCCCTCCGTCGTGCCGAATATCAGTCTGCCGTCCGACAAGTCGGCCACGGCGCCCTGGACATACTCCCGGGAGAGTCCATAGCAATAGTTGACGTTCATGGCCGTCCCGGGATTCCGCGCAGAGAGGAACGTAAGCCCCCGATCCGTACCGGCCCATATCCGCCCCAGCCCGTCGCCCGCAAGGCTGTTCACGATATTGGACGGAAGTCCCTGCTCCGTCGTGATCTGCTCGCAGGCGCCGCTGCAGGTGTCATAGATGTAGATGCCGCCTCCGTCGGTTGCGATCCACAGGCGTTGATCGGTCACGCACAGGTCCAGTACGTACCAGCAGACATCGTTTTCCTCTCCCTTGGGATTGTAGTGCAGCTCGGTGACACCCCCTCCCTCGCTCGGATCCACGATCATCACTCCCGCGGCCGTACCGACAGCCATGCGCCCGTCCGGCAGCTGCTCGATCGCCTTGACCGTTTCCACATCGTAGTATTGCAACTCGTCGCCACAGCACCGGACGAGTTTCTTCTCTAAACACCCCATCCAGAGGCCCTTGTCGCGGTCTTCGTAGAGACAATAGACGTGGTTGTCCTTCAACGCTCCGTTCTGAACCGTATATTTCGGAACGACCTTCCCGTCGCGTGCGATTTCCAACACGCCGTAGCCGTAGGTCGCGGCAAGCAGCCGTTCGTCACGGGTCTTGCAGATATCCAGCACCACCATTCCGCGGGCCGTGTGCCGGAACCGCGAGGTGCGCTGGTCGTAGATGCTGATGCCGTCGTCCGTACCCAGGAGCAGCAAGGCGCCGTCCTGACGCAGGCAATTCACGTGGTCGTTGATGATCGACTGGTCGTTGTTGGGAACATGGAAATAAAATGCCGTCACGCTGCCGCCCTCCAGCGGCCGGGCGATATCGACCCCTCCCGAATAGGAACCGATGACGATATTGCCCCAATGGTCCTTGAGCAGCGAATAGACTCCGTTGCCGTGCAATACGCCATACGAATTTTCGGAAGCGTCGAAAAGGAGTTGCGCACGCCCGTTCTGTCTCCTTTCGGTCCGATATACGCCCGCTCCGTCCACCCCGACGAGCATCGTCGAGGCATCGTAGGGGCAGAAATCCCGTACGGGAATATGCGGCAGTCCGTCGCACAGGACGACCTGGCGGGTCTCCGTATTCACGGTCAGCACCCCGGAAGAGAACGTGCCGAGCCAAAGCCGGTGATTCGTGCCGTCATAGTATCCACTGATGATATCGTATTCGGCCAGGTGATTCATCGTCTCGTCCGTTCCGGCCTCATCCCGGACATAGAGTCCGTTTTTCGTGAGAAAGAGCAGCCGTCCTTCCGCTTTCACGATCGCATTGGCATATACATCGGGCTGAACCGCGGTGATTTCGTTCCCCTTAAGTCGAAAGATGCCCTCCCGCATGGCAGTCCATATCTCGTCGTCTGCTACCAGAATATCGTTCAGCACGACCTCGCGGCCCAGCGTGCCGGCAATATCCGCGCGCTCCTCGAAGCGGTTGCGCTCCGGGGAGTACCCGAAGATATGCCCGTTGTTGTCGAAGGCATACAGATCAGCTTGGGCGTCATGCGACTGCACCAGCCGGATGTTGCGGCCTGCGAAATCGCTGTATTTCGTTTGCTGGCCGATAGTGTAATGGCTGATGTTGGTGCCGTTATAGCGCTCTATACAACTCTTCGAGGACCACCATATCGCCCCGTCGGCGGTCTGAACGATCGAGAAGATGCGCTGGTTGCAAAGTCCGTCCTTCGAGCCGAGGTGCGTGAAGGTGAAATTCTCCGCCTTCATCGCCCATGCTGCGGGTGTAAATACCAGTGCAGAAACGAGTATGATGAGCATATGCCGATATCCGAGTCCTGCCATCGTCTTGTATAAATTTTGAGGTTCTTACACAAAGATAGCAAAAATCCGGTATTTGCATACGATTCCGCCTTCCGCTGGTCGGAGGGCGGATGTTTCGGCATTTCCGGCAGCTCGATCGTCCCCTGAATCAATCCTGCATCTTTCAACTCTTTGAGATGTTACGACACCGTGGCTTTCGAGAGGGGTAACACTTCGTGAATGTCGCCGAAACAACAACACTCCTGTTTCGCCAGAAAATGCAGAATTGCAGTTTACGCCGGATGTCCCATTGCTTTTGCAAATCGCGCAAGCTGCTCTTGTTCTATGCTACATATCTTTTCTGCCATACCTTTCGTTATTTGTTGTTCGCAACAATTACGAATAATATTTATATCTAACGATAAATCATGTCAAATCGAAAATTAAAATCCAAAGATATTTGAGATTGGTTTTTAATCCTTATATTTGCAAGCACAGAGTTGTTTGAAATCTATAAAGAACGAGGTGGATTTAAACTCTTTACTGCTTACTTATCCGTTGCCTTTTGTTATGCGATTTTTCTTCTAAATCATTTACGCCCAAACAAATATCTCCGGGCAATCTCAAAGATACGAATAAGTTGAGTGCAATGCCAAATTTATTTGAGCATTGCCGAAACGAAGTATCTTGAACGAAGTTAAAGATACGAATAAGCGAGGGCAAAAGCAAGCGTTAGTTTCATTTTGCCGAACATACAGGGAGGGGGCGATTTTCAGCAAGGTCGAAGGTAGGAATTTCGTTGCAGAAGCGTTATCTTTGTGGAAAGATAATTCCTTTTGCAGGACGCCAGCCAGCATCGGCCCCTGCCCCTGATCAACTCCGCACGCTATGCACACATCCTCGCCGCACGCACTCTATTTTTCGCCTACGGGAACCACACGCCGCGTCGCCGCGGCCATCGCCCGAGGAATCGCAGGCACCGCACCGATCGCCGAGACGGATCTGACGCATGCTCCGGCTCCCGCCCGAACACTCGCCCCCGAAACGGTGGCCATATTGGCGGCACCCGTATACGGCGGGCATATTCCGCCCGTGGTGCTGGAGCGCTTGGAAGCGCTTCGCGGCAACGACACGCCCGCCGTGATCGTCGCGGTCTATGGCAATCGGGCATTCGGCCAGGCCGTCGCCGAACTGGCCGACTTCGCCGCACAGCACGGCTTTCGTCCGATAGCCGCCGCAGCATGCGTGGGCGAACACTCATACAGCACCCCGGCCACTCCCATCGCCGCAGGACGCCCCGATGCCGAAGACCTGGCCGAAGCGGCCGCCTTCGGAGAGCGCATACGGGAAAAACTCCGCTGCGACGATCTTCGGGCTGTCGACGTCCGTCGTCTGCACGCGCCCCGCACCCCGCTGCTCTCCCTGGCACGCTTCATCGGGTTCGTATTGGCTTACCGCCGTCGGCAACGCCAAAACCCCATTGTCCGCACCCCGGTCGTCGACACGGATCGATGCACCCGCTGCGGCCGGTGCGCATCGCTCTGCCCGACTCAAGCCATCGCTCCCGGCAACGAAACGCACACCGACCCGGCACGATGTCTGCGCTGCTGCGCCTGCGTCAAAGGGTGCCCGGCCGCAGCCCGCAGCTATGACACCCCCTTCGCCGCGGCCCTGGCACGCAACTTTGCGCGGCGCAAACCGCCCGTCACGCTCTTATGACCGTCGAACGTCTCTCCCGCCCCACGACCGAGGAACTCGACGCGCTGACCGACCTTTGGGAAGCCTCGGTACGCGCCACGCACGACTTCCTTGCGCCCGAGGACATCCGGTTCTACCGCCGGATCGTACGCGAAGAAGCACTTGGGGCCGTGACGCTTCACGTACTGCGCGACGGCAACGGCGCATTCGCAGCCTTTGCGGGGACCGCGGGCGACCAACTCGAAATGCTTTTCGTAGCTCCGCCGCAGTTCGGACAAGGACTGGGCCACTGCCTTGTCGAACACCTCACGGGATGCTGCGGCATACGGAGGGTCGACGTCAACGAACAAAACCTCGGGGCCGCGGCTTTCTACGCCCGGCTCGGGTTCCGCACCGTTGCCCGCGACGCCTGCGACCCTGTGGGCAAACCCTACCCGATCCTGCATCTGGAACGATAAAAAAAAGAGAACACGCTCAACGGTGTTCTCTTAAATCTGTGCCCCGCCCAAAGCAGGAATGCGGCGTCACGCCTCGATTGCAGGCGCCCGGGAAGAAAGAGTCTCTTCGGAAGAATGTTTTTCTTCGATTGCAGGTGCCTCCTCGGAAAAATGCCCCTCTTCGGGAACCGCCGGCATTGCAGAAACGGGCGGCACGACCGTCGGCCGGACGATGATGCTGTCGACGATGAATTTGGTAAATCCCCGCCAGGGCAGTGCGCCGAAATACTCTTTGTAATGCAATTCCAGAGTCTTGCCGCTCTGCAACATCAACTCGCGGGCCAGCGTCTCGTCGTCGACCGAAAATTCGAACTCGTACGACTGCACCGAACCGGCCGTTTTGGAGCGGATGCCCGACTGGATCAACTTACCTTCGTAGGTCTTGAAAAGCACCCCTTTGTAAACCACATAGTTCAATTCGCCGCTTTTCACGCCCTCGCCGAAGACGAAGAAGAAACGGAAATAACAAAAGATGCCCGCCGCAACGAGGAGCAAGAACACGAAGATTCCCAAAAATTTTCTCATAACAGACCTTGTTCGCCGCCACAGCGGCAGCAATATGCAAAGGTAACATTTTTTTTGCGACACAGCATTGGAAGCGGCAGAATTAATGCGGCATCCTTGCTTGCGAAACACACAAAAAGCAGATACGCCACCGGAGCGGTCGACAGACCGCAAAAAAAGGAGCCTCGTCTCCGAAGCTCCCGTTCGTCACACGGCGCTCTCGCTAACGCACTTCGATCTGCCGGGCTGCGGGCGCAGTCTCGGAAGCGGTCATCTTGGGGATTTCGATCGTCATGACGCCGTTCTCGACCCGGGCCGTGATTTTGTCGCGCATGATGTTGTCCGGCAACAAAAGCCCCTGCTGGAATTGCGTATAGGAAAATTCGCGGCGCAGATAAGTGCTTTCGGGCTTCTTGGCGCCCTCCTTCTTGTCGTCTTTCTCCTCGGTCTGGGAATCGGTGCATTTCTGCACGGAGACGATCAACTCGTTGTCCTCATTGATATGCACCTTGAAATCATCGCGCGTCATGCCAGGCGCAGCGATCTCGACCTTATAGCCGGTCTGATCCTCGATGATGTTCACGGCAGGCGCCGCAGCACTGCGATGTTCGAGCCACCCGGGCGACAGGAAGTCGCTGAAGATGCTGGGCAGCCAATTGTTCTGGTTACGTCTTGCAGGTGTCATTGCATGGTCGGTTTTAGGATTCACAAAAAGATTCACAAATCGCCCGCGCACAAGCCGCAGGCATCCGTCCGACGGACAAATCCCATGCCACGAAAAGGGAAACGAAAAGCAACTGCGGATTCCTACCGCAGCCCCTGCCCCCAAAAGAGCGAAACAAAAAATTCGGCCTGCATCGCTGCAAGCCGAACAAGTCGTGGTACCACCGGGAATCGAACCAGGGACACAAGGATTTTCAGTCCTTTGCTCTACCAACTGAGCTATGGCACCATCCGCGAAAAAGACGGAACATTCCGTAATTATCGTGGCACAAAGATAGGCAAAAAATCGGAATCTGCAAAAGAATCTCGGAAAAATTCGTAATTTTTCAATATGTTTATCCGCAAGATCCCCTCCTTGTTACTCTGCTCCGCAGGCTGCGGAGCACGTTTGCGGGTCTCCGCCAAGGAAGGCTGCGGCCCGCACGGCCCGAAAGCTGCGATAAACGCGGAAATCCAGACGCCGATATGTTTTTGCAAAAAAGCGGCTTTATAATCCCTGAAGCACCTCGAACAAAGGATATGCCATAAAACCACTCTCCCTGCTTATCGCCCCCCAAGTAAAAGAGACCAGCAACATCCTCGAATCCAAAATAAGCGTGGCGAGAAGCAAGGATCAATCTAATCCAGGCTCCAATCCCGCAATCCCCCAACTCCGCAAAAAATGCCAAACCATCTCATAAGCCCCGCACATCCCATCGGAGCATAGTATAAACCCCATCAAGCACTGCCTCTACCTGCAAATACCCGTTCAAAACTCTGCCAAATCCCGGCAGCCTCGCAAAGAGTGCATACCCCTTATAAGTATTTATAATAAAGCAGGCTGCCCGGAAAAGGCAGCCTGCACCAAGGATAAAACACTTATCACGGACGACTACTCAAGAAAAGAGAGCGCCGTACCATTCGGCGGGCATACCGCCGTCATCGACGAGCGAAAGCTGACCCATGACATAGGAACCGAACGTAACAGGCGTCCATTCGATCTTGAATGTCTTGCCGACCCAGAAATCGGCGAAAGTCTTGGCTGCACCCTGGTAGAATACCTGACCGTTGCCGATGGAGTCGTCTTCGAAAGTCATCTTCGTGATCGTAAACTGATCCTCCTCCTCGTTGAAGGTAAGATAGTAGGTATAGTAGCCCATGAAGCGGCCTACCTGCCAAGCCATAATCAAGCGCGGCTGTCCCGATTCGGAGGTGGTAAACTCCAACTGCACGACGTTCAAAGGCATACCGAAACGAGTTGTAAGGAACTGGTAGGCCGACATCATATGATAACCGAACTGGTTGTCGGCCTGCGCCATCGAGGGGAACATCTGCAAAACGGTCTGCATGACGGTGTAGAGCTTGCCCGGCCCCAGCATCTGGTGGAGCGGGAAAATAGGATCGACCTGATCCTCGACAGCGACTTCGGCACCGTCGACAATGGCGCTGTAAGACTGCGTATCTGCCTTCCAGGCAAATCCGGTAATGGTTTTGCCTGCGATGACGACCGGCTCGACCAGATCGACATCCTTGTTCTGCTCGATCTGCGTGAAACACGTCGTCTCGGTCACGTTGCCCGACTCGTCCTCATAAAAGAAAGTGTTCGAGCGGCCGTTGAACAGCACGTTGACCTGGGCGTCGCCCACCGGGAAGTGGCAGTTCAGCCCCTGCTTGTAGGTAATGACGTCGACCAGCACCGCCATCAGACCGCCGGCCTTGATGGAAGTCTCCTCCTCGGCCGTAGCCTTGCGCAGCGAGGCGTCGACCCGGTTGACACGGCCGGTCAGGGAGAACACGCCGTCGGCATAGCTGTCGATCTCGAATTCGAAGTCGGTTCCGAGTCCCATGTTACCCGAACCGCCGCTGATGTTGTTGTCCGGATCGTTGATGATCGTCAGATAGGAATAGGTGTCGAACGAGAGCGTGGGCCGCTGCAACGAACGGATGTTGAAAGTCGAAGTCTTGGGCACGCCGTTCAACGACGGATAGTTGATGTTGTCGGTATACATGGTTACCTTGTTGTCGTCGGTAAAAGTCATGTAGAACCGGTAGTATCCCTCGTCGGTCATCACATCGGCGATCCAGCCGTGCTCGGCGGACGCCAGTTCGTCGATGTAGCTCTTGATCATGGCATCGACCCGCGCATCGGCGCTGCCGTCCATGGTAATGACCTTTTCCTCGCAACCCGCCAGGAACACGACCGCGCAGAGGGAAAGCAATATACTTGACAGTTTTTTCATGTTCTGCAAATTTTAGGATTAAACATTACTCCGTAGGAGGAGTGGCCAGCACCGTAGCGATCGCCTCCTGGACGTAGGTTTCGAGACCCTTGTTGCCCATCTCGTCGTCGAACATCTCGATCCCCCAGGTATCCCGCATGTAGGATTCCACCAAAGCGAGTTTCTGGGTCAGGGCACCGTAGGCATCCGTAATGGTGGACTGCTGAGCCGTGGCGCACACCACGTTGTCGAACCAATCCTTGCCGTAAACCAGCACCATGGAGAAAACTTCCACGAAGTCGTCGTCCTTGTTGTTCATGCCGTAGTTGCGCGTGAAACCGCGCTGGAAAGCCTCCGGGTTGTTGTAGTTGGGCTTGCCGACGTCGTAGTTCTTCCAACCCGACGAATCGTAGAATCCGGCGCTGATGTCCTGGAACGACTTGTCGAACATGATCGTCTGGTGCATGATGTGTCCGAACTCGTGCAGGATCACATGCAGGAACGACCTTACCTGCTCTTCGTTCTGCGCATCGAACGTATTGACGTTCATCAGCAGGATCTTGCGACCGCCCTCGGCCTGGCCGAGTTTGATCGACCCGCCCTGGTATTCGGGGCTGCCGACCAGCACGACTTTCTTGGGAGCGAGCCGGCACAAGAAATCCTTGCTGCCCGCAGCCTGGAAGAACGGATCGAACCACACGTCGCGGATGACGGCCATCATCGGCTGCACGAGGTCGAACTCGACCGGCACCAGACGGGAAGTAGTAATGTTGGAGTACATCTGCGCCGCATCCCAGCGGTAAACGACCTCGATGTTGTAAGGAAGCGTGAAATTCTCGTAGAGCCACTTGTCGAGTTCATTGGCGGTCTCCTCCGTGCCGCCCAGACCGGGGATTACCAGGTCGTCGGCGATCGTCTCCTTTTCCCGGCACGAGAAAGCGCCCAGCAAAAGCACCGCAGACAGCAGCACGTATACTATTCTTATCTTTTTCATATCATTCAAAATTTATGTTGCGGCAAACTAATTCCAGGGATTGGGAATGTGGTCATAAGGGTTCATCTGCAAGCCCGAAAGTTCGGCGTTGCGCGGAAGCTGCACCACGCGACGATCGTCATCGGGGGTCAGGGTGCTGGTTTCGCCCGTAATCATGCGGTGTTCCACCGGAATGTTCCAACGCAGGATGTCGAACCAGCGCATGCCCTCGTAGAGGAACTCCGTGCGACGGGTGTCGAGCACCATGAGCATCAGCGAGCGCTGGAGTTGGCCCTCGTAGGTGCTGGGATCGGTCGTGAAACGGCCGGCGTTGAAGCTGTTCATCAGGTAGTTGCCCGGCATGGAGAGCGACTCGGCATAGTAGTTTACCACCTTGTCGCGCGAGAGGTAGCAGGCCGTGATCTGGGCACCCACACGATTCTGCACGTACATCGTCAGGTCGTAGATCGCCTTGTCGTACTCGCCGGTCATGGCATAAGCCTCGGCACGGGCCAGGATCAACTCCTCCTGACGGAAAAGACTCAAACGCACGTGCGGCTGACCGGTCACGTCGTCGTCGGACTTGAAGTCCTCGTACATCTTGGGCACGTACGACGGCGAGTTGGCCGACGAGAAACCGTAGGCCGGCAAGTTCCAGCCGTAGCCCGTGGCGTTGTCGCCCATCACAGCGCCGATCGCCTTCTCCGAATAGTTGTAGCGCGTAAACGCATTCGAATAGGTAATGCGATGCAAGAGCGAATAAGGCTCGCACGAGAGCAGCACGTGGGGCGACTTGGGATCGGTAAAGCTCAAACCGATGCCCTGCGAACCGCCCGCGATGTTGCGGTAGTTGTCCCAGTTGTAGAAATTGGCGCCGCAGTAGAGGAAAGCCACGTCCTGATTGGGATGGGGAATCCGCACCGGCGTACCGTCGGCATTGACCAGCGGCCCGGAAGCATTCTGCAAACCTACCAAAACCGACGGCTGCGGAATCTGCTGCGAGACGAGCGAGATGACCGTAGGATAGTCGCGCTCGAAGAGAGCCACACGTACGGCGAACGCCCGGGCCGAAGCGCCCGAGAAGTGGAACTTGGGCTGGTCGTGGTCGGCACCCGTGCCGATGTGGGCCATACCCTCGGCCAGGTCGGCCTTGACCTTCTCCAGGGTCGAAGCCACCGTACCGCGGTCATAGTGCTTGTAAACCTCGTCTTCCGGTTCGGTAACGTAGGGAATGCCGAGCTTGGTGGCCCGGTTGGCCTCGTCGAAGAAGTCGGCATGGATCGTCAGCAGGCAGAAGTGCGCATAGGCGCGGCAGAGCAGCGCTTCGGCGCGGTAAGCCTCCGAACCTTTAGGATTGCCCATCTCGTCGAGCGCGGCGAGCGCATGGTTGGCTGCGGCAATCGCCTTGTAGCAGGCAGTCCAGTAGGCCTCGTTGTCGTCGGCACCCTCGATGGAGGTGTGCTCCTCCCAGCGGTAGTTCGTATACTGGAAGCTCAAGTTGATGCCGGGCTGCGAACCCGAAACCGTAGCTCCGAGGTCGGTATAGCCGTCGCAGCGGGGTTCGAGCGTCGAGGCGTAGAAACGATAGGGGTAAGCCGACACGAGCAGCGCCTTTACCTTGTCCAGATTGTCGATCTGCGTGCGGTTGTCGGGCATCGTATCGAGGAAATCGCCGCAACCGACAATTCCGAACGAGACGAACGCCAAGGACAACGCTATAATCAATTTTCTCATATTCATCGTATATTTTATGTTTCGTGCGTAATTAGAAGCCGAGGTTCAACGACAGCGTGAACTGCGTGGTGGCAGGCATGGCCACACCGCCGGTGTTGAAGAACTCGGGATCCTGTCCGTTCAGCGCCTTGTCGGAGTAGAGCAGCCAGGGATCCTTGACCGTCAGACGGATGCCTGCGGTCTTGAAGAAACGCGACTTGCTGACCAACGCGGGCGAGAAATCGTAATTCAACGAAACGGTCTTCAGACGGATGAAGTCGCCCTTCACGACACGAGCCGTCGAATAGTTGTAGTTGACATACGGATAGTTGTTCGAACCGAGCGAGATCGACTGGTGCACCCAGTCCGTGATGGCGGGAGAAAGGTCGTCGCCGGTCATCAGGAAGCGGTTCTTGAACTCGTTGGACATGGCATCCAGGTCGCTGTACTGCGCGGCGTAGGCCGGCGTGAGACGGATCTTGCTGCCGAACTGGTAGGTAAAGAACGCATTGAGCGAGAAGTTCTTGTAACGCAACGTGGTGTTGAAACCGCCGGTAATCTTGGGATCGACCGTACCCTCGAACTTGAGGAACTCGGTCTCGGTGCCCTGCATGTAGATGTCGGTGGTCTCCTCGCCGTCGGCATTCATGAAGAGCGGAATACCGGTTTCGGGATCGAGCCGCGAGAACGGAATCGAGAAGAGCGAGTTGACGGGATAACCGTTCTTGTTGCCGCCCTCGCCGCGCACCAGTTCATAAACGGCGGGCATGTTCTGGGCATTCTTGATCTCGTTGGTCGAATAACCGAACGTGATGTTGGCCGACCAGCTCCAGTCCTTGGTGCGGATCATCGTACCGCCCAGGGTAATGTCGAAGCCATGGGCGTCGAGGTCGGCGAAGTTAGCCAGTTTCCACGTAAAGCCGCCCACGCCGGGGGTCTTTACCACGTCGATCAGGTCGAAACTCTTACGGCTGAAGTAGTCGAACGAGAAGTTCAACCGGTTGTCGAAGAACGCCATGTCGATACCGGCGTTGAACTGGTAGCTCTTCTCCCACGTGAGGTCTTTGTTGCCCAGCGCGTCGATGGTAATCTGGTTCTCGGTAAAGCCGGGACGATAGATCTGCGAATTGTAGAACAGCGCAGCGGCGTTCGATGCGTTGGGCATGCTGGCCGTCAGACCGTAGCTCACGCGCGGACTCAAGACATTGAGCCACTCGACATCCTGGAGGAAAGCCTCGTTCTGGATGTTCCACTTGGCACCGAAGTTCCAGGTAGGCAGCCAGCGGGCATCGGACGAGGAACCCAGCGAGTTGGTGCCGTCATAACGCACCGTGGCAGAAATCGAGTAGCGGCGATCGAAAGCATAGTCGGCGTTGAGGTAGAACGCGGCGAAACGGTCGCGGTAGGTGTCCGACGTGAAAAGGTCGCGCTGGCGGTCGCTCATCATGCGGTAGAACAGCGGGTTGTTGTAAACCACGCCGCCCATATAATACTGGTAGCCGGCCTGTGTGGAAGTTTCGCTCGTACGGTCGAGATACTTGATCTGCGTACCGGCCAGAGCGCTCAGCTCATGAGTGTGGACGTTGTTGTCCCAAACCTTGTTGTAGGCGAACGAAGCGCGCACCTCGTAGTTGAGCAGCGTGTTGTTGGCCGTGTCGTAGAAACCGCCGCGCTCCATGACCGACACCGGCTCGGCGCCCAGATCCTCCTTGTTGGTCCAGAGGAAGCGGTTGCGCGAACGGATGGTCGAGTTGCCGTCGGCACGATAGGCGCCGGCAACGTTCGAACGCTCGGTAATCTTGTGGATCTGGTCGCTCTTTACATAACGCAGCATACCGGTAAAGTTGAAGCGCAGACCCTTGACGATGTTATAGTTGAACTCGCCCTGCATCTTGGCGTCCATCACATTCAGCTCGATCTTGTTCTCGCGCAGCTCGTTGAGGATGTTGAAAGGAGCGAAGTTCATGGTCACATACTCCAGGTTGCCGTCGTTGTCGTACGGACGCACCGCACGGCTGGTGTTGAGGGCATAGCTGAAGGGGTTGATGTCGAAATCGCGCGACCACTCGCCGCTTACCTGGTCGACCTCGCGCTTGTAGGAACCCGGCGCCTCCTGCTGACGCAGCGAAGCCACGGCCAGGAAGCCGACCGAAATCTTGCGGCTGATGTCGTACTCGTTGCGGAAGTTGAACGTGTAGCGGTTCACTTTGTCGGCCACCGTCCAGCCGGCATCGTTCAGGAAGCCGATCGAAGCGTAGGTACGCGAACGATCCGAACCGGTAGAGATGCTCAGCGAATGCTCCTGGAGGAGGTTATGCGTGAAAAGCACGTCGAACCAGTCGGTGTTGGCCTTGGCGTAGTTCATCAAGAAGGCGTTTCTTGCCTCGCGCGTATTGGCCAGGCCGAAGCCGGTGGCGGGATCGTAGGCGTTGATGGCGTTGTACATCAGACCGTAGACACCCGAGTTGGAGGCGTTGACGATATCCTGGTTGAGCAAGCCCTTGCGCTCCAGCTCCGAATAGACGGCCATCTGGTCGGCGGAGTTCATGATGTCGAACTTCGAGTAGCGGGGCTTGGTGCGGATCGTGAAGTTACCCGTATAGTTGATGCGCGGGGCACCCTGCTTACCTTTCTTGGTCGTGATGACCACCACGCCGTTCATGGCGCGGGCACCGTAGAGGGCCGTTGCAGCGGCATCCTTGAGGATGTCGAACGACTCGATGTCCGCAGGGTTGATACCGGCCACGGACGAACCCAGCAGCGTCGTGGGGTCGCCGCTGGAGAGCTGGTCATTGGAAATCTCGACCACATCCTCCAGCACCACGCCGTCGACTACCCACAAGGGCTTGTTCTCGCCGCTGAGCGACGTCACGCCGCGGATGCGCACCTTGGGCGCCGAACCGAACGTGCTCGACACGTTCTGCACCGAGACGCCGGCCACCTGGCCTTCGAGCATGCGGCTCACGTCGCTGACGCCGGCGATGGCGATATCATCGGCACTGATTTTGACCGACGAACCGGTAAAGGTCTCTTTCTTGGCATTCTTGAAACCGGTTACCACCACGTCGTCGATCTTGGTCGACGATTTGGCCAGTTTCACGGTAATGTTGGTCATTCCTTTCGTAACGGCAACCTGGCTCTCCTCGTATCCGAGAAACGAGACCGAAAGCAGGTCTTTCCCGGCGGGCAGCGTGATCTGGAAATCGCCTCGCGCCGAGGTAACAGTTCCGACCGAAGTCTCTCTCACAGTGACGGTTGCACCGACGATCGGAGTTCCGTCTTCGGCATCGATCACCGTACCCGATATCCTAATCTGGGCCAGCGCACTGAGCACGCTCAGATTAGCGACGATTAGTAAAAAGAAAATTTTTCTCATGCACAATTTAATTTTAGAGGTTTCGTGTTACAACTGTTGCATTTTGCAACCCTTTATTCCAGCCACCGTCCCAACCGTTGCGCACCCCCGGTCGAGGAAGTATTTTAAAATAAAAA
>NZ_CAJTXD010000008.1 GCF_910580175.1 uncultured Alistipes sp.
TGCCTTCCAGCAAGGCGACGATACCCGCGTCTTCAGTAAGGAAGACTTGGTCGGCTAAATCTTAAGCCGGGGGGGCATTCGTGGGGGCGGCAATAAGTTGGCTTGGGGCATATGGAATTCACGAATAGACCGCCGGATAGGGATAATGGGGCTGCTTGATCGGAGTTTTAGTTTTCGGTATGTCGGTTAATGTCGTCGTAGATTGTTTTGCGGACAATGCACAATCTATACTGATTGGCAATAAGGCAAGGCGGTTTGACTTTGGGCGCATTTCCGCAATTGTACGCCTCTTTGAATATGGGCCATTTGTTTTGCCGCATTACTTTATAATTTGTGCTGGAGACGGGAATTATTTGTTATATTTGAAGAAATATTCAATTAGAATCGTTATGCCCTATATCTCCATTGAATGCGGTACTTTAACCGCTGTGCAGAAACAGAATTTGATCGAACAGCTTACCGAAGCGGCTGTCGAAACGACCGGAATCCCCAAGCAGTTTTTTATGGTTTCGATCAAAGAATTGCCCGACGATAGCATCGGCATTGGCGGCCGCTCGCTCGACCGGATCAAAAAGGAATATGGAAATGATGAAGCTGCTGGATGATCGGCCGATTCAGGGGGGGGCTCTGTGTTTGCAGGTAAAAAGAAACGGGTCGCATTGGCGACCCGTTCGTTCAGAAAGCGGAATTCGTTATTTCGCGCCTTTCTTGTCGTAGCGTTTTGCGTAGCGGCTCATAAACTTATCGACGCGACCGGCGGTGTCAACCAACTTCATCTTGCCCGTGTAGAACGGGTGCGACGTGTTGGAAATTTCCATCTTATACACGGGATAGGTTTCGCCGTTCACTTCGATGGTCTCTTTTGTCGAAACGGCGGACCGACACAAAAACACGTGGTCGTTGGACATGTCCTTGAACGCCACCAAACGATAATTCTCCGGATGAATACCCTTTTTCATTTGTCGTTTTTGTTTTTAGTTTGTGCTTAAGCGCCACAAAGGTAATAAAAAATCGGGAATTAACAATTCGCCGCGTGCAAATCTTTCGTTGGAATGCAAAAATATCGCTATTCGTGCAACACTCCGGAAGAGAAGGCCGTGCCGCTGCATGACTTCCTGGTTCATTTTGCCCTCCGCAGGGGGAACATTTGCGCAATCCGGATTGTTTTCGTATCTTTGTCGCGCCGCAGACGATCCGCAGTCGGTCGTCGGCAGGGGCCCATAGCTCAGTCGGTCAGAGCAGCGGACTCATAATCCGAAGGTCGTGGGATCATGCCCCTCTGGGCCCACTTGTTGCGAAAAACGCCTCCCGGTAAGGGAGGCGTTTCGTTTTTTTACTTGTTCTCTGATAAAATCGGGAAATGCGAGAGGTGTCAGCCGATTCGTTTGTAGTATTCTTTGGTGTCGCCGTATGCAAGAATCAGTTCTGTCGCAGTGAGCGATTCGATCACAGCGATATTCGTTTGTCCGTTCGGCAGCGTGATGCGGAGCGTGCCGGCGGTCATTTGATAAGTGGTGCGTTGAGTCTGCGTTCCGGAGCTGTCGATCTGGGTCGCTACGGCGCTGCCGTTTTCGTAGAATCGTACGGTCAGAACATAACCCCATTGGGCGCCGAATTCCGTGTCCCAACCCTCGGACTGCGACCATAATTTGGTCATTTCCCATGTGCCGATCAATGTGCCGGTAACGGAGGTCTCTTCCTCTTTGTCGCAGCCGACGAATGCGATTGCTGCCATGGCGAGCATCGAAAAGATGAATCTTTTCATATGACTTTTTGAATGATTTGGGCGCATCCCCGGCTCCTGCGATGCGAATTTATAAAATGAAGAAAGTGTGGAGCCGGTTCGTCTATTCGTATTAGAGGTTCTGGTAAACCCGGAAGCAAATAAACAGAAACAATACCCCACACCTGTATCGTATGACGGCGTGCCATACAAAAACAGATGATGAGCGTTATTGCTTTCTCCCTGCTTCCTTTGAAATTTACCAGATTTCTAATACAGGTGTGAGCGAAACACTTTCGTCCAACATGTTCGTCGCTGAGGCGACAATGCAAAAAAGGTACAAGATGATTTCGCTTTGGCAACGCTTCCGGGGTATTGTGTCTGCAAATTTTGGTGGAAAAGAGTTGGAATACGATATTGAAAGTACAAAAAGGGGGATTATTATTGTTTTTTGCGGCAGAGGTGGCTCGCCACGATCGCGGCTTCGGCCAGACCGGCGAGAATGCCGATGATTCCTACATAGGTGTGGAATCCGTTGTCGTCGCGGTAGTTCTCCGTCGACCAGTTCAGCAGCGATTTCCAGCCGCTCTGTACGATGTTCTGATCCTCGATCGGATAGAGCAGTCCTGCGAATACCAGTGCGGCGAGCGGCAGCAGGAGCGCCCAGCGGCCGTGTTTCCGGGTTGCGGCCCATAGGCGGATGCCTTGGAAAAGAATCATCATCGGCAGCACCGTCTTGAATGCCGCCAAAATCAGCCGCACGGTGCCGTAGATGTTGGCGCCGCCAAGTACGAAGAACGCCAGCATGTAGCCGATGCCCATCCAGACGATTTTTTGCCCGCGCAGGTGCGGCGGCAGCAGTCCGAAGAGCAGCAGCATGCACCAGATCGTGTTCTGTTTCCAGTTGGCGCTCTCCAGAAGCGCCGGGTCGATCAGGTCGATGTCGAGCAGTGCGATGACACCCAGCACCAGCAGGTAGCAGGGGATGAACAACGGCAGCAGTTTTTCGTTGCTGCGGGCGATTTCGGCCGCCAGGGTCGTCGGTTTGCTGCCGGCGGTTCGATCCGGAATTTGCCTTGCCGGCGTTTCCGGAGCGGCCGGCAGGGATGTCGTTCGGGGAGTTTCTTCGGGGTGCATGGGCGGTTGTCTTTTTCGGAGTTCGGATCTCTTTGCGGCCGCTCCGGCCAATGATGCAGCGTTCTGGTGCAAAATGGACGGCGGTGCTTTTGTATTGTGCAAAGATACGCAGCTTTTCCCTTTCGGAGGCGTTGCACGGAGTGAAAAATATTTTATCCGTAAATACTCCCAGTCTGCGGCGCGCGCTTGCGAGTTTTTGTCTGGGAAGAGTGCGGCCCGTGCGGCTCGAAAAGCCGCGCCGGATGATTCCGGGTGCCGGCATATCATGGCGGAAAGTATATGAAAAAAGCGGAAAACTTGAGTTTTCCGCTTCGTACCCCCCCAGGGGCTCGAACCCTGGACCCCAACATTAAGAGTGTCGTGCTCTACCAACTGAGCTAGAGAGGCATCAATCATTAGGATTGCGGATGCAAAGGTAGGGATAAATTCTTATTTTGCAAAAAATATCGCAACTTTTTTGCGGACGATTTGAAAAAAGGCCTTGAGAAGGCTTCCGAGGCCCTTCGAGTGGGGGGCTTCGGCAAATACCTTGCCGCTCCTTCCGCACCTCTTTTCGGGGGCGGGCGATTTCTGGGACATGCCGTTCCCGCGCGCGGCCCGTTCCGATATAAGAAATTCCGATCGAGGGCAATTTTGATTTTCATATTTTGATATTTCTTTTTACCTTTGCCCTCCCGCCGCTGATCGGCGCGGGAGATGTGGAAAGATTTGACTGCTTGCAAACCACAATAAAAAATTGCTAAACCAGCATGTTTTTTATTTCCAACAGCCAATTTTTCCCATTTTATACATTAACCGGGTTCGTTTTTCCGTTCCGGAGCCTGCGGCGGTTGTCCGCCGGGTCGGGGGCGAATGATTGCGAACTTTAAAAAAACGTATACGATGGGTTTTTTGTTTACATCGGAGTCGGTGTCCGAAGGGCACCCCGATAAGGTGGCGGATCAGATTTCCGACGCCATTCTCGACGAGTTTCTGCGTCACGATTCCAATTCCAAGGTCGCTTGCGAGACGTTGTGCACCACCGGTCTGGTGGTCGTCGCCGGCGAGGTGCGTTCCGAGGCCTATGTCGATGTGCAGGGCGTAGCCCGCGGCGTCATCGGGCGGATCGGTTACACCAAGAGCGAGTATCAGTTCGATTGCAATTCGTGCGGCATTCTCTCGGCCATCCACGAGCAGTCGTCCGACATCAACCAGGGCGTCGTGCGTGCTACCGAGGAGGAGCAGGGGGCCGGCGACCAAGGCATCATGTTCGGTTACGCCTGCAACGAGACGCGCGAGATGATGCCCGCTACGTTGATTCTTTCGCACGTCATCCTCAAGGAGCTGGCCGACATCCGCCGTGCCGGCGAAATGATGACCTACCTGCGTCCCGATTCCAAGTCGCAGGTCACGATCGAGTACGACGAGCGAACCGGGCGTCCCCTGCGTGTACATACCATCGTCGTTTCGACGCAGCACGATGAATTCATAGCGGCCGGAAACGGCGTGAGCGAAGCCGAAGCCGAGCGGCAGATGCAGGAGCGCATCCGCAACGACGTGCGCACGATTCTCATTCCCCGCGTCAAGGCCCGTCTGGAGCGGGCCGGCGACAAGCTCGCCGAGTTGATCGGCGACGATTACATTCTGCATGTCAATCCCACCGGCAAGTTCGTCATCGGCGGCCCGCACGGCGATACGGGACTTACCGGCCGCAAGATCATCGTCGACACTTATGGCGGGCGCGGCGCTCACGGCGGCGGTGCTTTTTCGGGCAAGGATTCTTCCAAGGTCGACCGTTCGGCCGCTTATGCGGCGCGTCACATCGCCAAAAACTTGGTGGCTGCGGGCGTTGCCGACGAGGTGCTGGTCGAACTCTCCTATGCCATCGGCATCGCCGAGCCGCTTTCGATCTATGTCGATACCTACCGCTCGGCCCGGCCCAAGGCGTTGGAGGGCATGACCGATGGCGAGATCGCGCGCCGGATCGGCAAGTTGTTCGATCTGCGTCCTGCCGCCATCGTCAAGCGTTTCGGGTTGAAGCACCCCATCTTCGAGGCTACTGCGTCTTACGGTCACTTCGGTAATAGGCCTTACTGCAAAAAAGTGAAGATTTGGGAGAACGGCCGCGAAGTCGAGCGCGAAATCGAGTTCTTCGGTTGGGAGAAGCTCGATGCGGTCGAGTGCATCCGCAAAGAGTTCGGTTTGTAAGACCGAGAAAGCGCAATGTTTTGCATAGCAACGTTGCCCCTGCCGCACGCAATGCGGCAGGGGCAATTCTTGTGCGTTCGCCGGGCGCTGGAATTCCGGGGCGGGTTCCGAATTCTGTTTCCTTGCATACTATTTCCTCGCTTATTGCCGTTTGTCCTGCAAAATTGAATGAAGCCTATGGTAAAAACAGCCTCCGAATCATTTTAAAATAGTTCGATTATGAAAAAGGCATTTTTGTTTTTGGGAATCCTCGCCGCTTCGGCCGTGGCCGGCGGCGTCTCGGCCTGGGCGGTCGCCGACGGCGGTTCGCGTGTGGAATACATCGAGCGTGAGGTGGAGCGTACGCCCGCCCTCGGCGCGCAGTTTACTGCCTACGAGGCGGGACAATATCCTGACCTGACTTATGCGGCGGAGAACGCCGTGAAGGCCGTGGTCAATATCGAGGCTGTGCAGCAGGTCGAGGTGCCCCGGCGCGGACAATCGGGTTACGATCCGTTTCTCGAATTTTTCGGTATTCCCCAGATGCAGCCCCGCGGCGGCAACGAACCGCGCTATCAGGAGCGCCGGGCCGGCGGTTCGGGCGTCATCATTTCGGAGGACGGCTATGTGGTAACCAATAACCATGTGGTCGACGGTGCCACCAAGTTGCGCGTGAAGCTCAACGACGGACGCGCTTTCGACGCCGAGTTGATCGGCAAGGATTCGGCCACCGACATCGCTTTGTTGAAGATCGACGCCGGGAATCTGCCAACGCTGGCCTTCGGATCGTCCGACGCTTTGCGGCTGGGAGAGTGGGTGCTGGCCATCGGTTCGCCGTTCGACCTTCAATCGACCATTACGGCCGGCATCGTCAGCGCCAAGGCGCGGAACCTGGGCGCCATTCCCAACGATTTCAGCATCGAGTCGTTCATCCAGACCGACGCCGCGGTCAATCCCGGCAATTCGGGAGGCGCGCTGGTCAACACCCATGGCGAGCTGGTGGGCATCAATACGCTGATCAAGTCGCAGACCGGTAGTTATGTAGGTTATTCGTTCGCTGTGCCCGAAGCCATCGTCCGCAAAGTGGTCGTCGACCTCAAGGAGTACGGTCTCGTGCAGCGCGCCATGCTGGGTGTGATGTTCCGGCCTGTCGATCAGGATTTCATCGATAGCGATGAGGGCAAGCAGTTGGGCATCAAGGAGGTCGGCGGCGTCTACGTGGCCGGTGTGACCGAGGGCGGCGCTGCTTCCGAGGCGGGCATCCGCAAGGGCGACGTCATTTTGGATATTGACGGCGTGCGTCTCGGTTCGTCGGCTACGCTCCAGGAGCAGATTGCGCGGCGCCGTCCCAACGACAAGGTGGCCCTTTCGGTAAAAAGAGACGGGAAAGTGAAACATTTCGAGGTCGTTTTGCGTAATAAAGCAGATAAACCCGAACTCTTGACCCGCGAAGATGTCGACGTCGTCGAAACGCTGGGCGGCAAGTTGCAGGATGCGGGCGCCAAGCTCTGCCGGCAGCTGGAGATTCAGGGCGGCGTGCAGGTCGTGGGCGTACAACCCGGCGGCATTCTGGCCCGGGCGCGCGTGAAGCAGGGATTCGTCATTACGCACATCAACGACAGGGCGGTCTTTTCGCTTGCAGACATGCGCCGCCTGACTCAGAAGGTGCGTTCGATCGACGGTATCTATCCCGACGGACGTGCGGCAAGTTACGTGCTGGTAGAGTAGCCGTGCTCCGGGGCGGGTCGTATGAAACGAAGAAATTATTTATAGTATAGAACATGCGTCAGTTAAAAATTACAAAATCCATCACTAACCGCGAAAGCGCTTCGCTGGACAAGTACCTCCAGGAGATCGGCAAGGAGGAGCTTATTACAGTCGAAGAGGAGGTGGAACTCGCCCAACGGATCAAGAAAGGAGACCAGGAAGCGCTCGAAAAGCTTACCAAGGCCAACCTGCGCTTCGTCGTCTCCGTCGCTAAACAATACCAGAACCAGGGATTGAGTCTGCCCGACTTGATCAACGAGGGCAACCTCGGTCTGATCAAGGCCGCCGAGAAGTTCGACGAGACCCGTGGGTTCAAGTTCATTTCCTATGCCGTGTGGTGGATCCGCCAGTCGATTCTCCAGGCGCTGGCCGAGCAGTCGCGCATCGTGCGCCTGCCGCTCAATCAGGTGGGTTCGCTCAACAAGATCAACAAGGCATTCGCCCGCTTCGAGCAGGAGCACGAGCGTACGCCGTCGCCCGAGGAGTTGGCCAACGAGCTGGAATTGCCCAAGGAGAAGGTTACCGACACGCTGCGCGTCGCTGGCCGTCATGTCTCCGTCGACGCTCCGTTCGCTGACGGCGAGGACAATTCGCTCTTGGATGTACTGGTCAACCCCGACTCGCCCAATGCCGATCGCGGCTTGATCAACGAGTCGCTCTCGACCGAAGTCGATCGGGCCTTGGAGACCCTGACCGACCGCGAGCGCGATATCATCAAGTATTTCTTCGGCATCGGATGCTCCGAAATGACGCTCGAAGAGATCGGCGAGAAATTCGATCTCACGCGCGAGCGTGTGCGACAGATCAAGGAGAAAGCGATTCGCCGTCTGCGGCATTCTTCGCGGTCGAAATTGTTGAAATCTTATCTGGGGTAGCCGACGGTTGCCTCGTCGACAGCCGGAAGCATCCGCTTCCGGCTGTCTTGTGGAAGCGGGGGAGGGCGCAGGCTCCCCGACGATAAAAAACAGCTCTCTGTTAACCCGGAATGTCGGGGGTCACGGCTCCCGGCAGTGCGGTACGTAGATTCAGCAATCCACTGACGGTGTAAGGCGCAAAAAAGAAGTTGATGCAAAAGTTCAGCGCAGAAAATTCGGTGCAAACGGTTCATTCGGCACCGACGATTCGGTGCAAAGACGTTTGTTTTCTGTTTTGCGGTGCCGTTAGTTATCCATCCCAGTCTGTCCCGGGGCTGCCGCCGTCGGCTTCTCCGGGCCATTCATTCCAGCGATTGCTTTTCGCTCCTGCCGCGGGCTACCGCCACGAGTCGTCGGGAGCCTTGACGAACGTCGGCACGTGGGGCCTCTACTTTGCGTCTTCGTCCTACGCGGCAGGCAGCATCAACGCGGCTTACTTGCGCTTCGAGTCGGGCAACGTGAACCCGCTGAACAACGCCAACCGGGCGTCCGGTCTCTCCGTGCGCTGCGTCCAAGCATCTGCAAGGGAGCTGTTTTTTATCTTTCCCATTGTCCGTTGTTTCAAATTTTTTGTTATATTTGCCATATGAACTCCGACTTCGGGTTGTCGTGTTTCGGACGATCGGTTGTGTCCGTTCGTTTTCGCAGCATATGCTCCCGAGGCGTTAAATTAATCCGGAAGTTGTTATGATTCTGACGATTTATACTGCTACGACCATGATCGTGCTTGCCTATGTCCTGGGGTCGATTCCCAGTGCTGTATGGATAGGCAAAAAATACTATGGCATCGACATCCGCGAGCATGGCAGCAAGAATGCCGGCACTACCAACATGCTGCGCGTTCTGGGCCGTCGGGCCGCGGTGCCCGTTTTCGCCCTCGATTTCTTGAAGGGCTTCGTAGCCGTTACCGTCATCGAGTTGATGCAGTACGATGCGCTGATCGGTCAGAACGATATCATCAACCTGAAGATCGGCGCTGTCGTGGCTGCTGTGCTGGGGCATATTTTCCCTGTCTTCGCCGGATTCCGCGGCGGCAAGGGAGTCGCTACGCTCGTCGGAGCTGTTACCGGCATCTATCCGCCCGCCGCTTTGCTGTGCTTCGGCGTGTGGCTGGTGGTGCTGATGATTTCGCATTATGTGTCGCTCGCGTCGATGATCGCAGGGTGTTGTTTCCCGGTCTTCACGCTCATTTCGCCCAAGGTCAACGGGTCGATCGCTTTCGTGGTCTTCTCGTTCGTGATCGCCGTTCTGTTGATCGTTACCCACCGAAAGAACATCAAGCGGTTGAAAGAAGGCACCGAATCGAAAATCTATATTTGGAAGCCGCGGAGCGCCCGTGGGGCCGCATCCCGTTCCCAAGGCCGGAATCCGGACAGTAAATCTTAACGCGCGGATACTGCGCCGTGACAACGACACTTCGCGGTTCGGTTTTTGTGTCCGCCAGAAGTTCAACGCTATGTTACAGGAGAATCTACTGAAAATCTACGAAGCGAGTTTCCGCGAAAACCGTGAAATGGCGGCTCTGACCGATTATTTCAAGGACGAAACGTTTTCGTATTATGAAATGGCCAAGGAGATCGCCAAGTTGCATCTCCTCTTCAAGAAAGCCGGCATCAAGCAAGGCGATAAGATCGCGTTGATCGGACGCAACAATCCCCGCTGGTGCATCACTTATATCGGCACGATTACCTACGGCGCTGTCATCGTGCCGATCTTGCAGGACTTCACGCCTGCCGACATCATCCACATCATCAACCACTCCGAGAGCCGTCTCCTGTTCTTGAGCGATAATTTCTGGGATGTCATCGAGGAGGAGCAGATCAAGCAGATCGAAGCCGTTTTTTCGCTTACCGACTTCCATGCGATCTACGAGCGCGACGGCAAGTCGCTGACGAAGTTCCAGCGCGATATTCTTAAGAATTACCGTTCGAAATACCCGCGCGGTTTCAGCATCAACGACATCAAGTATCCCGATGTACCCAACGATCGGGTAATCTTGTTGAATTATACGTCCGGCACGACCGGTTATTCCAAGGGTGTGATGCTTACCGTGAACAACCTCACGGGCAACGTAGTTTTCGCCCGCGATGCGCTCAACACGCAGACCGGGACGCGCTATTTCCAGAAAGGGGGACGCACCCTTTCGTTCCTTCCCCTGGCCCATGCTTACGGTTGTGCGTTCGATTTTCTTGCCCCTCTGGCCGTCGGCGGACACATCACTTTGCTGGGGCGAATTCCCTCGCCCAAGATTCTCATCGAGGCCATGTCCGTGGTCAAGCCTACGATCATCTGCTGTGTGCCCATGATCCTCGAAAAGGTCTACCGCAAGCAGGTGCTGCCCTTGCTCGAAAAGGGCCCGATGAGTTTGGCCGTGAAGATACCCTTGCTTAATTCGGCCATCTATTCGGTAATCCGCAAGAAGTTGATGGATGCTTTCGGCGGCAACGTCTCGATCTTCATCGTCGGCGGTGCTCCCATGAACCAGGAGACCGAGGCTTTCTTGATGAAGATCCGTTTTCCGATCACTATCGGCTACGGCATGACCGAGTGTGCGCCGCTCATCAGCTTTGCGCCCGACAACGAGTTCAAGGCCGGGTCGTGCGGCACCTATCTTAAGGGGTTGCTCGAAGTGCGGATCGACTCCGCCGATCCCGAGCATACGGCCGGCGAAATCCTCGTCCGCGGCGAGCATGTGATGACCGGTTACTACAAGAACGACAAGGACACGCAGAAGGTGCTCGATGCCGAGGGATGGCTCCACACCGGCGACATGGGCACCATGGATGCCGACGGTACGATCTATATTCGCGGACGCTCCAAGACCATGATCCTTTCCGGCAGCGGGCAGAACATCTATCCCGAGGAGATCGAGGACAAACTCAACAACATGTATATGGTGCTCGAATCGCTCGTGCTCGATGCCGGCGGCGGGCGGCTCAAGGCATTGGTCGTACCCGATTACGAGCAGGCCGAGAACGAAGGCGTCGACAAGAACGACCTGCCCCAGATCATGCAGAACAACCTGGTGGAGCTGAACGCTCAGCTGGCAGCCTATGAAAAGGTCGCCGAAGTCGTGCTCTATCCCACCGAGTTCGAGAAAACGCCCAAGCGGAGCATCAAGCGTTATCTGTACAATCCGGCATTGTTGAACAAATAGGAAGCCCCTTTGCGGCGGCGACTGCGGAAAACCGGGCCTTATTTCGTGCCTTTAACTTTGTTTTAGATACTCCCGCTCGGCAAAAGCAAGCGAGCTTGCTTTTGCCCTCGCTTATTCGTACCTTTGCCTCTATGAAAATCACACGCAAGCAAACCATAGGCGAGAACCTGCTCTATGTCATGGTGTGGTCGGCCATCATTCTGGTGCCGGTGCTCAATTCGCAGATGATGTCCGAGTTGCATGTCGATCTGGGCAATGTGTTGATCGCCTGGCGGCAGGTGGCGCCTTACTTGATCATCTTCATCGTCCATAATTCGGTGCTCGCTCCGCGGTTCATGCTGCGGCACAAGTACTGGATGTATCTGGCAAGCAATATTTTGCTCATTCTTGCTGTCTTCACGCCCGTCTATCTCTTGGGCGACCGGCTTGTCGTGCAGATACCTGTCGAGCAGGCGACCCATACCTTGCGCAACGTGTCGTTTACCAATCTGGAGATGTATTGGAACGTCGTGTTGGCGCTCTTCATGACCGGGGCCAATTCGGGGATCAAGCTCATGTACCAGTCGATCCGTGATGAGCAGCAGATGGAGGAGCTGAAACAACAGAACTTGCAAGCCGAAATGGATTACCTCAAGTACCAGATCAACCCGCATTTCTTCATGAATACGCTCAACAACATCCACGCGTTGATCGACATCGATCCCGAGTATGCCAAGAGCGCCGTGATCGAGCTTTCGAAGATGATGCGTTATGTACTTTACGATTCGGGCCGCGAGCGGATTTCGCTCAACCGCGACATCCAGTTCCTGAAGAATTATATCGGATTGATGCGCATCCGCTATACCGACGCCATCGACATCCGCATCGACTCGCCCCGCGATCTGCCCGAGCAGGTCTCCATTCCGCCGTTGTTGTTCATCGTCTTCGTCGAGAACGCATTCAAGCACGGCGTAAGTTATAATCGCAGGTCGTTCATCCATCTGACCATCGGGTATGCTGACGACAAGGTTACCGGGAAGATCGTCAACAGCCGTCATGCCGGTTCCGGTAAGCCGCACAAGGCCGGCATCGGATTGGAGAACGTGCGCAAGCGGCTCGGCTTGATTTACGGGCCGCGCGGGTATACGCTCGACATCCGCGAAGAGGCCGACACCTATACCGTTGAACTCGTAATCCCTACGCTCCATGCTTAGATGTGTCGCTATCGACGACGAACCGTTGGCTTTGCGTCAGCTGGCCGCTTATATCGCCAAGATTCCTTATTTGCAGCTCGTCGCTTCGTGCAACAATGCCATCGAGGCGCAGCCCTTGTTGGCTGGACAGCAGATCGACTTGATCTTCGTCGATATCAACATGCCTGACCTGAACGGTGTCGACTTCGTGCGTACGCTTACCGAGCGACCCATGGTAATCTTTACCACGGCGTATTCCGAGTATGCCGTCGAGGGGTTCAAGCTGGATGCTGTCGATTATCTGTTGAAGCCGTTCGGATTCGCCGATTTCAGCCGGTCGGTCGCCAAGGCCAATTCGCTCTACGAGTTGCGCAACAACCAGCGGAATGCGGCCGATGCAGCCGCGCCGCTTTCCGAAGCCGAGCCGAAAGACAAGGAGTTCATCTCGGTCAAGGCCGATTACAAGGTCTCGCTGGTGCGTATTGCCGATATCGTTTATCTGGAGAGCGAGGGCGAATATGTGCGCATGCACCTTGCCGACGGCAGTACGATCACTACCTTGTTTCGGCTTAAGAACATGGAAGCGGCGCTCCCTTCCGACTCTTTCATGCGCGTGCACCGTTCTTACATCGTCAATCTGCGTTGCATCAAGGCTTATGTCAAGGGGCGCGTCTTCCTCTCCGATGCAGAGTATGTTCCCATCGGTGAGAATTACAAAGAGGCGTTCCAGCGTTACGTCGATACCAATTTCAGGAATCTGTAAGCCCGGTCACGGGTTCGCCGCAAGGTTCGGGAAATCGGAGCATTGTTCGTAGCGGCCTTCCGTGTATTCCCAGCAGTAGTGTTTCAGCCCGTTGGTCAGAACGATCCAACGGGCGCATAGTACCGAGTTGTAGCGTACGGCCTGCGCCAGCGTGCGGTCGGTAATCGGCACCTCGGGGGCCTTGCATTCGGCCAGCAGCAGCGGTTCGCCGCAGTCGCCCGCCACCACCACGTCGGCACGTTGAGGTTGGCCGTTCAGTGCCACAGCATATTCTTCGGCGATGCGTTTCGCCTGCACGCCGCATGTTGTCACAAGATAGGCGATCAGATGTTGGCGTACCCATTCTTCCGGGGTCAGCACCAGATAGATGCCCCGCAGGGCGTCCCATATTTCCACCGTGTCGCCGCGTTGGCGTGCCCGCAGCCGTATGGGCGGGAAGTTCAGCCGGGGATAGTCGGGGGCTTGCGGATTCATGGAGCGGTTTTGGGAGTTCGGGGCGTGCCGGAATTTCGGGGTTTTTCTCGCGGCGCAAGGTAGTCATTTATTCCCGTTTTGCCAATTATCCGTGGTTTTTACTTCGATTTTTCGTGTCTTTAACTTCGTTTTAGATACTTCCGCTCGGCAAAATGCAAGCGAGCTTGCTTTTGCGCTCGCTTATTCGTATCTTTAATGCAGTGGAGAATAATTGCTTGACTGCAAGCGATATAAGAAAATCATCGTGAAAAAAGGCAACGGATAAGTAAGTCGTAAAGTGTGTAAGATCACTTCATTTTCACGATTTCAAACAACTCGTTAATCTTATTGCAAAAGTAATTCTTTTTGCGTTATTCGCAATATCTATAACGATTTATTTTTCATCTTTTGACATTTCGATTTGTTCGGCGTTCTTTGCAGCCAAGACCTGTTTGGCATTGAGACGCGAAACCACCTTTTTGCCTGTTCTGGCTTCGAGTTCCAGTCGGGCATTGCGGGCGATCGTGCCACCTTGCCGTGCGACCGCTTTGTGTGCCGCCAGCGTTCGGGGCTCGGTTACCTCGGTTATGTCTTTGGTAGATGCCTCCGCGAGCATATTGAGAATCAGCTCGGTGTTGGTCATGTTGTCCGCAAGTTCTCTTTATGCAGTCCCTTGTACGCCTTGTACTCGCGTGTGGTAAAACCCGACCACGTATTGGTAATTATGTCGGTCAGCGTAGCGAACTGCTGCCCCTCCTGCACTCCGCGCTTTTTCCATGCGTCGGTCAAGTCCTTGCGCACCTCAATCGCTTTTAATCGCTGATTGATCCAGTTGTCCGAATACCCCAATTGCTTATAATCGGCCATCGCCTGCTGAATCGACAATTCGGGGTCCTGCATCTGGTCGAGACGGTCGGTAGCGACTTGAGCCATCCACTGCTTGAATGGCTCCGCTTTCGGCGACGGGATCGACTGAATGATACGGAACATTCCCTGCGCCGTTGCGCAATTCACTTTCTGGCGACCTCCGTTTGTTTTAGATGATGCCGCAATTCTCTACTACAAGCCATATCGGCGTTTCCACATATGAAAAACAAGTGCTTACAAAATAAATATAGATTATACCTATTAAAAAGTTGAACAAAAAATCAGAAAAAGAGTAGAACGAAAGAATAAAAATGCTACCTTTGTACCAGTCAAGTTTCCATAGGCGTACCGCCTGCATGGAATTAAAAGGGAATTCGGTGAAAATCCGAGCTGTACCTGCAGCTGTAAGTCCCCGCAAATGTTTGTCGCACTCTTTGCCACTGGTGTAAACTGGGAAGGCGCGACAAATGGGACGAGTCAGAAGACCTGCTTGATGAGCAATGTGATTCAGCGACCACGGGTAATTGGCGCTCGATCAAAATGAAACAAGGTTCATCATACAGATACCTCACATTTCTTTTTGATAACTTGTCCGCACCCGTTCGTTGCGAATCCATCGCAAGGAACGATTTGACGTGTGCGTACCTTTTGTTTAACTTTTTAATAAACAAGGTTATGAAAAAGAATTTCAGATTGATGGCGATGGCCGTTGCAGCAATGGCCGCCGTGACGTTCTCCGCTTGCAATGCGGATGACGATTTTTTCGCAGAACCTCTGCATGACGAAGCGGCTCCCGACACCCGAGCCAATGTGGAAAGTGAATGGGTTACAGTGACTTTCGATGATGTATCCTCCAATCAGCTTGCCGGTCCGACTTCCTACGGTGCCAATCTATACGATGGCTACACTGGATCGAATCCGACCCGTTTTACCACTTACACCGACCGAGCAGCTCGGCTTTTCAACATCGTATACGGATTGAATGAAGACGGTTACGGAGGTACGTATAATTATTGGAACGGAGGTATTGCCGTTTCGAACTGGAATATCCGCTCCAACGTCGACGGTCATTCGGGCGATTGGTGGTATTCCTACCAAAACCAATGCAGCGTTTACAATACGGCGTCCGTAGATAATGCCAATGAAAATGCCGGACACAGCGGATCGAATTTCGGCGTGGTTTACGGATATACCGACACTTACTCGGGATTCATCGCTTGTGCGCAGATGTCGCTGGCAAACAATGCGGAACGCAAGTTCGACCGAATGTATGTCTGCAACTCTTCTTACGCATACGGCGTAATCGTCAATGGCAACAGCTTCACGCAGGGCAGCTTACCGAGCAAGAACGGTTGGTTCAAGCTGGTGGTTCGCGGTTATAAGACCGGAGCTACGGCTCCTGTGGCGACGGACGAAATCTATCTTGCGGACTATCGGAACGAAAGCAATGTTTGTCTTACCGAGTGGACGTTATTCGATCTGACGAACATCAAAAAACAGGCCGTAAATCGTATCGAGTTCGATTTCGTGGGTTCGGATTCAGGAGCCTACGGGTTGAACACGCCGGCTTATGTCTGCATTGACGACGTTCGTATTTCTAGAAACTAATTAAATAACCGGGGTGAAAATGGAGATGGCTCGTCTCCATTTCCACTTGTTTGATCCATGACAAAGCGTATATTTTATTTTTTATTCGCACTCCTATTGACCTCATGTATGGGGTATGGTCCCATCGACGAGGAAACGTTTTATATAGACGGCAATTTCGGTGACGGAAGCGAGGTTACAGGCAAGGGGTTGTTCATTACCAACGAGGGGAACTTCATGTACGGCAATGCGTCGTTATCCTACTACGATCCCGAAACGAAACGGGTGGAGAACGAGGTATTCGCCCGTGCCAATGCTCAGAAATTAGGCGACGTGGCGCAGTCGATGACCATGCACGGCGGTCTGGGCTGGATTGTAGTGAACAACTCGGGCGTCATCTTCGCCATCGACCCCAATACGTTCAAGGAGGTGGGACGTATTACGGGTTTTACCTCGCCGAGATACATTCATTTCCTATCGGACGAAAAAGCCTATGTGACGCAGATATGGGATCCGCGCATCTATATCGTCAATCCCAAGACCTACCAGATTACAGGGTACATCGAGACAGACATGGACTACGAATCGGGTTCTACGGAGCAGATGGTGCAATACGGCAAATACGTCTTTACAAATTGCTGGTCGTACCAGAACCGTATTCTGAAAATCGACACTGAAACTGATGAGGTTGTCGATGAACTGGTCGTGGGTATCCAACCCACCTCGCTGGTAATGGATTGCAACAATAAGATGTGGACGATTACCGACGGCGGTTACGAAGGATCGCCCTACGGGCACGAGGCGCCGTCGCTCTATCGCATCGACGCCGAGACGTTCAAAATCGAAAAGCAGTTCAAGTTCAAGTTCGGCGACTGGCCCTCGGAGGTGCAGCTGAACGGAACGAAAGACAAGGTCTACTGGCTCAACAATTCGGTTTGGTGCATGGGTGTGACAGCCGATCGTGTGCCGGTAAAACCGTTTCTCGAATATCATAACACACTTTACTACGGATTGACTATCAATCCCGTAAACGGCGACGTTTATATCGCCGATGCCATCGACTACGTGCAGAACGGCGTGGTGCTGCGCTATTCGGCCGAGGGCGAGTTGCTCGACACTTTTACCGTCGGCATCATTCCGGGAGCTTTTTGCTGGAGATAAAAATCATCGGATTATGAAAAAACTTTACACTCTCTTTTTGATTACGGTCTTTCTTGCGGGATGCAACAAGGACGGGCAGGTCGAAATCGACCAGCCGATGACGCCGCAAATCACTCTCGACAGCGAGGATGGAATCTATACGGTAAAAGTCGGCCGCGAACTGACCATCGCCCCAACGGTGCAGTATGCAGAAAACGCCCTTTTCTCGTGGACGTTGGACGGGAAACTGCTCTCCACGGAACCGACATTGACCCATACATGGAGCGAAGCGGCCGAAGTGTACGTAATGTTCACGGTGCAGAACGAAAACGGCAAGGCCGAAGAGGAGTTGAAAGTGGTGGTGTTGGAGATGGCTCCACCGGTCATTTCGCTGGCTCTGCCGTCAAAAGGGCTGAAGGTACTGCAAAACACGGACTACATCTTTACACCCGATATTCAGAACTCCGATTTGGAGGAGTTTCGATGCGAATGGCTGCGCGAGGGCGAGGTCGTGTCCGAAAGCGTAACCTATACGTTCAACGAGGCGGAGCTTGGCACCTATACGGTTGTTTGCCACGCTTCGAATATCGACGGCGAGACGACGAAAGAGATTACGCTCGAAGTCGTGGACGAACTCCCTTACGAAGTTTTCTTCCACACACAATCCATCTTCCGGACATCGACGGACCGCTATGTTTATATCGGCACGCCGATCTTCCTCGAACCGCAGCTCTCCTATTTCGACAATCCGCAGTTTGTATGGAGCGTGGACGGCGAGACGGTTCCCGATGCCGTAGCGCGCATGTTCCGGTACACACCGACTGAAGCGGGAGAGCATATCGTCCGGGTTACGGTAAGCGAAGCGAAGCAGCAGGCCAAACAACTTACCCGCAACATTATCCGTGCCGAAACGGCGTTCACGGCCGAGGTAAAGGTTACCTGCGTCGATGCTGCGCAAGAGGACCGCTACCGTCCGGCCACGGGAGACAGTTCTCCGCTGTGGAACAAGGTATGGGAATATACACCTGCTCCGGGACAGTTCGTCGGCGAGATGAAGACGGGCGGGTTCGACGGCACGGAGACGACGCAGGAGGCAGCTGTAGCTTATGCCGAGGGGCGTCTGAAAGAGAAGATATGGGTGTCGCTTGGTGCTTTCGGCGGCTACATCGTCGTAGGCTTCGACCATAGTATCCCCAAACGGGCGACGGCAGAGGGCGAATACGACTTCACGATTCAGGGCAACGCTTTCGACGGATCGTCGGAACCGGGTATCGTTTGGGTTATGCAGGACATCAATAAAAACGGCGAGCCCGATGACGAGTGGTACGAACTGCGCGGCAGCGACACGGATAAGGAGGGGACTATTCAGAATTACGCTGTCACTTATTATCGTCCCGCCGGCAAACAGATGGACGTGCAGTGGACCGATTCGGAGGGCAAATCGGGGTGCATCGATTATCTGATTACTTACCATCAGCAGGATTATTACTATCCTGCTTGGATCAAATCGGATACCTACACTCTTTACGGAACCCGTCTGGCTCCGAACAATGTGCAGGACCCGACCACTGGATACTGGGATAATCAATCCTATGGCTGGGGGTATGTCGACAATTTCAGCGAAACAGACAACCTCGGCGGCGACGTGGTAGACGGCAGCGGCCAGACCAATGGCTTCCGCATCGCCAATGCCATGTATCGTGACGGCACGCCGGTCGATCTCCAATACGTGGACTTCATCAAGATTCAGACGGGCGTGCAGGTCAAGAGCGGCTGGCTCGGAGAGGTCTCGACGGAGGTATTCTCTTTCTCGGATTTGTCCGTTGCGCCCGATAACGAAAACAATAAATAACCAGAAACTATATAAAATTATGAATTTGAAAAAAATGCTATTGTTGGTCACCGTCGGTTTTCTGATGTTGGCCGGTTGCAGCGATGACGATCCGATCAATCCGATTCCTGAAGATGCGGACGACAACTTCATCACATCGGTGGTGCTGACCGTCGGCGAAACCTCCTATGCTGCGGCGATCGAAGGGAACGACATTACCGTAACGGTTCCCTACAACGTATCGCTCGACGGTGCTGCGGCCGAATTCAAGTACACGCCGTCGGCGACGATCATGCCCGATCCGGCCGAAATCACCGATTGGAATACCGAACGTCAGTTCCGCGTGACCTCCTACAACGGTCGGACAAACGACTACAAATACCTCGTCGTAAAAGACGATATCCGCGAAGAGGGCGATGTCGTGCTTAAAACCGATGCCGAGGTCAAGGCATTCGCCGACAAAGGCGTGACGATTATCAAGGGCGACCTTATCGTCGGCGAGGCGAGCGGAGACAACTCCGTGACAAACATCGAGGCGCTTTCGGCACTCACGCAGGTCGAAGGCGACATCGTCATCAACGACACCTATAAGGGCACGACACTGGACGGTCTGGAAAATGTTGTGAAGATCGGCGGCCTGCACATCGGCTCGACCGAGGCGGCGTCTACCGCTTCCGAACTCTACTATGCGAACCTCCGATCGCTCGAAGAGATTGCGGGCGACATAACGATATGCAACGACAAATTGCAGTGGTTCGAAGCCGAGAAACTGACGGCAATCGGCGGTTCGCTGGTCATGCGCTCGGCGGCGCTTACGTCGGTAACGACGCCCGCTTTGGCGACAGTCGGCAGCGATTTCGAGTTGCAGGGCTCGAACGAGGAGAAGGCAGGCGGCGATATGACTATTGTCGAGATGAAAGCACTTGCATCTGTCGGCGGTAAAATCAACATCAAGAACTTTGCGAAACTCAACGCCGTGAAATTCGAAGCGCTGACTTCGGCCGGAGCTGTGCTGTTGCCGACGATTCCATACGAGTTCGAGACGATTTCGTTGCCCGTGCTTTCCGAGGTGGGCGGCGACATTCAGCTTATCGCCAACACCGACGCCACCTCTATCGGCGGCATGGCGATGAATACGGGCGTCAAGACCATCGACATGAACTCTCTGTCGGAAGTGGACGGCACGATCGTCCTCTCTGCGTTCGCAGAACTTCGCGAGATACCTTCTCTGAACGGAATCAAGGTAAAAGGCATCGAGCTTGTCAACTTAAGTAAAGTGCCCGATCCGCTGAATCTTTCCCAAACGACTTTCTCGGGCGGTGGTCGGCTCCTGCTTACCAACATGAATCTTATTGCAACGCTTACGTTGCCTGTGCAGGCGGATGTAACGCTCGAACTGCGGTACAACAAACTGTTGGGCAAGGTTGATGGCGTCGAAGAGCTTGCAGGACTCGTTTATGTACCCGGAACGGACTGCTCGTTCTCTTCGCTGAAGAGTGTCCGGGGCGATGTTTCGTTCAGCAACGGTCCTCAAACGACGATCTCTACGCCCCAGCTCGAAAAGGTCGGCGGCAACCTGTTGAACGATGTCGAAAAGATCGGTTATCCGAAACTTATCGAAGTAGGTGGTTATCTGGCCGTAAGCGACAACGTCAGCGACGATAGCGGAACGGCGTGCGACTTCCGCGTCCTGCGCAAGATCGGCGGCCAACTTTACTTCGACAGTACCAATATTTACGCAGCTATCGATATGCCTGAATTGGAGGAGATCGGTACGGCCGCCGATCCGGCATACTACAAGGCGGGGGCGAACGATAAGTATTACAAGGAAGCCCTGTACGGCTCCTGCGCGCTTACAAGCTACGATGGTCTGCATCTTCCTAAACTGCGGAAGATCGGCGGCGCCGGCTTTACCCTCGACCTCGGGCTGGGCGGCGGCATGTCGTATTTGGAAGAGCTGTCACTGCCTTTACTCGAAGAGGTGGATGGGATTTTCCAGATCCACCAAAACGGTCCGGGAATGACACCGGCCGCCCCTCTGGAACGAATCGCACTTCCTGTCATCGCAAAGATCGGATCCGTACATATCGAAGGGTGTTCGGTTACGGATTTCAGTGCCTTTGCACCTGTTGTCGGACAATTATCGGACGAAACATGGTTCGTCCACGAGGATTGTTCCTATAGTCCGACATGGCAGGACATGAAGAACGGAAAATACAAGAAAGAATAACCATTTCGAAAACCGTCTGCGACCTTTACGGGCCGTAGGCGGTTTTACTTTCCTTATGAAGAAACTGACGGCATTCCTATTCGCCTTGCTTCTCGGATTCTCCGGCTTCGCGCAGGAAAAGTCGAAGAGCGACGGGCAACCGCCCGCAAGATCGGGCAAAGGCTGGTGGAACGACAATCCGTCGTTCGTCCAGCCGATTCCGGAGGTTTACGTTACGGCGCGGCGGCCGATGAAAGAAATCGGTATGCAGCAGACCAAACTCGATTCGACGGTGCTGAAAGAGAATATCGCCCTTTCGATGGCCGACGTGCTGACGTTCAATACCTCGATCTTCGTCAAGCAGTACGGTCGCGCCACGCTCTCGACCGTAGCGTTCCGCGGTACGTCGCCCTCGCATACGCAGGTAACATGGAACGGCATGCGCATCAACTCGCCGATGCTCGGCATGACCGACTTTTCGATGATTCCCTCCTACTTCATCGACGACGCCTCGCTGCTGCACGGCACCTCGTCGGTCAACGAGACGGGCGGCGGACTGGGCGGTGCCGTGAAACTCTCCACGCAACCCGCCGAAGCCGACGGATTCGGGTTGCAATACGTGCAGGGCGTCGGGTCGTTCAAGACGTTCGACGAATTTTTGCGCCTGACTTACGGCGACAAGCATTGGCAGGTCTCGACCCGTGCGGTCTATTCATCTTCCGACAACGATTTCAAGTACAGGAACTACAACAAGAAGATGAATATCTATGACGATGACCACCAAATCGTCGGCACCTACTATCCTATCGAACGCAACAAATGCGGTGCGTTCCGTGATTTTCACATCTTGCAGGAGGTGTACTACAATACCGGCCGCGGCGACCGCTTCGGATTGCAGGCGTGGTTCCTCGACTCGAAGCGCGGCGTGCCGATGCTGTCGGTCGATCACCGCTCGGACGACGAATACGTGAACGAGCAGACGGAGCAGACCTTTCGCGGCATTCTGTCGTGGGACCGGCTGCGCGGCAACTACAAAGTAGGCTTGCGCGCCGGCTATATCCATACGGGACAGGGCTACGATTTCTCGAAGGACAAAGGCAACGGCACGATGGCGGAGATGATCCGCTCGCGCAGCAAGATAAACACGTTGTACGGACAGGCTGAGGGTGAATATTACATCGGCAAGAAATGGCTCTTCATGGCGAATGTCTCGGTGCACCAGCATTTCGTGGAGAGCCGCGACAAGAATGTCCTCGAACTCAATTCGCAGTCGTTGGCGCAGGGAAATAACAAGAAAGTGGTCGTGGGATATGATAAGGGGCGCGTTGAAGTATCGGCCTATGCCTCGGCCAAGTGGATGCCGACCGACCGGTTGGGAGTGTCGGTGGCCTTGCGCGAAGAGATGTACGGCGAGGAGTGGTCGCCCGTCATTCCGGCCTTTTTCGCCGACTATGTGGTCTCGAAACGCGGCAGCATCGTAGTCAAAGCCTCCGTATCGCGCAACTATCGCTTTCCGACGCTTAACGACCTCTACTTCCTGCCGGGCGGCAATCCCGATCTGAAAAAGGAGCAGGGGTTTACCTACGACGCCGGATTTTCGTTCGCCGTGGGTAAGGAGGGCATCTATTCGCTCAACGGTTCGGCGACGTGGTTCGACTCGTATATCGACGACTGGATCGTGTGGCTGCCGACGTTCAAGGGTTTCTGGACGCCGAAGAACGTCAAGGAGGTACACGCGTACGGCGTCGAACTGAAAGCCGATGCGACGGTGCGGCTCTCGAAGAACTGGCAGTTGGGCGCAGACGTCTCGTTTTCGTGGACACCCTCGATCAACAACGGTGACCCAGTGGACTGGGCCGACAAGGCGATCGGCAAACAGCTGGTCTATGTCCCCGAATACTCCGCTTCGGCGACAGGCCGATTGTCGTACCGATCGTGGCGTCTCGTTTACAAGTGGTGCTATTACAGCGAGCGTTTCACTACCTCGGACAACGACATGAAAAGCAAGATCTCGCGCGTATTGCCCTACTACATGAGCGACGTGTCGCTGGAAAAACTCTTTTCGCTGCATTGGTCGGATTTCTCGGTCAAGGTAGCCGTAAAGAACCTTTTCAACGAGGAGTACGAATCGGTGCTCTCGCGTCCCATGCCGCGCATGAATTTCGAGGTATTCCTCGATATACGGCCCAAATGGGGTAAAAAGAGATAGAGATAACGGCAGTGTCCCTTTTCATCGCGGAAACCTTTGCAAACCTTCTTCGTAAAAGATTATTCGCTGCGGTGTTTTGTATGGACGAAAGCCGAAAGACTGATTAGAGATTAGTTGCAGAGTGTTATTTGCCATAACGACTTAATCGGATTTTCGCCCATGCTATCGAGGGGAAACGGACGAACAGCCCCGTTTCCCCCTTTTTTGAACCGAATGAAAACGAATAAAAGAACTATGAAACGATGGATTCAGTTGGCGGTAGTCGCTCTGTGCGCGATAGTCGTCGCGGCCTGTGGTCGCAAGAGCGTTTCGCTCGAAGATTTTGACAAGCCGGTCTACATGCTCGAATACGCTTCGGGATTCGACATTCAGGGGGCCGACAGCAAACAAAGCGTACTGCTCACCGTCACGAATCCGTGGCAGAGCGCGGACGGCATCGCCGTGCAGTTATTCATCGCCCGCGACGGCGAAACCGCTCCCGAGGGCTTCGACGGACAGGTGCTTGAAGGCGATGCCGAACGTATCGTGGCGATGTCCTCGACCCATATCGCCATGCTCGACGCCATAGGCGAGGTCGACCGCGTGGTCGGCGTATCGGGCATCGACTACATCTCCAATCCCGACATTCAGGCGCGCCGCGACCGCATCGGCGACGTGGGCTACGAAGGGAATATCAACTATGAATTGCTGTTGTCGCTCTATCCCGACCTCGTGCTGCTCTACGGCGTGAACGGTGCCAGCGGCATGGAGCCGAAGCTCCGCGAGTTGGGCATCCCGTTCCTCTACGTCGGCGACTACCTCGAAGAGTCGCCGTTGGGCAAAGCCGAGTGGCTGGTAGTACTCTCGGAGGTCGTCGGCAAACGTGCGGAGGGTGAAAAGGTCTTCGCGGAAATCCCCGTCCGCTATAATGCACTGAAACAGCGGGTGGCGGAGAACACCCTCGACGCGCCGTCGGTGATGCTCAACATGCCCTACGGCGATTCGTGGTTCATGCCCTCGACCGAAAGCTATGCCGTGCGGCTGATTAAGGATGCGGGCGGCGATTACATCTACAAGAAGAACATGGGCAACGCCTCGACGCCTATCGACATGGAGGAAGCCTATCTGCTCGCGTCGGCTGCCGATATGTGGCTGAACGTGGGTATGGCGAGCACGCTCGGCGAGGTGAAAGCCGCCTGCCCGAAGTTCGCCGACACCCGCTGCTTCCGCAACGGATACGTCTATAACAACAACGCCCGCACCAACGCCGCCGGAGGCAACGACTACTTCGAATCGGGCGTCGTGCACCCCGAACTCGTGCTGCGCGACCTTATCAAGATATTTCACCCCGAACTCGTGGAGGAGGATTTCGTCTATTACAAACGACTGAAATAGATGCGCTCCCGCTCTGCTATATTGTTCGCAACCTTGTCCGCATTTACGGTCGGCCTCTTTCTGCTGGATCTGGCCGTCGGTGCCGTGCGCATCCCCCTCGACGACGTATGGGCGGCACTGACGGGCGGCGACTGTCCGCAAGCGACGGCGAAAATCGTCCTGAATATCCGCCTGATAAAGGCAATTGTGGCTCTGCTGGCGGGCGCGGCGCTGTCGGTCAGCGGCTTGCAGATGCAGACGCTGTTCCGCAACCCGCTGGCAGGTCCCTACGTGCTCGGCATCAGTTCGGGCGCGAGCCTCGGCGTGGCGCTCGTGGTGCTTGCCGGCGTCGGCTCGTCGGTCGGCATCGCTACGGCCGCATGGGCGGGAGCTGCGACTGTGCTGCTGGTAATCGCTGCTGTAGGCCACCGCATCAAGGACATCATGGTCATCCTGATTCTCGGCATGATGTTCTCGTCCGGTGTGGGTGCCGTAGTGCAAATCCTGCAATACCTAAGCAAAGAGGAGGCCTTGAAAGCCTTCGTTGTCTGGACGATGGGGTCGCTCGGCGACGTGACGGTGCCACAGCTCGCTGTCCTCGTGCCGTCGGTTATCGCCGGCTTACTGCTGGCGGTAATCACGATCAAGCCGCTCAACCTCCTGCTATTCGGAGAGGAATATGCCGTAACTATGGGGCTGAATATCCGCCGCTCGCGCGGACTGCTGTTTCTCTCGACAACACTGCTGGCCGGCACAGTAACGGCTTTCTGCGGCCCGATAGGTTTTATCGGTCTTGCTATGCCCCACGTCGCACGGATGCTGTTCCGCAACGGCGACCACCGCGTGCTCGTGCCGGGCACCCTTCTTTCGGGTGCGGCGGTGCTGCTCCTTTGCGACCTCGTTTCCAAATTGTTTACCCTGCC
>NZ_CAJTXD010000009.1:0-987 GCF_910580175.1 uncultured Alistipes sp.
TCGGTTGGATAACTGCCGCGCTTGAACCACGCTTTTAATTGCGCTATGCTTCTTATCGCCATTCTTGAATTGGTTTATCGGTTATCGTACCCGCATGATGTATGCGAGCACGTAATAGGGCGGACGGTTCTCGTGAGAAGAGCCATTTCCCCGCGATTCCGTGTCGTGCCGCAGATAATACATATATTGGTTGTCATGATCGGTTTTCGCCGCTCCGATCGATTTCTCGGGAAAATAATCACGTCCGTCACGTCCCGCTTCGTCGTAGGCCTCCGAGAAAAAATAGTCTTTCACTTGGTGGCTATGCGAGGGCATTTCTTTGATCGTGAGCGTATGCTGCTTTTCGCCGCCCGCTTTGCCGTAGCTGTTGTAATCCGCATCGCTCGGGTTGTGACCTACGATGAACCGCCCCCGCAGATCGGGCATGCGGAAATAACCGGCCGAAGTGGAATAACGCGCCCCAGTCGCGCTGTACGAGTTGTTGAACGTCGAGCCGAGAGCCTTGTACAAATCCGGGTAGTCGGTGATTTTAAGCTGTTGCCCCTCGCAAAGCTCGTAACCCGCCGGAACCGTCTTGCCTGCCCACGTTTCAACGATACCCAACGGGGCGCTCTGCAGCTTCGCAATGGCCGCGCGCAGATTCTCGATCTCGGCGCGCAAAGCCGGAATCGTCGTTGCGTCCGTGAATTCCTCCCATTTGTAATTCTCGCTCCCGACGCCCGGCTTGAGCGACCGCACGGTATACGCCCGCGGAAAATCGTAGCCCTGCGCTGTAACCGGGATGATCTCCTGATTGACGTACATGCCGCCGGAGCTCGTGCCGCCCTCCCAGTAAATGACCTCGCCCTCCGGGAAATCCCGCGTCCTCAGAAAGACGTATCCCGCCTTGCGGCGCGTGCCGTTCTGCTCCGCTTCACAGCCCAGCAGAACAGCCTTGTCTCCGGCAAGGTTGCCGAGTACGGCGAGCATTGCCTGGTTTTGCTGGAT
>NZ_CAJTXD010000009.1:997-1569 GCF_910580175.1 uncultured Alistipes sp.
AATGTCTCCGCATCAATGGGGAAATCCTTGTTCCCCTGCGTCAGATAATGGCCTAATGTCGTTTTCATTAGAAATAACTTATTGCGAATCGTTTTGAAACCAATTTGTAGGTATTGACCACTGCCTTGAGTCGGGATTCATCTAATCCGCGCATCTCCAAGGGGATATTGATGGCGAAATCGTATCCGCTGACGCCGCCAAAGCCTCGGCGGTTGATTAGAAGCATCGTCCCCGCATCGCGATGCGGGACAAGCATACCCTGTGCCTCCTCCCGGAGCCACACGAACAATACGCCGACGTACTGCGCGGTGTCGGTAACGGTGATGCGACGCAGCTCCGGGTCGAATGTGTCGTTCAACACCGCGCGCAGGTAGCATACCTGCCCGTTGTGGCCGAGGCGGTAGGCTGCGTCCTGGCGGAAAATCATGAACCGCGTGTGCAGATAGCTCAGCGGGGTCAATACTGCGTAGAGTAGCGACGTCATAAGCGGTCGCCGCAGGAACGTGGGGAGAAGGAGCAGCCCGAGGCGCTTGATATTGACATCATACGCGCTCATAAGCCTTCATCGTAAG
>NZ_CAJTXD010000009.1:1579-2440 GCF_910580175.1 uncultured Alistipes sp.
CCCGGAAATAGCCGGCGGCCGGAACATGACGGGCATCGATAGTCGTGACCGTCGCGGCGCCGGCAGCAACCGTGGTCGCTTGCCGGAACTCTGCGATCTTTACGCCCTCGACTCCTTGCAGTGTATCAATCAACGCCATGTTGGTGTACTCGCCATTGAAGGGTAGATTTTCGATGTAGTTACGGATGGCCGCTTCGCAGGCGCGCTGCACGTTCTCGGGCAACAGCATGGCATTGTAGTAGATGTCCACCGAGCAGTTGAACGTGTCGGCATCGGCGTTTACCAGGTTGATGCGCACGCCTGCGTCCTTGATTTCGGCCAAGTAGCCTTCCAGTTGCGTTTCCACCTCGTCCGACAGGCGACAGCGATGCCCGGCCTCTTCTCCGGCAACCTTGATCGTCACGATGGAGGTATCCTTGTTTTCGTCGGCCGTGGCGTATTTCACTACGTGCGCAGCGGCGATGGCCTCGGCCTTCATATCGGTCGTATCGTAGCAGTCGGTGTCGGGAATCAGCACCTTGTCCTTCATGAACTCCAATACCTTGCTTTTGTACCATTTGGCTCGATGCGGGATGATTTCTTCGATGCGCGCCTCAACCTCTGATTTGTGCGCCTCGAACAGCCGCTCCAACACCCACGCCGCAGAGGCAAAGACGTAGAACAGGATATTGATGATCGACACCTTGCTGAAGTGTGTTGTAAAATTGTCGCCTGCCGGAAATCCGAACAGGCCTGCTACCGTTTCGTTCTTCATGAAATCGGCCGCAATGCTCTCTTTGATTTGGTCGATGGTTCTCATTATTTTACAATAAAATCTATTTCGATGCCCATGAATCCGATGCCGCCCCAGGGCACGAGCGC
>NZ_CAJTXD010000009.1:2494-5634 GCF_910580175.1 uncultured Alistipes sp.
GAACCGCACTCCTGGACGGCTATGTCCAGGAGTGACTGCCTGCTATGAATCGTACTCCGCATCGATTGTCAGTTTGTTATTGTTTAAATCAAGTTCTACAGTCTTCACTTTCATGCCGTCGGTCTCCAGCTGCAGGGCGATTTCCCGACGCCAGCCCGTCTCCTCGTTGTCGCCGAGCAGATCCGAAATACCGACGCCGAGCGTCGGGTACTCCTTGAATTCCCCTTTGGAGGCCTGGAGAATCAACGCTTGGTTCTGAAAAGTCGCGGTGCCGATCTCCAGTCCCCGGACGATCAGCCCCGTGCCGTCGCGCTGTGCGGATATCAACAAATCGCCCGTCATGGGGTCGAGCAATATTCCTGTACTCTTTGCCATCAGTATCAGTGGGTTATTTTGCTATTTTCCAGGTCTTCAATTCGGATCGCCGCGGCAGACATTGCAGTCTCGAACGCTGTTGCGCCTGTCGCGCCGTTGGCTGCGGTGCCGGCACCGACGGAGTTCAATCCGGAGGAGACGGCCTGCTTCAGTTGCTCGCAGTAGCTTTTCAAACTTTCGAGCGATCGCTCCAGCGCCTCGATCTTGACCAGCCCGCCGTTGTCTCCATTATTGAACGTCACCTTGCTATCCTCGATACGCATCCGACTGCTGCCTACCTCGACCGTCGCGCCCTCCGCGTCAGCCATGAGGGTGGTCTTGCCCTGGTGGAAACGGACCGATTCGACCTCGGAATAGCCGATGGCGCACAACTCGCGCAGGTTGCCGCACGAGAGGTCGGCCACCAGGATGATACTTCCGCGGGCCGGAACGACAAGCAGCCCGTTTTCCGAACCACTGGGGATAGACGAGAGGCGGATGTCGGGGAGCTCGAAGTCGTCAATCTTCGCCCGGCACAAGTCGCCTTCGACCCCGACAACCTCCATCAGCCGGAAACCGAACGAAGGCTTGTCCGTGCCCGCAATAGAGCGCAGCAGGCTCCGTATCTGTGTCGTCTTGTCCATTCTCTATCCGATCTTTTTGCCTATGGTTATCTTCCGGCTTCCGCCGGTGGAGGAAAAAGCCGTCTCTACAGCCACCACGTAGTATTTCCCTTTCTTGTATTCGTAGTCCGCATCGCGCAGCTCCACGATATCCGTCGGCTCGATACGTGGCACGAGCCATCCCGTAAAATTCCCTTCATAGCCCGAATAAGCACGGATTTTCAACTCCTCTTCGGCCCGGCGTTCCAGCGTCGCCTTGTCCGATACGCCCGGCAACTTGATGGTGAACTTATCGCCGCCGGGCGTTCCTTTGGTGACTTTCACCGCTTTGCCCATGGAATCAGTTCCCTCGACGGTCGCGATGAATTTCCGCTTCCGGGCATCTTTGTACTTGAGATCGGATTTCTCGATGTTCATTCCAAAGTCGTAAATCACCGTTCGGCCCGTTTCGGCATACTGCGGATGGACATGGAGCGTCGAGCTGCGCAGGTAAATGTTGGCGCGGGTCTCCTCCTGCACCTTCTTCAATACGTCGAACCCCGTAGCTTCGTAGATGGTGAATTTGTCATAATTGAACTCGTAATCGCACGAAAGTGTGAACCCGTCCAATTCCCGGAGGACATGCTCCAGCAGTTCTTTCACGCTGACGGACGTAAGCACGGTATTTTTCAAATCCCGGCGGAACTTATAGATTTCGTCCTCGCAGCGGATCTTGACCGAACCGTCATCCGTGGCGATGCTTTCGACATAACCCTCGAACTCCACGGGCAACTCCTGCAGGTGGGCATCGTAGCCGAAGCGGATGTGCACGGCATCGCCTTCCTTGATTTTGCTCTCGACCTCCAGCGCCCGGTTGTAGGCCGCACCGGGCAGCGTGATCGTGGCCGTGTCGGCCAGGTTCTCCACGCTGCACGTCACGACGACGCTTTCCAGCATCGTGAGCCGGAAAGAGCCGATCGTTATGTCGAAATCCATTGCGAACATCGTTTGAACGCCGTTAAATCGATATTAGAAGTTCCGCGGGGTTATCGCTGTAGGCCTTGATCTCATAGTTTTGGTTGTTCATCCCTTTGGTATGGGGAAACGAAGCACTTTCGATGGCCAGGTAGTGGATGCCAAACAGCTGGAGAATCTCCTGCTCGACCTCGACGGCCTGCCGTTCGTCGAATAGCTCTAACAGCCTGCGGAGTTGGTTTTCGGGGTATTTCGATTCGTCGGCACCCGACACGACGCCCCGAATCGTCACCTCGTAATCATCCTGGCTCCACCGCTCCTTGATCGTGCCGCCCGTTCTGGACTTGGCTACCTTGCGCCGGACGATGGTATTCCGACCGCTAACCGATACCAGCGGCTCCAGCGGCAGCGTGAACCACTGCTTGTCAGCGGGGCGCTTTAAACGCATCGGCATGACCGAATGGATAACGCCCGAGGCTGTATAATCATCCAGGATTTCACCGGCATCGTACACCCGGGTGATGATCTCCTCCTTTCGGGGAATGAAGAACGGCGGAACGGCACCGTAACGCCCCAGCGCTTTATTGATCCTTAGCTGCGCTGGATCGAATGGGTTGCCGCTATACCCAACATCCACTCGGGGGACAAACTGGCCCAAATTGAATTCTACCTTTGCCATTACAATGCGGAATTAGCCATTTGCAACACGCGAATCAGAGCGCTCTCCAGGTCGTGCTGCATCTCGTCTCGGTTCTGTTCGTAACCGCCCTCGAAGACCACCTGCTCAATTAGCGAGCGTAGGTTGATGTTAATCGATGTCGATCGATTGCCGCCGGTAGCGATTGCCGAAGCAGTACCGGTACCGGCTGATCCATTACCGTTGTCGGTGTTGCCATTCGGATTGCCTACTCCCATCGAGACCATGCCGGGTACGGCCGGCACTTCGATGCCGAGTTTTTTCTTGAATCCCCCGACCACGTTACCCAGGGATTTCTCGGAGTTCCACGACATGTTGATGCCGGCCAGCGATTCCTTAGCTTTGCGGGCATTTTCAGCCACCTTTTTCGCTCCGTCCACGATGGCCTGTTGCCGGGCTTCGACGTCGGCATTGATCTTCGCAATGGCCGCCTGGTTCTCTGAGCTGTCGCCGATGCCGCACGCCTCCTTGAACTTGTACCAGCCGAGTTTGATTTTATCGAGGCCGATCAT
>NZ_CAJTXD010000010.1 GCF_910580175.1 uncultured Alistipes sp.
CCGCATTGGCTGCCCATGTTTCGACATTTTTGGACAATGTTTCCAATGTTCGGTGGGCGTATGGAGACGAAAAAACAGGATTCCGAGTTGCGAAATCCTGTCCAAAAAGATAAGGGGACGACGATTACTCTGCGGCTTCCAGCGCCTCGATGCAGTCGATAATCATCCGCTCCTTGCGGCAGTCGATGATTTCGGCCATTTGTTTGGCGGCCGAGAGGTCTTTCGCCGTCAGCGGTTTGCCCAACTTCGAGGTAAAACAGCCGTTGTTTCCGGCGACCCGCTGCCATTTCGGGGTAATCAGCCGGGATGCGCTCAACGATTCGAGCAGCAGCGCCAGCAGCTTGTTGTGCGTCGTCTGCAACGGTTCCGCGAGCTGGCAGGCCAGCAGTCGGGCAATCTCCGCTTCGGTCGTGTCGCGTTTGAAGATGCCGATTCGGTTGACGTGTTCGGTCAGCACTGCGATTTGCCGGTCGGTCAGGTGTGGACAGAAATCGGCGGGTGTCGGGTCGAAACCGGTGCGGCTGCGCTGGGCGGCTCGGCGTTTCTCGGCTTGGGCCAGCAATTCCGCTTCGCGCTCCTTGTGCTGCGTCTCCTCCGTCTGCCGATGACGGGTGTAGTCGGCGATTTCGGTAACGGTAGATCGGACTTCGGCGATTTGAGTCAGCAGTTCGTTCGAAAGTGTATCCGCCGGATAACGGGCGGAAAGATACTCGAACGTCTTGTCGATGCGGCGCTGCTCCTTGGCTGAGATTGAACCGTAGGCCAGCCAACGGTCGTACTCCTGCTTTTTGTCGGCGAGGTATCGGCGAGCTTCGGCGGCGGACAGGTTGCGATGTTCGATTTCGCACTCCATGTAGTGCAGCGAAAAACGGTTGTCCTTGAACATAGCTTCGGCGAATGCCAGCCAGCTTACCACGCTGACCGCTCCGTACAACACCCATGCGACCGCCTGCCATGCACCGCCGAGCCATCGGCTCTTGGCATCCAATCGGGTGCGAACGGCCTGCAACCGCTCGCGGATTTTGCGGTTGGTGCGCCGGTGCGACATGCGTATGTATTCGATGCGGGTCATGGCTGATTCTTGGCAGCGGCTTGCAGGTCGGCTTCGAGTTCGGCAAGACTCGCGCGGCGCTCCTCTTCGCGCAAGCGCCCCTTGTAGGCATCGAGCTGTTGGGCCGCGATGCTTTCGGCGACCTTGCGGCTGATTTGCCCGGCATGTTCGAGCAGTTCGCGCCCGTTGATGACCAGAATATCGTTCAGCTTCTTGATCCAGTCGGCCATATACATGGGCACCTGTCGCCGCGCCTGACTTTCGGCGAATGCGAGATATTGTTCGACCAGCAGTCCGAGGTCTTTCATCTCGTCTTCGGTCAGGTAGTTCTTGGCAGTTGCGGCATCGGCTTTGGTAATGCGCCGCGGGTCGCTCTTGTCGCAGGAGGTCATGCCCATCATCGGCAGGCGGGCATCGGCGCGGCGGGCGACCAGTTCGGCTGCCGTATGGCTGCTGATGGCCCACAGCAGTTTGTTCTGCACGATTTTGAAAAACTCGACCGTCTTTTCGGCTTTCGGGTCGTAGTCGATGCTCGTCGTGTAGATGTCCTTGACCTTTTGGTAGAAGACCCGTTCCGAAAGGCGGATTTCGCGGATGCGCTCCTGCAACTCGTCGAAATAGTTCATCGACTTGCCCGACTTCATCCGTTCGTCGTTCAGCGCGAATCCTTTGATAAGGTACTCGCGCAGCACCTGCGTCGCCCAGATGCGGAACTGGGTGCCTTGGTGCGATTTTACGCGGTAGCCGACCGAAATAATCACGTCGAGGTTGTAGTAGTTCGTATCGTAGCTTTTGCCGTCTGAGGCAGTTGTTCGGAAATTCCGAATAACTGAATCGGCGACCAGCTCACCCTCGGAAAAGATGTTTTTCAAGTGTTCGTTGATGGTGGATTTGGCTTTTCCGAACAGCGCCGCCATCTGGTCTTGGGTCAGCCAGACGGTCTCTTCGCCCATGCGGACGTCTATTTTGATGCTCCCGTCGGCCGAGCGATATATCAACATTTCGTTCTCCATAGCATAAAGATAGTTATAATTCCGGAATCCGGTTCACCGCTTCGCGCTTCTTCGCATCCATAATCTGCGCATAGACCTGCGTCGTTTTCAGTTCGCGGTGGCCGAGGAGCTTCGACACGGTGTAAATTTCCGTGCCGAGCGAGAGTTGCAGCACAGCGAACGTGTGCCGTCCGCAGTGGAACGTAATATGTTTCGTAATGCCCGCTTTCAGACACCACTCGCGCAGGGCGAGGTTGTGCCATGCGGAGTATTTCAGCCCGGCGAAGACCCGCTCGTCGGCCTTGCCGCGCTGGCCCATGTAGCGCACGGCTTGGTCGGTAATGTCGAGGTATTCCAGTCCTTTGGTCTTTTTCTGCCGGAAGACGATGCGCGTGCCGCCGTCGAACTCCTGCACCTCGGCCCACGTCAGTTTGTTGATGTCGCTCCAGCGCATGCCGGTCAGGCACGAGAAGAGGAACGCGTCTTTCAGTACGGGATACGGACACGCCGTTTTGGCGAGGCGCTGCAATTCGTCGAAAGTCAGGTATTCGCGGTGTACGTCCTCGACATGCGCAGGCTTGACCGACATGGCGGGCGAGTGGGGGATGATGCCGTCCTCGACTGCTTGGTTCAGCGCGGCTTTGAGTTTGAGGAAATAGCTGCTTTGGCTGTTCGTCGAAAGAGCTGTGCCGCTTTTGGTCTTGGCCTGCTTCGCCAGATAGGTTTTGAACCCCTCGACGAACTTCTTGTCGACCATCTCGAGCGTCGTATTCGTTCCGGCGTAGGCGATGAGGTGTTTCAGGGCGCTGTCCCAGTTGCCCCAGTTCCCCGGCGACTCCTTGCGCTGTTCTATCAATCCCTTGATGTATTCGACGAGGTTGGTGCGGATCTTATATTTTACGGCGAAGCCGTATTGCTCGTTCTGCTCGGCGAGCAGCCGTTTGGCCTTGACCTTCTCGGCCATTTCGAGGTTGACCTTGTTGTGGTCGCGCTCCAATTTGTTTTTCGGGTCGGTGTAGAGGTAGTATTCGAGGGTCTCGAATTTACGGCGATGCTTGATGCGCCCTTCATCGTCGCGGGTGTACCCGTAATAGTATTCCAGCACCAACGAGGTCTTGCCCGTCGAGCGCTGCGGTTTCTGCCGAATCTTAATTTCCATGCGGTCGAGGTTTTAGGTTCAATTTTTTGCAGGTTTTCTCCCTCGGCATAGCACGAATTGCGTTCGGCTCTGCGCTCGGCTTATCGAAAACGTTCCGTGCAAAGATAGAAAAATTTCTTTACACTTTTTTACACCTCAATTGCTGTGTGTTGTAAATAAGCGGCAAATTTTACACCTCGAACGATAAAATGAAGTCGAAGTAAAAATCGGTTGTTT
>NZ_CAJTXD010000011.1:0-798 GCF_910580175.1 uncultured Alistipes sp.
AGGCAACATTTCTTAATCTGCAAAACTTTCGCAAAAAATTTTCATCTTTTTTATTTCATCCCTCTTCATCCAGGCAATATCGGCATCCCTGCGGAACCAGGTCATCTGCCGTTTGGCATACCGGCGCGAATTGCGTTTAATAAGCCTAACTGCTTCTTCATATGGTATTTTACCGTCGAAATATTCGAACATTTCACGATAGCCTACCGTCATCAACGCATTCAATCCGCGCAACGGATAGAGTCGGCGTGCTTCTTCTTCAAGTCCCGCCTCGAGCATGCCGTCCACCCGACAATCGATCCGTTCGTAAAGCTCCTCGCGCGGAGTTTCGATTCCTATCTTCACGATTCGGAACGGTCGTTCCCGAGATTCTCCGGACCGTTGTTCCGAATACGGACGTCCCGTTTGCAGGCACACCTCCACGGCACGCACCACCCGCGCGGGATTGTCGCGGTCCACCGATTCATAATAAATCGGGTCGAGCCGGCGCAACTCTTCGAGCAACGTGCCGAGTCCCTCGTCGCGCAAACGGGCCTCCAGTCGCCCTCTCAACGCCGGATCGGTGGGCGGCAACGCATCGAACCCGCGACACAACGCATCGACATAAAGCCCGGAACCGCCGACAGCCAGCACATAATCGTGTTCCCCGAACAAGCGATCGAGCAACACCAATGCCTCCGCCTCGAAACGGCCGGCATTATAATCGTCGGACACTTCCCGGTCGGCGATGAAATAATGCGGTACGGCAGCCAACTGCTCCGCCGAAGGCTGCGCGGTTCCGACGGCCATTCCGCGGAA
>NZ_CAJTXD010000011.1:808-3097 GCF_910580175.1 uncultured Alistipes sp.
GTCGGTAGAGAGAATCGGCGCCCGCAAGTGCTTCGCAAGCTCTACGGCGACGTCGGTCTTACCCGAACCGGTGGGTCCCACCACGACCACCAGGGTCCCTTTCTTAGAAGTCATCGCCGAATCCGTCGTCTTCCATCCCCTCGAAATCGGCGAACTCCTCCATCATGTCGCTGAAAGGATCGTTCTCGTCCGCCTCCAATCCTCCCTCCGCCTGTGCGGGCGGCGTTCCCGCCGACAACACGACGCGGGGATAAACCGCCCCGGCGGCCTCCTGTTTGAAATCGATCACCTCCAGGAAAAGCTCGCGGGCGGAAAGCATATCGAAAACGAATATCAACCGCGATATTCCGGCAGCCAACACATCGCTCAGCCTCACCGCTTCCATCGGCAATGCGGCGATGCCGGCATCGCAATCCTGCATATCCTCCAGGGTATACTCCTGCAGCTTGTTCCACCCGGAATCGGCCGCAAAGAACGAACTGAAGTTGAAGGGATCGTAACCGAGATCCTCACAGATCAGATCGTGCAACTGCAACAGGTCGGTCGCATCCGCGACCTCATATTCCCGGACAAAATCGTCGGACTCACTGCCGAGCATCCTCAATTTGAAAACCATACGCGATTATAATATATAGATGTTTATAATTCCGTCGTTCCGTGGTCCGTTTCGGCGGGGGAAACGGAGGCGAGAAATTCCATGACATCCCGTCCGTCGGGATAATCCCAGGGCCGGGGCGTTTGTCCCTCTCCGAAACCGACCGCTCTGGGATGAAGCGCATCGCGCCCCACCACGCACTGCACCTTGCCGTCGTGCTCCTTCAACCAGGCATACGCCTCCTCTACCCTCCCGTAACGGTACGCCACGATGTTGCTGAGCGCAACGGGAAACTGTTCCCCTTCGGTCACGACGAACGTTCCGCCGTCGCAAAAGGGGGCACCCGACGCACGAAGCTGGGCCCGCAGGCTGCGATAGTTGTTGTAGTATTTGGGGTTGACCTCTTCACGCGCCGGAGCGACCGTCCGTGCAAAACGGTCGAGGTCGCAGGCCTGCGGCACGAAGACCAGGCCGACGTTGCGGCATCCGAGTCCGCTGTAACGGAACATATCCCGCCCCAGCGACCGCAACTCGTCTTCGGTTTCGTCGCCCGTAAGAAGAGCTACCGACCCGCGACTGCCCCGGATAAGGGAAGGAATACCATCGAAAAGAGCGTGAAAATAGCGGCCCGTATTGTCGCTACCGGTAGCGATCGCCGCATCGTAACGCCCTCCCGGCACATAATGTTCCACCGGCACCCCGGGCGCCAGCTCGCGCAGCAGTCCGACGACATACGCCATCAGCACCGAATCTTTGGACGAAGGTTTGACGAACGGAATATTCCCCGACGCCACGACATACAGCAGGTCGGCAAATCCCACCAACGGAATATTGCCGGCCATGATCACCGCCACCCGGCGGCCGCAAGGTCTCCCGACCGTTTCGTATCGCGCCAACCACTCTTTCAGCACCTCCGCGTCCAGCATGCTGCGGCGCAAGGCGTCGACGGCGAACCGTACGTCGGAAAGCGTAAACCAAGGATTGGCCGCCACGGCAGCCTCCGCTACCGCCGTGGTACCGAATCCCTCGAGCCGTTCGCCCAACCGGGCAAAAAGGTCCGCATAATATTCCTTCGATCTCCGCATTGTCCCGCAAATTTACAAAAAACCCGCAGCGCCGCCCGAAAAAACGTATATTTGTCTGTTCCAAAAAACCGAACCGCATGAAATTCATAGCCATCATTCCGGCACGCTACGCCTCCACGCGGTTTCCCGGGAAACCGCTCGCCGACATCCAGGGCAAACCCATGATACAACACGTATACGAACGCACGGCAAAGGTATTCGACCACTGCTGCGTCGCCACCGACGACGAACGCATCGCACGGGCCGTCGAAAGTTTCGGCGGACAGGCGGTCATGACCTCGACCGAGCATCGCAGCGGCACCGACCGCTGTGCCGAAGCGCTCGAAAAATACAGTGCCGCGACGGGCATGTCGTTCGACGTGGTAATCAACGTTCAGGGCGACGAGCCGTTCATCTCGGAAGAGCACCTGACCAGCCTGCGGGCAGCCTTCGACGATCCCGGAGCACACATCGCCACCCTGGCCTACCCCATGAAGCCGGGCGACGACATCTTCAACCCCAACTCTCCGAAAATAGCCCTCTCTCGCGACGGCTACGCTCTCTATTTCAGTCGAAGCGTCATCCCCTACATCCGGGGCGAAGCAGAAGCCGAGTGGGCGTCGCACCACG
>NZ_CAJTXD010000012.1:0-218 GCF_910580175.1 uncultured Alistipes sp.
CAGGATGCGGAGCGGACGACTCCGATGAAACTCATCTTCAATTACAACGATGTCTTCTTCAGTTTCTATTACGACGATCTGGGCGGCTGCATCCATCGTTCCCGCGAATACGCTCTCAACTACGTCTACTCGGGTGAGATGGTGCTCGACAACGGCACGGAGGAGATCCGCGTCGGGAAAGGCGAATGCGTCTTCATTCCGCGCGACCTCCACATCAC
>NZ_CAJTXD010000012.1:282-1617 GCF_910580175.1 uncultured Alistipes sp.
GGGGAACGCTACTGCGGCATCTTCCTGATGTTCACCCGACGGTTCCTGCGCGAGATGTACGGCAAACTGGAACAGCGCAGCCTGCCTGCCGCCACGCCGAAACTCGATGCAGGGGTGATGAAACTGCCCCCGACGGTGGAACTGGCCAGCCTTTTCGGCTCCATGACGCCCTATTTCGACCCCGAAGTGAAACCCAACGACGACTTCATGAACCTGAAACTGCAGGAGGGATTGCTCGCCTTGCTGCATATCGACGAACGATTCGCCCCCACCCTTTTCGATTTCAACGAACGGTGGAAGATCGATATTCTGGAGTTCATGAACGCCAACTACATGTATGAGTTCACGATGGAGGAACTGGCACACTACACCGGACGCAGCCTCGCCACATTCAAACGGGATTTCAGGAAGATCAGCGAACTCACGCCGGAAAAGTGGTTGATACGCAAGCGACTCGAAGTGGCCTACGCCAAACTGAAGGAGGGCGGCAAAAAGGTGACGGATGTCTATGCCGAAGTCGGATTCAAAAACCCGTCGCACTTCTCGACCGCATTCAAGAAACAGTACGGCATATCGCCCAGCGCCGCCTCGGTATAGGGACGAAGCCGAGTACCGCCCGATGCCGCACCTCGCATCCCGACCGTGATACGAGGCATTTGCATGCACTCGCGGCCCGGACACTCTTCCGATGCGGCCCCGAAAAAATTCCCGTTGAGCTTTTGAACAATCTCATTTGAGCCCGACAGCAACGTCCGATCGTTCCAGCCGTCGTACCTTTGCGACAAAAGACAAAGGCAATGAACGACATTTTCCGAAGGGATCTCGGCGGCGAAACGGTATCGCCTGCCGACCCTGGCTACGACGAACTGATAGAGGATATTTTCGCCACCATCCGCAAGGCGACGGAACTGAACACGGGGGTCCGCACTCCGGAAGAGGTGCACGAACTGATGGCCGACATCCTCGACAAACCGCTGCCGCAGAGCACCACCCTCCTGCCCCCGTTCTACATCGACTACGGCAAACCGGTCCGCATCGGCGAAGCATGCTTCATCCAGCAGTGCTGTACCTTTTTCGGCCGCGGCGGCATCACCATAGGCAATGGCGTATTCATCGGGCCGAAAGTGAACCTGATCACCATCAACCACGACGAGAATCCCGAGAACCGCAGCGCCACCTACTGCAAGCCGATCGTAATCGAAGACAAGGTCTGGATCGGGATCAATTCGACGATTCTGCCCGGCGTCAAACTCGGCTACGGCTGCATCGTCGGCGCCAACAGCGTCGTGACGAAAGAGGTCCCTCCCCTGACGGTCGTGGCGGGCAATCCGGCCC
>NZ_CAJTXD010000012.1:1627-2845 GCF_910580175.1 uncultured Alistipes sp.
TCAAAACCATCCGCACGAACCATGATACGAACCTCAAACAATAATCCCATGAAAAAAGTATTGGTCATATCGTCGAGCCTACGCCCGGGAAGCAACTCGGAAGCCCTGGCCGATGCCTTCATCCGCGGAGCGGCCGAGGCCGGCAACGAAGTGGAAAAGATCACGCTCAAAGAGAAAGAGATCCGCTTTTGCAAAGGCTGTCTGGCCTGCCAGCAAACGCAACGGTGTGTCATCGCCGACGATGCGCCTGCAATCGTGGCGAAAATGCACGACGCCGATGTCCTCGCATTCGCCTCCCCCATCTACTATTACGAGATGTGCGGGCAGCTCAAGACACTGCTCGACCGCGCCAATCCGCTCTATCCGTCCGGCTACCGTTTCCGCGACATCTACATGCTGACCAGTGCGGCGGAAGAGGGTGCGCATGTCCCGGAACGTGCCGTAGCAGGCCTTACGGGATGGATCGACTGTTTCGGGAAGGCGTGCCTCGCGGGAACGGTGTTCGCCGGCGGCGTCACCAAACCGGGCGAAACGAAAGGGCACCCCGCCCTGGTCCGCGCCTACGAAATGGGGAAAACGATAGCGTAATGGAGCCCCTACGCAGAGATCGGCGGTCGCATCCCCTCCGGACGATCCGAAACTGCATGCTTTTATTGGCAACATGTTGCATCGGCACAGTGAATTGTATGGCACAGGAAAAGAGAGAAAAAACAGTACAGACCGAGTTCGCACCCAAGTTCGCCGAACTCAACGACGATGTCCTCTTCGGCGAGGTGTGGAGCCGCACCGACGAGCTCGGTCTTCGTGACCGCAGCCTGGTGACGATTACTTCACTCATCAGTCAAGGCATTACGGACAACTCGCTGACATATCATTTGCAATCGGCGAAGAACAACGGCATCACCCGCACCGAGATCGCCGAAATCATCATGCATATCGGTTTTTACGCGGGTTGGCCGAAAGCATGGGCGGCATTCCGCCTTGCTAAAGACGTATGGGCCGAGGAGACGACCGACGAGGATACCAAAGCGGCCTTCCAACGTGAAATGATTTTCCCCATCGGCGAACCCAACACGGCGTATGCACGATATTTCATCGGCAACAGTTACCTCGCACCGGTTTCGCGGGAGCAGGTGAACATATCCAACGTCACCTTCGAGCCTCGCTGCCGCAACAACTGGCACATCCATAAAGCCACGAAAGGCGGAGGTCAGATGC
>NZ_CAJTXD010000012.1:2855-3065 GCF_910580175.1 uncultured Alistipes sp.
GTGGCCGGACGGGGTTGGTATCAGGAAGCGGGCCAACCGGCAGTAGAGATTCTGCCCGGAACGGTCATCCACATTCCCGCCGGCGTCAAACACTGGCACGGCGCGGCGGCCGACAGTTGGTTCGCCCACCTCGCTTTCGAGATTGCGGGCGAGAACGGTTCCACCGAGTGGCTCGAACCGGTCAGCGATGCGCAGTACGATCGCCTGCCG
>NZ_CAJTXD010000013.1 GCF_910580175.1 uncultured Alistipes sp.
GAAGCCGGCTCTTGGATATTCATGGCAGCATCCTTGACTCCTGCACCGAAACCAAGCAATGTCAATAAACTTCTTCCGGCAAAGTTTCGCCCACGGGATCGCCTTGCAATTCGTCGCGCCACTTGATGGCCGCATGCGTGCCGTCGCAATAGGGCTTGTAGGCTGATTGACCGCAACGGCACACCACCACCCGGTTGCGGGTTTCGTAAGTCCGTCCGTCGGCGCGGCGCAGCACGATGCCGCCCCGCAGCCATAAGCCGCCGCTCGCTCCGATGGCGATGTCTTCGATCAGTCCCAGGCTGGGTTCGAAATGGAATTCGAACGGCTTGCCCGACTGCTTGTCCCATGCCGTGAGCCGGCCGCTCGGGCACATCGACGCCTCGCGGATGGCCAGCCGGCGGGCTTCGGGATCGTCCGACTGCTCGGTAAGCGTCCACGCATCGCCATAGGGATGGCAGAATCGGGCGAACATGCAATATTTGGGATTGTCGCTCATGCGCAGGGTGCCGCCCTCGATCGTTTCGGCCTCCTCCTGCAACGGCTTGTCGGATGCCGTAAGTTCCGGATTCCATCGGGCACGGACATGGGCGCCGTCGCAATAGGGTTTGCGTTGCGAGGCCCCGCAACGGCATAAGGCCGTCGGTTCCGATTCGGTGGAGAAATGTTTGCCCTCCTGGAAATACCAGCTTTCGTTGTCCGGATCGGGCATGATGAATTGTTCGCAGAAAGGCGGACGCCCATAGACCAGATAAGGCCCTTTTTCGGCGATCGTAATGGATATGCCTCCGCCTTCAGGCGTCGGTTCCGACTCGTTTTTCATTTCCAGCATACTATTCGTACCGTTGATGCGTTAGTTGTCCAGGCGGAGACAATAATTATTCCCAAATGCAATTTATCGAAAACGCTTTGTAGGATTATACCCGTTTTTTGGTACCTTTGCAAATAATTTTGAAGACGGATAGTATGAAAGGATTGGCAAAAGCAGCGGCGATGGCGATGATCTCTATCGCAGCGGTTCTGACCGGGGCTTGCAGCAAAGATAAGGAAACGGGCAATATTTCGTTCGATCGTTCTGCGGCATATTTTGATCCGGGGCAGCATGCGTCGATCGGATTTTCGGCGGACAATGTTCAGTTCCAGACGCTTGCCATCACTTCGTCGCCCGCAGGCTGGGAAGTTTCAGTAGATCGCACAGCCATGACGGTCAACGTGACCGCACCTGCGCAATCGGATGACGAGACCGAAACTTCGGGATCGGTCGTGCTGAGCGCCTCGGTCAACGGCGGCGGTTCGGTCGCTTCGGCAACGCTTTTCGTCGGACTTGCGAAAACGGTCGATTTCAGCGACAAACCCGCCAACAGTTATCTGGCGAATCTGAAGGAGACGAACTATATGTTCGACGCCATGCACAAAGGCTGCGGGTCGGCGCCGTTGGCTACGGCTCGTGTGGATGTTATCTGGCAGTCGGCCGCATCGCTTGTGCAGCACCTCTACTTGATCGACGGCAAAGCGTCGTTCTATGTCGGAAGCGACAGCAGTGCCAATACCAAAATCAAGGAGGGAAACGCATTGATCGGAGCCTACGACACAAACGGCAACCTGCTTTGGAGCTGGCATGTTTGGGTGTCGGACTACGACCCCGAGAGCGCTCCGCTTGAATTGAACGGGCATACGATGATGAGCCGCAATCTTGGTGCGCGGGCCAATGCTAATTCGACCAACAACGAAATCCTCTCCTCCTACGGTCTCTTCTATCAATGGGGACGCAAAGATCCGTTTGTCGGCCCGTTGACTTACAATGCTGCCGCAGGCGCTTCGGCCTCAATGTACAATGGCAGCGGCGCGAGCGTCTATATGCAAACCGTGGTCTCCGATGCAGAGACCGGCACGGCGGAATATGCTGCGAAGAACCCCACGACGTTCATCACGGTCGGCGGGAAGGATGCCGATTGGTTGCAAGGCACCGCTTCGAATGGTTGGACGGGCGACAACGATCCCTGCCCCTACGGTTGGCGGGTAGCACCTGCTGCGGCGTTCGACAACCTTGAGATCAAGGAAAATCTGGATGCTGCGGCTGCAAAGGATTATGCAGAAAAATTCGGATGGACGCTGACCGGCGGTACGGCCGAAGGGCTTTTCATGGCTGCCGGCCGACGCAGTTGGCGCGATGCTTCGATCCACAATTATTTCGACGAATCGCTGCTGACGCGTGCTGTCGAAATGCAACCTTGGGTCGGTTATTATTGGACGGCCGATGCTGCCGAGACGATGGCGTCCGCATTTTGCTTCTGGTTCAAGATCGACGATGCGGCGCAAAGCGGTGTGCGAAACGGTCGCCCCATGGGGCGAGCCAACGGCATGCAGGTGCGTTGTGTGAAAGCGAAATAACCGGAGTACTTGACTGGAACAAATAGAAAGGAGCGTTTTTACGCT